>NZ_CP033078.1:0-725362 GCF_003716875.1 Vibrio zhugei | reverse complement strand
CGGTAGAGCCAGACAATCAAGCATTAAAACATTATCGGGACGACGTCATTCGCTTAAGAGCGCAGGACAAATCCACATTACCAACAACATTGAAAGTACAAAAAGCGATTAATCCTTTTTTAAGAACAACGGAAAACACCGTAATTAAATCAGTCACTAATCGTACTCTTGATACGAAACCACTTTCCATTTTCACAGCACTACGTGAGTGGAAAAACGAATTTTAACGTTTTCTTACTTGTCAGCACAGTGAGCTGGCAAGTATTATCAGCTGCCATTCAGAAATAAGGCTGTCTTACATGCGAGTACATTTTCCTTGGGTCGTGGCTTTGTTGCTCTCGGGCTGCCAAGCCATCCCACCCGAGCACCAATCCACTTCGGAGACGAATGGGGATCCGACAACGTCTCAGACCGGGACGCCGGCAACGATACAAAGCCCAGCTCAACCGGTCGCTAAATCTGTAAAGAAGCCACGTAAACAGACACCACAAGAACAAACCGACTTGTGGAAACGCATTGGTATGCAGTTCAAACTGCAAGTTCCCAATACAAAGTCTGTACAATATTATCGCACTTGGTATTTAACCCATCCCAAACATTTGCAAATTGTCGCAGAGCGCGCCAAACCCTTCCTGTATTTAATTACACAAAAAATTGAAGATCGGGGGTTACCTCTGGAACTGGCATTGCTGCCTGTTGTTGAGAGCGCCTTCGATGCCTTTGCGTATTCCCACGGAAGTGCCGCAGGTTTATGGCAGTTTGTGCCAGCGACGGGCAAAATGTATGGTCTCCAGCAAAATTTTTGGTATGACGGCCGCCGAGATGTGGATGCAGCCACCGATGCAGCGCTGTCTTATTTAACCGTACTCGGAAAACGTTTTGATGAAAACTGGTTTCAAGCCATTGCTGCCTACAATAGTGGGGGCGGCCGTGTTTCACGAGCCATTCGACAAAATCGCCGACTCAACAAACCGACGGACTTTTTCTCGCTCGACCTTCCTGAAGAAACCAGTGGTTATGTACCCAAGCTCTTAGCTTTAGCGGACATCGTCGCGCATCAAGAAAAGTATGGAGTGGAGTTACCGCTGATTCCAAATAAGCCGGTATTACAACTGGTCGATCCGGACGAACAATTAGATCTTGCGATTGCGGCGAAATATGCAGGCATGTCGGTCAAAGAACTGCAAAGTTATAACCCCGCTTACAATCGCTGGGCGACGGCACCGAATGGCCCACATCAACTGTTAATTCCCGTTGGACACGTTGCTGAATTCAAGAAAAGCTTGGCAGCCCATGCGGGGCAAGGCTTGAAACTCGTTCGTTATAAAGTCAAAGCGGGTGACAGTTTAAGTGTGATCGCCAAACAACACCGTACGACCACACAAGTCATAGAAAAAGCGAATAACCTTTCCGGCTCCACCATCCGTGTCGGTCAATATTTGATGATTCCAAACTCCGTAAAAGACGCCAAAGCCTATGCGCTCACTGCGAAAAATCGTTTACGCCGATTACAGTCGATGGCACGAGGTCAGTATAAAATACTGCATACCGTCGCTTCTGGTGAAAGTTTGTGGACGATCGCTCGCAAAAATAATGTGCCCTATCGCTCACTGGCGAAATGGAATGGTATGAGCCCACTCGATACGTTGAGCATCGGACAGAAATTGGTGATTTGGAAAGATAGCTCAGAAGGTGCGATTATACGTACGGTCAACTACCGCGTACGTGACGGCGACACCATCAGTGCAATCGCAGCCAAGTTCAAAGTGAAAAGCAAAGATATTATTCAATGGAACAATTTAGCCAATCAAAAATATCTGCAGCCTCACCAAAAACTGAAACTGTATGTGGACGTAACCAAAGTCAGCATCTAACAAAAAAAGAGTCCAGCAATGGACTCTTTTTTTTTACTCAAGTTCAAACGACACCAGCATCGGATTATGATCGGAGGCATCTGACGTCGGAACCTGGGCTTTTTTCAACGTCAATCCTCGATAAAATACGTGATCGAGAACTAACCCTGTCATAAAACGAATGCGGTTATCAGGATGAAAAGAGACCTCCTTGAGCCCCATTTCCGTGAGCGCCTTATGCAGCACACGCATACGTTTATCACTCCAACTATTGAAATCACCAGCAATAATGATCGGCCCTTTATGTCGAGATAAACGATCAATAAGCCGCTGAATTTGCTCTTTATACTGAGCGGTTCCATACGTAAAGTTCACCGCGTGGATATTCACACTGGCCAGCGTTTGCCCATTACTGAGCGCGTATTCGGCATAAATACCCGATTTAGGCAAACGAATCCATGGCTCAACTTCCGTATAAGCACACGCCAAACTGGGCATCGTTTTCGCTAAGTTAAGCACCCCAGTCGAATCTCCCAAAATACGAAAGGCGTTCGCTTGCGTGCCATCCCAATGGTGTCGATTAATCCAATCCTTGAGACGATTGGTCATACTGGCCTCTTGTAAAAAGACCAGATCCGAATGCTGACTATACCGACTGAGTGCTTTGGACCACTGTTGCCGCTTTTGTTTGTAAATATTCCAAACTAATAAATTCAAACGCCCATTTTTATCAATGTGGGCAGACGATGGACTTTGGTAACAAACACTCGGGCTGACTTGTTTATCACGATTCACGGTCAGTAATTGTGGGTGTCTTGGCACAGAGAAGACGGATAAAAAACTCGTCACCCCTGAGCCAATAACCAACAAACCTGAATAAAAAACATATCTTTTTTTCATCGCGTTACCCCGCATAAAATAAGGAGCTGCTGCTCCTTATTACTCTCTTCACCAAGGTGGTCTACATCACTAGAGCGTCGGGTTAAATCGCCTCTTCGTCTTCTTCGCCAGTACGAATTCTCACCACGCGAGCAATGTCGGTGATAAAGATTTTACCATCGCCAATTTTACCCGTTTGTGCAACTTCAATGATGGTGTCCACGCACTGATCCACCACATCATCGCCCACTACGATTTCAAGCTTCACTTTTGGTAGAAAATCGACCATATATTCAGCGCCACGGTACAACTCAGTGTGACCTTTTTGACGACCGAATCCTTTTACTTCCGACACCGTCATCCCAGTAATCCCGACATCCGCCAATGCTTCACGAACATCATCAAGCTTAAATGGCTTAATAATCGCTTCTATTTTTTTCATGTTCATCCCTTAAACGTCTTTATCAACGGCATTATTATTCAGCTGGAAAAAACAATCAAACGAAAATCTGCTGTCTAATACCCTTGGTATATTGGTTACAAGTTCGCAAAATACGCGGCAATATCATCAATATCTTGATCACTAAGCCCGGCAACTTGTGATTTCATCATGCCTGCCAAACCGCCCGTCCGACGGCCTTTTTTATAGGCCTGCATCGATTCGACAAGGTACTGTTCATTCTGCCCTTTTAGATTGGGGTAGCCCGGTATGACCGCCACGCCATCTTTCCCGTGACACCCTAAACATCTCGCCGCCTTATTTTGCCCCGCAGCTGGATTACCAGCCGCATACGTTTGAGCACTCAAGCACACGCCGATGACCAAAGCGAGTGACCATACTTTCATTGACATTTCTCTCTATTCCTTCCTTTTCAGGCGAGCCCCTATAAAATTAATCTCGTTGCCATTTGAGCGTATATTCTTGACCTGAAAACGCCTGCGACACAAACAAACCCGCGACAGCAACGACCTGTTCATCATATAAAATAATCGGATACTGCCGTCTATGCCAGCTAGGAATCCCCATTTCTTGATAAAGCTTCTTTAATTTTCTCCGTCCGGCTCGCCCTTCAGGCTTAGCTTCGCGCCCACTCGGATCAAATGACACCCGCAATCGACTCGGTTCATATCCCTTGGGTAAGGTCATTGCAAGCCCATCTCCCGACCCAGTCTGTAAACTGAGCGTACCTAAATGATTGGGTAAATGCAGGGGACAATCACAATGCAATACGTGTTGCCACTGACTGATATCATCGTGATGAGGCACACAGTACAAGCGCCCTTGAAAGCGGCGAATATGATGTTCCCCCAAATTAAGCAAAGGATTGGCATCTTGATCGGCTTGCGCCACCTCATCCCATATCATTTGGGTATGGCGGCGGCTTGGCATTGCTACTCCCAGCCGATTCAACCAATGACGAAAAAGTTGATGACGCACAGCCGCAGACTCATCACATAGAGCTTGGATCGCTAAACTTTTATCCTCATGAAGAAGTGACTTAAGTTTATCTTTTAATAAACTCGCCATAACGTCTTCTTGTTCAGCGCACAACTCGGCTGAACGTTGAATCGAGGCATGAATATTAGGCCAGCGCGCGATCAAATTCGGCGTAATTTGATGGCGTAAAAAATTGCGATCAAAGCGCTCATCTTGGTTACTTTCGTCGCTCACCCATTGGAGATGGTGTTGCGTGGCATACGCTTCAATCTCGCTTCGGCGATGCGTCAATAAAGGTCGTAAACGCTGGCCATCGGCAAAGCGGTCGCATTTCGCCATCGCCGCCAAACCTTTCGGGCCACTGCCGCGCTTCATCGCGAGCAAGAATGTTTCCAATTGATCGTCTGCATGCTGACCAAGCAGTAAACAGGTTTCGGCTTGAACATGTTTCGCAAGCAGTGCATAGCGTGCCTCGCGCGCCACCTGCTCAAGACTCATGCCGGACTCTCGTTGAATGTCCGCATACTCGGTCACCACAGGAATCCCCGTTTGCTCTCCCCAGTATTGACACCGCTGAGCCCAATCGTCAGCATTTGGACTTAAGCCGTGGTGCACATGGACAGCCAAACATTCACAATGATGTTCCCGCTGATAACGCGCCAATAGATCCAGTAATACCCGTGAATCAACCCCGCCACTAAAGGCTAATACGAACCGAGTCGACGGCATTGCGCGCAATTGCTGCTTAAACGTGGTGTAAAGAGAACTCATAATCATCTTCTAAGAGCGGTCGGGTATTCAGTCTACCGCGTTGTTTGAAAAACAAAAAGGGCTGACCTTAGTCAACCCTTTTTCATCCAATCTTGGCGAAAACTTAGCAGTAACCGTATTGCATTAAACGGTTATAACGACGATCCAAAAGTTCGTCTGATGATAAGTTATCCAGCTCAGCAAGCTGACGCAACAATGTTGATTTCATATTTGCGGCCATGAGTTTGTAATCACGATGAGCGCCACCAAGAGGCTCTTCAATGATTTCATCGATAAGCTCCAGTTCTTTCAAACGTGGGGCTACCAAACCCATCGCATCAGCTGCTTGAGGGGCTTTATCAGAATCACGCCATAAAATCGATGCACACCCTTCCGGTGAAATAACCGAGTAGGTCGAGTACTGCAACATGTTGACATAATCACCCACACCGATCGCCAAGGCGCCACCAGAGCCGCCTTCACCGACCACGTTACAAATCACTGGAACATTCAGACCAGACATCACTTTTAAGTTGGTTGCGATCGCTTCCGATTGACCACGTTCTTCTGCGCCAACACCAGGATAAGCACCAGCCGTATCAATAAACGTAATGATCGGCATATTGAAGCGCTCAGCCATTTCCATCAAACGCTTCGCTTTACGATACCCTTCCGGTCTTGGCATACCAAAGTTACGCTTCACTTTTTCGCGTGTTTCACGGCCTTTCTGATGACCGATAATCATCACAGGACGACCATCTAAACGAGCCATACCACCGACAATCGCTTTATCATCGGCAAATGCACGATCACCGGCAAGTTCATCGAACTCAGTCAACATCTGTTCCACGTAGTCCAATGTATGAGGACGCTGTGGGTGACGGGCCAGTTGAGCAACCTGCCAAGCGCCTAAATCACCAAAGGTTTTCTTTTTAAGCTCTAGGCATTTTTTCTCTAACTGTTCGATCTCTTTATCAAGATCCACAGCCGTATCACCACCGTGAACAGAGACATCACGCAGTGCCTGAATTTTGGCTTCCAGTTCTACAATCGGTTTTTCAAAATCTAGGAAATTGAGGCTCATCTAACGATCCTTTCTTACTCAACTGCTTATCTATCGTTGAGTCTAGTTAAATTCAAGTTCTACCTGGTCATTACCAAGTAACTGTTTTAATTCATCTAACAATGTATCGTTGGGCGTGACACGCCACTCGGTACCAAGAGCTATCCGTGCACGTGCATTCGCGCGCTGGTAATATACATTGACAGGAACTGTTCCTGCTCGGTGAGGTTCTAATATCTCATTAAAACGCTCAAAAAACGACCCATTTACTTGTGATTGTTCAAGTGATAGCGATAGGCCCCGGGCATATTTTTCACGCGCGCTGCCCAAATCCATGACTTCACGCGCTGACATTTTAAGACCACCATTGAAGTCATCAAAGCTGACCTGTCCGGAAATTACCAGTATTTTATCTTTTTCCAATAATTCCGCATAGCGATCTAGCGCATCAGAGAACAACATGACCTCCATTCGTCCCGAACGGTCATCAATGGTCATTAATCCAATCCGCGAACCACGTTTTGTGGTCATTACGCGAGCTGCAATCACCAACCCAGCGACGGTCACTGACTGATCGCGACGTGTTGGTACCGCCTCGTTCAGGCGACAATCCGTGTAGTTTTTGAGCTCACGTACATATTCGTTAACCGGATGTCCGGTTAAGTATAGTCCAAGGGTATCTCTTTCCCCTTCTAGCCATACTTTTTCTGGCCACTTAGGGACTTGTATGTATTTTTGCTCGACTTCTTCAGGCGCATCCATCAGCACACCAAACATGTCCGTTTGGCCGTAAGACTCCGCCTGATGGAATTGGTGCGCAGATTTTACCGCTTCTTCAACCGAGGCCATCATCGCCGCACGGTGTGGACCGAGACGATCTAACGCTCCGGCTAAAATCAGTTTTTCAATAACACGCTTATTCACGCGTTTTAAATCGACGCGGGCGCAGAAATCGAACAAATCTTTAAAATACCCGCCTTTTTCGCGAGCTTCTAAAATAGCATCGATGGGGCTCTCGCCCACGCCTTTGACTGCGCCAATACCATACACGATTGCTCCGTCATCGTCGACGGTAAAACGATACTGCCCCACATTGACGTCAGGAGGCAATACCGAGAGCTTCATGCGCGCACATTCATCGACCAAACCAACGACTTTTTCGGTGTTATCCATGTCGGCCGTCATCACGGCCGCCATAAACTCCGCAGGGAAATGGGTTTTTAGCCATAAGGTCTGATACGACACCAATGCATAAGCGGCGGAGTGAGATTTGTTAAAGCCATAACCTGCAAACTTCTCAACCAAATCGAATATTTTCATGGCAAGTTCGCCATCAATACCGTTTTCTTCCGCTCCCTTTTGGAAAATAGCCCGTTGCTTGGCCATTTCTTCCGGCTTTTTCTTACCCATTGCACGACGCAACATATCCGCGCCGCCTAAGGTATACCCCGCTAGAACCTGAGCAATCTGCATGACCTGTTCTTGGTACAAGATAATGCCATACGTCGGTTCGAGAATTTCTTTTAACGACTCATGCTGCCACTTTACATCGGGATAGGAAATCTCTTCATTACCGTGCTTACGGTCAATAAAGTTATCCACCATCCCCGATTGCAATGGCCCGGGACGGAATAAAGCCACCAAAGCGATGATATCTTCGAAACAGTCTGGCTGGAGGCGTTTGATCAACTCTTTCATTCCTCGTGATTCCAGCTGGAATACGGCGGTGGTTTCTGAGTTTTTCAAAATCGTAAAGGACGCGGGATCTTCCAAATTTATCGCATCAATGCAAACCGGCTCTAAGCCTTGTTTTTTCTGACGTGGGTTAATCATACCCAACGCCCAATCAATGATGGTGAGGGTACGCAAGCCTAAAAAGTCAAACTTAACAAGACCTGCGGTTTCCACATCATTTTTATCAAACTGGGTAACCGGATGATTGCCTTCGGCATCACAATACAAAGGGGCAAAATCGGTGATCGCAGTGGGAGAAATCACCACCCCACCCGCGTGTTTACCTGCATTTCGAGTCGATCCTTCCAAGATACGACACATGTCGATAAGTTCTTTGATTTCCTCATCGCCTTCATAGGCTTCCACCAATGCAGGTTCCGCTTTAAAGGCCTTTTCCAGCGTCATTCCGGGATCAGGCGGCACCATCTTTGAAATACGATCCACAAAGCCGTAAGGATGCCCAAGAACCCGGCCCACATCGCGAATTACCGCTTTTGCGGCCATCGTACCAAAGGTAATGATCTGCGATACGGCATCTCGACCATACATATCCGCCACGTGGTCGATCACGAGATCGCGCTTATCCATACAAAAATCGACATCAAAGTCGGGCATGGAAACACGTTCTGGGTTCAAGAAACGTTCAAACAGCAAATCGTAGCGCAACGGGTCTAAATCGGTAATTTTCAACGCGTACGCCACCAAGGAGCCCGCACCGGAGCCTCGACCTGGTCCCACAGGAATATCGTTATCTTTTGACCACTGGATAAACTCCATAACGATCAAAAAGTATCCGGGGAAGCCCATTTGGTTGATAACGCCTAACTCTCGCTCTAAACGCGCATCGTATTCCGGTCGTTTCGCTTGTCTCTCTTTCTCATCGGGATAGAGAAATTCCAAGCGCTCTTCTAATCCTTCCCAAGATTTCTTGATCAGAAAATCGTCTATTTCTAAACCGCCAGTTGGGAAATTCGGCAAGAAATACTCACCAAGACGAACCGTCACGTTACAACGTTTGGCAATCTCGACGGTATTTTGTAGTGCTTCTGGAATGTCGGCAAACAGCTCACACATTTCGTCTTCACTACGCAGATATTGCTGCGGGCTATAATGTTTGGGACGACGAGGGTCCACTAGGGTATAACCATCATGAATCGCAACACGTATCTCATGAGCGTCGAACAAATCTTCTGAGAGGAACACCACATCATTCGTCGCAACGACAGGAAGATCATAGTCATGCGCGACATCTAAGACAAAGTGCAAGTAATTCTCTTCGTCGAGGCGACCTGTTCGGGTTAATTCTAAATAGAAATGATCAGGAAAATGCGTCTGATAGAACTGGGTGCATTCCTGCACTGTTTCCATATTGCCTTTGAGTAAAGCTTGACCAATTTCCCCCCACTTACCACCAGAGAGAATAATCAGGCCCTCAGCGTACTTGGCTAACCATTCTTTCTCGATAACAGGCTGGTGCTGGACATGTCCACGTAGATAAGCATCCGAGATCAGCAGGGTCAGGTTTTTGTAACCAATATTATTTTTTGCCAACACCGTGATTTTGGTCAGTTCATCCCCAAAGGCGGCTGAACGCATAGCAAAATCGGCACCAATGATCGGTTTAACACCATTTTTATGGGCATTATCATAAAACTTAACCAATCCACATAAGTTAGTGAAATCGGTCAATGCCATGGCTGGCATACCCATCTCAGCCACTTTCTTAACTAATGGCGGCACTTTGCCTAAGCCATCGACCATGGAGTAGTCACTGTGAATGCGTAAATGAATAAACTTGGGGTCTGACATTCAATTTAATCCTGGCTACTAAGCGTTATATTGGTTCATAGTTATGTTACGAGAAATAGACGGCGAACAACAGCGTTTACGCAAGCCCTAAAGCGCGCTTAACCGGTCCAAAACTTTTACGATGCTGCTCAATCACGCCATGTTGCTCTATTGCCGCAAAATGGGCTTTGGTGGGATAGCCTTTATGCTTGGCAAAACCGAACTGGGGATATTGCGCGTCGAGCTCGTCCATTTCTTTATCCCGCACCACTTTGGCAATAATGGACGCGGCACTGATTTCTGCCACGCGCAAATCCCCTTTCACCACGGCTTGAGCCGGCATGGGCAATTCAGGGGTACGATTACCGTCGATCAACACCATCTCAGGCGTGACAGGCAGTCCTGCAACAGCACGTTGCATCGCGACCATTGTGGCTTGCAAAATATTAAGCTGGTCGATTTCCTCAGGAGAACAGCGCCCAACCGACCATGCCAATGCGTTAGCCTTGATTTCAACAAATAATGCTTGGCGTTTTTTATCCGACAGTTTTTTTGAGTCGGTCAACCCAGCAATGGGACGTAACGGGTCAAGAATCACCGCGGCGGTCACCACATCTCCCACTAACGGCCCTCGACCTACTTCATCGACTCCAGCAAATACGCGAAAGGTTGGCGGGTATTCAAAAGGGGGTAACTCTTGTTTGGCAGCATTAGGCATGAGATCGTCCAATCAGGTTTAACACAGCTTGAGCGGCTTGCGTATCAGCGTCTTTACGAATCCACTGGTGCATGTCATCAAATTCATCCAGCATGGCCTGATTCTCGCTATCCAGTAGCTGCGCGACATGATACGTCAGATTATCCACCGTACATTCTTCTTGAAGTAATTCTTTGACTAATTCCTTTTTCGCCAAAATATTCGGCAATGACACATAATCGGTTTTCAGTAAACGCTTGGCCAAAAAGGCAGTGATCGCATTCACTTTGTAGCCGACAACCATCGGTCGTTTCAGTAACATGCACTCCAAAGCTACCGTTCCAGAAGCCAACATAACCGCATCTGAGGCGGTGATAACATCAGTGGCCGTATCGTTGACCAGTACAAAGTTAAGCTCTGGTGCGACCCGTTGCCATACTTCTTCAAATTCGGCGCGGCGCTTTTCATTCACCAAAGCCACGACAAATTCCAGCCGATCGTGAGATTGCTTTAGTCGGCGACACGTTTCAATAAACGGCTCCGCTAACAACTTCATCTCCGCCCCACGACTGCCAGGCAAGACAGCCAACCATTGAGAATGAGGATCTAACCCCAGTTTCGCTTGAGCCGCTGTTTTATCGGTACGCATCGGGATGGCGTCAGCTAGGGTATGGCCAATAAATTCACAAGGCACATTAAAGCGATCATAGAACGCTTTTTCAAACGGTAGAAAGGCTAAAACTAAGTGTGTTGCGGCGGCAATTTTGTGAATGCGATTTTGCCGCCATGCCCATACCGATGGACTCACATAATGCACGGTTTTGATGCCCGCATCTTTTAAATTGCGCTCTAAACGTAAATTAAAATCTGGCGCATCAATGCCCACAAAGACATCGGGCGGATTGTCAGTAAAATAACGAACTAACTCGGCTTTGATCTTTAATAAACGCGGCAGGCACCCTAAAACTTCAACCAGCCCCATCACTGATAACTCTTCCATATCGAACAAAGATTCGCAGCCAAGTGCCTTCATCTTTGGGCCGCCAATGCCGACAAACTCAGCCTGGGGATACTGAGCTTTAATGGCTTTGATAAAGCCCTCTCCTAAGGTATCGCCCGACATTTCTCCGACAACAATACCGATACGCAATGGTTTTTCCAACGTGCTCATCCTCTGGTAACACTCACTAGGGGCAACTTTATGGATAAAGACTCAGAAGTCCCTATTCATAAAATACAAAAGATCGCTCCTCGAAAGCAGCGATCTTTTTATCTCAAGCCACACTCCGATTAACGAATAATACCGCGTGTGGAGTTTGAGAGGAAATCAAGAAGGTGCTGAACAACAGGGAAATCTTCAGCATCTTTCGCGATTTCAGTCTTGGCTTCAGCTAAAGTCAGTCCCGAACGATACATCGCTTTGTACGCACGACGAATGGCATGAATCTGAGGCTTTTCAAAACCACGACGCTTTAACCCTTCGATATTCACACCAAATGGTGCGCAGTGATTGCCTTGCGCCATCACAAAGGGAGGAACATCTTGCACAACGATAGATCCGCCACCTAGCATCGCATGAGCGCCAATTCGACAGAACTGATGAATCGCACACATTCCACCAACAATCGCATTGTTCTCCACGATCACGTGTCCAGCTAAGGTCGCATTATTGGCAAAGATGCAGTGATCCCCAACGATGCAATCATGAGCGACGTGGGCATTGATCATGAACAAGTTATTACTGCCAACCTGCGTCAGTCCTGAATCTTGGATGGTGCCTCGGTGCATAGTGACACTTTCGCGGATCATATTGTTGTCGCCAATGACCAAGCGCGTGTCTTCCCCTTTGTATTTCAGGTCTTGGCACTCTTCGCCGATAGAAGCAAATTGGAAAATACGGTTGCCTTTACCAATTTGAGTCGGGCCTTTAACCACAACATGCGAGGTTAGTTCGGTGCCTTCACCAATCTCAACTTTGCTATCAACGTAGCAAAATGGGCCGATTTTGACGTTAGCGCCAATCACGGCTCCCTCTTCAACCACCGCGGAAGGATGGATTTGTGCTGATTCGTGGATCATATTAAAACTCTCGACGCGCACATTTTAGTTCAGCCGAACATACCACTTCACCATCAACAGTTGCGGTACCATTGAATAGCGCGATACCTCGACGCTCTTTTAAGAAATCAACTTTTACAATTAATTGATCACCGGGTAATACTGGGCGACGGAATTTCGCGTTATCAACGCTCGCGAAATAATACAATTCGTTTTCTTTTGGCGCACCAAAGGTTCTAAACGCTAATAAGCCAGTCGCTTGTGCCATAGCTTCTAAAATAAGCACGCCAGGGAAAACCGGTAACTGGGGAAAATGCCCCGTAAACTGTGGCTCATTGACTGAAACGTTTTTTAGACCTACTAAATAATTGCCTTCTTCATAATCCGTTACACGATCAATTAATAAAAATGGGTAACGGTGAGGAAGGAGAGACTGAATTTCAGTAATATCCATCGTTTTCTTTTCGGTAGTCAAAGTCATAGTCCTATTCATTATATCAAGATTATCTGCGGGCATTATAGACGAAAAAAGCTCGCGACATGCGAGCCTTTTTAATAAAAAAGCGAATTAAACGTCTGTTTTTTGCTCACTCTGCTTTTCTAAGGTCCGTAATCGCTTGAAGAGATCATCAATACGATGTACGCGAGCGGCTGTTTTCCGCCACTCTTTATTGGTTTGTAATGGGATACCAGAGGAATAGACGCCTTTCTCTTCGATACTACGCATCACCATTCCCATACCGGTAATGGTCACCCCATCAGCAATTGAAATGTGACCATTAAGCACTGCTGCGCCACCAATAATACAGTACTTACCAATGCTGGTGCTTCCGGCAACAATGGTTCCACCAGCTATCGCGGTACCATAACCGATATGCACGTTATGCGCGATTTGCATCTGGTTATCCAGAATCACATTATCTTCAATGATGGTGTCATCAAGCGCACCACGGTCAATCGTCGTACACGCACCAATCTCAACTCGATTACCAATGATCACCGAGCCCAGTTGAGGGATTTTCACCCACTCACCTTTCTCATTGGCATAACCAAAGCCATCCGAACCAATCACAGTATTGGCTTGCACTAAACAATGCTCACCAATCACAACATTGTGGTAAATAGAAACATTTGACCATAATTTGGTATGTTGACCTATTTTGGCATTTTTACCAATGAAACAGCCGGCGCCAATTACCACATCATCACCCAGCTCTACACCGGACTCAATGACCGCATTCGCGCCGATTGAGACGTTGTTACCAACGATAGCGTCATCGGCAATCACTGCCGTTTTTGCAATGTCGACTGCGGGCGAAGGCGTCAAATCCAAAGCCTGTGCAACCCGAGCAAATGCAACGTAAGGATCCGGCACAACGAGTACGTTAGACGAACATAAATCGCGTTCTGAGGCTTTCACCATGATAACGGTTGCTTTGCAATCCGCGAGGTATTGGCTGTATTTTGAGTTCGACAAGAAAGAAACATCGCCTTCCCCTGCGCGCTCCATCGGAGATACTGATGAGACGACCGCATCACGATCGCCATAAAGCTCTCCGCCTGTAATAGTCGCCAATTCGGCTAACGTTAATGTACTCATAGTTTCGATTACTTAATAGATTTAATGACTTCTTTAGAAATATCGTATTCAGGCTTGCCATATTGCATCGCACTGATATCAATGATCATATCATAGCCATCTTTTTTCGCGACTTTTTGCACGGCATTTTGAATGACTTTAAACAGTTTTTGTTTTTCTTGTGCTTCACGACGCTGAGTCGCTTTCTCTAAAGATTGACCTTTAATTTTATAATTGCTTTGTAACTGGCTGATTTCAACACGTAATTTATCACGATCATCATCGCTCATCAGTGAAGAGTCACGCTTAAGCTTTTCCATCTTTTTTTCAGCTTGAGACTTAATGCTTTTCAGCTCTGCCGCTTTATCTTTAAATTCCGACTGCAATTTTTGTAGTACGACTTTACGTTGTGGCAACTCATGGAACACTTGAGCGGTATTAATATAGCCAATTTTTTGCGCTGCTTGAGCCGCATTGGCAAAAAATGAAGAGCTAAGAATAACGAGGCTTACACCTGCTGCTTTGAAGATATTGTTCAAAATTAAATCCCCTATTAAAAGGTTTTGCCAATGGTGAAGGTAAAGAATTCTTCATCATCACCTTCGTATTTTTTAATTGGTTTCGCCACAGAAAAGACCAACGGTCCCATCGGTGAAATCCACTGTAGTGCAGCACCATACGATGAACGATATTTGGTTGGATCCGAATAATCGTAGTAGTACTTATTGCCGTACGAGGCGCCATCTTTGTTATATTGGAATTCAGTATCCCACACACTCGCCATATCAAAGAAGACACTGGTGCGTATTTGATTTTGCATCTCTTCAGACACAAATGGCGTTGGCACAATCAGTTCAGCACTGGCTAACGCTACCGCGTTCCCGCCGACTGACTCTTTGGTCGCAATTTCGGTACCGTTGTTGCTATCAGAGTAGCTACGATATACCGCTCGTGGTCCGGCAGAGTTTGAACTAAACCCTCGCAAGGTCGAAAAACCACCCGCATAGAAGTTCTCATAGAACGGATAGAGGTTATCTTGACCGTCCGTCTTACCGTAACCATTGCCGTAACCTAAACGCCCACGCAGAAGCAAGGTGTAATCTTGTTTTTCTGTTAATGGGAAGTACTGGCGTACGTCGTATTGCATCTTGTAATACAACGCATCTGACCCCGGTACTGTCATGTCATAATACGCACGCTGATAGTTCCCTTCTGTCGGGAAATATCCTTTGTTCAAGTTATTGCGTGTCCACGTCAAACTCACATCAAAGTCATCGGTTTCCAAACTGCCATCACTGGTCAAGTTGCTTTGCTGAGACTGCAAGAATTGCTCGACCTGCACATACGGTCTTAAGTTACCGATCTTATTATGTGTATAGCCTACACCAAACTCAAATCGATTAAGTTCATCGAACGGAAAGCCCCACGTTAATTTACCGCCATAACTGGTATTGTCGTAATCCACAATCCCCGCATCAGACGCTTCAAATTTATTCAGGAAGACTTTTCCACCTAAGCTGACCCCATCAAGAGTCCAATAAGGATCACGATATTCTAAGGTAATATTTTTCTGATAATCATTGGTGGTGGCACTGACACTGACGCGATTACCGGTTCCCAAGAAGTTATCTTGCGTTAAACCAACTTGGAAACTCACACCGGACTCGGTGCCGTAACCAACGCCAAAGTTCACACTGCCTGAGTTCGCCTCTTCAACACTGTAAACCACATCGACTTGATCGGCACTGCCTGGAACACGTTGCGTTTTAACATTCACCGTTTTAAAGAAACCTAAACGGTTCAGGCGTGACTTACCAGTCTCTACCGATTTTGAGTTCAACCAGCTGCCTTCCATTTGACGCATTTCACGGCGCAGAACTTCATCTTTGGTGATGCTATTACCGACAAAACGGATATCTCGGACGTACATCCGTTTGCCCGGATCAATTTGCACCACTAATGAGACTTGTTGTTTCTCATCATCAAATTTAGGGATAGTGCGAACTTTAGGATACGCGTATCCGGCTTCACCCAAGACTTTCTTGATATTTTCTTCTAGCGCAGTTACGGCGGCACCATTGTAGGTACTGCCCATCTTAAACTTCACCAGTGATTCGAACGTGTCTTTTTTACCGATTAAATCGCCTTTAAATTCCACGCTGTTCACCGTATAAGGTTTACCTTCATGAACATTTAGAGTGATATACACCCCTTTTTTGTCAGGGGAAATAGACACGTTGGCCGATTCAACTTTGAACTTCAAATAGCCGCGATTGAGGTAAAAGCTCTTCAACTTCTCTAAATCGCCCGCTAATACCTGTTTCTGGTATTTGTCGCTCGACATGAAATTCCACCAAGATACATCCGCATCTAAGTCAAATTTCGCGCGTAACGTATCATCGGAAAACACATGGTTACCGAGGATATTAATCTGTTTAATCTTTGCGGAAACACCTTCAGTAAAGACAAATTTGAGATCGGCACGATTTCGAGGCAAAGGCGTGACAACCGCTTTTACTGTCGCATTGTATTTACCAACACTGTAGTAAAAATCTTCTAGCGCTTTTTCAATACTTCTTAATTTCGTTCGATCGAGCGACTCCCCCACTTGAATACCCGAGGCATCCAAGTTTTTTTGTAATTGTTCTTTTTTCACGGATTTATTACCGGAGAAAGAAACACTAGCAATCGTTGGGCGCTCTTTAACTTGTACCACTAAGGTCGAGCCATCACGATAGACTTTGACGTTTTCAAAGTTGCCGGAAGCATAGAGGGATTTAATAATATCGGAGATATCTTGAGAATCGACACTGTCACCCACTCGTACTGGCATTTTTAGCAATGCAGCACCTAAAGCGACACGTTGTAATCCCTTAATCTGAATATCTTGAACAACAAAGTTTTCAGCACCATGTGCGGACATGCTTGTTGCGAGCAGTGTCGAGAGGAGAATTTTTTTCATCGCCATACTTGTTTGAGTTATTCCTTACTACAACCCTTGCCCAATGCGTAAAATCACAGGCGAGTAAAATCGTTAAATATTGCCACGGCCATTAAAGAAAAAATGATGGCGCCACCAATGCGATATCCCATTTCTTGAACTTTTTCAGAAACCGGACGGCGAATAATCGCCTCAATCGCGAAGAACAACAAGTGCCCTCCATCGAGCATTGGTAATGGGACTAAGTTAATAATGCCTAAATTAATACTAATCAGTGCTAAAAAGCCCAAAAAGTAGACTAAGCCGTAATCAGCGGTAGCTCCCGCTCCTTTTGCAATGGAGATGGGGCCACTGAGGTTATTCAAACCAACATCACCAACCACAAGTTTTTTCAACATACTGAGAGTGAGATCGATGACCTGCCCAGTTTTATCAATCGCTTTCCCCACCGACTCAACCACACCATATTGCAGGTCAAAACGGTAATTGGCCGGCCATTGTGCAACGTTCGGTGAAATACCTGCAAAACCAACAACTTGGCCATCAGCAATTTTTTTACGCTCAGGCACCAATGTGACAGCCACTTCCCGTCCATCACGCATGACGGTCACATTCAGTGGCTTATTCGGGTGTGACTGAATACGGCTCACGACTTGTTGCCAATCTTGTACTTGCGAGCCATCAATGGCTGTCAAGGTATCTCCCGCTTGCAATCCCGCCTTTGCACCAGCGCCATTCTCTACAAGGTTAGCCAGTGTTAGAGAAATTTTGGGACGATAAGGTTTAAAACCTAACGCTCCCATAGCAGACTCTGATTCTGGGTTAAAGTTCCATGAAGAGAGGTTGAAAGTTTTGTTTTCTTTCATGCCAATGTCATCCGGAGAGGCCACCGTCAACGTGACTTGCTTGTCGCCGATATGTGAGGCCAACTGCATGTTGACCGCCTCCCAATCTGGCGTAGACACGCCTGAAACCGAGGTAATTTGCATACCGGGCGTCAAACCACCTTGAGCCGCGATCGAGTGCTGTTCTACACTACCAACCACCGGTTTTACGGTCGGCGTTCCGATCGTAAACACTAACCAATAAGCAAAAATAGCAAAAAGAAAATTAAATATCGGCCCCGCGCTCACAACCGCAACGCGTTGCCAAAGTGATTTATGATCAAAGGCTTGGTGTAATTGATCGTCCGGCACCGTCTCTACACGGCTGTCGACCATTTTGACATAACCGCCTAATGGGATCATCGCGATGGTATACACCGTGCCGTCTTTACCGACACGTTTCCATAATGCCTTGCCAAACCCGATAGAAAATGTCTCAACCTTAATACCACAACGGCGAGCCACCCAAAAATGACCAAATTCATGAACGGTCACCAAAATGCCTAATGCCACAATGAATGAGACTAAATTCCAAATGATGCCACTCATAGTAAATGCTCTTTTAATACTTGCTCGGCCAATCGTCGTGCCATTGTATCGACCTCGAGTAAGCTTTCCAAGTCATGAGAATGTAACGAACTATTGGCGGTACAAACGCTCGACAGTACCATGTTATTCACCGTACTAATGTCAGTAAACCGAATTGCACCCTGCAAAAATGCGTCAACTGCTACCTCATTGGCAGCGTTCAAGGATGTTGTCGCATGTTGTCCTTCATAACAAGCATCAATTGCCAATTTGAGACATGGGTAACGCTGATAATCCACTTCAAGGAAAGTTAATTCACTCAATGCGGTAAAATCGAGCGGTTTGACTCCAGCTGAAATACGCTGTGGGTAATTCATCGTCACCGCAATCGGCGTCGCCATCTCTGGTTCGCCCATTTGGGCTAACACCGAACCGTCTCGGTACTGCACCATCGAGTGAATCACGGATTGAGGATGAATGACTACTTGCAGTTGTTCACGGCGAGTATTAAAAAGCCAACGCGCTTCAATATACTCCAACCCTTTATTCATCATCGTGGCGGAATCGACTGAGATTTTAGGCCCCATTGACCAGTTAGGATGCGCGATCGCTTGTTGTGGCGTGACCGTATCTAACGTAGCGATCTCGCTATAGCGAAAAGGCCCGCCTGAGCCTGTCAGTAAAATTGAGGACACCCCAGCACTGTCTAAATCACAGCGCCCCATGCGCGTTTGAATATCCGTAGGTAAACACTGAAAAATCGCATTGTGTTCACTGTCTACGGGTAACAACTCTGCCCCGTATTGCTCGACCGCGTTAATAAATAGCTGTCCAGACATCACGAGCGCTTCTTTATTGGCGAGCAAAATACGCTTACCCGCTTTTACAGCGGCCATCGTAGGCATTAATCCAGCAGCCCCGACAATCGCCGCCATCACCGTATCCACTTCTTCTAAAGCCGCGACTTGGCACATGGCCTGTTCACCGTACAGCACTTCGGTACGCGTGCCGGATTGCTTGATCAACACTTGCAATTCTTGGGCGGCCTCGGCGGTCGCCATCACCGCATATTTAGGTTGCCATCGATGACACAACTGCTGCATTTTTTCGACGTTCTTGCCTGCAACCAAAGCCACAATAGAAAACTGTTCTGGATTTTCAGCGACCACGTTTAACGTGCTGTCACCAATTGAGCCAGTGGCTCCGAGAATCGTTAACTTACGCATAGTGAGACCATTATTTAGCCAAAAAGGGCAAGCCATAGCTTGCCCTCTGATTTAGAGAATGAAATATAGGAAAGCGAAAACAGGAAACGCAGCGGTTAAGCTATCAATACGATCTAACACACCACCGTGTCCAGGAATGATATGACTGCTATCTTTAATGTTTGAGACGCGTTTGAACATACTTTCGACTAAATCACCTAATACTGAAATGATTGCCGTGCAGAAAATGACAAAATACATTGCCAAATCTGAACTAAATTCGATCTCAAAGGCTTTCGCCAGCCCAGTACCAACGAGCACAGCTAAAATCAAACCACCAGCAAGCCCTTCCAACGTTTTATTCGGACTGACCGCTGGGGCCATTTTATGTCGCCCCAAAAATTTACCCGAGAAGTAAGCACCGCTGTCCGCGGTCCAGACGATTAGACAAACAAAAATCACCAACTGCGCACCATGCCACATGTTCACAGACATGGCCTCGGCTCGTAAAAATACGATACTCCAATAAAAAGGCAAAAGGGTCAATATACCAAAACAATGGCGCAGACTGTTACAGCGTTCCCATCCAGGACGAGAACGTGGATAAGTAATCGCAAGAAGGCTGGCGATAACCCACCAAGCCGTTCCAATCAACAAAATAGAATAATGGCGAGTGGTTAAATCATTTAAGCTGGACATTGTGGGCTGGACCCACCAAACACTGGCCCCACTGACAACCAAAGCGGGAATTAAAGCCAAAGTACGTGATTGAGGAGCATTTACAAATTGAGTCCACTCCCAAAATCCGATCAAGGTAATGACTGCTAATGCAGGCATAAACCAAGCAAGGGGCAAATAAATAATGCCCAAAAGAACAAGAGGGGCAAGTATGAGCGCTGTAATAATTCTTTGCTTCAAACTTTCGATCCTATTTTATTTTTCCATTAGCGCTTTAATTTGCTCACCAGTACAACCAAAACGGCGTTCACGATTCACAAACCAAGAAATAGCTTCAAGTAAGCTATGCTCTCCAAATTCAGGCCAATAGATAGGGGTAAAATACATTTCTGCATAAGCCATTTGCCACAGCAGAAAATTACTAATTCGACATTCACCACTGGTGCGGATCAGTAAATCCACATCGGGTAAATCAGACATCACAACATGCTTTGCAAGCATGTCTTCCGTAATATCATCAGGGAGGAGTGTTCCTTCTGCGACTTGATGAGCTAAGTGTTTGGCCGCTTGGGTGATATCCCATTTGCCGCCATAATTGGCTGCAACATTCAAGACCATGCCAGTATTGTGCTTAGTCAGCGCTTCCGCTTGCGCAATTTTGTTTTGTAATCGTTGACTAAAACGAGACACATCTCCGACTATCTGTAATCGTAGATTATTTTTGTGCATACGTTTGACTTCGGACGACAAGACCGCGATAAAGAGTTCCATCAATACCCCGACTTCCTCTTGAGGGCGTCGCCAGTTTTCACTGCTAAACGCAAACAGGGTAATCGCTTTGATCCCAAGTTTAGCCGCAGTAGAAATGGTATTGCGAACAGCATCTACGCCTTTTTTATGGCCAAAAACACGTGGTTTCCCTCGCTCTTTTGCCCACCGGCCGTTGCCATCCATAATGATAGCAATATGTTGAGGTAACACCTCAGATGAGAGTTGTGAATCTAGCATTATTAATTATTATAGTATTTTGAAACCAAAGACGTATCGTCATAATAAATAAACGCTGCACTGTACGTACAGCGTTTACTCTATGGAGAGAAATGAGGCTTATACTTCCATCAATTCAGCTTCTTTCTTCGCAAGAACTTCATCAACACTTTTCACCGCTGAATCCGTCATTTTTTGGATTTCTTCTTGTGCTTTACGGTCTTCATCTTCCGAGATTTCTTTCTCTTTCAATAAGCCTTTCAGGTCACTGTTCGCATCACGACGAATGTTACGAATAGCCACACGACCGCCTTCTGCTTCGCCACGTACCATTTTCACTAAATCACGACGACGTTCTTCTGTTAGTGGTGGAAGAGGAACACGAATAACCGTGCCTGCTGACATCGGGTTCAAACCCAGATCCGCCGTCATAATGGCTTTTTCTACTTTCGGCGTCAGCTCTTTATCAAAGACAGTGATTGCCAAAGTCCGTGAATCTTCCGCGATAACGTTGGCCACTTGGTTCAATGGCGTTGGCGCACCATAGTATTCAACTGAAATACCGGCCAAGATACTCGGGTGAGCACGACCAGTACGCACTTTGCTTAAATTATTTTTCAGCGCTTCTACGCTTTTATTCATGCGCTCTTGAGCGTCTTTTTTGATCTCATTAATCACGATATCACCTTACTATTGTTCGTCTCTAGAGTGATTTTACTTCAGCGCTGATTAGCGTACCTTCAGTTTCGCCCATAACAACACGGCGTAATGCACCTGGTTTGTTCATGTTGAAAACGCGGATTGGCATTTGATGATCACGAGCAAGCGTAAATGCTGCTAAGTCCATCACCTTCAGCTCTTTTTCAAGTACATCATTATATGCCAGCTTATCATAAAGCTGAGCGTCTGGGTTGGCTACCGGATCAGAATCGAAAACACCGTCGACTTTGGTCGCTTTTAGAACAACGTCCGCTTCAATTTCAATACCACGTAAACATGCCGCTGAATCCGTCGTAAAGAATGGGTTACCAGTACCAGCCGAGAAAATAACAACTCGTCCGTCACGCAATTGACTGATAGCTTCCGCCCAGTTGTAATCATCACAGACGCCGTTTAACGGAATCGCTGACATTACACGAGCATTCACATAAGCACGATGCAGAGCATCACGCATCGCCAAACCATTCATTACCGTCGCGAGCATCCCCATGTGATCCCCAACAACGCGATTCATGCCTGCTTGAGCAAGCCCTGCGCCTCGGAATAAGTTACCACCACCGATAACAACCCCGACTTGAACGCCAAGTTCAACCAGTTCTTTGACTTCCTGAGCCATCCGATCAAGTACGGCTGGATCTATACCAAAACCTTCTGAACCTTGCAGTGCTTCACCGCTAAGTTTTAACAAAATCCGCTGATATGCTGGTTTGGGGTTCGTTGTCATGGTCTTACCTTTCAAAAAAGAGTGGTTAATTAACAGTCAAGAATTAATTCTAAAATAGATAATACGCCTTAAGAATCAATTCGTGACGGCAAATTCCCTTTGCGATAGTCGTGAAAAGACCGCAGCCTTGGCTACGGTCTTTAATTAGGCTATATCGCTAAGAATTAACCTTTTTGAGCTGCTGCAACTTCTTCTGCAAAGCTCATTTCTTCTTTCTTCTCGATGCCTTCACCTACTTCTAGGCGAACGAAACCAGTTACAGTTACGCCAGCTTCTTTAAGCATGTCGCCAACTGTTTTCTTTGGTTCCATAATGAACGGCTGACCTGTTAGAGAAATTTCGCCAGTGAATTTCTTCATACGGCCAACAACCATTTTCTCTGCGATTTCCGCTGGTTTGCCTTCGTTCATTGCAATTTCAACTTGAACTGCTTTTTCTTTTTCAACAACATCAGCAGGTACATCTGATGGTTGTAGGTATTCTGGACGAGACGCAGCCACGTGCATTGCAACGTGACGTAGTGTTTCTTCATCACCTTCACCAGCGACAACAACACCGATTTTCTCACCGTGACGGTAAGAAGCCGTTTTCGCGCCTTCTAGGTAAGCAACACGACGTACATTTACGTTTTCGCCAATTTTAGCAACAAGTTCAACACGAACTTGTTCAAATTTTGCTTGTAGGTCTTCGATAGACAGCTTCTCAGCCGCAGCCGCTTCTGCAACTTCGTTAGCAAACGTTTGGAAGTTACCATCTTTTGCTACGAAGTCAGTCTGACAGTTGATTTCAACAAGTGCAGCAAAACCTTCACCGTCTTTGATGATGATCGTACCTTCAGCAGCAACGTTACCTGCTTTTTTAGCCGCTTTAGCAGCACCGCTTTTACGCATGTCTTCGATCGCTTGTTCGATGTCGCCATCAGTAGCAACAAGCGCTTTTTTACATTCCATCATACCCGCGCCAGTACGGTCGCGAAGTTCTTTAACTAGAGCAGCAGTAACAGCCATTCTCTATTCCTCGGTTTAATTCTGGATGTGGTAAAAATTAGGGGCCGATGTTAAGGCCCCCAATGCTAACTATAACCTAGTTTACGTGGCCATTTGATGACACACCAAGCTAAGTATGACTAAGAGCCGTAATTATTCAGCTTCTACAAAGCCGTCTTTTTCAGCAACTTCAGCAACGTTTTGGTTGCGACCTTCATTCACAGCTTCAGCAGCAGCGTTTAGGTAAAGTTGTACTGAACGGATTGCGTCATCGTTACCAGGGATGATGTGGTCGATACCATCTGGGTTAGAGTTAGTATCAACAACAGCGATAACTGGGATGCCTAGGTTGTTTGCTTCTTTAACTGCAATGTGCTCGTGATCCGCATCGATTAGGAAGATCGCATCAGGAAGACCATTCATGTTTTTGATACCGCCAAGAGACTTTTCAAGTTTCTCCATTTCGCGAGTACACATAAGAGCTTCTTTTTTAGTCAGCTTGTCGAAAGTACCGTCTGCAGCTTGTACTTCTAGGTCTTTTAGACGTTTGATTGACTGACGAACTGTTTTCCAGTTAGTTAGCATGCCGCCCAACCAACGGTTGTTCACGAAGTATTGGTCACATGCAATTGCAGCGTCTTTAACAGCTTCAGATGCAGCGCGTTTAGTACCAACGAAAAGAACTTTACCTTTTTTCTCGCCTAGCTTAGAAAGCTCAGCAAGTGCTTCGTTGAACATAGGTACAGTTTTTTCTAAGTTGATGATATGAACTTTGTTACGAGCACCAAAGATGAATGGCTTCATTTTTGGGTTCCAGTAACGAGTTTGGTGACCGAAGTGAACACCAGCTTTAAGCATATCGCGCATTGATACAGTTGCCATTATATAATCCTCTATATGGGGTTAGGCCTCCACATCCCCCATGTCTCCGACTCTGTCTAAGCAGAGCACCCCGGAACACGTGACGGAATGTGTGTGATTTAAGTTAGTTGTAAACATCATCAGACACTGTCGCCAATATGAAGACAAGATACTGAGAGTTCGGCGCGCTTTATATCATATTTAGCCTACATATGGCTAGTAAAAAATCACCCAGCACGCGATGTCATCACACGCCAGCCCAAGATATTATAACGGAGTTGAATGACAATTATTGCGCTTCATCACGTCGCTGTTACAATAACCACTTCGCACGGTTGTGCTCTAAAATAACGAAATAGAGAAAGCTCATGTCTGTAATAATTAAGAATGCTGAAGAAATCGAAAAGATGCGCGTCGCTTGCCGTTTAGCCAAAGAAGTTCTCGAAATGATTGAACCCCATATCAAGCCGGGCGTGACGACCGAAGAGCTCGACGCTATTTGTCACAAGCACATCACAGAAGTTCAAGGCGCCATCCCTGCTCCTCTTAACTATCATGGTTTTCCTAAATCGATCTGTACGTCTATCAACCACGTGGTTTGTCACGGTATCCCAGCGTCTGAAGATAGCCAGTTTGGTCCTTACGTTCGCCCGGCCGTTCTCAAAGATGGCGACATTATGAATATCGATATCACCGTCATCAAAGATGGTTACCACGGTGATACGTCAAAAATGTTTTATGTGGGCGAAGTGACTCCGGCAGACAAACGTCTATGTGTGACCGCTCAAGAATGCCTATACGCCTCACTGAAAAAAGTGAAGCCGGGAGCTCAGCTTGGTGAAATTGGGACAACCATTGAAAAACTCATCAAAACCAATAATAAAAACAACCCACGCATGAAGTACTCGATTGTACGTGATTACTGTGGTCACGGTGTTGGTGCTGGCTTCCATGAAGAACCTCAAGTGGTTCACTATAAAAACAACGACCGTACCGTACTCAAAGAAGGCATGATCTTCACCATTGAACCGATGATCAATGCTGGCAAGTTTGGCTGCCGCTTAGATGACGAAGATAACTGGACCGTTTATACCGCGGATAACAAGAACTCGGCCCAATGGGAACATACCCTGCTGGTAACCAAAGATGGCTGTGAGATCCTTACGTTACGTGATGAAGAAACCATTCCTCGTCACTTCCATAATGCCTAAACGCCACCTGTAACAATAACTTTCTTATCCCCGCTCTCGCGGGGATATTTTTTTATTGGGCCCAATCTGCTACATTCTCTGCATTCGGAAATCTCGCACGGACTGCAGTTATGACTCTTCACTCCCCTAGTCATCTCGATGATGACGAACTGGCTATTCCTTACCTGAAAGATCAACTGGACCAATTTGCCCAAGAACAAAAGGCACAGTTTCTTCAACATCATTCGGTCAGTGAACTGGTTTACGGTCGTTCACACTACATGGATGAATTACTGACGCGCTTATGGCAAGCCCATCAGTTCAATGACATTGCTGATTTGTCACTGGTTGCGGTCGGTGGTTATGGCCGTGGCGAATTACACCCTCTCTCAGATATCGACATGCTGATCGTCTCCCAACAACCGGTCAGTGACGAGGTTGGGGTCAAAATCAGTCAGTTCATCACCCTACTTTGGGATTTGCGTTTAGAAGTGGGACACGCGGTGCGTACCGTACAAGAATGTTCAGACATTGGGCGTGACGATCTCACCGTGGCAACCAACCTGCAAGAAGCGCGCTTACTGTGCGGCTCGCCTGAGACGTTTGAGCGACTCAAAGCCGTCATCGTTTCTGACTCTTTCTGGCCAAGTGATGTGTTCTACAAGGCAAAACTGCAAGAGCAACGCGCGCGTCACGCTCGTTACCATGATACAACCTATAACTTGGAACCGGACATTAAATCGACCCCTGGTGGGCTACGAGACATTCATACCTTATCGTGGATTGCTCGTCGTCACTTTGGCGCGACCTCTCTCTATGAAATGAGTCGCCATGACTTTTTAACCGATGCAGAGTATAGAGAACTTGCTGAATGCCAAGAATTTTTATGGCGAGTGCGTTTTGCTTTACATATAGAACTGCGTCGTTATGACAACCGCCTCACCTTTGGTCATCAAGCCAACGTCGCCGCCCATCTCGGCTTTACGGGAGAAGGAAATCAGGCGGTAGAAAAAATGATGAAAGAGTTTTATCGCACCTTACGCCGTGTGGTAGAGCTCAATCGCATGCTATTAATGTTGTTCGATCAAGCCATTCTCAATCACTCCAGCAATGAACAATGCATCGTATTGGATGACGATTTTGCCCGCTGTGGCCCTTGGATTCAAGCTCGCCATCCGGCACTCTTTCAAGCACGCCCAGACAGCATTCTGGATATGTTTATCCATATGGCCGATGATACCAGCATTACAGGCGTCTCTCCGACCACCATGCGCCAGTTACGCACCGCTCGTCGTCGCCTGAATATGTTTTTGCATACCATTCCGGCCGCACGTGATAAATTCATGACCTTAGTGCAGCATCCAAATAGCTTACAAAATGCCTTTCCACAAATGCATGAGTTGGGGGTGATGGCAGCGTATTTACCGCAATGGAGTCATATTGTCGGACAGATGCAATTCGACTTATTCCACGTCTATACCGTCGATGAGCATACCATGCGCGTCCTCAAACAGTTACAGACCTTCCATGATCCGAATAACTACAATACTCACCCTATTTGCTGCGAAATATTCCCTCGCTACCAAAAATGTGAATTAATTATTCTCGCGGCTATTTTCCATGACATCGGCAAAGGTCGTAATGGCGATCACTCCGCAATCGGTGCGAAAGAATCTTATGAATTTTGCATTGAGCATGGGCTGTCTAAACCGGATGCCCGTCTGGTATCTTGGTTAGTGCAAAATCATTTATTGATGTCTGTGACCGCGCAACGACGCGATATTTACGATCCTGACGTGATTAGTGATTTTGCGAAAATCGTCCGAGAAGAAGACGCGCTGGACGCACTCGTATGCTTGACCGTCGCCGATATCTGCGCCACCAATCCAGAACTCTGGAACAGTTGGAAACGCACCCTACTTGCTGAGCTCTATTACTCCACACAGCGAGCACTAAGACGTGGCTTAGAAAACCCGGTCGATGTGAGAGAGCGCATCCGTCACAATCAACAAATGGCCTCCGCGCATTTACGCAAAGAAGGGTACACGCCACAATATATCGATCGTTTGTGGCTGCGCTTTAAAGCCGACTATTTCTTGCGTCACTCAGACAAACAAATTGCTTGGCACTGCTCCAATATTTTGAAATTAACCGATCACTCTCAGCCGTTAGTGCTTATCAATAAGCGTCCGACCCGTGGGATAACGGAAATTTTTGTTTATACCAAAGATCAGCCCGCGCTATTTGCCAACGTCGTCGCCGAACTCGATAGACGTAACTTAAATGTGCATGACGCCCAAGTGATGACCAGCAAAGATGGCTACGTACTCGATACATTTATGGTACTCGATCAAAATGGGGAAGCCATTGCCGAGGCCGAGCACGAGGAGTTAATCGAACATATTCATGATGCGCTCGCAAAAGGGAAGCAATCACAGCATAAAACTCGCCGTGTGCCGCGCCAATTAAAACACTTCCAAGTGAAAACACAAGTCGACTTTTTACCCACCAAAAGTAAAAAGCGTACCTTAATTGAATTGGTCGCACTCGATACTCCGGGATTACTGGCAACCATCGGCGCCACATTTGCCCAGCTCAATCTCGACTTGCACGGAGCGAAAATTACCACCATTGGTGAGCGTGCCGAGGATTTATTCATTCTCACGCGACATGGTGGTGGAAGGTTAAGTGAACAAGAAGCGGTGGAACTCCGTGAAGCCTTAATCGAAAATATTCTGGAACGCTCTCCTAACTAGAGAGGTGATGAGACATTTAAGGGCCTATGGCCCTTAAATTACCAACCCGCCCATTGCCCTAACATCATCAGCGCAATCGCAGAAAATACGCCCGCCAGCAGATCATCGACCATGATACCTAACCCACCATGAACGTATTTATCGAGCCAACTGATTGGCCACGGTTTGACCATATCAAAAAAGCGGAACAACACAAATCCGGCTAAGATCCAGTGCCAGTCGCCAACTGAGAGACCATAAATAGGAACGACGGACATGGTAATCCAAAATCCAGCGAATTCATCCCACACAATAGACCCATGGTCATGGACGCCCATATCATCCGCGGTCACCTGACAAATTTTTATGCCAATCAGGCTCACCAAAAGAATCACGATCAGATAGGCCACCAGCGGAAGCTGCGCAAGTAATAAAAATACAGGAATGGATGCGAGCGTTCCCATCGTGCCCGGCATTACGGGGGATAAGCCGCTACCAAAACCGGTGGCACACAAGTGCCAAGGATTTAAAAGTGAAAGTCGTTTTTTTGGATCGTTCATTTTGACGCCTTAAAATGATCATAACCGGATAATGCCCAATCAACGGCATGACCGGCATCATGTAACACGAGCTCGCCTTGGGGCGCTATTTGACCAATGCAATGCAGCTCGGTCTCTCCTGCTAACTCGCGTTCCACATACGAAGCATACTGCACAGGAACCGTGAAGCATAACTCATATTCTTCACCGCTGGTTAATGCGTATTGACGCGCGGTGACCTGATTGCCAACAAACGCTGCCATTTCGTTTGAATATGGCAACTGACTGACATCAATCCGTGCACCTACCTGTGAACGCGATAAGATGTGTTGTAAATCGGCCAAAAGTCCATCTGAAATATCAATCGCGGCTGAAGCAATGCCTAATAACGACTGGGCAAAATCCACCCGCGGGGTTGACAGAAAATGACGTTTTTCCAGCTCAGAGGCAAATGGCTTAGAGCGTAGAGACGGATCCAAAATGACATCAAGGCCTGCTTTTCGATCCCCCAATTTCCCTGTGACATAAATCCTGTCACCGACTTGAGCACCTGAGCGTAATAAAGCGGTATCCTGCGGGACAAAGCCTTGCACGGTTAAAGAAATACTCAGAGGACCTTTCGTCGTATCACCACCAATAAGTTGAATCCCATAGTCATCAGCCAAGGCAAAAAAAGCATCAAAAAAAGGTCGTAGCCATGACTCATCCAACTCAGGTAACGTTAGCGCTAAGGACATCCATGCAGGGCGAGCCCCCATTGCGGCCAAATCACTCAGGTTCGATGCCAACGCCTTATGCGCCACCCATTCAGGAGGAGCTGACAGCAGAAAATGAGAACCCCCAACAAGAGTATCGGTACTCAATGCAATACGGGCGTTCTGCGGCGGACAAACAATCGCGCAATCGTCTCCCAATGCCAGTTGTACATCTTGACGTAACGTCTGTCGTTCAGACAAATACGCCTCAATGAAATCAAATTCCCCAGGCATAAACCTTCGCTCCTCATACGCATTTACTTCATCACGGCGTGCAAGCCCCAATATGGCGAGGTAACACACATAAAAAAGGCCAGCAAAATGCTGACCTTATCATTGTATCGCGATTTACGATTTAATGCGCACGTGTGGTGCCGCTTTATCAAGCACACCATTCACAAATTTATGGCTATCTTCTGCTGCAAATACTTTTGCTAGTTCAATCGCTTCATTAATAACCACTTTGTAAGGTACATCTTCACGACGTGTCATTTCAAACATCGCCAAGCGCAATAATGCTAGCTCCATTTGATCCAAATCTTGCATTGGACGAGACACGAACGGACGCAATTTGCTGTCTAAATCTTTGTAGCTGAGTACCACACCTGTGAAGACTTCACGGAAGTATGTCACGTCTGTTTCTGGCGCACTCAACGAGGGTTCAGATGCACGAAGCTCTTCGTCATCGTATTTACCACCAGATAAGAATTGCTCTTCAATTGTGGCAACATTTTCGTTAGAAAGCTGCCAAGAGTATATTGCTTGCAACGCAAATTGGCGTGCATTATGACGTGCGGCTGGTTTCACACGGGCCCCCATTAGGAATCGATTTCAGAAAGAACATTGATCATTTCAAGTGCGCTTAGTGCGGCCTCTGCACCTTTATTACCAGCCTTGGTTCCTGCGCGTTCAATGGCTTGATCAATGGTATCAACAGTTAGCACACCAAAAGCAACAGGAAGACTGTACTCCATGGAAACTTGTGCCAAACCTTTATTCATCTCACTGCTAACATACTCGAAATGTGGTGTACCACCACGAATGACAGTCCCTAATGAGATAATCGCATCGAATTTGCCAGTTTTTGCTACGCGTTGAGCGACAAGAGGAAGCTCTACCGCACCAGGGCAACGTACCACTGTGATATTATCATCAGCGATTTGACCATGACGCTTCAAAGTATCGATGGCACCAGAAAGTAAACTTTCATTGATAAAACTGTTAAAACGAGAAATTACAATGGCAATTTTCGCAGTTGGTGCTGGGAAGCCACCTTCGATCACTTTCATAAGCTATCCTTTAAACTCTAATCATCACGTGAGAATCGCCGGATTCTAGCACAAATCTGTGAACCATATCTAATAGTATTTGAGCCTATTCCATCCGGCACGCTGCTGATTGCACATCAGCAGCACATCTCACCATTCATCACTGACACACATACTCAACGACATTCAATCCGAAGCCACCAAGTGCATGGTATTTTTTATTTTCAGACGATAACAGACGCATATCCGTCACCCCTAAATCGGCTAAGATTTGAGAACCAACCCCAACACGACGCGACGTCCCCGGTTTTTTCGCCATCGTAGGAGCTTCGCCATTATCTTGAGCTTCGAAGGCTTTGACTCGATTCATCAGTAAGTCGCTGCTTTCTTCTTTCCCCAAAATGACCAATACGCCCCCTTCTTGGCCGATGCGTTCCATGGCTTGATCCAAGCGCCAACTGCGATCCGAATTACGATTACTGTGCAACAAGTCGGTAAAGGTATCTTGTAAATGCACACGTACTAAAGGAGCACCTTGAGCAATCTCCCCTTTACACAAGGCATAATGCACTTGATTATCAATGACGTCGCGGAAAGTGACGAGTTCGAAATCACCATATTCGGTCGGTAGATGACAAGTGGCCACACGTTCAATCGTGGTTTCCGTATTATTGCGATATTCAATCAGGTCAGCAATGGTTCCCAGCTTTATCCCGTGAGCTTTGGCAAAGACTTCTAGATCCGGGCGACGTGCCATCGAGCCATCATCATTTAAAATTTCAACGATCACAGACGCCGGTTCTTTGCCAGCCAAACGCGCTAAGTCACAGCCCGCTTCAGTATGGCCAGCACGGACCAAAACACCGCCATCTTGGGCTGAAAGCGGGAAAACATGCCCCGGTTGCACCAAATCAGACGCTTTTGCGTTGTCGGCAGCGGCGGCTAATACGGTAGTGGCGCGATCGGCCGCTGAAATACCGGTCGTCACGCCTTCGGCGGCTTCAATCGAGACTGTAAACGCAGTCGAGAATTGGGCGCCATTATCTTCAACCATCGGATTGAGACCGAGACGCTTACAGCGCTCTTGAGTCAAAGTCAGACAAATAAGGCCTCGGCCGTGCGTGGCCATGAAATTGATAGCTTCAGGCGTGACGTCCTGAGCGGCCATAATGAGATCGCCTTCGTTTTCACGATCTTCATCGTCCATGAGAATGACCATCTTTCCTTGACGAATATCATCAATAATTTCTTCTGGTGTACTGATTGTCATGCGGTATTCCTATTCGTTTATAGCCTCAATGTCATTGAGACTATGACTAATTTCACTTACCTGAGCATCGTATTAAGCAAAACCGTTTTGTTGCAAAAATTCCATGGTAATACGAGACTCGGGTTCTTCTGAGGCTTGAGATGCGCTCATCAGCCTCTCCATATAACGCGCCAATACATCGACTTCCAGATTCACTTTTCGCCCGACTTGGAATTCATCGATTGTCGTTTCACTACTGGTATGCGGCACGATCGTCAATTTGAACGCGTCTTTACGCAACGCATTCACCGTCAAACTGATCCCATCCACGGTAATGGAGCCTTTTTCCGCGATGTATTTCATCAAATCCGCTGGGGTCTGAACCCATAACTCAATGGAACGTCCAACCCAGTGGCGTTCGCTTATCACACCGACACCATCCACATGCCCTGATACGATATGACCACCGAAACGGGTTGTCGGTAACATCGCTTTCTCGAGATTAACACGATCCCCTACTTGGCGTTCAGAAAAGCTGGATTTCTTTAAAGTTTCTATTGATAAATCAGCGCTATAGGTATTTTTATCAAACTGAACAACGGTCAAGCACACCCCGTTTGTGGCGATGCTATCCCCTAAGTTGACGTCTGACATATCTAACGCGCCGACATCCACCTTGATAGTGATGTCTTCACCTTTCGGCGTGATTGAGCGTAAACGCCCGACTGCTTCTACAATTCCCGTAAACATTGATTCTGCTCTTTATTATTCATTGGTTAGCGGTTGTGGAGCCAATACCACGCGGATATCACTGCCCACTTGGCGGATATCGCGGATAGAAAATTGCATCACCTGCTTCATGTCCATCAACCCTAAAGCGCCCAATAACCCACGACCATCTGAGCCCATGATTTTCGGTGCCAAATACACGATCAACTCATCGACAAGTTGAGCTTGTAATAAGGAACGGGCTAAGGTTGCCCCGGCTTCAACCCAAATGTGATTCAGTTGATGTTCATTCGCTAAACGGTGAAAAACATCCGGCAGTGATAATCGCCCATGCTCATCCGCGCCAACACAAAGATCGGCATTCTGCTCACTGACCGTCACAATAGGGCCAGCTTGCTGATACAGCTTGAGGTCAGCAAAAAGCTGATGCTGGCGATCAAGAATGACTCGCGTTGGTTGACGTAACTGCGCTTGAGGGTATATCGCTTGTACATAGTCGGGCAGATCATGCCAGCGTACATTCAAAGAGGCATTATCCGCGATCACGGTTTGACTGGTGGATAAAATAGCACTGGCTTGCGCGCGATAGTGCTGAACATCCTGCCGCGCTTGTGGTGACGTAATCCATTGGCTCGCGCCATTGGCTAATGCGGTTTGCCCATCAAGACTGGCGGCGAGTTTGAGTTGCACAAATGGGCGTCCGGTCTCCATACGTTTTAGAAAAGCCGGATTGAGTGCACGTGCTTCCTCCTCGAGCAGACCGACAGTAACGTCGATACCCGCTTGCTCAAGCATCGCAATACCACGACCAGCCACTTGCGGATTGGGATCTTTCATGGCACACACCACTCGGCTGACCCCAGCCTTAATCAAACCTTCCGCACATGGCGGTGTCCGACCGTAATGAGAACAGGGTTCTAGGGTGACATAGGCGGTTGCGCCTTTGGCCTGCTCGCCCGCCATACGCATGGCGTGGACTTCAGCGTGGGGCTCGCCGGCTTTGGCGTGATACCCTTCACCAACTACGCGCGCGTCACGCGCGATCACGCACCCAACATTGGGATTAGGAGAAGTGGTATACATGCCGCGCTTTGCCAAGGCAATCGCGCGCGACATCATTTGAAAATCGTCTGAGGTAAACACTGACATAAGCTAAGAATTAATCTTCCAACTTGGCGATTTCTTCACCAAATTCACGAACATCCTCAAAGCTACGATATACCGACGCGAAACGAATATACGCGACTTTATCCAGTTCTTTGAGTTGTTCCATTACTAAATTACCGATTAATTTACTCGGTACCTCACGTTCGCCAGTCGCACGTAATTTCGATTTTATGGTACTGATCGCCAATTCAATCGCATCCGCACTCACTGGTCTTTTTTCTAAGGCCCGCTGAAAACCACCGACCATTTTTTCTTCATTAAAAGGTTCGCGATTGCCATTGGTTTTGATTACGCGCGGCATGACTAATTCTGCCGTTTCAAACGTAGTAAACCGCTCATGGCACGCCAAACATTGACGGCGACGGCGCACTTGATGACCGTCAGCCACTAATCGAGAATCGATAACTTTTGTATCAATCGCAGCACAAAAAGGACAATGCATATCACCTCCATATCACACGGTTTCAGTTTAACGGAATTTGTCAATGGAAGAAAAGAAAAAGGGGCTAAATCGCCCCTTTTTGCTACTAGTGTGCACAAAAAGCCTAGTTCCGTACGAGATAATCCGCTTTGCCGACCCATTTATAGCTGGTCAACTCTTCGAGTCCCATTGGGCCACGAGCATGCAGTTTCTGAGTAGAGACCGCCACTTCGGCTCCGAGACCAAATTGAGCACCATCGGTAAAGCGCGTCGACGCATTCACATATACGGCGGCAGACCCGGCAGAATTAATAAACGCTTCCGCATTATCTAGGCTATTGGTCATAATGGCGTCCGAATGGCTAGCGTTATGAACACGCATATGCTCAATCGCTTCCTGTACATTGGCTACGACTTTCACGCCTAACACATAATCCAACCACTCCGTATCGAAATCGCCTTCTTGAGCCGCTCGAATTTTCGGCGCATTTTGCAGTAAAGGTAACGCAGAGCGGTCTGCAACAAACGTCACTCGCTCACCGAGGGTGGCCAATAGCATTGGGCAAAACGCCTCCGCCACGGATTCATGAATTAATAATGTATCTAATGAATTACACGCTGAAGGACGCTGTGTTTTGGCATTATCAACCACGGCAAGCGAACGCGTGAGATCCGCAGTAGCATCGATAAACATATGACTGATACCGAAGCCCCCAATAATCACGGGGATGGAACTGTTTTCTTTGCACATTTTGTGCAGGCCTGCCCCACCACGTGGAATGATCATATCCACATAGTCATCCATTGTAAGCAACTGTGACACCAGTTCGCGATCCGGTTGTTCAATATATTGCACAGAAGCGGCTGGTAGCTCCGCTTTTTCTAAAGCGCTTTGAATCACCTTGACCAACTCCATATTGGAAGCAAACGTTTCTTTACCACCACGTAAAATACTGGCATTGCCCGTTTTTAAGCATAAGGCAGCGATGTCGATGGTCACATTGGGGCGCGCTTCATAAATCACACCAATCACCCCTAGAGGCACGCGGCGGCGAGCCAAAGACATACCATTACCGAGCACTTTACTGTCCACTTCACTGCCCACCGGATCGTTGAGCACAATCACCTGACGAACATCGTTCGCGATTGCCGTCAGGCGCTCAGGTGTCAGCAGCAGGCGGTCAAGCATCGCCTCACTTAAGCCGGCCGGTTGGCCTGCGATAATGTCTCGCTTATTCGCCGCCAAAATCGTGTCAGCATTGGCTTCTAACTCATCAGCAATCAGCGCCAAAGCGCGATTTTTCTGCTCGGTTGAGGTGACCGCTAATTGAAAAGCCGCATCTTTCGCCGCTTTCCCCATATTCATTAAATCCACACTCATCTCCCCTTACTCCTGAATCACGACCATGTTATCGCGGTGAATGACTTCAGAACCATGGTCATAACCTAAGGTCTCAAATATTTTGGTACTGTGCTCACCGGCGATTTTCGTCAGATCAGCACTGGAATACGCCACGATACCACGAGCAATCTCTTGATGTTGCTCATTTTGAATGCGCACCACCCCGCCCCGAGCAAAATCGCCTTCAACCTTGATGACACCTTTGGCCAGTAAGCTACTACCCTTATGCTCCACGGCATCAACAGCGCCCGCATCAATCATCACGGTGCCACAAGGCGCGGGCCCTGCGAGAATCCATGTTTTGCGCGTTTCTAACGACGCTTCAACAGGCAAAAAACGGGTTCCTTGCGGTGTATCACTCAACGATTCAACAATCACATTCGGAGCTCGACCGGCAGCGATAATGACTTCTATGCCAGAGCGGCGAGCAATGTCCGCCGCTTGGAGTTTGGTGGCCATTCCGCCCGTTCCTAACGCTGTGCCGCTATCGCCAGCAATCCGGCGCAGGGTATCATCGATGGTTTTGACTTCTTTAATTAATTCGGCCGTCGGATCTTTGCGCGGATCCGCGGTAAATAAGCCTTTCTGGTCAGTCAGAAGCAATAGCTTATCCGCATCACACAAAATCCCTACCAAAGCAGAAAGATTGTCATTATCGCCGACTTTTATTTCGTTCGTCGCCACGGCGTCATTTTCATTCACAATTGGCACAATGTCATGATCCACTAAAGCATGAATCATGTCGCGAGCATTAAGGAAGCGCTCTCGATCTTCGAGATCCGCTCGGGTCAATAGCATTTGACCAATCTTTATCCCGTAAATGGCAAATAAGCGCGCCCATGCTTCGATGAGTTGACTTTGTCCGACAGCCGCCAGTAATTGTTTACTCGACATTGCGTTGGGTAACGCAGGAAAACCAAGATGCTCGCGACCAGCCGCGATCGCGCCAGAAGAAACAACGACAACCGCATGTCCTTGCTTTTTTAATTCCGCACATTGCCTAACAAGCTCGACCATGTGGGCGCGATCGAGAGATAACGTCCCGCCGGTCAACACACTGGTACCGAGCTTGACTACTATCGTCTGTCTGTTTGTGATGTTCGTTTGCTTCGTCGTCATGATTTTATTGCTATTAGTGAGAACATTCCTGAGGAGATGTTTTAGCAATCCAAGCGAGAATAAACAAGAAAAAAGGCGCCTAAAGCGCCTTTTTATTGATGAAAAGTCAGTGAATGAATAAGAGTCGGCGAGAAGGCTCACTCAACATAGGACATCGTTTGTCCAAAGCGCTCTTCCAGCTTAGCGACTAATTTCACTTTAAAGTCTTCTTGGGTACGCACAATCTCACTCATTGCTTGTTCTGGTGGCTCTTCTTCAACCCAGTCGCCATCGACATTGAATTTACCGACATGATAAGAGGCTGTGAACCCCGCTTCGCTGAAATTAAACTCCATCCACCAGCCCCAAAATTCTCGTTTTTCAGGCGCTTTGCTATCGTCGACACAGACGGCTAAACAGTCAAACCAATAATAATTATCACGACACCATTCTTCTCGCAAATAAGGTCCAATGGTCTTAAATGCAGCAAGTAGACGATAATGAGTAGGGCGCTTAGTTACCTCAGACATAGATATCTCCGTTTCAATAGTTAATTACTATTGATAAAACAATTAGTTGCTTAGAATGCTACCCATTACTTTTAAAGAATTCATTAGAAAATGTCATCTATAAAGTTCGTCTTCCAACCATTTCATCGCCATTTCGAGGGATTGCTCATAGCCTTGAGAAATAGTTTTACTTTTTATTTGCTTAGCGCTGCCTCCTAGACTAAAGAGCGCTAAAAGTCGATTATCTGACAGGGGTGAGACAACGTCGCCTTCCAGCCCTAGCGCCAAAATAGGCACCTTAGTACGGCGACTCGACAAAAAGCCTTGTACTTTTAACGACCAAGCCATCATTTGTCCTGACATGCTATTGATATCAATGGCTTTTTTATCAATACGTGACGCAAGAATATCCAGATACATTTTCGGCATTTTCGTCAGTTTTTCTCGAGTCACAAACACATCGTGAATCGGCGCGCCCAAGGTCACACACGCTTTAATACGCTCGGGTTCAAGAAAACTCAAGCGAGCCATCGCGTTACCTCCGAATCGGAATCCGACAAGCCCAACTCGCCGATGATCAACCCAAGGCAAATCCGCCAGTTGACTGAGTACCTCTTGATGCAAGATCGAGGTATTTTCTGTGACATTCCAAGAAGCACTGTGGCCAATTCCCGGCATATCAACGGTGAGCATGGCGATATCACGCTTAGCAAGATAATCTCGAAATAGGCGCCACATATCCGTCTGTAAACTATCCAGCCCGGCACTAACAATGACAACCGGTTTTGGAGAGTCGGTGTTGGCTAAATGCAAATGTCCGATAATTTTTTTATTTTGGAAAGGAAACTCGAGACGCTTAATCGTATGGCTAGAATGGTTGGCGGCCATGTCATAGGCTGTATTGGCTAAATTTTCCGATTGCTTGGCTAAATTGTCCATTTTTAAGTGGGGGTAACCCGCAATGCTATAGCATAACGCGGCGTTAAAGTACGCTTCTGCGGCGCTATCGCCTTGTTTATCTTTGGCCGCTTGCTGGTGACGCATGGCCATACGATTCCACTCAAACGCCCAGTTTCCAGAATGATAGCCCATGACCGTATCCAGCCATTGCTCTTCACTACGCGAGTGAGGAGAGGCCGCGATACGCGCCAAGACTTCCTGTTGCTCCAAGACATTGATGCCCTGCCAAGCCCATTGCAAACACGGAATCGTTCGATACCATGCCAACCCTTCTTGCTGTCGCTTATGCTCAAGCAAGTCTCGACTGCTCGGTAAGTAACTCGTCAGTGTTGAGGTTTCTTTGGCTTGCTGGTGTTTATTAAACAACGTTTCAGACAGGTTTTTACTTTTCTCTTCCGACATTGCGGTTGTCTCTTCTCAGTCATGGTATCGCGAGGCTTGATGACTAGAGTATCGCGTTATCAGAGAGTCTGTCTATGCACATAGATCAAGATGAGAGCAACTCTGACTTAAATTCTCCCCCCTATCGATGAACGCGATATCGTAGCCAAAAAAAATGGCCCGACGCGGGCCATTTCTATTGAAACTGGAGTTTCAAAACACTTATTTTTGCTTGCGATTGATAGGTTCAACAAACGACAACGATAGATCCCATGGCTGTTCAATCCACGTATCTTGTGGAATATCAACAACGTATTCATCCACCAAATCTTTACCCGCAGGTTTCGCACAGACAGTCACAAATTTCGCTTTAGGGTACATTTCGCGAATTTTACGTGCGGTATCACCACTGTCGACTAAATCGTCCACAATCAGGAAACCTTCTCCATCATGCTCTGGGGCTTTGAGAACATTCATATCACGTTGGTGATCGTGGTCGTAGCTTGAAATACAAATCGTATCAACATAGCGTATACCCAATTCACGAGCGAGAATAGCAGCAGGCACTAAACCACCACGGCTGACACCAAGAATGCCTTTCCACTGCTCTGCAGGCATTTGCTTTTCAGATAACTGGCGGCAGTATGACTGCATGTTGTCCCAAGTGATAACGAATTTTTTGCTCATTTGTTTAAACCTAAAATTATAAATGTAATATATCGCTTACCCAGCAATAAATTTAATCGTGAAAATGACCGCCATTAGCCAAACACTGGCTGAGACATCGTGTCTTTTTCCACTCAACAATTTAATGACTGCATACGCGATGAAACCAAAAGAAATCCCTTCTGCAATCGAATAAGTCAACGGCATCATGATACAAGTGATCGCAGCCGGAGCTGATTCAGTTATATCATTCCAATCAATATGCGCAAGGCCGGATAACATCAATACCGCAACATACAATAACGCACCAGAGGTTGCATAGGCAGGAATCATTCCAGCTAATGGCGAGAAGAATAAAGCAAGTAAGAAGAAAATACCAACGACAACGGCGGTTAAACCTGTCCGACCTCCTGCTGCGACCCCTGATGTACTTTCAACATAAGACGTTGTATTCGATGTCCCCAGCAACGCCCCGATAGAGGTTGCGGTAGAATCGGCTAATAATGCACGATTTAAGCGTGGTAACTTTCCGTCTTCTTTGATCAGCCCAGCTTTGCTAGCAACGCCAACTAAGGTTCCCGCCGTATCAAAAAGATCGACAAATAGGAAAGCAAAAACAACCGAAATCATACCGACTTGGAATACGCCGCTAAAATCAAGTTGCATGAACGTCGGAGCGACCGATGGCGGCATATCCATCACGCCATGCCATTGAACATCCCCAAAGAGAATACCAAGCAGCGTAACGGCTAAAATTGAAATCATCACCGCACCTTTGACATTACGATGCACTAACGCCACTGTTAGGACAAAACCAATCGCAGCAAAGAAACATTTCTGTGACGTCATATCACCCAGACCAATAAGGGTTCCTGGGTTACCCACGATGATCCCTGCGCTTTGCAATGCAATAAATGCTAAGAAAAGGCCGATACCCGCTGCAATCCCAGTTCTCAAGGACATTGGAATGGAATTGATGATCCACTCACGGATACGAAACAAACTCAATAGAATGAACAGCACACCAGAACAGAAAACCGCGGCTAGCGCTACTTCCCAAGTATACCCCATCCCATTAACGACAGAAAACGTAAAAAAGGCGTTCAAGCCCATTCCTGGCGCCTGAGCAATAGGATAGTTCGCGTAAATACCCATAATAAAGCAACCAATCGCCGCCGCAACACACGTGGCGACAAAGACAGCGCCTTGGTCCATACCGGTTTGCGCCAGCAACGATGGGTTAACAAAAATGATATAGGCCATTGTAAGGAATGTGGTCATTCCTGCAATGATTTCGGTACGAACGGTCGTTCCATGTTCGCGTAACTTAAATAAGCGTTCCAGCATTGTCGATCCTATAAATGGTAAATTAGTAAACGGTTGCGTAATCGATTGGGCGCGATTATAAAGTTATAAAATGACAAATTCCAGATGGAATTGATGGCATATCACAGTTTATAAAGAAAAAATGAAAAAACGTTGTTTTTTTCTTCAGTAAAATCAAATCATTGAATAGTAATTAAGCGTTGTGAAATTTAATCGTTCTTATGTGTAGATGACATCTCAAACACGACCGAGTGCTTGGAACCGAAATTTAGGTAAAAAAAAACCACCTAAAAAAGGTGGCTGAGAATCTTTGATCGCCTAAACAGACTGGCGATAGCATAATTCCAATATAAGGGGTGAACATCACTGTTCGAGTTACAAAGTTAATGTTGCCCGTGTGGGGTGAACACTGACAACGATCACTCATAGAAAACGATTACGATGCATCCTGATCATCACTCAGGACTCTTCGTACACGTCCAATACAATAAAAAGTTTTATCTCATGAATGTGTGGCTCTATCGAGCTGGTTACAAATATACCACCAAGAAAATTTATTACAACAATTTAAGTGACTAAAATCACATTTTTTTAATTAAAACGAAAAAATCGACCTATATACGTAATAAAATTACATTTACAGCTCTTTTTTATGATTGAGATCGCAAATTTTTAATCATTTAGATGCATATTGATGATTTTTGTTTGTCCACATTTACCATTCATAACCCAACAGAGAAGCGCTACTCCCCAGAACTTGAGAGTGGTATGCTATGACCCATCATTATTCATTACCTCTGATCACATTCGACATCGGCCGCTCAACACCGCCAATTGCCATGATCAGATGAATACACCATTATAGGAGTTGCTCTGTGTCTGAATTCCATTCTGAAATAAGCCAGTTATCCCCTGCCCCTGTTTGGCAGTTTTTCGACAAAATCTGTTCGATTCCACATCCATCTAAGCATGAAGAGCAACTCGCTCAATACATTATTGAATGGGCGACTCAAGAAGGGCTTACCGTACGCCGAGATACTATCGGTAACGTGTTTATTAAAAAGCCAGCCACGCCAGGCATGGAGAATAAAAAGAAAGTCGTTCTGCAAGCGCATTTAGATATGGTGCCGCAAAAGAATGAAGATACCGAACACGACTTTACTCGAGATCCGATTCAGCCATACATTGATGGTGAATGGGTTACCGCCAAAGGCACCACGTTAGGTTCAGACAATGGGATTGGTATGGCGTCCTGTTTAGCGGTTCTAGCCGCGAGCGATATTAAACATGGTCCGATTGAAGTGTTGCTCACCATTGACGAAGAAGCGGGCATGACGGGCGCTTTTGGCCTACAAGAAGGCTGGCTTGAAGGCGACATTTTATTAAATACAGACTCTGAACAGGAAGGCGAAGTCTACATGGGCTGCGCGGGTGGTGTCGATGCCACGCTCACCTTCCCAATTGTTCGTGACGCACTGCCAGCGGATTTCGTGACACGTCAATTGACACTTAAAGGATTGAAAGGTGGCCATTCTGGCGCGGATATCCATACAGGCAGAGCGAATGCCAATAAACTGCTTGCGCGTTTCCTTGCCGATTATACCGCCGACCTTGATTACCGCTTGATCGAATTCCGTGGTGGTAGCCTGCGCAATGCAATCCCTCGCGAGTCGTTTGCCGTTATCGCCGTCCCAGCCAAGCAAGCAGACGCATTAGATAACGCCTATCGCGCCTTTGGCGAAGTCGTTGCCACAGAATTACAAAAAATTGAAACGACCATCACGCTCTTAAACGATGCGCATGAAACAGACCAAGCCGCTTTTTCTGTTGAATCTCAACGCGCGTTCGTTGCAGGATTAAATGCGTGTCCAAACGGTGTGGTTCGCATGAGCGATGAGATTGCAGGTGTCGTAGAAACCTCGCTTAACGTGGGGGTCATTACCACTGACCATGACCATGCCACCGTATTATGCTTGGTTCGCTCTCTGATTGATTCAGGTCGTCAACAAGTTGAAGGCACTCTGACATCGTTAGCTCACTTAGCCAATGCCGACGTCACGTTTGCTGGTGCCTATCCTGGCTGGAAACCGGACGCGGATTCAGAAATCATGCATATTTTCCGTGATATGTACGAAGGCATCTATGGACACAAGCCAAACATCATGGTCATTCATGCCGGATTGGAATGCGGCCTATTTAAGAAACCTTACCCAGAGATGGATATGATTTCATTTGGGCCGACCATTAAGTTCCCTCATTCTCCAGATGAAAAAGTTAAAATCGACACTGTCGGTTTGTTCTGGCAGCAAATGATTACACTACTTGAAAATATTCCTAACAAAGCTTAATGAGTCACAAGCCAGGCATCACGCCTGGCTTGTTGTTTATCATGTCATCACATTGCTATTTTTGCGATTATTTAACACTCACCCACAATAATTAACACGTTTTCTCACTATGATGATTAATACTGGTTATCAACACGACTGAAATTTTTCATTGGTCATACGATTCCGCGCTTTGCTAGAGTGCGCCCTCTTTGCGCTATTTGCATTCTTAGTCATTATCGAGATTACATAACGTTATGAATTCAAAAACAATCGCCGGTTGGCGTGAATATGTTGCCCTACCTCAACTGGGGATTAATCGGATAAAAGCCAAAATGGATACCGGCGCACGCACGTCGAGCCTCCATGCATTACATATCACTCCGTACACTTATAACGGGGAACAACGGGTGACTTTTTTTCTTTTCCCTGATCAACACGATGACACAATTCGTATTGAGTGTAATGCCGCGGTAGTTGAGCAACGCTCCATTCGCAATTCTGGGGGCGAAGAAGAGATACGCTATGTCATTATGACTGAGTTACAACTAGGCGAGCATGTATTTCCAACGGAAGTGACGTTAGCCGATCGAACCAATATGGGATTTCGTATGCTCATTGGACGTACCGCGATGACAAACTTGCTTGTGGATCCGAAACAATCTTTTCAACTATCTCTCAAGGAAATGAGCGTATGAAAATTGGAATACTGTCACGCAACGCCAACCTCTATTCCACCCAACGACTCATTGAAGCGAGTCAAGCACGTGGACACGAAGTCAAAGTGATTGATGCGCTGCGCTGTTATATGAACATTAACTCCAAACAGCCGCAAATTCACTGTAAAGGCGAAGAGTTGAATGATTTTGATGCCATCATTCCGCGTATCGGAGCTTCCGTCACCTTTTACGGCACGGCAGTACTGCGCCAATTTGAAACGATGAATGTCTATACGTTAAATGAATCGATTGCCATCAGTCGCTCACGCGACAAGCTACGTTCAATGCAACTGTTATCGCATCGGGGTTTAGGGATGCCAATTACAGGCTTTGCCAATAAACCCGACGATGTCAAAGATCTGTTGGCGATGGTCGGCGGCGCTCCGGTTGTGATCAAACTTCTCGAGGGTACTCAAGGGATTGGGGTCGTACTCGCGGAAACACGCAAAGCGGCGGAAAGTGTTATTGAAGCGTTCATGGGACTCAAAGCCAATATCATGGTGCAAGAGTACATCCAAGAATCCGCTGGCGCGGATATCCGTTGCTTTGTATTAGGAGACACCGTGATTGCAGCAATGAAGCGACAAGGAGCTGAAGGTGAGTTTCGCTCTAACTTACATCGCGGCGGTTCTGCTTCCTTAATTGAGATTACCGAAGAAGAGGCTCAGACAGCGATTGCCGCCGCCAAGGTAATGGGGTTAAAAGTCGCTGGAGTCGATTTGTTACGTTCAGCACGTGGCCCACTGATCATGGAAGTGAATTCTTCCCCTGGGTTAGAAGGCATCGAAAAATCAACTGGCAAAGACATTGCAGGTATGATCATCGACTTCATTGAAAAAGAAAAACAGTCTTCAGGACTCCACTATGGCGAATAAAACACAGCATACCAAGCCCGCTTTTCATATTTTAGGGCAATCCATTCCCGCGGGAACGCGAGTGATTACTGAATTAGAAGTGGCAAAATTGTATACCAATACGCCACTGTCGATTCCGATTGAGATTTTACATGGCGCCTCACCGGGGCCAGTCATGCTGGTCAATGCCGCCATTCATGGTGATGAGCTCAATGGTGTGGAAATTGTGCGGCAATTGGTCGAAAGTATCGATCCAATGAAACTCAAAGGAACACTGATTGCGGTTCCAGTGGTGAACGTATTTGGTTTTATCCATAAATCGCGTTATCTCCCAGATAGACGCGATTTAAATCGCAGCTTTCCCGGCAGTGAAAAAGGGTCGCTAGCCTCACGTATGGCCTACACCTTTTTCACTGAAATTGCCAAATCATGCCAATATATTATTGATTTACATACCGGGGCCCAACACCGGACCAACCTACCACAAATCCGTGCGGATCTCAGTGATGAGGAAACTTTGCGTATTGCTGGGGCGTTTGGCACGCCAGTGACCATTGATTCACCGCTACGCGATGGCTCTTTGCGTAGCGAAGCAGGAAAGCTGGGCGTGAGTGTTTTAACCTATGAGGCAGGAGAAGCCTTACGTTTTGATCCCATTGCGATTCAAGCGGGCTTACAAGGCATTAAACGCACAATGCAAGCGGTAGGCATGCTAAGAAAAAGCCGCAAAGCCTTTCCATCGACATTCATCTCCACCTCCACCAATTGGGTTCGTGCCGATACGGATGGCATTGTTCGCTCACTGGTGTCATTAGGCGATAAAGTCGAAAAAGATCAGATTCTTGCGTACATAAACTCACCACTAGGCGCTACGAAGTCGGACTTAAAAGCGGCCAAAGGCGGCATTGTGATCGGTCAGCAAACCTTACCGCTGGTCAACGAAGGCGATGCACTCTTCAATTTGGCGTATTTTGATCATGATGATCATGAAGTCGAACAACTGGTGGAAGAATTTATCGAAGACATTAGCGACATGGAGTTAGAAGGGCCAAAAACCGGTGAACTTTAAGGAAGTGACGAAACAACGGCAAGTCGTCGGTTGACTTGCCGTTGTGTTAATGTGAGCCGTTAGGTAAACGAAGCCCAGATGATTGCAGTGACAGTGACGGGACACACCAAACGAACATACCAAGGCCAAATACGCCCAAACAAACTGGTACGGAAGGTCGCAAATCCAGATGATAACTCTTTGAATTTCTGGTTACGATTCCAAACCCAACCACCAAACAAGCAAAACAGCAACGCGGCAAACGGCTGTAAATACTGAGTCGCGACCATGGCAACCAATCCGAACAAGCTCGCGAAATGATAAACAATCACCATACTAAATAGAGCGATGATCCCACCAAGGACCCAACTGGTTGGTGTTCGGCGAGTATTAAAGCGTTCCCCTACTAAAGCCACTGGGCACTCCAACATCGAAATGGATGAGGTCAAAGCCGCGATCGTTAATAAAAGGAAAAATACAATCGCGAACAGTTGCCCTAACAGGCCAAGACTATCAAACATCATCGGCAATACGGTAAACACCAATGTATCAGAACTCAGCAAGGCACCATCCGCAGAATAGATTTGTACACCGTGTTTCATGGCGACAAACATCGCAGGCATCACCACCAACCCAGCGACAAACGCTACCGCAGTGTCCACCAATGTGACATTCATAGCCATTTTCGGCAGGTTTTCTTTTTTACTAAGGTAAGAGCCGTAGATCAGCATAGAGCAACCACCAATGGTCAGAGAAAAGAACCCCTGTCCCATCGCCGCCAAAATCAGTTTCTTATCCCACACCTTATCAAAATCTGGGATCAAGTAATGCTGCAGTCCTTGCATCGCGCCATCTTGCATCATGATGTACACAAACAAGACGCCAAATAGAATAAACAATGCTGGCATTAAGCGTGTCGACCACTTTTCAATGCCATCTTTCACTCCGCCTTGAACAATCAAAATGGTCAGTACATAAAAGACCAAAGTGCCGAAGGCATTACGCTCAACACTGAATCCTTTCAACCAGACGGTTGCGGTTTGTAATCCTAGGATATCGGTCATGGCGCCGAGAAGATAACAAATCAACCATCCGCCGACGATACTATAAAATGCCAACACCGTACTAGGCACGCTGAGCCCTAACCAACCAACACTGGCGCCGATGCGCTTGCCTAGAGGATTGCTAGTTAGTGAACGCATACTATCCACTGGGTTTGCTTGACCGTACCGGCCTATCGACATCTCAACGACGAGCATAGGATAAGCAACGACCAAAATGAGGACCAAGTACACCACTAAAAAAGCACCGCCGCCATTACTGGCAGCCTGAGTTGGAAACCCCCAAATGTTTCCCAGCCCTACCGCCGCCCCGGCAGCTGATAGAATAAAACCTAGGCGAGAACCAAACGTCTCTCGAGATGATGCTGTTGTCATACGTACCCACTAATACCACTAAACTAGTTGGCTAGTACATTAATGTAAAAAAACGCAAAAGGCAAATAAGGCTTACTGATTTTATTGAAAATACCGTCTGTATGAATAAAAAACCCTCAGCAAGCGCTGAGGGTTGATCTGTAACGAAGCGTATTACGACTGTTTAGATCGTAAACACCTGATATTTTTTCAATTCAGGAATCTTCTCATGCAGCTCATTTTCTTGCTGCACAATGTCATCTAGGCTATCGCACACCGCCTGGCTGTCTTTCTTAATTTTCTGTTTATGCGTTTTAAGTTGTTCAGTCACTTGTTGTTTTAAATTACCCATGGTTTCACTTAGCTTAGTAAGATTCAACCCGCCATTTTGCTTCATGTTTTCAGTAATACTATTAAACGAACTGGTAAGAAACTCGCTAGTAAACACGGCTTTCATTTGTTCAAACTCATCCGCCCACTGCTTCTTCATCTCTTCATAGGTATTGGCCGGTAATACAAATTCGCCATTTTTGTAATAACGTTGTTCCATTTTTGCCGCATAAGATTGAATGCTTTGCTTGACGTCATCAAACGCATGCGGTGTATTTAAGCTCGCAGACACGTTATCAAGTACATCATCAGCAATAGCCAGACCGTCATTAATGACTTGTTTCATTTTGGGAATACTGTCATTAATGCTGGTACGGAATTTCTCTACCATCGATTGCTGCTGTGAGTTAAGCGGTAAAGACTGACCATCGATGCGCACATGATTATTTTTATCTAACTGAGCGACACTGCCATCTTGACGATGGATCTCTACTTTTTCGCCATCAAGATGGACTTCATTATTCACGTCTACATGGCATTGACTGGCCCATACGGGTAATGCACTGAGTAAAACGATGAACGCGATGAGTGATTTCATAGTTTATTCCATTCACTGGTGGGGGTAACGGCTGCTGCGAGCAACAGTGTATCTAAAAGAAACTCAACTGTTCAACGGGCAATTGTGGTTTGAGCATCACGGAAAGCCCTAATAAACGAATTTCGCGACCATTTTGACGCTTTAATACTTCCCTTAGTAACTCACGAAAATCATCCAATTCCAGCTCTTGATGCAGATGTTCAATCGTCGTTAGTTGAAAGTCGGCAAATTTTACTTTAATGCCTTGCTTAATAATGGCGCGTTTGGTACTTGCTTTGGTTAACCGCTGGTCAAGTTCTGGAAATAACTTATTTTCAATCACCGACCAGCACTGTTCATACGTCATAATATTTTGACTGAACGTGCGTTCGACCCCGACGGATTTTCTTTCTCGCTCTACCACGACTTCCCGTGGGTCAATACCATGACTTTTCTGCCAGAGCGAAGCGCCCTGACGCCCAAAACGAATCAACAAATCACGATAATCGGTTTTTTTTATATCTTCACACAGATAAAATCCAGCGCGATGTAATTTTTCTAAACTGACTTTACCCACGCCAGGAATGGTTTCTAAGGGAAGTTTATCGACGACCTTTTGGACATCTTCTGGTGGAACCACAAACTGGCCATTGGGTTTTCGCATATCAGAAGCCACTTTGGCGAGAAATTTGATGGGAGCGACGCCAGCGGACGCCGTTAATTGTAGTTCGTTCCAGATATCTCGACGAATCGCCTCAGCTATTAATGTAGCACTGCCTTGGCAAGCGGTCGAATGGGTGACATCGAGATAGGCTTCATCCAGAGACAACGGCTCTATGATGGATGTATAGCGCTGAAATATAGCGCGAATTTGTTGCGATATTGCCTTATACACATCCATACGCCCGGGCACCAAAATTACGTGCGGGCACAGTGTCAACGCTTGTGCTGTTGGCATCGCCGAACGGAGGCCATATTGACGCGCTTCGTAATTACATGTACTCAGCACACCACGTTGTCGTCGGTTTCCCCCAACCGCTAAAGGTTTGCCCCGATAATTTGGATTGTCACGCATTTCCACTGCCGCGTAAAAGCAATCCATATCGATATGAATAATTTTTCGAATTGGTTGTTCATTTACGACCATGATAGAAACCATATCATCTGTATATAAAAACAGTATACATGAGTTTGCGTTCTACATCGATACTCTGATCATTGTACACAACCTTTCTCGCATGTATTGTCGAAGCACCCCTGCGTGCCTAGATTTAAATACATCACATCGATGGGAACAATATGAATAAAACCCTACGAGTACTTGTAAGGCTGTCGACCTGTGCTCCACGACTTAACCATTCAACTGGGGCCATTGGGGACGATGTGACTGGAGTAGGCATTGGAGTGATAAGAAAAAGTGCTGAGCATATAGAGGCCTTAGCCACTTAAGTTGACCATCGCCTGTATCACGCTAAAAACAACGGGCGGAACCCAATCATCTTCGCTGAAGATGAGTCAGTTCCGCCCGTCCATCTTTATGGTTGAGCTACATCACTATAAAATACGATCATTTTCCCATTTAGCGATGTTTTCCATCCGTTTTGCCTCTTTCGCTTCACGTTTCTTACGCGCGTCACAAGGCTCAGGGCAATTACAGACTTTATCGATACCAACCGCACCGAGTCCACCACAACTACCACGAACCACTTTCTTTTGAAAAATGACACCAACAGCCATGGCAGCAATCACGCAGATAAAAACGCCAAATGTAATCAAAAAGGTATTCATAAAACTCCCCTCACATCCTATTAATTTAAATACGGTTGGAATGCGGTTGAGGTGACCGTCTTAAATCCATCATTGGTTTTCACTATCATTAATACGGGCAACTGCTGCTCTTCTGCCACAGCAAGTCCTTGTGTTTCGCCCAAGACCATTAGACCGGTTGCCAGTCCATCCGCCGTCATACAGGATGGATGGATCACGGTGACAGACACCACGTTATGGGTGATGGGTCGTCCTGTTTGTGGATCGATGATATGTGAGTACCGAACCCCATCTTGCTCGAAATAATTGCGATAATCGCCCGAGGTAGCAATCGCCATATTTTTAGGATGAACGATTTTCTCAATGGTACGTTCCTGATCAATGGGCTTCTCTATCGCGATTCGCCAAGGCACACCGTTACGATTATGACCTTTGAGGCGAACTTCTCCCCCGACTTCAATCATATAATTATCTATTTGATTTTCATCAAGATACTCGGCAATTTTGTCGACACCCCAGCCCTTCGCAATCGTCGATAAATCGACGTAAAGAGAGGGTTGATCTTTTTTTAATGCATCCCCTTCAACAGATAGATGCTCAATCCCCACTTTACTGCGTTGTGCGGCGAGTGCTTGTGACGAAGGTGTCACATTAGGACGCCCTTCTGGGCCAAATCCCCATAAATTCACTAAGGGGCCGACGGTAACATCCAGCTTCCCCAATGTCACTTTATTCAGGCGAATCGCTTCACGCACTACCGTTGCTGTTTCTGGCGAGACAGGAAAGGGCTCGGTCCCTACATAATGGTTAAATTGATTCAATTCCGAATCATGCTGATAAGTCGACATTTGCTGATTAACTTGCTGTAAAATGGCATCGACCTGAGCTTGCAGCAGGTCAGCCGACGGGGTCTTGTCATCTACAAGATACTTAATATGGTAAGAGGCCCCCATCGTTGGGCCACCAAACTGGGCTTGCTGCACTTGTTCAGTACACCCCAACAGACTCAATAGGCATGCAATAAAAAATAGCCATCGACTCGTCATGCTTCGTTCCTCACCGACAAATCTGTTATAAGAAAAAGCCACTCTTTCTTATAAAGACTTCACTGTATCATTTAAAACAACAATGGCTGACCCCTTAAGAGCCAGCCATATAACATTATAAATCAGAATATTAGCGAATTAGCCGCCAAAGTCATCCAATAGAATGTTTTCATCTTCAACACCAAGATCATGAAGCATTTTAATGACTGATGCGTTCATAATTGGTGGACCACACATGTAGTACTCACAATCTTCAGGTGCTTCGTGATCACGTAGATAATTTTCATAAGCAACGTTGTGAATAAAGCCTGTATAGCCATCCCAGTTATCTTCTGGTAATGGATCGGACAAGGCGACATGCCATGAAAAGTTATCATGCTCTTCTTGCAGCTTGTCAAAATCTTCTACATAGAACATTTCACGAACTGAACGAGCACCGTACCAGAATGTAATCTTACGCTTAGTGTTAAGACGTTTTAGTTGGTCAAAGATGTGTGAGCGCATTGGAGCCATACCAGCACCACCACCGATGAAGACCATTTCTGCGTCAGTATCTTTGGCAAAGAATTCACCAAATGGACCAGAAATAGTGACTTTATCACCTTCTTTCAATGACCAAATGTAGGATGACATTTGACCTGGTGGTACATCAGGGTTACGTGGTGGTGGCGCAGCCACACGCACGTTTAGCATGATGATACCAAACTCTTCTGGGTAGTTCGCCATTGAGTAAGCACGAATAATCGGCTCATCCACCTTAGACTCATAACGGAACAAATCAAATTGATCCCAGTCTGGGCGATACTCTTCAGGCACATCAAAGTCTGCATATTTGATGTGGTGAGCAGGCGCTTCAATCTGAATATAACCACCAGCACGGAATGGAACGGATTCACCATCAGGAATTTTCAGTTTCAACTCTTTGATGAAGGTCGCTTTGTTATCATTCGAGATAACTTCACATTCCCACTTTTTCACACCAAAGATTTCTTCTGGTAATTCCAATTCCATGTCGTTTTTGACAGCTAACTGACAAGATAAACGAACACCTTCACGAGCTTCACCTTTACTGATGTGATCAAGCTCAGTTGGTAGAATGTCACCACCACCGGATTTCACTTTTACACGGCACTGACCACATGAGCCACCGCCACCACAAGCAGAAGAAACGAATACACCAGCACCAGCTAGCGCACCCAGTAGCTTACCGCCGGGTTGAGTAACGATCGCTTTTTCAGGATCGTCGTTGATAGATATTGTAATGTCACCTGTTGGTACTAACTTAGATTTAGCGAATAAAATCACTAGAACCAAGGCCAGTACGATCAGAGTAAACATCACGACACCAAGAAGAATAACGTCCATTGACTATTCCTTAATTGTTGCGGTTTACCCGACTTACAGTTGAATACCAGAGAAAGACATAAAGCCAATCGCCATCAAACCTGCTGTGATAAAGGTAATACCCAAACCACGTAGGCCAGGAGGCACATCTGAATACTTCATTTTCTCACGGATACCTGCAAGAGCGACGATTGCTAACATCCAACCCAAACCCGAGCCGAAACCATACACAATCGATTCACCAAAGTTGTAATCACGCTGTACCATGAAAGATACACCACCAAAGATGGCACAGTTAACTGTGATCAATGGTAGGAAGATACCAAGCGCGTTGTACAATGGTGGGAAAAAACGGTCCAGAATCATCTCTAGAATCTGTACCAAGGCCGCAATAACACCGATAAAGGTAATGAAGTTAAGGAAACTTAAGTCAATCCCTTCACCCAGTGCACCAGGTTTCAATAACAGATTATAAACTAGGTTGTTTACTGGCACAGAAATGGTTAAAACCACGGTGACCGCAATACCTAGACCGATAGATGTCTTAACTTTCTTCGATACGGCAAGAAATGTACACATACCAAGGAAGAAAGACAATGCCATGTTTTCGATAAAGATCGATCTTACAAGTAGGCTAATATAATGTTCCATGACGACCTTACTCCTTCGCTTCTACTTGTTCAGGTTTCACTGTACGGATGACCCAAATCAGCAAGCCGATGATGAAAAACGCAGAAGGCGCTAGCAGCATTAAGCCATTCGCTTGATACCAACCACCATCTTTCACTAAGGGTAACACTTCCATACCGAATAGCTTACCTGAGCCGAGAAGTTCACGGAAGAAACCGACGGTCACCAATACGAAACCGTATCCTAGGCCGTTCGCCAAACCGTCAATGAATGATGGAATTGGAGAAGATTTCATTGCAAAGGCTTCCGCACGACCCATTACGATACAGTTAGTAATGATCAAACCAACGAATACTGACAGCTGTTTCGAGATGTCGTATAGGTAAGCTCGCAATACTTGGTCAACCACGATAACCAAAGAGGCAATGATCGCCATTTGTACGATGATACGTACGCTGCTTGGAATATGGTTACGAATCAGCGAGACAAAAAAGTTAGAAAATGCAGTAACAAACATTACCGCAAGTGTCATAACAAACGCCGTCTGTAGCTGGGTCGTTACCGCTAAGGCTGAACAGACACCAAGAACCTGAAGGGCGATTGGGTTGTTATCCAATACCGGTTCAAAAAGGCTCTGTTTAAGAGATTTTGCACTAGACATTAGTTCTTCAGACCTCCGTCACGAACTTTTGCTAGGAATGGCCCGTAGCCCATATCACCTAACCAAAAATTAAATTGGCGCTGAACCCCGTTACTGGTCAATGTCGCTCCCGAAATGGCATCGACACCGTGCTTAGATCCTGCTGGCGCACCACCTTTCACGATACGAATCGCTGGATTGTGGTTTTCGTCATACAGTTTCTTACCGACGAATTGTGCTCGCCATTTAGGGTTCTCTACTTCGCCACCTAATCCAGGAGTTTCACCCTGTTCATAGTAAATCAGTCCGTCAATAGTGTTACCGTCAGTTTCAACAGCCACGAATGCGTACATCATCGACCATAGGCCATTACCATGGATAGGTAGGATAAGACGAGACAACTCATTGTTTTTCTTAACCAAGTACACCAAGCCATAGTCAGCACGAGTGATAATTTTCGCTGGATCTTTATCTTTAGGTAATCGAATCGACCGTTTCGGGCTTGAAGCAGCAGCACGCTGATTGTAATCAGCGGCGGCGACACCTTTGTCCGTTTTATCGACCAGTTTACCTGTTTTAAAATCTAGCAGTTTAGTCACGATATGTTGTTTATACAGCTCACGAACGCTGCCTGTACTCATATCAATACCAGATACTTGCAAGATTTTACTTTGTTTATCTAATGCTGCGTTTAGGTCTTGTTTATCACGTAAACCTACTGCCGCTACCGATACGATAATTGAGCACACTAAGCTCAACGCGATAACAACAAACAGCGTCTTTTTAATGCTATCGTTATTGTTTGCCATAGCGCGCTAGTCTCCGCTTAATGTTACTTTCCACAACAAAATGGTCGAACAGAGGGGCAAAGAGGTTAGAGAACAAAATCGCTAACATCATGCCTTCTGGATATGCTGGGTTAACTACACGAATTAACACACACATCGCACCGATTAATGCACCATACACCCACTTACCTTTGTTAGTAAATGAAGCAGATACAGGGTCGGTCGCCATAAAGAACATACCGAATGCAAAACCACCAAGAACTAAGTGCCAGTAGAAAGGCATAGCAAACATTGGGTTGGTATCAGAACCAATCGCATTAAATAGTGATGAAATCGCAATCATACCGATAAGCACACCAGCAATAATACGCCATGATGCAATACCCATATAAACGATCACTGCCGCACCAATCAACAGCGCAAGCGTGGAGGTTTCACCAATAGAACCTGGGATATTACCAAGGAAAGCGTCCATCCAAGAAATGGTGTGACCGGTTGCGGTGTTCATCAAAGAACCACCACCATTTTGAGACCATTGGCTCAATGCTGTGGCGCCTGAGAAACCATCCGCTGCCGTCCAAACTACGTCACCCGATAATTGCGCTGGGTAAGCAAAGAATAGGAATGCACGACCAGCCAATGCTGGGTTTAGGAAGTTACGACCTGTACCACCAAAGATTTCTTTGGCAATAACCACACCAAAGGTAATACCTAATGCCGCTTGCCAAAGAGGCAATGTTGGTGGAACGATCAACGCAAACAAGATAGAGGTCACGAAGAAACCTTCGTTCACTTCATGCTTACGCACCATGCAGAATAAGACTTCCCAAAAACCACCAACGATGAAGACTGTGGCATAAATTGGTAAGAAATAAGTGGCACCAAGTAGCATTTTGCTACCCCAGCCAGCATCAGTCCCCATTGTTCCACCCAACATTTGAGTGAACCAATAGTGCCAATCGCCATTGATGATTGCGGTGAATTGATCACCTGAATACATATGATTTAATGCAGCAATCGCTTGTCCACCGACATTGTACATGCCAAAGAACATTGCCGGAAATACTGCTAACCAAACCATGATCATGATACGTTTTAAATCAATACTATCACGAACGTGCGAGCTTTTTTTTGTCACCAAGCCAGGAGTATAAAAGACTGTTGCTGCTGCTTCATACAGAGCAAACCATCGTTCATGCTTACCGCCTGGTTCGAAATTCGGCTCGATATCTTCAAGAAACTTTTTAAGGCCCATGAAATTACCCTTCTTTCTCAATCTTATCCAGGCACTCACGAAGTAACTCACCGTACTCGTATTTACCAGGACAAACAAAGGTACACAGCGCTAGATCTTCTTCATCAAGTTCTAATGCACCCATGCGTTGAGCACTGTCTGAATCACCTGCACATAGATCACGAAGCAACAACGTTGGTTCGATATCTAATGGCATCACTTTTTCGTAGTTACCAATTGGCACCATTGAACGTTCACTTCCGCATGTCGAAGTGGTCATGTTAAACAGTTGACCTTTAAACAAGTGGCTCAAGTACGCACGTGTCACAGAAAAACGGTTTTTACCAGGCATCGCCCAGCCCAAAAACTCTTTCTCACGACCTTCACGTAAAACGGAAACTTGCAAATGGTAACGGCCGAGATACGCATGTGGGCCAGATGCAATCGTCCCCGACAGCACTGAACCAGAGATAACGCGCACTTCGCCTTTCATGATCTCGTTCTCAACGATAGTATCGATGCTCGCGCCCATAACGGTACGAACTAAACGAGGTTTATTCACAACAGGACCCGCTAGCGAAATCACACGATCTGTATGAAGTTCACCGGTCAGGAACATTTTACCGAACGCGATCACGTCTTGATAGTTGATGCTCCATGCGACGTTGTTTCCATTAACTGGATACAGATGATGCATGTGTGTACCAGGAAGACCTGCAGGATGAGGCCCCGCAAATACCTGTTCTTCAACTTTAGAGTGAGATGAGCGAGGCAGTTTATCGGCTGCTTTACAAACGAAAACTTTACCATCGGTCAACGCTGCTAGGACATCAAGCCCCGCAACAAACGCTTCTGGTTGCTCATTGATAATAACACTAGGATCGGCAGCCAATGGACGCGTGTCCATTGCCGTCACAAAGATCGCATTTGTATTAGAATCGACTGCTGGAACCTTGCTGAACGGTCGAGTACGCAACGCTGTCCAAAGACCAGAATCAATCAGCTGGGTTCTCACCGCATCACGGTCAAGACCAGCAATTTGATTGGCTTCAAACTTATCGAAGGTCACCTGTTCATCACCTGCTACTTCAATCACAACCGATTGAAGTACACGCTTTTCACCACGGTTTATTTCGATAACTTTACCGCCAGCTGGTGCAGTAAATTTTACACCTGGGTTCTTCTTATCCACAAAAAGAACTTGAGCTTTTTTTACTACATCACCTTCACGAACATGCATTGTTGGACGCATGCCAACGTACTCTTCGCCAAGCAAGGCGACTTTCTTGATGGTTTTACCATCACTAATCACCTGGGATGGAACGCCTGAAATAGGGAGATCCAAACCCTTTTTTATTGTAATCATACGCACTTGCACTACTTTTTTATCGGGAAAAAGATTCTTTAAATTGCGCAAATTCGAGGCACAACACTGCGCCGATTTGCCAAAATCGTCAGATTAGACAGAAACGATGCGTTGCCCTCTAGACACGATATTTACTGTGTCCGCTTCGGTTTACCGAGGTCAACCAAAGTCGCAACATCCTTTTAACAACCTCGTCAAAGTTTGAGAGGAGATCGATCAGAGAAACTAGTTTAACATTTTTTAGGAAGCTGATGCTATTAAGAATATTACCAATCCCCCTAATTTTTATCAGGAATGCCAAGTCGGCACACTGAAACCCGTTCATCGAACTTTGCGCGCCCTTGCGAGGTATCCCTAATAGAAAATGAGCTATGTCAATTAGGTCACGCGTCTCCACACCAAACGGCCGTTGGGTTGTTTTAATACTGTAACAGTATTGGTCAAAATACGGTTTTTCGCTGCATTTTCTCGCGATTATTTCGAGAGATTAATGCCCGCCCCCCATACAAGATGGGCTATCCGGTCGAACACTTTCACGCTCTAACCACTCTTGCTGAGTATAAGTATGAATGGCCAATGCATGAATGTGATTCGCGAGTTCATCCGCCAGAACTTGATTCACTTGACGATGGCGAGCCAACAGGCGTTGTCCGGCAAATGCATCAGTGACAACGGTGACCTTAAAGTGACTTTCAGATCCTGGCGCGACATTATGCATGTGGCTTTCATTCTCTACCGCTAAATGCATTGGCGCAAATGCTTGGCTCAATTTCTGCTCAATAGTTTCATGAATTGTCATAGATTCTGCTCAATAATTATCCACAAATGGAAAGATACGGCTAGTCTACCGCGTTGCCACTGAGAAAAAAAAGGTTTTAGTTTCTTCTACTCTTTGCTTTTGCGACAATATCCCTCTTAACTGATAACCGTAATGCATTATGAACACTGAGCTCACGATACTAGACCGTCAACTCACCCTACATCGCTTTCCCGCGAATAAAAACGAGACACTGCAAGCATGGGATGCGGGAGATGAGTATCTCATACATCATCTTGAAGAGATGGCACTGGCTGATAACCAACATATTCTCGTGCTCAACGATCATTTCGGAGCCCTCAGCTGTTGGTTCTCCACTCGTCATCGCATTACCGTGATGAGTGATTCCTTCATTGCGCACCAAGGCATTTTGAATAACCTTAAACACAATCATTGCCCAGAGGTGACATGCCTCACTACCATGGATGCTATACCTGATGATGTGAATATCGTGATAATGCAGATCCCTCGCAATAATCGTCATTTGGTGTGGCAACTGTCGCAACTTCGCCAGCAAATACCGAGTCATTGTCAGGTCATTGCCGTCAATAAAGCGCGAGACATACACACCTCAACCTTGGCATTGTTTGAGCGTTACCTCGGTCAGACTCACACATCCTTGGCGTGGAAAAAACATCGTTTGGTATTTAGCCAACCGGATGCTGCCCCCGTTTGCGTCGCGAGTGAGATTGAATGGTCGGTCGATGGAGAAGCAATCCAGTTGCATAACCTTCCCAATGTCTATTCAGGTGAAAGTCTGGATCAGGGGGCTCGCTTCATGTTGCAGCATTTACCACGAGATCCAAAAATACAGAATATTATCGATTTAGGCTGTGGTAACGGTGTACTTTCTGTCAAGCTGGGTCAGTTAAATCCCGAGGCGACGTTAACATGTATTGATGAAAGCTATATGGCGGTTGCATCGGCACAAAAAAATTTACAGGTGAATTTAGGTAATGACAGGCAAACTCATTGCTTGGCCAATAACTGTCTTGACGGCTTTGATGGCGCGAACACAGACTTAGTTGTGTGCAATCCACCTTTTCACCAACAACAAGCGATCACCGATCATATTGCTTGGCAGATGTTTTGTGATGCTAAGCATGTCCTGTGCAAAACAGGAAAATTAATGGTTATTGGAAACCGTCACCTAAGGTACGATGTAAAATTAGCCAGACTTTTCGGCAAGTCACATGTTAAGACTGTCGCCGGCAATAAAAAATTTGTTATTTTAGAAGCAACGAAGAGTTAACGACTCTGCCGCTTAAATAAAGGAAGGAATTAACCATGAGAAAACTGGTTCTTGCGGCGTCTATCGCCCTACTGTCAGCATGTTCGACGCCCCAACAACAAGTCAATTTTGTCCCGAAACCGACGACGAGCCAATCGCCAGTGACACAAAACGCGTCATTTACCTTGACCAGTAAAGACGTACGCTCCGCTCAATACATTGCTTTAGTCGACAGCGGCCGCAATCAAATCGAACCGATCCATGCTCGTCAAAATGTGCGTATTGCGATTGAAAACGCCGTCAAAGACCAATTTCAGTCACAAGGCTTTAATGTCACCGTTAACAGTAAAAACTCGGTAAACGTCGAAATTGAAAATGCCCTAGTAAAAGTTAAGCATTCCATTTTAGACAATGAAATGACCGCGAAAGTCGTCATTGAAGTCACGGCGCAATCGCCAACTGGCCGCTTGGTGAAAACCTTCACTGGTACCGCCAATCGTACCGCCGCACTCAGTGCATCAGTCCAAGATGTACAAATGGTGTTTAATGATGTGGTCAATAATGTCTTGAAAGAAATGGCGAACGATACTGAACTTCGTCAATACATGAAGGAACGTTTCCATGGCTAAACCTTGGTTACTGTTACTGGCTTTGCTCAGCGCTCCAGTATTGGCCGCCCCTCAAGTGACGTTTACCACGTCACTTGGACCATTTACCGTTGAACTCAATCCACAGCAAGCGCCTATCACAGTGAACAATTTTTTACGCTATGTAAAAGATGGCAGTTATGTGGGAAGCCAATTTCACCGAGTGATTCCCGGCTTCATGGCACAAGGCGGTGGCTTTGATGCGGATCTCAAACGCCTCAATACGTATCGTCCCATTAAAAATGAAGCGGGTAACGGGTTAACCAACGATAAAGCAACGATCGCTATGGCAAGAACCCAATCACCCAATTCAGCCACACGTCAGTTTTTCATTAACTTAGCGGATAATGATTTTCTCAACTATAGCCGCAACTCCGCAGGCTATGCCGTGTTCGGTCACGTCACGTCAGGCTTTGATGTTGTCGAGTCAATGGCTAAGCAACCCACTCACAGCGTGGGGTTTATGAAAAACGTACCGACCACTCCTATCGTGATCAAAAAAGTCACCTATACGCCGTAACTGTAGAGCTCCAGCATCGCTGGAGCTCTCTGTATAAGGACATGCTATGCCGTTAACACCCTACCCAACTCTCCGACAAACACTGCAAAGCTATATGGATCGCCGTCTCTTTTGGGTATTTCTCCTCGGCTGCTCAAGCGGCTTCCCGTGGGTATTGATTGGTTCTGCGATGTCAGGATGGCTGACTGATGCAGGATTAACCTTAGCGCAAATTGGTTACTTCGGCAGTGTGTTTGCCGTCTATGCCATTAACTTTTTATGGGCACCGCTCGTTGACCGAGTGAAAGTCCCGCTATTTTGTCATGTCTTGGGTCAACGTCGTGGCTGGATTCTCTTTTGTCAAACCGTCATCCTCATCGGTACGTTATATCTCGCAGGCGTACATCCCAATCAGCAATTATTACTGACCTCAATGATTGCCCTACTCATCGCAACCGCTTCCGCTACTCAAGATATCGCAATTGATGCATTTCGTATCGACTCTTTTCCAAAGTCGGAAGAATCAAAACTGCCACAAGCCTCAGCGATGTCGGTGATTGGTTGGTGGACTGGCTACTCTCTACCCGGCTATTTAGCCTTCGCCAACGCAGATACCCAAGGCTGGAATATGGTGTTTTATGGTATGGCGGCGGTGGTTGGCGTACTGATGGTAATGACGCTCTTGGTCAAAGAGCCTCACACTCAGCGTGAGGATCTGCAAAATCAAGCCGAAGAACGTTATGAAAAAGTCGTCCATAACCGAGTGGTCTCATGGATAAGCGTGACAGTGATCGAACCCTTTGCTGACTTTTTCCGTCGCAATGGCTTCAAGGTCTCCATGACCATCCTGCTTTTTGTCTTTTTGTTTAAAATTGGTGAAGCCTTTTTAGGGCGTATGTCGATCGCGTTTTATAAAGACATTGGATTTACCAATGAACAAATAGGCTACTATTCCAAATTAATTGGCTGGGGCGCCACTATGCTGTTCACGTTTTTAGGCAGTATGGTGAACGTGCGCTTTGGCATTGTACGCGGTTTGATGGTTGGGGGAATTGCCATGTCGGCAAGTAATTTGATGTTTGCATGGATAGCGCAAGTGGGTCCCAATGAGCACCTGTTTCTGGCGGCCATTATTACCGATAACTTTACGACGGCCTTCTCAACCGTGGCCTTTGTGTCGTTCTTAACGGTCTTGACTGGGCAAGCGTTTTCCGCGACTCAGTATGCTCTATTAGCGTCATTGGGTAACTTCAGTCGAACCACGCTATCCTCAATCAGTGGGCAGTTTGCTGAGTACCTCAATAACTGGTCCTTGTTCTTTATCTTTACCGCTCTCATGGTCGTTCCTAGTCTTATCATGCTGTATTGTTTAAGACACTACTTTGATGATCTATTGTCTAAGGCGCAAGACCGCGACAACTGACACTCGCTTCAGCTCCCCCCCACTTCGTCATAAAGCCAGCCTATAACAGGCTGGCTTTTTTTAACATCAACGCTTATTAGGGGGCGTGTCATCAAACGCATAGTCATCTAAGTGAATTCGCGGCACACACAACGCATTGATGGCGCACACAACCGCAAGAAGCGCGGCCGCTTTGAATCCCCACTGAAACGCACCGACCACCACATCATGGGGTGCATTGACCAATACATTAATCGAACTACTGACACCAAACCCGGGAATCAACGAATAGATTAAAGTCCCAAACATCGCCGTACCGACTGATGCCCCGAGTGAACGTGAGAGTCCGCCCATCGCGGTGATGCGACCAAGGTGACTCTTGCCTGCAATCGTCTGAATCGTTAACTGAGTCGATGGCATGACGGTGCCTAACCCACAACCACATAAAAAGGCTAAGCCACTGACCAAATTCGCAGTGGGCACAAGTCCCCCTAATAACAACAAATTCACGGCGGTGAAACTCATACCGACCACTGGAATGTATTTGGGGACGCCATAATAACTAATAAGTTTCCCCGTGGTATACGCGCCACAAATCACCCCCGCAGACAAGGGAATCATATGCACACCAGCTTGCGCTGCGTTCAAACCTAACGCGACCTGCAAAAAAATGGGGAGGAAAAACGCCAATAAAAATAAACATCCGGCAAACATAAACGCCGACATGAGGGGGCGATGAATTTCTTTTTTGACTAATAGATGCAGCGGTAAGAAAGAATCTTGGGTGCGTTTTTGCTGCCAGACAAAAACAACAAAGGTGAATATAAAAATCCCGAGTAAGGCGATACTGGTCAACGAGTCCCACGCAAAGTAATGCCCACCGGAAGACAGCCAATAAATAATCACGGCGGTTAAAATAGGAAAAAGCATTAATCCGTATAAATCAATACGGCGTCTGGTGGCGGGTTGCACCGTGGTTTGCAAACGACTTAAGCGATAGACTCCCAGCGCGATCAGGGGCAAGTTAAACCAAAATAACCATTGCCAACTCAAATAAGTCACCACAACGCCGCCCAACACCGGACCACTAATGCTCGATAAAGCAAAAAATGCAGAAAAATAGCCCTGAAAACGCGCTCTCTGTCGAGGAGGGACCACCTCACCAATTAAGGCTTGCGATAAACTCATCAAGCCGCCACTTCCCACGCCTTGCAATATTCGCCCTATCACTAATTGCAACATGCTATTTGAGAGTGCACAAAACACGGAACCAAAAGCAAAGATGCCGAGCGCTAACACCAGCATATTGCGCCGTCCAAATTGATCGCCTAACCAGCCATAAATGGGGATCGTGGCCGCCCCAGTGAGCATGTAGCCAATGACAATCCACGAAGCCAGTTGCATTCCGCCCAAATCACGCACAATATCTGGCGTCGCCGTTGCCAGTAGCGTCTGATCAATGGCGGCCAAAAACATGGGTAAAAACACAGTAGAAAAGATACTAAGAAAGACTTTCTTATCAACGTTCACATTAGACATTGGGACACTTACAAGAATGAGGGAGCCATGGTCGCCTATAACCGAGTTACAGCCGTTTAATTATCATACTCATAATAAGCAATTCTGCACGTAAGGGATAGTCGCAAAGTGCCTCGAAGGCAAAACGGGCAAATACACGCCATGATGCTTGCTGCCAGCTTATTCGTCATTCATGGCAAAACGTAGGTAGGATAAGGCTATCTGGCAATCATCATGGCGAGACAGTTGATCAAATTGTTCGTAGGTCAGCGGCATCAACTCTAACCAACGTTGCGTCACCCAGCAGGCATCATCAAAGAAACAGTGTGGATATAATTGACCAACCTGAGGTATTTCTTGATAGATCTCTTGCAAGCGTTCAGCAAGATAGGCGTCGCCCTGAACCATCTCTTGCATCGGCCAGTTAGTCTGCCATTCGACTTGAGCAATACGCAATCCATCGCTCTCCACCTCTATCGAATCAATACGAAAACGTTGAGTGCCCACGACGGTGATCCCGAGCATGCCATCCTTTAAACGTTCGAAATCGACGATCTTTACCTGCGTGCCAAATTGAGATAACGGGGGTTCCCCCCCACCAGTATGAAGATCACTTAAGCACATTCCGAAACTGGCGTCGCTTTTCATGCATTCCGCCACCATCCGCTGATAACGAGGTTCAAAAATACGCAGCGCCATTTTTCCTTCAGGCATCACGATAGAACTCAGCGGAAATAACATAATTGATTGCATACGACGGCCTCCTGATTGCCATTGACGTTACTATACAACCTAGTTCATTTGACCAGTAATAAAAATTTGCATGGCGTAAAGCTCGCCTTCCCCCACTCGAAAAACAACGTAAATCACAAAAATAATGCAATATTATGTAAAAAAATTTTAGTTCCGTAGCAAAGTTTCTTTACGTGAAGTCAGTCACAATAATATTTGATTTTTTCTACGCTTTTCACTTTTATTTGGGAGATTAACCGTTGTTATTCTCGGCATTAGTAATCGATGACGTAAACGTTAACGCAATCGATTATATAGACCAAAATGATAATGTAGAGAATCACAGCAATGCGTAAATCACTTTTAGCTCTTAGTCTTGCAACCGCAGTGTCTACCCCTGCTTTAGCCGCTGATTACACCGATGGTAACACTCATAAAAACGATTATAAGTGGATGCAATTTAACCTCATGCATGTACTTAACGAAAAACCAGGCAACAACAACCATACTTACTTCGAAATGGAGTTTGGCGGTCGTTCAGGTATTTTCGATCTATATGGTTACCTAGATGTGTTTAATCTCACCGACGACGATGACAGTGATAAGTCAAAATACAAAGGCAACGATGCGAAAATGTTTGCCAAGTTTGCGCCGCGCATGTCTTTAGATGGTCTATTCAACACTGACCTGTCTGTTGGTCCAATCAAAGAATGGTACATTGCTGACTATACCACCATCGATGGCAACAATGACGGCGGTTACGCCACCAAAAATGGTTTCGGTGCGGATGTGATGGTGCCATGGTTTGGGAAAGTACAATTTAACCTCTACAAATCATACAACATCAAAAATAACGAGTGGAATGGTTACCAGTTCTCTACCGTCTGGTTCAAGCCTTTTGTTAATTTTGAAAATGGTTCATTCATTGCTTATCAAGGTTATTTAGATTACGAATTCGATCTAAAAGAAAAAGCGGGTGCAAGCTCTGATCATGGCTTAGCTTGGTTTAACGGCATTTACTGGCACAGCAACCGTTATGCGGTTGGTTACGGTCTAAAAGTGTTTGACGATGTTTACGGTATTAAAGACTCTTCTGGCTTCCGTTCATCTGGGGTATCACATTACTTCGATGTGACCTACAAATTTTAATGATATGACTCCGTTCATAGCGTAAAAAATGGTGCGATAATCGCACCATTTTTTTATTCTTTCTAGAGCTGTTAACACGAACAATGGTATTCTCGTTGCCTTGTAGTATAGATGAGGTCAAACATGAATATCGTCGTGGTCGGTCCTGGGGCCATTGGGTCTTTGTGGGCGTGTTATTTACATCAAGCAGGTCATAACGTCAGTGCCTGGTCTCGACATCCACAGCACAGCCGCCTTTTGAGCCTAAGCTCCCCCGTATCCCCTATCACGGTGAATGCCACACTGCGTCACAATGACATGGACGCCGTTCATCATGCCGATGTCATATTGGTCACGACCAAAGCCCATCACGTTGCAGACGCGTTAGCGCCACTGCTCGCGCATCTTCATTCTGATACCCTGTTACTCTTTATCCATAATGGCATGGGCGCACTTGAGCCTCTTATGGATACACTCGCCGATTACCCCTTATTGCAAGCCATTACAACACATGGTGCGATGAAACCGTCCCCTCAACAAGTGATCCATACTGGGTTAGGACGCACGGATCTTGGCGCACTCAACCTAAAAGGCCGAGCATGCCAGTTTATGGCAGAGGTGCTCCATCATGCTCTCCCCGAGGTCACTTGGCATCCATCTCTTGAGTTACCTTTGTGGAAAAAGCTGGCGATTAACTGCGTGATCAATCCGCTGACCGCCATTCACAATCTTCGTAATGGCGATCTGCAGGCCGCAGCCTATAGCGAGACCATTTATGGTATTATTCAAGAAGTGGTTATGGTTATGAATGCCTGTGGTGTCGACCTAGAGCAAGAAGCGTTACGACAAGATGTCTATGAGGTTATTGCACGTACGGCACACAATTACTCCTCTATGCACCAAGACCTGACTCACCAACGTGAAAGTGAAATTGATTTTATCAATGGCTATGTGCTTGCCCAAGCACGACGTCATCGCATACCCGTGCCATACAATCGCGAATTATGGCAAACTGTGAAGCAATTAGAACATCGTGGGAGTCACGCATGACGAAACGTATTTTAGTCCCCATTGCCAATGGCACAGAAGAAATTGAAGCCGTAACGATTATTGACACGCTCACCCGAGCAAACTATCACGTGTCCGTCGCCAGCGCCGATTTCGATGGTAAGTTAACCGTGACGTGCTCTCGTGGCGTAGTATTAACCGCGCAACATCGGCTCGTCGATATCGCCGACGAGGAGTTCGATGCGATCGTGTTACCCGGTGGACAGGCGGGCGCCGAAGTGTTGCAACAAAGCACACTGCTCGTCGAAATGCTGAGACAACAAAAATATGACGGTCGGCTTGTCGCTGCCATTTGCGCCGCGCCCGCCCTTGTTTTGCAATATCATGGCCTCTACCCGGGAGCGATCATGACCGGACACCCAAATTTTCAAGAACAGATTCCCGCGTCGCTACGCCGTACAAAACGGGTCACCTTTGATGTCACAAACAATGTGTTAACCAGTCAAGGACCCGGCTCTTCGCTGGAATTTGCCATTGAAATTATTATTCGTTTATCGGGTAAAACCGTGGCGAAACAGATCGCAGAACCCATGATGGTTCTTCCACAATTACATTATGACAAACTTAGCGAAGATGCCTAATTCCATGACGTTTGATATTGATACTGTGCGGGCTCAATTCCCTTTTCTCGCTCAGCAAGTGAACGGTTATCCCCTCACCTATCTCGATAGCGCTGCAACCTCACAAAAACCCAATGAGGTCATTGATACGGTGGCGAACTACTACCGGGTTGAGAATGCGAATGTACATCGCGGTAGCCATCACCTTACCGCCCAAGCGACATCTCGCTATGAGGCAGCTCGACACACGGTCGCCCAATGGATCGGTGCGCCTAGCGATGACACCATCATTTGGACTCGTGGTACCACAGAGTCGATTAACTTAGTGGCTTACAGCTATGCGCGCGCACACCTCAAGCCAGGCGATGAAATTGCGATTTGTGAAAATGAACATCATGCCAATATCGTTCCTTGGCAACTGATTGCCGAACAGACTGGGGCCATCATTCGCAAAATTCCAATAACGACACATGGTGAGTTTGATTGGGCGTATTTTCAGAACGCGCTCAGTGAACGCTGTAAACTGGTAGCCGTCGCTCACATCACCAATGTCACCGGGGCGCGCCAGCCCATCGAGGCCATTATTGCTGCCGCCCATAAATTGGGAGCCAAAGTCCTGGTGGATGGTGCTCAGGGGATTGTTCATGAGCCAGTCAACGTAAGCGACTTAGACGCAGATTTCTATGCGTTTTCCGGACACAAGTTCTTCGCGCCCAATGGGATTGGGGTGTTATATGTCAAACCGGATCTTTTAGCTGACATGCCAGTCTGGCAAGGTGGCGGCAAAATGGTCGAACGTGTGAGTTTTTCAGGCACTCAATTTGCGGCGGCTCCGGCCTGTTTCGAAGCTGGTACGCCTAACGTCGCAGGAGCGATCGGTCTCGCGACGGCCATTCAGTGGTATCAACAATTTGATCCTCAAGAGATTAAACAACATATTGCCCAGCTCCATCACACCTTATATGAAGGGCTATCCACGATTGACGATATTCAAATTATTGGCCACCAGCCAGGCTCTGGCATCCTGAGTTTTATCATCGACGGTGTCCATCATCACGATATTGCCACCTTACTGGATCAACAAGGTATTGTTGTACGGGAAGGCCATCACTGCGCCCACCCGCTCATGGAGGCGCTAAAGATTACAGGCACCGTTCGCTTATCGTTAAGTATTTATAATCACCACGCCGATATCACGCGTGCCATTGCCGCGATAAAAAAAGCCGCCGATATTCTGTAAGGTCACTGATTATCGTATACGCTAACTCGTATACACCACTGAGGTTGGTTCAAGTCCTGCGCGCTCAACAGGAACACTGATTGAGCGCGTGATGGGACAAGGAAATATTGGATGAAAAGGAGTCAGTCAATGCGTTCTCTCTTTATTCTCGGTCTGTGCCTTGTGAGCACAGCTACCTATGCAAATCAGGCATTTGATGCTATCCCGAGCAGTGCACAAAAAATGGTGAATACCGTTTTTAAACAACTGCGCATCAAGGATGCCAGTGATAAACAAAAAATGGCCCTCTATCAAGATGCCGCTGTCTTTTTAGATGATGAGTGGTCTGGGTATCTCGTTAGCCCCACCAATCTTAACCTCTTTCGCGCTAAAACTAGCCCAGTAACAATGATCGAGGTGGTCTTAAATACCCAAGAGCATGGCATCGTATTTCTCGATTACACGTATTTCCCCAGTCATCAGCAAGTGTACGTGGCAAAAAAAGAAATTCGCTACGGCGATTCAAAATCAGCCGTCGCTATCTACCAGAAAGGGAAAAAAGACACCAAACACATGGTGTTACTCAATGAAGGGGGCAATCGCGCCAATTTGAAGAGAAAAGGCGCTCTGGATTACACCACACTGAACATTGATACGCCCAACGGTGCGGTGGTGTACAACTCTTACTCTATGATTGATTTGTGAGCATGCTCACCACCCTCGGTGGTGAGACAGCGTCATACTATTTACGCATTCACAGATTGACGAATCGTATCGACAATCGCACGCAGACCATTGCCTCTTGAAGCGGATAAATGATTCAACAAGCCTAATTGCGCAAAATACGCATCGATATCCATCGCTTGAATTTGTTCGGCTTTTTTATGATTCAACGCCGCGAACACAATGGCGATCAAACCACGAACAATACGGGCGTCGGAATCCGCGTGAAACGTCCAAATGCCCTCGTCATCACAATGAGCGAGTAGCCACACCTGACTTTCACATCCAGCAACGGTCATCGTGGCGTGTTTATCGCGCTCATCCATTTTAGGTAATTGCTTGCCCCATTGCACGACTTGCCGATAGCGGTCTTCCCAGCCATGCATCGTCGCCATCACATCCCGAATATGCGTATCGGTAATGACGGTACCAAAGGGATGTTGCGGAAATTCCGACATGATGTTCTCCAAACGTTCATTGCCATCACAGCAAAGTGATGACCCATTGATTAAGCGTTGCGGTATTTCTGAATCAATTTATCCACGATGCGCGAAGCCGCGACAAAACCGAAACTTGCTGTCACCATCGTCGCCGCACCAAAGCCACTCGCACAGTCCATACGCTTCGGTCCTTCAGCCGTCGATTTTGTGCCGCATACCGAACCATCCGCTTGAGGATATTTCAGTTGTTCGGTTGAAAACACACAATCAATGCCAAATTTTCGCGCCGGATTGGTTGGAAAGTTGTGAAAACGACGTAGCCGATCTTTTAGCTTTTTAGCAAGAGGGTCTTGAATCGTTTTCGTGAGATCCGCCACTTTAATTTGTGTGGGATCCGTCTGACCGCCTGCACCACCAGTCGTCACGACTTTGATTTTATTACTGCGACAATACGCTAATAATGAGGCTTTGGCTTGTAGGCTATCAATTGCATCCAGTACATAATCATAACCACGATTTAAGTAATCGTGCTGGTTGTCAGCGTTAATAAAATCATCAATCAAGTTGACTTGGCAATCGGGGTTAATACGTTTCACTCGTTCCGCCATCACCTCGATTTTACTTTGTCCGACGGTACCACTCATCGCATGAATTTGACGGTTAATATTGGTGACACACACATCGTCCATATCAATCAGCGTTAGCTCGCCTATCCCCGTGCGAGCTAATGCTTCAACTGCCCATGAACCGACACCACCAATCCCGATGACACAGACATGGGCGGCACGTAAAATATCCACTTCATCATACCCATACAAACGACGAGTCCCACCAAAACGTTGGTCATAGTTTTCTGAGGCTGGCGCTTCAAGTTCTCGCATAACAACAATCCAAATCGGGGAAAAAGAAAGAGTGCGTTTTATACGCACTCTTGGAAAAAAAGTCTAGTCGCAACCTTGGACTATTCTAGCTTTTCAGGTGGTGTTGCCCAAGGCGCTTGGGTCGGTGACGCTTCCAGTCCCAACTTCCATACACGGCCAAAATGCTTGTAATGTCCCGCGGCGTTTCCTGCTCTTGGTCCCATGCCATGATAAAGATCTAAGTGATTGTCTTTCACTGCCCCACCAGTATCGAGCACAATCAATAAACGCAATTGATGGGTGCCCGTGTATGTACCATCAGCATTGAGTAAGGGAACTTCGGCCAAGATTGGCGTTCCCATTGGCAAAATGGAGCGATCGCCAGCAACCGATGCCATGGGTAACAATGGAATCCCGGCACTGCCTGTTACAGGGGCCGCCGAACGCGGCTCAAAGAAGACATAAGACGGATTTTGTTCCAGTAACTCCATCACCTGATCGATGGGATGCGACTTCACCCATGTTTTAATGGCTTTTAATGACATGTCTTCTCTTGCCACTTCGCCTTGATCAATCAGTACTTTACCAATACTGATATAGGCTTTGTTGTTTTTGCCCGCGTAAGCAAAGTACTCCAAGCTATCGTCATCACCGAAGTGTACAAAGCCACTCCCTTGCACCTCCATAATAAACGGATCAATCAAATTCTTAGCATAACCCAGTTCAAGACCTTGTCCACGCAACGCCCCCGCATAAATTTGCGCACGCGTTGGGCAATCTTGTGTGCAATCCGGTTTGCCATATACAGGATATTTATATTCATCATCCGGCTCATGGCGCAGTTCAATAACCGGAGAAAAATAGCCGGTAAACAATACATTACCTTTTTGATCCCCGCCGCCTAACTGTGCGGTTTGAATACCGAATTTTTTTAAATCTTGTGGATCACCACTCTCCATGACCCAATCGTTCAACTGCGTGTATAAAGACTGGTATATCTTTGCCATGCTCGGTGAATTCTGCACGACTTCACTACTTTGCTTGAGAAATGCGGAATAATCACGCGGGGAGTTGGAATGCACTTGCTCTACTTTATTAAGCTTTCTAGCAAATTGCGGATCTTGGTATTGTTGACCACGATCGGTTGGTGCACAGCCAAACAGCAATAACACACAAGCCAGAGGAAAAAGACGTTTAATCACAAATTTTATATCCAATAAGAGTCCAGTGGGTGCAGCATGGCAAAGTCACGTGCTAAGCGCAATCATAGAACGCTCAACGCAGGTCATTTTTAAACTTTTTTGACAATCTAAACGTTGGATTGTAATGCGCCGCCGATATTAAGCGCATTTCTGTATTCTCGTCATTGAGCATGCGATAACGATGTTCACGGCCACCCGCGTTAAACGATAAAATATCACCGTTAAACCGATATTGCGTTGCTACCGTGTGCCCTTGCACGACGATAGCCTTTGGCCGAATATCAATGGTAGTGGCCGCATAGGGTGCAACATTTTGTTCAACCCACATGCCATACAACGGCGCTTGCGATGTGAAGGCATAGCGTGCTTGTAAATATAAATAGATATACCCACTGCCGACCAAAATGGTCCCGCTCAAAGCAAGCACAAGGAAGGCTCGTTCGAAGGATTTTCTTTTCTGACTACTCACACGACCTCTGATCCGTTGCCCCAATGACAGACGATATAGAAACGAACTGAATTGATTATAATCGACAACCCAGCACACACAAACCTGCGCGCTCGGACTCTAGAGATTAAATAAAAAAACACCTTGCCTATCACTGAATAAAAAGTCATTATTTAGACATAAATAAACAACTTGGTGAGTAGGCCGTGAAAATACGTAGTACCGAGCTAGTCAAAGGATTCCGGCAATCCGCCCCTTATGTTAATGCCCATCGTGGGAAAACCATGGTCATAATGTTGGGAGGGGAAGGAATTGCCGACAAGAATTTTCCAAATATTATTAGCGATTTAGCCTTATTACATAGCTTGGGGGTAAAAATCGTTCTGGTATACGGCGCTCGTCCTCAAATCAATGACCTACTCAACGTTCATGGCCATAGCACCCCTTATCACAACGGTATCCGAATAACCGATGAAACGGCATTAAATCTCGTGATGCAGGCCGCGGGGCAATTACAACTTGCGATCACCGCTCGCTTATCCATGAGCATGAATAATACGCCCATGGCAGGTAACAAACTCAATATTGTCAGTGGCAACTTTGTCATCGCTCAGCCATTAGGTATTGATACTGGTGTGGATTATTGCCACAGCGGACGAATTCGCCGTATCGACATTGAAGGCATTAATCGCATTCTTGCCCAAGAATCCATTGTGCTACTCGGTCCGATTGCCAGTTCCGTCACCGGAGAGTGTTTTAACCTTTTATCAGAAGAAATAGCAACGCAAGTCGCGATACGCCTAAAAGCGGATAAGCTTGTCGGCTTTTGCTCAGAGCAAGGCATTATTAATGAGCATGGCAATGCGATTGCAGAACTCTTCCCGACAGAAGTGGAATCGCTGATTGCCCATATGGAATCAGGCAAACAATCACAACAAGAGGAAGCAACCGGTACTCTGCGGTTTTTGCGTGCGTCAGTTTCCGCTTGCCGAGCAGGCGTCCCCAGAAGCCACTTAATCAGTTACAAAGTCGATGGCGCTTTAATTCAAGAGCTGTTCTCATTTGATGGTATTGGTACGCAAGTGGTCACCGCGCAAACAGAACAAGTTCGCCAAGCCCATATTGACGATATTGGTGGCATTTTCGATTTGATATTGCCATTGGAAGAAAAAGGCATTTTGGTACGCCGCTCTCGTGAACAGTTAGAACAAGAAATGCATAACTTCAGCGTGATCGATAAAGATGGTCTGATCATTGGTTGCGCCGCCTTATATCCATATCAAGATGAAAAAATGGCAGAAATGGCCTGTGTCGCGATTCACAACGATTACAGAGATGGTCAACGTGGTTTAGGCCTACTTGAGCACATGAAACACGAAGCCAAATTACAAGGGCTCAATAAGCTGTTTGTCCTCACAACGCAGAGCTTACATTGGTTTAGAGAGCAAGGATTTATTGAAGCGGGTATTTCCGCCCTGCCAGTGAGAAAACAACACTTATATAACTATCAGCGCCGCTCGAAAATTTTGGTTTTAGAGCTTTGAATCGAGCAAAATTGTGCGGTTTTTCCTCTCATCTCAAAAACAAGAAAGTTTCATTTATGAGACTTTCTTGCAATAACATTCAAAAAAAATGAGATTAAAATCTTTTCAAGCAGGTCTTTGCTGTGTAAAATTCATCCAGCATTAGGGATATCGTATGGAAGACGAATAATGCTGAGCCTCAATGAGGAATGGGTGAGGCGATTATCTTTCCAAGGATAGGGTATAAACCACACTGAATAAGGTATGAAATATCTCGATGAAAACTGTTATTTGTAATTCGCTACAAAGCTTTTGGGACATGGCTGATAATCATTTATTGGAAGGTCTGCATGTTCATTGCGTCTTTGAAATAGACGAACAAAGTAAAGCAGACTTAATCAACAACCGTTCTCGTTATGACATCCAAAGCATCAGTTTCTCAAGTGTTAAACACACATTGAGCTTATAGGTAACACCACCTCATGGCTGAAGTTGTTCAACTAAGCCACTCGACCGTTGCGTGCGTATGTTAATACTGCGCTTTAGTACCGCATCATCACACACTAAAGTTAAATCAGATTTCGCTCGCGTAATCCCGGTGTAGACTAATTCTCGCGTCAAAATCGGGGTATATTCTGGCGGTAACAGCATAAATGTATGTTCAAACTCACTGCCCTGAGACTTATGAATGGTCATGGCATAAGCCGTTTCGTGCGGTGGTACTCGGCTGGGTAGCACCGCTTTCACTTGTCCATCCGGCAATTCAAAATACACTTTGAGTCGCTGACTGCTTTCATGCTCGTCACGTAAGCAGATCCCCACATCACCATTATACAACCCTAAGCTATGGTCATTACTGGTGACCATAATCGGTCGGCCGTGATACCACAGCTCATCTTGGACATGCAATAATTGTCGAGCCACTAAGGCGCGCTCAATGCGATAATTCAGTCCAATGACTCCAAAATCTCCCTCGCGGATTGCACACAATAATCTCACACGATTAAACGCGTCGAGTACCGAACGAGCCTTCAACGCCATCGATATCATCTGATCCTCGTCGTAAAATGGTTGATCAATCAAAGCTAGATAACCACGATATTGCGCGACGACCCCATTTAACATCGTTTGATATGCATCTCGCGTCAGGGGATAGTGAGTGATGTCGGAAAACGTCCGCTGCCAAACCTCATCCACTTGGCGACCATCGCCACTATTGACCGCCTTAGCAAGTTGTCCGATGCCCGAGCTGGCATTAAAACGGTAACTCTTTTGCAGCATACATAAGCAATCTGCAATCGCAGGGCGTGACGACGTTGCCGGTGAAGACAAGGCTTGATAGCCGGTCAAGGTGGCTAACATTTGCCCTTGCTCTTGGCTATAACCTGCTGATAAAAATTGGCAAATATCACCAAGCACGGCTCCCGCTTCGACTGAAGCGAGCTGATCTTTATCCCCAAGAAGCACTAAACGAGCATGTGATGGCAACGCCTCAACCAACTTCACCATTAATGATAAATCCACCATCGAGGCTTCATCGACAATCAGTAAGTCCAAATGCAGCGGATTCTTGTTATGGTGACGAAATTCTGCACTGTGAGGGAGCGCCCCTAATAAACGATGTATGGTGCTCGCTTGGGTGGGAATTAACGCTTTCAATTCAGGATCCACCGGTAAACGTGCCACCGCTTTGGCTATCGACTCGGTTAACCGCGCCGCCGCTTTGCCTGTTGGTGCCACTAATTTGATGGTAGGTGGATTCGCCACTGATTGGCCGAGTAACGCGGCTAACAACTTAGTCACAGTGGTAGTTTTCCCTGTCCCAGGCCCCCCCGAAACCACTGTAAATCGACGGGTTAATGCCGTGGCAGCCGCCACTTTCTGCCAATTTAAGCACGCAGACTGCGGCACCCATTGCTCTAATACCTCCAGTTGTTCGGCATGCGTTGCAGCCGTTAGGCACGACTCAACCTGTTGCCAATCAACCTGCTCGGGTAACACCACATCTAAATAATCCATGACCAACTTCTGGCGCGCTATTTGTGAATGCGCTTGCGACAAGGCGGTGAACAGACGCCAATAATCCCTTGTAAATAAACGATTTAAGTGTGTTTTTAAAATGTCCACATCCTGAGCGCCAAGCGCAATGGGACGGGCTAAATGCTGCAAGCGAGCGCTTAGCGTCACTTCATAAGCCCAGTAACGATGTAAGTACACTCTTTTACCGTCAAAAATGAGCGGAACCGCATGCTCACCCGACGTGGCGACCAATGGCGACGTTGCCAATAAGTGCGAATAATCGCCGTGTAACCAATCATTGGGGATCGCTTGAATTTGCTCCCCAAACACGCCGAGTTTACTTGCCACATCCATTCGTTGTCCTGAGCCGTCGTCAAGAGACAAACAGATATGACCGCGTCCGACCTCAGCACTTAACGCTGCCACTAATAAAATCAGCGATGGCGGGGTCTGCGGCGCTTGCTGACCAATAAAACGGGCAAATTGATAGTCGAGTTGACGAATACTTCCCTGCTCAGCAAGTGAGGATAACAAAGCATACACATCACTTTTCATAGGTCTAACTCCATTTGCCCTTGGTCGGTATGACGCTGCTCAACGGTGTGTCCATCGATCAATTGATCTAACTCGTCGATCATTGCAAACTCTGGGCGCGCATAAAAAACACCATGCTCCGGCTGACGATCCATACCTCGTAGAAACACATAGTAAATGCCGCCAAAATGCTGGTCGTACTCATAATCTTGCACTCGGCTACGTAAAAAACGATGCAATGCTAAGGCGTACAATTGATATTGCAAGTCATAACGATGCTCAGCCATCGCTTGCTCTAACGCCTGCCCCTGATAAGCACTGGGATCATTGCCTAAATGATTCGATTTCCAGTCTAAAACGTAATAGCGACCTTCATGTTCAAACACCAAATCAATAAAGCCTTTGAGCATGCCCTGTACCGGATAAAAACCCAGTACGCCAGCCCGGGCAGACAGCGCATCATAACGGTGAGCGATGCGGTTCAAACTTGGGGCATCAAGAATCTGTATCGGCAATAAAAACTCCATTTCGATGAGCATTTGTGTCGCCGTTTTCGTTCTTAAACATAACTGTTTACCATCCAGAGGCGTATTCAGTACATCGTCCACCAGCGTTTGTAATACGGGTAACCAGTTGGCCTCGTATTGCTCATTGTCTAGCAGCTGTTCCAGTATGTGTGTGTTGTCAGGTGAGTCGCCCGCTTGCGTGAACATCACTTGCTCAAACACACTGTGTAGGAAAGTACCCGGTTGCGCACCACGCGGAAACGTAAAAATCGAACGCTCATCATCGAGTAATGAGACCTCTTGTTGCTCATCGGCCGAATCGATATCAAACCCAGAGACCTCCACTTCGGCACCTGCGCCATGCTGACTGCCTTGCTTAACTAGGCCAGAATAGCTAGTAATACGCCACTGGCGGTCAATAGCCTGCTGTAATGAACGTACTGGTAACGTTTCATGAACCTCACTCACCGGGACATAGGCCTCTTCTGGCAAACTTGGCGGCAAGGTTTTAAGCGCGTTGACACCGTCAACGGCCGCCTCTAGCGAGGCATTCAAAAGCTCAATACCGCCCTGCTCGCCATTTTGCAGTAAATAGCCAATAGCACTGTCGTGCACCCCGGATGGCTCTTTGGTCGAACGTCCATTACGCAGTGGGGCCACCCCAATAAAACAGGCGTACACCGCGCGTGTTAAAGCCACATAGGCCAAGCGTAAATCTTCTGCCAATCGCTCTTTTTCAGCCTGCTGGAGTGACTCACCACGGGCTAACATATCCAGCATGGTTTGCTCTTTTTGCGCGTCGTAGTATTTGCCTTCACTCGCGGGGCGATACCCTAACGCAAACGGCAAAAACACTAAGTCGTACTCTAGCCCCTTCGATTTATGAATGGTGACAATCTGCACGAGATTACGCTCAGATTCTAAACGTTGAATTTGCTCATCGTGTTGTCCTAAACCCATTGCAACATCAGTGATGGTCTGAGATAACCAGCGTAATAAGCCATGATCGCTATCGATGTCTTGGGTCGCTTCTTGCAACAGTTCACCAATGTGCATGAAATCGGTTAATGCGCGCTCGCCATCAGGTTCGTGCAACCAGCGCTCAGCAATATGCCGCTGTGCTAATACCGCTCGTAACATGGGTAACACCCCACGCTCTTTCCACAACTGGCGATAGGTTTTAAACTCATGGCTGGCTTGTTCCCACGCATTTTCATCCCAATTGAGTTTATCTAATTGCTGGGCATTGAGAGCAAATAGCGGACTTGCCAAGGCCGCGCGTAATAAACGGTCATTATCAGGGTTCAGCACCGCTTGTAATAAACGCTGAATATCCATTGCCACGGGGCTGGCAAACACACTGTCACGATTCGACAGGTACACACTTGCAATGCCTTGTTGCGATAAGGCATCTTTAATCCGTCGTCCTTCACTGCCCGTTCGCACAAGGACCGCAATATTGCCAGCCTGAATGGTTTTTCCATTGGCGAAGTGGGCCTTTTGTTGCTGGGCCTGAGTTAAAATAGACTGAATGTGTCCCGCCGTCGCATCAGCCATCTGCGAGAGATAGTCGCCCTTACTGATGAGTTGCCCGTCCGTATCAGGTTGCCAATACGTTATCGCAGGTTGCTTCTCGCCGTCCAAGTACCACGCTTTTTGCGCAGCGTTAGGATTGGGGTGAACCGGATAAAAAGGAATGTCGTCATCATAAATAAACGGGCTATCGGCACGTTGAAATAAGCGATTGACACCTGCAACCATATCCTCGCTTGAACGCCAGTTGGTCCCCAACGTATAGTGTGCGGACACTTGCTGACGAGCCCGAATATACGTGAAAATATCTGCGCCGCGAAACGCATAAATTGCTTGTTTAGGGTCGCCGATCATCAATAACCCGCATTGGGGATCCGGTAAATAAATGCGACTGAATATGCTGTATTGCAGTGGATCGGTATCTTGGAATTCATCAATCATCGCCACGGGATATAGCGAGCGAATCCGCTCAGCCAGAACGTGCTGCTCATCAAGATCGAGTGACGCGGAGAGTTGCGTTAATAAGTCATCAAACGACAGCCATTGCTTACGCTGTTTAAGGTTCGCCAGCATGCTACGGCACGAATCAATGGCATGTGCGAGTAATGGCCCTTCCAGACTCACAGGCTCGGCCAGAAAACTCTCTATCGCCATGAACACATCATGTTGCGGGGGCGTTTTACCTTGCGGCGTTTTTTCTAGTAATACATTCTGTGCAAATTTTTCTAATTTATCCGGCCATTCGTAATTCTGTGTCGGCATCGCGGCCCAAGCAGAGACCGAGAGTAGCCACTGTGGTAGGGTTTTCTTACTGTAACTGCGCTTATTCACATCAGAGAGACTAATACAGGTGTCCAAATCCGCTTCATGCGCTCGCCATAACTGTTTAAGATCCGCAATGCGCTGCAAATTATTCTCATGGAGAGTGACTAAATCCTCAGACAATGGTGGCGTGGTCAAGGTAAAGGGCGCCCCCGACAGATAACGACCAATGCGGCGCAATAAGTCATCCGGTTGCCCCCATAAACGGCGAATTTCCGCGGCAAGATTAACGGGTAGCGGATAAAACTGACGACGCCAATAATCGGCAACGACTTGCGCTTTTAAATGGCTTTCGTCGGTCACAAACTCATTCGCAAAGCGACTGCCTGACTCAAACGCATTTTGCGTTAACATCCGCTGACAAAAACCATGGATTGTATAGATCGCCGCTTCATCCATTTGTCGTTCGGCATCAGTGAGCAATTGCGTGGCAAGCGGGTAATCGGTAAATTGCTCGAGCAAGGGGGCAATCACAGTATCGTCGCTCCGACCGCGAGCGAATGCCATCCGCGCCATATGAATGCGAGTGCGAATACGTTCCCGCAGTTCTGCGGTCGCCGCCTCCGTAAACGTCACCACCAGAATTTGGTCAACAGAAAGCGGCGCGCGATGGCGTGATGCCTCATCACCGTGCCCTAATAATAAGCGCAAATATAAGGCTGCAATCGTAAAGGTTTTACCGGTTCCAGCAGAGGCTTCAATTAAGCGAGCCCCATGGAGCGGAAACGTCATCGCATCCAATGTTTCTGGTTTTATTGCCTGAGTAACCGCCGTCATGACTCTACCTTTAAAGTTATATATTGATATTTTTGTGCTTTATTTCACAAATATTTTCACGATTGTGTACTACGCGCGTCCTTGAAATAGAAATGAGACCCTGTTCACGGTGCTCGCGAGGAGGAATCGTTACCATGCGTTCGACTTTACAGAAGACCATCTCATAACGTGAATAACTCGGTCCCTCTGACCTTGGCCGCACAGCGAACGCCCTACAAATAATGATTTACTGGCGGCCAACCTACTCTTCCTCACCCACTTGCTTTCTGCGTAAACGTGGCGCCATTAATACACTTTCACTGACACGTAATACCTCATTCGCCAACGCCTCACTCCAATGCGGCCAAATCCGCTGAATGTAAGCATTGCTCCCTTCACCGTGCGTCTTAAATCCATCATTAAACGTTTCAGCCATTTTCTTCCGCGATTTATCGTCATCAGCCACCCATTTACCCCGTGAAAAGCCGGCTTCGATGCTTGCCAATGCGGTACGTGGAAAATACGCCAACGGCGTATTAAGCCCTTGATAATATAGCCTCACTAATTCATTTAACCATTGACGCGCCTCGTCTAACGACTCTAACGGTGGCCAATGATAGTGAACGACGCCTTCTTTGCGGTCATAACCTAATACGTGTGTGGTACGGGAGTGCCCCATTAATGCGAGGCAAAGATGATCGATCCAAGCAGCCAGCATATCTTGTGCCCGCACCGACCCACTGCGATAGCGAAGCGCGCCTGACGCAAAAATATTCACCAGCCAACCGGTCAATTGCACAGGCTTTCCATCCCCCAGCGCCGTCAAAGTGAGATTGACTTCCACATCATCACAGGGCTCACCACATAAGGGACTGACCGCATCCGCCAGCTCTTGAGCTTGTACTCGATTGGTTTCTAGCTCCAATGTACCAAAGGCACCGATGGGTAAAAAACCTTGAGCACGCTGTTGTTTAGCAAAATGCATCAAGGCTTGCTCCTGTTCTTGAGCCCCCTGACATTCAAGCAGCACCTCGACCAATGCATCACGCAGTTGATAGCTACCCAAACCATCTAAGACAAACGGCTCTTCATCCTCCATCACATTCTGGGTGGCTTCAAACTGCACTTTCAAGCGGCGATTAAAGTAATACTGCACCGGTAGGCGCCAAAACTTTTGAAGCTCGACTAAATCGAGATCCAATGGGAATGTGGCGTCCAATAAATAATCATCCAGAACTTGATGAAATGACGTCGCCCCTTGCCCTTGTCTTAATGCCGCAGGTAACCATTCGCGGGCATAGCTTCCCTCAATTAAGAAGCTATCGGGACTAAATGGCACCATCGCGTGGTGATGGATTAAGTGATGGTGTAGGTGTTGCGCAGACTCATCGGCGCTAAGCGATGATTGTTCTGGCAACACATAATTTTGCTGGCAATATTCCAATAACTCGCTCACTAAAACCGACGGAATACGCTCACTATTATCTTGGATAGAACGCCCAATATAACTGATGTAGAGACACTCTTGCGCCGATAACATCGCTTCTAAAAACAGATAGCGGTCGTCATCACGTCGTGAACGGTCACCGGGTCGAGTCCGGCCATTCATTAAATCGAACCCTTCTGGTGGCACCGAACGTGGGTACACCCCATCATTCATCCCCAGCAAACACACTACCTTAAATGGAATAGATCGCATTGGCATGAGTGTACAAAAATTCACTTGTCCTGCTAAAAACCGTTGGCTGACGCGTGTTCCGGACAGTTTATCGTGTAAATATTGACTCATAATCCGTGCGGTAATGGCGCTTTCGTAACACGCATCAAGCAACTGCTCTTTTAATTGTGTCAGTGTATCGCGTATCGATTGCAGCGCAATTTCCCCTTCGAGATCAACACTGAAGAAGTCCACAAGCACCCCGTTAAGCACACTGCGCCAATCATCAATGGACTGCGTTTGTGCCAGCTCACGGCGGTAGTGTGTGATCATTTCAATAAAATGGGCCAGCTTGCCAGCCAGCTCGGCAGTCATGCCCTGCACTTCATTGTAAGGGGCAAGAAATTGGTCACCATGCTCGTATAAATCGGTCGTTGCAGGCATGGCATAACCTAATAACATGCGATCAATCCCAAACTGCCAGGTGTTTTGCACTTGAGCAGGTAAATCGAATTCTTGCGCCGTGGACGCATTCAGTCCCCAGCGAATCCCCGCTTCTTCCACCCATTGCTGAGCAACGATAAACTCCTCTTCATTCAATTGGAACTTCGCCAAAATGGCGGGTGTTTCTAATAATTCCAGTAATTCAGAGGCTAAACAACGCGATTCCGGCAATTGAATGAGCTGCAAAAAAGCGTGATAAATAGGGCTCTCTTTGTCAGCAGTTCGATCCGAGATCGAAAATGGAATGTAGCGCTCGCCGGGCGCATTGCCAAATACCGCTTGAATATAAGGACTGTAGGCGTTGATGTCCGATACCATGACGATGATATCGCGCGGCTGCAAATCGGCATGGCGATCAAACATAGCCAGTAACTGATCATGCAGGACTTCAACTTCACGCATCGGGCTGTGGCAAGCATGAAATGTCAATGAGAGATCATGGTCATCGATCACCTGTTTATGATGGCTATCGTCGATTTTACTGTCGTCATGATGCTCTTCAAGATGCAACACATCCGCTTGTATATGATGCAGTAAACAATCACGCTCAACGTCGATGAATAACTGATGTTCTTCATTATCGGTTTGCGATAACAAAAATAAATTGTCCCGCCCAAGTTTTCCCATCGACGCTAAGAGACTGTTCCCCATGGCTTGCTGAGTATGCAGTTCATCATCGTAGCGATGAATATCCTCTTTCAGTGGCGAGACCTCTGTAAGCACTTGCAAGCCATCAGAGTTAAGTTGCAACTGTTTACGCCGCTGACGTTCCACTTTTGCAAGATACTTGCGATCGCGAATGTCGCCCCAGTAATGTTGGCAAGGGTTGGTAAACATTAAGTGCACATCAATGTGTTCACCTAACGCTTTTAATGCATCCATGTAGCGAGGCGGTAGTGACGAGATACCAAAAATAAATAAGCGCGATGGTAACAGTGACACATCCACCGCATCATGACTTAGTGCGCTAATGAAATCATCATACATATTGGCACGATGATAACGAGACTGGCCAAGCTCAAGTGTATATTGATATAAATCGCGCCATAATATCGCTTGCCATTCATGTTCGCCTTGTAATTCGTCAACGCTTTCTCCAGCTTCCCAAGCTGCGATCCAATCTGGGCGATACACTAAGTAGCCATCGAAAATATCCGCGATTTTTTCCGCCAGTTGATAAGCCTTAGAACCATCCTCATCTTCTGCCAGATAAGCCTGTAATGGAGCAAAAGGCGCGCTCGGCAATAACGCGGGTAAACGCTCTAACAATTTCCATGTCATGGCCTCTTTATTGAATGCGCTACGTGCAGGCACACCAGGCAGTACCTTGGTAAACATCTCCCAAATAAACGTCGCGGGCAACGGAAAATCCATGTTCGCAGCGACGCCAATGTCTTGGGCTAATGCCATTTTCAGCCATTGCGACATCCCCGGACTCTGGACCAAAATCTGTTCGGCCTGAAACGGATTGGGCAAGGGATCGTTTTTGATCAAATGCACCAAAAGAATCTTCAGGGTCTCGACTTTATTGGAATGATAAACAGTAAACACGCGGCGCTCTTTCTTGTCATTAGCTCAGTATTGAGAGTATCACAAACCTTTTAGCAGCAAGAAGCGATTCCCTTACAGGTTACGGTTCACGTCATCAAAAACCGCATCACATAGAATCATGACCTTTCACTTGCACCGCTCTGCACTTTATTGAATGATAGTGGCTTGTTTACCTAGGCCAGCGATACCCACAATGACACGTCATGTCTCCTTAAAGCAGTTGAGAGTCTTCACCAGCATCATTCAATACAAAACCATTACCGCGGCTTCAGAACACCTCTTTCTCTCAAAAGCGGCTGTCAGTATGGCGCTGTCAGAACTGGAAAAACAGCTCGGTCATGCCCTATTCGACCGGGTCAATAATCGCCTTATTCTCAACCAAGAAGGCCGGCGGTTACTCCCTTATGCCGATGAACTGCTGTGTCGCATGAATGATCTCGACCAAGCCTTCAATGATGAACACTCACTGTTTGGTCAACTGCATATAGGGGCAAGCGACACCATTGGTAATCAAGTCGCGCCCTTCTTACTGAGTCAATTTCGCCAGCACTATCAACATCGCTCACAAACCCTATTTATTTCCAATAGCGCGTTAATTTGCCAAAAATTGATCGATTACGAGCTCGATATCGGACTCATTGAAGGCAAAACCTATCATCCTCAGCTACTCTCTCACCCTTTTAGCCAAGATGAAATGTGCATCATTTGCGCGCCCAATCACCCCCTGTTATCTCAACCTAGCGTGCGACTCGATGATTTTGAAAACAGTGAATGGATATTACGAGAGGCGGGTTCAGGCACACGGGAATTCTTCTTACGCACAGTGGCACCTCGTATTGAGCATTGGCATGAAGCGTTTGAATTAAACACAACAGAAGCCATTATCAACAGTGTCGCGGCCAACTTAGGCTTTGCTTGTTTGTCGCGCTTAGCGGCCAGCGCCGCCGTAGCCAGTGGTCGTGTGGACATCATCAAGCTTCCCCTCGACATGAAAAGACGTTTTTGGTTACTCGTTCACAAAGAAAAGTACCAAAGCCCCTTACTCAAGCGATTTATGGAATACTGTTATCACTGGGATAGTGACACCTGTCCCGAACGCAAACTGGACTTTTAACTCACTTACCTGTATAAAAAGCCAGTAATGTCGTGCAAAAAACAGTAGAGGATTAACCATGGCTGTCATCGTTAAGTACGTGGTCGAACGCAACGGAGAAGAGAAAATGACTTTTACCTCTAAAGCCGAAGCTGACGCTTATGACAAAATGTTAGATATGGCGGATGAGCTTTTTGAACTGCTTGGTAAAAGTGAATTGCTTGAGCAAGAAAATAAGCAAGAAGAACTCGCCATGTTCTTGGCTCAAAACCGAGAAGACGTGCTTGTGGCGCTTGGTGCGAAACGTAAACCAACACCAAAAAAGCCAAAAGCCGCAAAGACCGAACAAACTGACACTGGGTCCGTGGATGACGCCGCCTAACTCGTGTGCGCATCATGTTCATGAAACCGCTACTTCGTTAGCGGTTTTTTATTGTTTCCTATAATTGATATATATTTCTAAAAAGACAATGGATATCGGTCGACGGACTTCTCAACGGTTTGCTCTTCCCTATTAGAGTCAGTCTCTTTACTATGCTCGATAAGCAAACCGAATCAAAAACTCACGTGGTACTCTAATCACACCATGAGAGTAAACTATCATCACAATGAATGGAGAGTAAGATGGCTCATTTTGCACTTGGCTTTGGTACCGCAACGAAAAACCGTGATGGAAAAATCATTGAAGCATTTTTTCCTGCGCCCATTCTCACCCCGTCCGACAAGCTCATCGCTGAACTTGGTGCGATTACCGAATATGTAGAAGGCAATCAATACCTAGAGGTTAGCGCAACCGATGCGGCGAAACTCGCGTCCGTGTTTGCCGATCATGCACACCCCGACAACGCCAAATTTGCAGAAAAAGCAGCACAATCGCAACAGCCTCTGGTACTGGTAATTCTAGCGAGCGATGAAAAACCAACCAATGTTGCAGAAGCCTTTCTGAAACTACAACTGATCTCACACCGTCTCGCCAAACCACACGGCATTGTGTTGGATGGTATTTTCGGACTTCTCCATAACATTGCTTGGACCAACGAAGGTCCGATTGATCTACCAGAACTCGCCGATCGTCAAATCGACGCTCGTCTTGCCGGTCGTGCCTTAAGTGTCGATTGTGTGGATAAATTCCCTAAAATGGTCGACTACATTGTTCCTACGGGCATTCGTATTGCTGATACTTCTCGCGTGCGTCTTGGCGCGCATGTCGGGGAAGGCACCACGGTCATGCACGAAGGGTTCATTAACTTTAATGCGGGCACCAGCGGTGTGAGCATGGTTGAAGGGCGTATTTCTGCTGGAGTCATGGTCGGAAATGGCTCGGATATCGGCGGAGGGGCATCCATCATGGGGACGCTCTCTGGTGGCGGTAAAGTGGTCGTATCCATTGGTGAAAGCTCACTACTGGGAGCGAACGCCGGATTAGGTTTCCCATTGGGTGACCGTTGTACGATTGAATCTGGCCTATATGTCACAGCGGGCACCAAAGTCCAAATGCTGGATAAAGACGGCAAAGAAGTGGAAGTGGTGAAAGCCCGTGATTTAGCCGGCGTTTCCGATCTGCTCTTCCGTCGCAATTCGCAAACAGGCCAAGTGGAATGTCTAGCCAATAAATCCGCCGTTGAACTCAATAGCGCACTGCACAGCCATAACTAAGCGATGCTCATTGAACCATTGAATAGCCACCCTTGATGCTGGCTATTTTTTTATCTTATCACCGTTAACTGACCCAAGAATAAAGTCATGCGCTTTAATCGTATCGCAAGGTTGTCAATGACGTTTCAGTATGATTGATTATGAATCATACTGTTATCATCATACTGTTTATCAACATGAATAACGGAGCGCTTGATTCACGAGTTCTCGAGCTTGTGAACGCTCTCAGGATCATCATTACAACGCCGCTTATAAGGAAAAAACATGGAGTTTTTACTGGATCATTGGCAATTTGAGCCGAACGCAATTACCTCTGAGAGCTTATCCCCCGACTCTATCGAACCCGGACATTGGTATCACTGCTTACGTGATGAACCACAAGTCAAAGCATGGTTAGAAAAAAACAATGTGTCTCGATCGATCATAGACAGCTTGCTGGCGGAAGATACGCGGCCACTATTTGAAGAATACAGTGACGAGCAGTTTTTATTAATCTTACGAGGGGTCAACCTCAATCAAGATGCCAACCCCGAAGATATGTTGAGTATCCGCCTGCTGTACATCAACGGCGCCTTGATTTCGACACGCAAAATTCCGTCGAAAACGATCGAAGTGATACGCTCTCGGCTCAATAATGGTCAAGGACCTAAGGCGCTGTCCGATCTTATCATTCAAGTGATTGATGGATTAAACCGCAATATTGACAACTACCTAGATACCATTGAAGAAAAAATCACACGCTTTGATGATGAACTGGAACTCAGTGAAGAATTAATGCAAACCCATAAAGCCTTACTCAAGATGAAACGCTTTATCAAACCCCAGCAATACGCCATCGATGATTATCAGGACAGTGTCGCCCCGGTGGCCATTGAAAAACAGCTACGTCTCAAACATAGCGTCAATACCATTACGCGCATCAACGAAAACTTAGATTTTTATCTCAATGAGCTCGAAATTATTAAAGGCGAACTGCGCCAATATCATGCGGAAAAGCTTAATAAAAATACGTATTTATTTTCGATCATTGCTGCGATATTTTTACCTACCAGTTTCTTGACTGGCTTATTAGGAGTCAATGTCGGGGGCATTCCAGGGACGCAATCCCCTATCGCCTTTACGCTATTTTGTACTGCGCTCGTGCTCATTTTTGCGGTTGAACTGTGGATTCTAAAACGGTTACAATTTTTCAGTCGATCTTAATACCGATAAGGGAACCCAATGTATATTTTTGGATATGGCAGTTTAATGAACTCGGCCTCTCGCCAACTAACTGGGCAAACCGGACAAGCCATTCCTGTCATCGTGAGTGGACTCGTCCGTCATTGGGGAAAGATTGATGATAGCTATGTCATGTCACCACTTGTCGTTCAGCCGGGTGAGAGTGAAGTCAATGGTGTACTCTTAGAGGTCAGCAACGATCAACTGCCTGAATTCGATCTCCGTGAGCGTGGCTACCAACGAATGCGAATCCCCACCACGGCCATCCGCAGTCAGCATCCTTTCGACAAACAGCAAGATGTCTGGGTATATGTCACCTGCACACATCAGCCCCCTTGTACAAAAAGCCCCATCGTACAAAGTTATGTTGATACGGTATTAGCCGGGTGTCTGGAAGTGTCAGAAGAATTCGCCCGCCATTTTGTGGCACATACTAAAGGCTGGCATCATCCACAAGAAAAGGATCGTCATGCTCCTATTTACCCGAGAATGGCGGGGATAAAGGCTGAACAATTACCACTGATTGACGCATTGCTCAGTGAGTTATAATCACGCCTTTGTTGAAAAAAGACCTCGAAAGAGTAATGCCGATCAGTTAAGAAATTTTTGAGATCATTTGACCGATCTTTAAAAGGCTTCAAAATCCGATATTAGTGATTTAATATCGGATTTTTTTTATGCGTTTTGAAAGTGAATTAGCCACAGCCTTTAAGTCCTGTAATACCTTCCATACTTTTGAAAAGTATGCTGAGTTACTATCGCCAGAGCTTATTCAGCAAGGCTTTAAACAAGCTGGAGTCGCCACGTTGAGAAAGCGCCGACTACCACTCGAAACGGTTCTATGGTCCATCATCGGCATGGCACTATATCGTCAGAAGTCTGTCTGGGATATTGCAACTCAGATGGATATTATGCTGCCAGATAAAAAGCCTTTGGTTGCCCCAAGTGCTTTGGTTCAAGCAAGGCAACGTTTGGGGGCTGATGCCGTAAAAGAGGTATTTAAAGCCGTCGCTCAACACGGCTATGAAACGAATTCGTTTGAGCAATGGGGAGGGCTGAATTTATTCGCCGTTGATGGCGTTGTATGGCGAACTGCAGACACGTTAGAAAATCATCAAGTCTTTGAAACTCAAAGTAATCAACATCGTGAAAATACTTACCCTCAAATTAGAATGGTCTGTCATATGGAGTTGACAAGCCATCAGCTCATTAACAGTGCTTTTTCTGGTTATCGAACGAGTGAAATGGTGCTCGCAGAACAGCTCATTGATAGTACGCCAGATCATTCATTAACCTTGTTCGATAAAGGCTATTACTCATTGGGGTTACTTAACCGATGGTCTCAAACAGGGACAGAGCGGCATTGGCTAATCCCCGCGCGAAAGGACTTAAACTATGAAGTGCTGCATCGGTCGGGAAAAAATGACTATCGTGTTCGCCTGAAAACGACGCCTCAGTCTCGCAAAAAGTTCGATGAGTTACCGGAATTTATCGAGGCTCGTTTAGTGAGTAAAACCATTAAGGGAAAAGAGTATCGAATCCTCACCTCTATGGTCGATGAATTACGTTTCCCGAGCGACGAAATGGTTGAGTTATATCGTTACCGGTGGGAAATAGAACTGGGGTATAGAGAAATGAAGCAGTCTCTGTTAAACAGCCAATATACACTGAGAAGTAAAAGACCGGACATGATAGAGCAAGAGCTATGGGGAGTGTTGCTCTGTTACAACCTCATACGATTAGGGATGACAGCGGCCGCTAAAAAACTGGATAGTGTTTGGCCAAATCAACTCAGTTTTACCAGTTGTTCAATGGCTATCACTCAGTTTTTTGCAACTTTACCGCTGACAAGTCCGGGAAATATCCCAAAACATTATGAGTCCTTATTGGAACAAATGGGCTATTTTAAACTTCCACCAAGGCGAGAAGACCGAACTTACCCAAGGTGGGTAAAACCAAAACCTCGGAAATATCCGTATAAAAAGAAAAATGCCAATCAGCTTAACTGACTGGCATTACTCGAAAGAGGTCTTTTTTTTGGAGGGTATTAGCGTGCGTTAAATTGATAAATCGTCGTCGATTCATAGCGCTCATCCGGCTCTAACCAACAAGTGTGGTGGGGCCAATCAGGACGGTTAGGAGAATCTGGCAGATATTGTGTCTCTAACGCAATACCTTGGTAATTATGATACACCTCGCCCGTGCGGCTTGGCGTCCCCTCTAAGAAATTCCCCGTGTATAACTGGATGGCAGGTTTATCGGTAAAAACCTGCAACGTTAACGATTCATCCGCGGCCGTTAATGACGCAATACAATGATCGATTGACGTATTACCGAGGAAGTAACTGTGGTCATAGCCATTGACCATCTTGAGCTGCGGATCATCCAATAAACGAGAACCCAGTGTATGCGGCTGGCGAAAATCAAAGGCGGTTCCTTCTACAGGGGTCAACCCTTGATCTAAAGGAATACCGCTATTATCTGTTGGTAAATAGTCATGCGCCTGAATCGACAGCGTATCGTTGAGGATTTGGTGGTCCTCGTTGGCGCCCATCAAATTAAAGTACGCATGGTTGGTCATATTGACTGGCGTTGTCGCATCAGTGGTCGCGGAATACGCAATGGTCACTTGGTTGTCGTCAGTTAGCGTATAGATTACTTGGGCATCCACATTCCCAGGAAAGCCTTGGTCGCCATCCGCAGAGTGAATAGAAAAAGTCACCTGCTGCTCACTGCATTCGACAATCGTCCAACGGCAATGACTCCACCCTTGAACCCCACCGTGCAACGTATGAGGGCCTTGATTGGCCGTTAACTGATAAGTATGACCGTTGTGCTGATATTGGCCATTGGCGATACGATTGGCGTAACGACCGACCGTCGCGCCCAAGAAGCTACTTTGTTGGTTAAAGTCAGTCATGCTGGCCACACCCAGTAAAACTTCACGCACAGTGTCCTGTACTGGTACCTGACAACTCAACCACGTTGCACCAATATCCATCAACACAATCGACATGCCTTGGGTATTACTCAACGTGACCAGCGTCGCGGGTTGGCCATCGAAAGCTGGCTGCTCGGTCAAAGCGTCTAAACTAATTTGCGTCATGTAGTAAAGTCCTATGTTTTCGTGCAATCGAGGCAAGCACGACGATTACTAATATTTCGATCGAATGATGGTAACAGTTTGAATATAAAGGGGGCTGTGATCGTACGAACAAAGGGAAAACATTTTCTTTCTCAGTATTCACAGCGTGAACATGGTCGGCTTTTTGTGAGAAAAGCGAGGCTTTAATACATTCATTAGGCATAAAAAAAGCCCCTTCAAAAGGGGCTTTTTATTAACAATTATTCACAGAACAATTATTTAGCTTCGTTACGTGCTTTCACGTCAGCGATAACTTTTTCAGCAACGTTTGTTGGACATGCTGAGTAGTGATCGAATTCCATAGAGAATTGACCACGACCTGAAGTGATCGTACGTAGGTGACCAATGTAGCCGAACATTTCAGAAAGAGGAACGTCAGCTTTGATGCGAACACCAGTTGTACCCGCTTCTTGGTTTTTGATCATACCACGACGACGGTTCAAGTCACCGATAACATCACCCACGTTGTCTTCTGGAGAGAAAACGTCAACGTGCATGATTGGCTCTAGAAGCTGAGGGCCAGCTTTAGGCATAGATTGACGGAATGCACCTTTCGCTGCGATTTCGTAAGCGATTGCTGATGAATCCACTGCGTGGAAGCCACCGTCAAACAGTTCAACTTCAACGTCTAGTGTTGGGAAACCAGCAAGTACACCTTGTTCCATCATGCCAGCGAAACCTTTTTCGATAGCAGGCCAGAATTCTTTCGGTACGTTACCACCCACAACAGAAGAAGTGAATTTAAAGCCAGAGTTAGTTTCACCTGGTTTGATACGGTAATCAATTTTACCGAACTGACCAGAACCACCTGATTGTTTCTTATGCGTGTAGCTATCTTCAACTTCTTGAGTGATAGTTTCACGGTAAGCAACTTGAGGTTGGCCAACTTCTAGGTCCACGTTATAAGTACGACGTAGGATATCAACTTTGATATCTAGGTGAAGTTCACCCATACCTTTCAGGATAGTTTCACCTGAGTCTTCGTCAGTTTCAACTTGGAATGATGGATCTTCTGCAACCATTTTACCGATTGCGATACCCATTTTCTCAGTTGAACCTTTATCTTTCGGCTTAACCGCGATTTCGATTACTGGCGTTGGGAATACCATTGGTTCAAGTGTACAAGGGTGTTTAACATCACATAGAGTGTGACCAGTTTGTACGTTCTTCATACCAACGATTGCAATAATGTCACCCGCTTGAGCAAAAGTCAGCTCTTTACGGTCATCAGCTTGCATTTCAACCATACGACCAACACGTTCTGTTTTACCAGTGAACGAGTTAAGAATCGTGTCGCCTTTGCTCAGTTTACCAGAGTAAATACGAACGAAAGTTAGTGCGCCAAAACGGTCATCCATGATTTTGAATGCTAGCGCTTTGAATGTTTCGTCAGCAGAAACCACAGCGTGATCGCCAGTTTCTTCACCTTCAGCATTCATTAGCGGCTGTTCATGAACTTCTGTTGGGTTTGGTAGGTAATCAACAACGGCATCAAGTACTAGTTGAACACCTTTGTTTTTAAACGCAGAACCACAGTAAGTTGGGAAGAACGCTAGGTCACGAGTACCTTTACGGATACAACGTTTGATGTCTTCAATAGAAGGCTCTTCACCGTCCATGTACGCCATCATTAGATCGTCGTCTTGTTCAACAACCGTTTCGATCATTTCTTCACGGTACGCTTCAACATCGTCAACCATGTCAGCAGGTACGTCTTTGATTTCGTAGTTTTCTGGAAGACCAGTGTCATCCCAAACGTACGCTTGACGAGTTAGGATATCAACCACACCTGAGAACTCATCTTCAATACCGATTGGTAGAGTCATCACCAATGGAGTTGCTGCTAGAACATTTTTAACTTGGTCAACAACGCGATAAAAATCTGCACCCATACGGTCTAGTTTGTTAACGAAGATCAGACGAGAAACACCAGATTCGTTCGCGTAACGCCAGTTAGTTTCTGATTGAGGTTCAACACCACCAGAACCACAGAATACACCGATACCACCATCAAGAACTTTCAAAGAACGGTAAACTTCTACAGTGAAGTCAACGTGTCCAGGAGTATCGATGATGTTGAAGCGGTGGTCTTTCCAGAAACACGTTACCGCTGCTGACTGGATAGTAATACCACGTTCTGCTTCCTGCTCCATGAAGTCTGTAGTAGATTCACCGTCATGAACTTCACCGGTTTTATGGATCGTACCAGTTAGCTTTAGGATACGCTCAGTTGTGGTAGTTTTACCCGCATCAACGTGCGCGAAAATACCAATATTTCTGTATTTCGATAAATCAGTCATTGTCTTACTCTGTTAATAAGGTATAAAGTGCGCGCAGAGTATATCATAATCTGTACAGACTGATAGCCCCACACGCCGATTACCCAAAAAAAACTGTCTCTATATTACCCGCTACGTTTCTGCATTCATTCATCCCGTTCGTACTCATATAATAAGCAAACGCTAGAATATTCATCGAATAAAACATCCACGTACTGCGACTAATACACTCACTCATTTCCAGCGATTCAGTATAGGCAAAAATGACACTCTTGAGCGCCTCACTGCTCGATACCGCACCACTAAATTCTTTGGCCGAGAGGATACAGGGATTTTATTCAAAGTTCATCAAAAGCTTCAATCGCTTCAGATAATTTTTTGACCCCATGAATTTGCATGCCGTCAATGCCATTTTTCGGCATATTCGCAAACGGAACAATCGCTTTTTTAAAGCCATGCTTAAACGCTTCTTGTAAACGTTCTTGACCACTCGGCACCGGTCGTATTTCTCCCGCTAACCCCACTTCACCAAAAATCACCACATCTTTAGGGATCGCTCGATCGCGAAAACTCGAAAGTAACGCAACGACCAAGGCTAAGTCTGCACTGGTTTCGGTGACTTTTACTCCACCCACGACATTCACAAACACATCTTGGTCAGCCATTTGTAAGCCACCGTGTTTATGCAACACCGCAAGTAATAAAGACAGTCGATTTTGTTCTAACCCCACGGCGACGCGACGTGGATTGGCTAACTGCGAATAATCGACTAACGCTTGTATCTCGACTAATAACGGTCGAGTTCCTTCCCATACCACCATGACAGAGCTGCCTGACGTTTCTTCTTCACCACGAGATAAGAAAATGGCGGAGGGATTACTCACTTCGCGTACCCCTTGGCCTGTCATGGCAAAAACGCCTAACTCATTGACCGCACCAAATCGGTTTTTATGACTACGCATGGTTCGAAAACGACTGTCGGTACCGCCATCCAGCAACACTGAGCAGTCAATAATATGTTCGAGCACCTTAGGCCCGGCGAGTGTGCCATCTTTGGTGACATGCCCAACAATAAACACCGCAACATTATTTTGTTTGGCATAACGCGTTAACGCTGTTGCCGATTCTCTCACCTGGGACACACTGCCTGGTGAGGACTGAACATCCGCCACGTGCATCACCTGAATCGAGTCGATCACCATAATTTTGGGTTGTTCTTTTTGTGCCACTTCGCAGATTTTATCGACATTGGTCTCCGACAACATTTTCAAATTATCTTTGGGTAAACCAAGCCGTGAAGCACGCATCGCAACTTGCTGTAATGACTCTTCCCCTGTGACATAAAGCGTGGTCATCTGAGATGATAAATAACACATGGTTTGCAACAGCATCGTGGATTTCCCCGCACCTGGGCTACCACCAATTAAAATAGCAGCGCCTGGCACAATTCCCCCACCTAGGACTCGGTCAAATTCTTTAAAACCGCTGGTAAAGCGTGGCACTTCTTGGAGATCAATCTCTGAGAGAACCTGAACTTTCGATTCCCCCACTCCCGCGTAACCATGTCCTATGCGCTCATTACGTGCAGCTTGAGGCGAAGCGGCTAAACGGACTTCAGTAATCGTATTCCACGCACCACAAGCGCTACATTGGCCCTGCCAGCGTGGAAAATCTGCGCCACAATCGTTACATACATATGCTCGTTTTGCTTTCGCCATGAAAATGATTACCTTAATTGTAAAATGATGACAAGAGATGTGAAATGTCTAATACTAAGTCGCTATAATGGCAGCGTCTTTTCTAAAGACTTAGAATTTATTGCCGATCAATCTATCAAACAATTCATCTAACAGGAAATTATGGATCAATCTGACGTACTTTCATTCGCTGAACGCTTAATTCCTGCCTACCATTCAAGCGACTTTGAGTCTCTTCTCGATAAAGTCACTCAAGATCAGCCACCGTCAGCGAAAATTCTTATTAAAATGGAATTAAGCCAGATGATGGCGCCTTGCCATAACAATGTAGACCTAAGAGGCAAAGTCGATGGCGTATGTCGTGAATATCAGATTGATGGCTTCACCCACTATCTCGATGATGTAGCTCTCAATACGTATCATAAAAATATGAAGAAGTTCGGTAGCTACACATACGGGGTATGGAGTGCACTAAATAGCACGCGTAACAATTATCGTGTAATGCAGAAAAAGGCGCAAGATCCCACGAATAACACCCAAACGAATGCATTCGATGTGGAGCCCATTCGTCTTGGTTACGATCTAAAACGCATGGAAAAACGGTTACGGCTATCCACACAAGTACAAGTCAAAACAGCAACCACCGATATGTTGATTCATGGTGAAAGTTTCGATCTCTCGTTATCAGGTGGTCGCTTTAAGCTGCCATCCTGCTTTAAATACAAAACCGACCAAATTATTAAAGTTAAATTTGTCGAATTAAACCAGCGACATGATATCCCCGGATTAGACCAATATATTGATTATAAAATCATTGGCGTCAACGATGCCTACAGCCACGATTCAGTGACTTTTTTGCGTGCCCTAAGAATAACAAAAACCGATATCATAGGCCAAGTCATCACAGAATCATTAACGACGATAAGAAAACAACAAGCGCACGATAATCAAGATAAAATTGCCCGTGTGCGCAGTCGCGCTTATGAGCATATTTTTCTAAAGCATTCCTGTGGCTTGCCACTATTTTTCAATAATGACACACTACAGTTGGCATTAGTAACTGAAAATAATAGAGAAATATGGCAATACTGGCACGATGAGCGCAATCAGCAAACCTTAGGTAACCTCTTTACCCCCAAGCGCATGGCAGCATTGGCTAAATCCAACCTCAAAGAATGCAGCGTCACTATCTATGCGTTTAAACATGAACTCAATGGAAAAACGCTGTTCTTTTCTTTATTAAAACCCGAGGTCAAAGACGAGATACGCCACTTATTTTGCCATGTAGGGGCCCAGCGCGATACATGGAAAGTGTTTCGGTTAACCATGTTTATGCTATCTGAATCTGAGCAAGCGACCCTCGCATCGCATGATGATGAACTGCAAGGGTATGCCACGCAAATGAGTCACTACGGTGTGTTACAAGAGATCGGAGACATCCAATCCGCTCAGGATTATTTACTGCAAGCCAAACCCGCTTTGCCAGTAAAATATGTGAATGCTTTCTGTCATCCACGCGCGATACCTCATTCTCCAATGGGCATTCATTTTGACGCCTGCTCACGCCGTCGTGAGCCACGCTATCAATTCAGGACACCTATTGAGGTTTACCAGAATAATCAATTGCTCTCGACAGGCGCTACCGTCGATATTTCCAAACATGGATTGAACCTAACGCTCAAAAAACCAGTGGCTTTAACGAGTGAGGTTGACGTCACCATTAATTTTATCGAACTGCAGCTCTATAATTCAAAACTCGCCTTAGATCGCGTTCCCTACCAAACGGTGCGCATTAGTCCCGAAGGTCGCTATGTGCAATTGATGATTGATGAAAATGCAGAAACCGTGAAAATTACCGCTTTTCTGCAATCGATCATCGACCATAACAAAACCAAAATAATAGAAAAACCTGAGGTGCTGCCGTCGGTAGCACTATTGGAAGGACTGCATAGCATTTTACTGAGTAAACTCGTCAGTACTCCGATTTATATTGAAAAGCAGAGCCGTCGATTGAAACCCAAGGTAATAGGCATCAAGTTGCCATTACCTAACTATCTTGAATTATTCGATTTTCTGGGAAAAGATGAGACATTGTCGTTAGATTCTATTTATAAAAATCATACCAATACGCTCATGGCGACCCCAATGCGTCATATTGAAGGGCTCGATCCGCAATGGAATGAAATCTATCTCTTTATCTCTAAATTCGCTAATCGCATCCAAGCGATAGAGGCACGCTTACACAGTGATTTTAACGATGCGCAAGCAAGGCTAGAGTATATAAAACAAGCCAAAAACTTGGGGGAGCTATTGGTTCTGCGTATTGCGTCCACGCCCGTCATTAACGCAAAAACCCGATTGCTACACGAAGATATCGAAGAAATGAGTCATCTTGATATGCGTACTGCCGCCGCAATCGATAAAGAAGTGAACGCCATTGCCGGTTATAACGAGATTATTGATATCACTGAGGAAGTCTTGATGCGTATACCGACCCATCAAGACTAACCATCCCATCGGATAAAAGGGGTCTTAAGGCAGGGTTTTCCAGCTCAGTTTACCTTGCTTTACTAATCCTGCCGACAAAATACACAACACGCCACCGAGTCCTGAATATTGCACTGACGTTTGTGCGCTTTGTTGAACTTTCGGTTTGGCGTGATAAGCGATGCCAAGCCCTGCTGCATTCATCATAACAAGGTCATTGGCGCCATCACCAACCGCAACGGTATTATGCGTTTCAATCTCATAACGCTCTGCCAACTGATGCAAAATATCGGCTTTCGTTTGTGCCGAAACCACCTCACCAAGTACCTCCCCGGTCAAGCGCCCTTGCTCAATCTCCAGCACATTGGCTTTCGCATAATCCAAGCCCAGTAATTGCTGTAAATGATCAGAGAAATAGGTAAACCCGCCAGAGGCGATAGCGGTTTTCCAACCAAATTGCTGTAACGTATGCACTAACGCGCGCAATTCTGGCATGAGCGGTAACGAGGAACGGACGGTGTCGAGAATGCTCTCATCAGCGCCAGCCAGCTTACTCACCCGCTGACGCAGGCTTTGTTCAAAATCCAATTCACCTTGCATCGCACGCTCAGTAACCGCGGAGACCTCCTCGCCCACCCCAGCGAGCTTGGCAATTTCATCAATACACTCAATTTGAATGGCGGTCGAATCCATATCCATCACAATCAACCCAGGTTTGCTCAAATCAGGCACATCTTGAATCACGGCATATTCGATCCCTAATTCTTGCGCAATCGCCTGTCGCTCTTTCGTCAACTCGCCAGCCATTAAGGCGACTTCATAGTGACCGACCCGCCACACATCAACGATATGATTGGATTGGCCAGTCAAAAAATCGAGATCGCGAAATATCTCTGCGTGTAAACATTCACTGAAGACAATCCAATTGGCTTGCTTGCGCTTGAGATAATGCCCGTGTTGGATCTCCGGGAAACGCTGAATCAGGGATGGGTGTTTTTTAATTGATAAACTCTTCAAAGCATCCATGTATACTATCCTTTATGATGGAGACTAAACGTTACCCTATTGCAATTTAAAAACGCAAGTCTCAATATAGCCATCGCTTCATTTTTATAGGTATTAAGGTTTATGAATGGTTCATTGTTCTCATTTCGCGTCGTCATTCGCGCTAGTGCGGTCATACTGGTAACCTTGATGTTTATTGTCACCATAACTAACAGTGTCATCATTAGTAGTGGCAATGAGCGCATCCAAGCGAATCAATTGGAAACACTGACCAAAGTACTGATCACTCAAGCAGCAATGACAGCCAGCGATATGATTGAACAACAAGATCAGGAGCGACTATTAGCATTAACCAACCAACTTGCTCATGATCGGTTGGTGTTCGATGCCACTATTTATGATGCGGAAGGGGTCAAATTAGCGTCCAGTGATAATGCCCTGAGTGCGCGAGAAGTCTTAGGGTTAGATACACCATTACATACTGCCAGCATTGGCCGTCAGCAATTGGTGGAACCGATCAAACATGATAATACCATTATCGGTTTTGTTCGCATTACCTTTGAAACCGGTAAAGTCACGGCAATTTCGGATCATCACTATAGAAAAAGCGATCATTACATGTATTTAATGATTCTAATGAGTTTTATCAGTGGTGTATTGTTGACGCTCTTACTAAGACGCTCGAGTGCCCCCAAAGGGGAAAATTTACTGCTCAATCCCCCAGCCTCTTAATAGTGCGCGATAAAAAAAACCTCCGTCAGTACGGAGGTTTTTTTATTCAAAACACATTAAGCATTTTGATCATCAATCAATACAGACTCTAGCGCAATAACGATCATATCGTTAAACGTATTTTGACGTTCATCGGATGTGGTTTGCTCACCGGTTTTAATGTGGTCAGACACGGTACAAATAGTCAGTGCTTTCGCTCCGTACTCGGCAGCAACACCATAAATCCCAGCCGCTTCCATTTCTACGCCGACAATACCGTACTTATCCATAACATCGAACATGTCTGGATCTGGAGTGTAGAACAGTTCCGCAGAGAACAAGTTACCCACTTTAACATCCGTACCACGAGCTTGCGCAGCTTGCTCTGCAGCACGAACCATCTTGTAATCAGCAATGGCTGCGAAGTCATGATCTTTAAAACGAATACGGTTTACTTTTGAATCCGTACACGCACCCATACCAATAACAACATCGCGAACTTTGATATCTTCGTTCACAGCACCACAGCTGCCAACACGGATCAATTTCTTAACGTTAAAGTCTTTAACGAGCTCAGTTGCGTAAATCGAGCATGATGGAATCCCCATACCGTGGCCCATCACAGAAATCTTACGGCCTTTATAAGTCCCCGTATAACCGAACATATTACGAACATCACACACTTGAACAACATCGTCCAAGAAGGTTTCTGCAATGTATTTCGCACGCAACGGATCACCCGGCATCAGTACAACATCAGCGAAGTCACCTAATTCAGCGTTTATATGTGGAGTTGCCATAACTATTTCCTATTGTTTATTTTTAAAGTAAGAAATCCACCAGGTTTGCACCATCAGTGGATCTCTAAACTGGTGGTCAATGATAATATCGTTGCTTTGTCGAGTCTACTTTCCTACAGCAATAAACCTGAAGCTCGCCGCTTTATGATCACAAAGTACGGTAGATTAATGGGGTTTCCTCATAGTGCTCGGAAACGCCCACCGCATCGCGAATCAATTCTGCGGCTTTTTGCCATTCTTGTTCATTACGTGCATGCAACATAGCGATCGGGGTTTGGTTATCAAGAGTGTGCCCAAGAGCCGCAATATTGTCCAAACCAACCGAGTAATCAATTCCATCACTTGCAACCCGACGGCCGCCGCCAAGCTCAATCACAGACATGCCTATTTTGCGGGTATCCATCGTGCTCAACACGCCTGATTCACGAGCAAATACTGGCTTAATAATAGTCGCGCGCGGCAAATGTTGAGCATAATTATCAACAATGTCACTCGGTCCACCCAAGCCGGCCACCATGCGCTCAAAACACACCGCGGCTTGACCCGAACTCAAAGCATGTTTTAGCTTGGTTTGTGCGGCATCTATTGAAGGCGCAAGATTACCCAAGACCAACATTTGTGCCGCTAAGCTTAAAGTGACCTTGAGTAAGCGAGGGTTTTGTTGCTCGCCACGCAAGAAACGAATGGCCTCAGTCATTTCAAGCGCGTTGCCTGCCGAGGAAGCCAAGACTTGGTTCATATCCGTCAACAGAGCGTTCGTCTTCGTTCCCGCCCCATTGGCCACTTCCACTATCGATTGAGCTAATTCTTCCGATTGCTCATAGGTCGCCATAAACGCGCCAGATCCGACTTTTACATCCATGACCAGTGCGTCTAATCCCGCAGCGAGCTTTTTCGATAAAATAGAGGCCGTGATCAACGATAGATTATCGACGGTTGCGGTAATATCCCGCGTCGCGTACATGCGTTTGTCCGCGGGTGCTAAGTCACCCGTTTGACCAATGATCGCAACACCAGCGGATTTTGTCACTTGCCCAAACACGGCATTAGATGGCGTGATATTGTATCCAGGAATGGATTCAAGCTTATCTAAGGTTCCTCCGGTATGACCAAGACCTCGCCCTGAGATCATAGGAACATAACCGCCACAGGCGGCAACCAAAGGCCCCAACACCAGAGAAGTTAAATCGCCCACGCCGCCCGTCGAGTGCTTATCCAATACTGGACCATCAAAGTCCATTGATGTCCAATCGAGGACTTGGCCTGAATCACGCATGGCACACGTTAACGCTATACGCTCTGGCATCGACATTTCTCGAAAGAATATTGCCATCGCAAAAGCAGCGATTTGCCCTTCAGAGACAGACTGATTAGCAATGCCTTGGACAAAGCATTCAATCTCAGCCACGGTCAACTCATGTCCATCGCGCTTCTTACGAATAATTTCCTGAATTAATAACGCCATCATGTATCCTTATCAAGAGCAAAAGCAGTAAGACTCACTACAGATTTAGTAAGCGCTTGGATCCGCAGTTTCATCGCTGACTTCTAGCGTATTCAGCAAGTTTGTCAAAAGGCTCGATGCCCCAAAACGATAATGACGTGGGCTGACCCAGTCAGGCCCAAGAAGCTCGTCAGCCATCGCAAGATAGGCAGCGGCATCTTCTGCTGTACGAACGCCGCCAGCAGGTTTAAAACCAACACGATCCGCCACATCCATATCACGAATCACTTCTAACATCATACGGGCAGATTCCGGCGTGGCATTGACTGGCACCTTCCCTGTAGAGGTTTTGATGTAATCAGCGCCTGCGTCAATCGCGATTTTAGACGCCAGCTTAATCAAACGTTCTTCCTTTAGTTCACCCGTTTCAATGATGACTTTCAGCAAGGCTTGCTCACCGCATGCTTCTTTACATTGGCGTACCAGCTCAAAACCGCACTGCTCGTCACCAGAGATTAAAGCACGATATGGGAACACGACATCGACTTCATCGGCACCGTAAGCGACGGCGGCTTTCGTTTCTGTTACCGCAATATTGATATCATCATTGCCGTGAGGGAAATTGGTCACTGTCGCAATTTTAATGTCTGGCGTACCTTGTTGTTTCAAGGTTTTTTTCGCAATAGGAATAAAGCGAGGGTAAATACAAATCGCCGCTGTATTGCCTACTGGGCTCTTCGCTGCATGACAAAGCTGAATGACTTTTTCATCGGTGTCATCGTCATTCAATGTAGTCAAATCCATTAGTTTTAACGCACGTAAAGCCGCCGCTTGTAAATCACTCATTTTTCTCTCCCATCCAGTTATTAAGGGACACGAATCATCAACATGATGAATTCAATTCTCGCCAATCCACTTGTAACACGGTTATGACTCTACGACGGATCATGCCAAATCACAGCGCTCATTCGTAGAGGTATTGATGAATAGGACTACCATAACGTAAAAATTCCTATTCGATAGTGTTCATCGAGAAGCAAACGGTTTGCATCTCAAAATATTTCAATGCGATTCGATGAACATAAAAAAACCCCGCAGCACATTCATGCTACGGGGTCTGGGTTCGTGGCGTCTATATAATTACTCTACAAACTATGATTAAGAAAGAGAGATAAAGAAGCCTGCGATAGTCGCTGCCATTAAGTTAGACAACGTACCAGCCGCAACCGCACTCATACCTAAGCGCGCAATATCATGGCGACGATTTGGCGCTAGACCACCCAAGCCACCTAACAGAATGGCCACGGATGATAAGTTAGCAAAACCACACAATGCAAATGAAATGATGGCCGCTGTTTTCGCAGATAGCGCTTGTCCAGTTGAAGCAACAACATGCGTTGCAGGATCGCTAATGTAAGGCACAAAATTCAAGTACGCAACAAACTCGTTCACGACCAGTTTTTGACCGATAAATGAACCAGCCAGTGGCGCTTCGCTCCATGGAACACCAATTAAGAATGCAACAGGGGCAAAAACCCAGCCTAGAATCATTTCTAAGGTCAGTCCTGGCATACCGAACCAACCACCAACGCCACCAAGTAAGCCATTAATCAACGCAATTAATCCGACGAAAGCTAACAACATGGCACCAATGTTGAGTGCTAATTGCATACCGGTAGCGGCACCACTAGCGGCAGCATCGATAACATTGGCAGGCTTATCGTCACCACCACTCAAGTCTTCATCCAAGATTTCTTCGTGAGGCTGATCCACTTCAGGCTTCATGATTTTGGCAAATAAAAGCCCGCCAGGTGCGGCCATGAATGATGCCGCAACTAAGTACTCTAGAGGCACACCCATTTGAGCGTAGCCTGCAAGCACACCACCAGCAACAGAAGCAAGACCGCCACACATCACAGCAAAGAGTTCAGACTGTGTCATGCGTGAAATAAATGGACGAACAACCAAAGGAGCTTCAGTTTGACCGACGAAGATGTTCGCCGCGGCTGACATGGATTCCGCACGAGACGTGCCCAAGGCCTTTTGTAAACCGCCACCAAGAATACGGATAACCCACTGCATCACGCCTAAATAGTAAAGTACAGAGATCAAGGCCGAGAAGAAGATAACCGTTGGTAGTACGCTAAATGCAAAAATGAAACCTACATTTTTCATATTCCCATTGACGAGGTTACCAAATAGGAAGTTTATACCGTCTTGGCCGTACTCTATAACGTGGTGCACTCCACCGGATACACTCGCTAGTAGGTCGCGTCCCCAAGGTACGTATAAAACGAAACCACCGATAATAAATTGGATAGCAAAAGCACCACCCACGGTTCTTAGATTGATAGCTTTACGGTTATCGGACAATAAAAAAGCAAATGCTAGAATTGTCACCATACCGACTAGGCTCATAAACAGGCTCATAGTTTATGACTTCCTTACTGGTTAGTAGTTGGCGTGTTGGACACAAGAATAAATTTGGCGGGATTATACTGAGGTAAGCATCAAAAGTAAGGGTCGCTCACGCTTTTATGAACATATTTATCCCTATACATTACTAATTGAGACACTAATCACACTGCATAATTAAAAAGCCAATTTAAAAAACAACATTTTAACAAAAAAATCACAATAACAAAGCGTAAGAAAACGACAAAAGCAAACGATTACAAATGAAAAATATCCTCATTTAACTGCAATATCACTGCAAACTATCGCTTTATCGCCTCATTATCCAAGAAAAATATATCGTATTTTTCTTACATCAACTGAGGCCGTCATCACAGTCAAGAGAGGCGAGTTTTCAATAATGTCTCAATTATCATGAAAAATTAACAAAAAGTGAGATATTGATCGATTTAACGCGGAGGTCTTCGCGATATTTACTGATACACCGCCTGATAAGAACACACCAATTAGCCAGCTTTTTACTTATTAATGACCGTAAAGCTGTACACTCATTACTCATCAATATGCATTAGTAGCAATTAAAACGTTTGCTTTGTAACAAAGCATAACGATTAACAATGAATAACTTTTTATTAACATTATTAACAAGCCATTATCAAACCTTTGTGATAATGCTGTTTTTGTGAGCATAACGACATTGAATCGACTTGACCAAACGAATTTGGCCTCTATTGCAAAAGTGTGATGAAAACGAAACTATTGACATTAGAACGGATATCTGACTTTCATTGACAGGCTGAAAAGGACATGACAAAAACGCAGGTAATCGCTGCTGAGGTGTCGTATGAGGATGACTATCAGCGGGCAGTATCCGGTAATTGAAAGACGTCACAACTGTTATGCCACAATTGAGATTTGAGCTCATCGGGCGTTTCAGAGCGCAGCTCCAGCAGACACTGAAAGATAAGAGGTAAACGCTCAGGGTGATTACTTTTCCCTTGAAAGCCCGCAATGGGCATATCTGGCGCGTCCGTTTCCAGAACGAGTGACTCAAGAGGAAGTGACGCTATGGTACGACGTGTCTTTTGTGCTCGAGAATACGTAATACTCCCTCCTACACCGATTTTTAGCCCCCTCTCAATCAATTGCCGAGCCTGTTGCTCACTGCCAGTAAACCCATGTACGACGCCCCCCTCATCAAACTGCGCATTCTTGAGAAGAGAGAGAATGTGATGATGAGTTTTTCGGCTATGGATCACCAGTGGCAAGTGATAATGCTGAGCCAAACGAATGTGTTCAGTAAACACTGTGACTTGCTGCTGAAAATCGATGTCGATCATCGCGTCTAATCCACATTCACCAACAGCAACAATTCGGCGAGAACGCTGCTTTAACGCGTCATCTAATTGACTGAGCGATGAGGTCATCGCCATATCGGGGGATAAAAAGTAAGGATGCAGACCGAGAGCCCCATAGACCGATGGAAAACGAGACACAATCGACGTTACATTCGCCCAACTTTTTTGTGTGGTGGCGGGCAACAATAAGCGATGAACTTCCGCGTCCATCGCTTGTTGTATGGTCATTTGAGGATCACCCAACTCGGCAAAATCAATATGACAGTGGGTATCAAAAAACATGGGGAATTTATTGCTCTTCGCGCTTGAATATCAGCTCGTTACCCGATGACTCAGCCGCAACAAAATAATACCCAGCCGTATCGAACCCCTTGAGCTCTTCAACCGACTCAATACGATTTTCGATAATATAACGCGCCATCATGCCACGAGCTTTTTTCGCATAAAAACTGATGACTTTGTATTGGCCGTTTTTGCAATCTTTAAATACCGGCGTAATCACTTGTCCTTCGAGGCGCTTAGGCTTCACCGCTTTAAAGTATTCATTCGAAGCCAAATTAATGAGAAGCTCAGAGCCTTGCGCCGCTAACGCCTCATTAATTTTATCGGTAATGATGGTATCCCAGAACTGATACAAGTTACTGCCGCGGTTATTCTCTAGTTTAGTGCCCATTTCTAAGCGATAAGGCTGCATTAAATCAAGTGGTTTAAGTAGGCCGTATAGCCCCGACAGCATTCTTAGATGGTCTTGAGCATAGTGTAAATCGTCCATCGACAGCGACGTAGCGTCTAGCCCTGTATAGACATCACCTTTAAAAGCAAAGATTGCTTGGCGAGCGTTATCAAAATCAAACTGCTTACTCCATTGTGCAAAACGAGCCACGTTCAAACCTGCGATTTTGTCACTGACTTTCATCAGCTTTGAAATATCTTGCGGCGATAGCGTCTGACACACATCGATCAACTCAGCTGAATGTTCAATCAGATCAGGTTGAGTATGGTCTTTGGTCGGTAGAGGTGATTCATAGTCTAGCGTCTTTGCCGGAGAAACGACGATCAGCATAATTATTGTCCTAATGTATGTTGGGTCTATGTAGCCACTATATCACAGTCAATCAGTGAACTAACCAATGTGTCTAGAGTACGAAAAAACACTCTTCACATAAAGTGAGAAAACCCTTTACGCACAGAAGTGGGACAAATCTCTTACCAACGAAAAGAGAGGTGCGCTTCTGAGTTCGATACTCAAAGACGACGCTCTGTGGCATGAAAATAGGACGAAACATCAGTGATTGATATCATACTCTTTAGTTAGGCAAATTTAGCGCGATGCACCATCTATTTCCTTTTCTGGGATCTTCGATAATGCCTCTACCTCGGCCATGCGCATATTTACTGCCACTATATTTTCGCTGCATTTCTCCGTTGTTACGTAATGAGTAATACAACCACATATATTACACCGATGAAATTTAGCCTCTCTGTCGCCCCAAATATAGAAAACTGTTTTCTCAGTTTGGAATTTTATCTGGACGTCTTCCGGTAAATAGTAAGCCCAAAGAGCAGAATAACGACGGCATATTGAACAATTACATTTCCCAACTTCATTCGGAGAAAAACTCAATGTAATTTCAACATTTCCACAATGACAACTGAGTTTCACTAGTCCTCCCTGTTTTTGCCTAACGTAAAGTACTGCAGTACCTTGATTGCAGCCTCAGCAAACTGATAACTTTAAACCACAAGAGCACAACTTAGTAGTGTTTGCTGGTGCGTATTGTTATGTATAGTTGCTATAGTAAACTGAGTAAGCTAGAAACCCCTGCTCCAACAACACTTGCTACTGTACTATTTGAAAGTAATTCCTTGAGTAATGTCTTGGCTTTGGGATCATTAGAATATGCAACTTGTTCAACCAATTCTTGTACATTAATATTTGTTACTTGCTTATTCTCGTTTCCAACTTGGACTTGGGTACTATCTATAGTACCAATAGTAATTTGTTAACGATATCATTTGGAAAAAACGCGCACGCGCGTGTTGGTTACCGACAACCAAGTCGAAAAAAAGCCATGCAGTGTCTGCATGGCTTTATGAGTTTTTATCATTGGTTGAACAATGAATTACTTGGTCTTGGTGTTATCCCAAATCCCTTCTTCTAACTGCGATTTGAGTTCGGGATAATCATTGACATCAAAGGTGGGTAGTTTGCCCGCTTTTAACTGCTGGTTATAATCTTTCGTCAACTTAACCACAATCCCCGAGAGCAACAAAATCGCGACAAGGTTGACGATCGCCATTAAGCCCATCGATACATCAGCCAGCGACCAAACCGTCGGTAGATTCGCTAACGAACCAAACATCACCATGCCAAGAAACACCACACGGAAAAACATTAGCGTGGATTTTTTACGCATTTTTAAGAAAACCAAGTTGGTTTCTGCGTAGGAATAGTTTGCGATGATGGAGGTAAACGCAAAGAAGAAAATCGCCACGGCAATGAACGTACCGCCCCAATCGCCAACTTGGGTACTCAAGGCTCGCTGCGTCAATGAAATCCCTGTAATGTCACTATGAGGCACATATTCCCCAGACATTAAGATGATGGCCATAGTCGCAGAACAAATAACGACCGTATCGGTAAACACGCCCAACATTTGTACGTAGCCTTGAGAGGCTGGATGAGGTGGATATGGCGTCGCGGTTGCCGCCGCATTCGGTGCCGAGCCCATGCCCCCTTCGTTAGAGAAAAGACCGCGTTTCACCCCATTGATCATCGCTTGAGCAATCGCATACCCCACACCACCAGCGGCAGCTTGTTGGAAACCGAACGCACTTTTGAAGATCAAGGCAATGATATCGGGTAATTTTTCAATATTTGCAAACATGACGAACAAAGCGATCGCCAAATAGGCCAGAGCCATAAATGGAACAATCAATTCTGCGGTTCGCGCAATTTTACGGATACCACCAAAAATCACAAAGCCCGCAATGAGAACCAAGCCAATGCCAATCAAAACAGGATCAAGGTGAAAAGCGGTATGCATGGCATTGGTGATCGAGTTGGCTTGTACGGCGTTAAACACTAAACCAAAAGCGATCAGCAAGAAGAGTGAAAATAGTACTCCCATCCAACGCATGCCCAAACCTCGAGTCATATAATAGGCTGGGCCACCACGATAGTTGCCGTCCATGTCTCGGGTTTTATACAACTGGGCTAAGGTGCTTTCCGCATAAGCGGTTGCCATGCCAAGCATTGCCGTGACCCACATCCAAAAAATAGCACCTGGTCCACCGGCGGTCAGTGCCACAGCAACCCCAGCCATATTACCTGTTCCGACACGAGCGGCTAAACTGGTACACAACGCTTGAAAAGAGGAAATCCCAGAGCTGTCCCCTTTGCGGCTATTTTTCAAAACGGAGAACATATGGCCAAAATGGCGAAATTGGATGAACCCCAAGCGGATAGTGAAATAGATGCCTACTCCCACTAATAAATAAACGAGAACTGACCCCCATAGGAGATCATTCAAAAAGCTAATTAGATCTGTCACATGAACCTCTTGTAGAGTTTTGACGCAGTTCCAAACCTACTGTTTGGCCTAGTAAGTCACCGACAAGAAATGTGATTTCCCCGGTTCTTACTGCATAAATGAATTGTTCATTGAGCGCTCGAATACTCTTCTTATTGATTCAACGCACGATTTTAAGCGCTGGATAATGCAGACACTTGGTACAAAAATCAATAAGAGATCGATTGCATAAATGAATTATCGTTACCAATAATTTACTAACTGTTAACAGCTGATAAACCAAATAAGAAACAATTTAAAAACAAAAATAAAACATAAATATCACAAATAAACCCGCTATAACATGCATTATCTGCGAAGCCATAAGAGTGACTTCCTCTTTTAAAATCAAGGTTAATCACGGATTAATGGCTATTATCCTTATCAACGCAGCGCAAGATGTCATTGTGTGGTGATTTCTCAGTGGCTGGGTCATCTCACCCAAAATGCTCAACAGTTCCTTAACAAGCGAGGCGTACTAAAGAAGTCACGATAGGTCATCAAGTGATGAATAATTCACCACCCGACGAGCGATTTTTGGCAGAAGTCACATTCAATGACTAATAAAGTTCATCAAGATGCAACAAATGAGAAATAAATCATAGATACGATTGCCAAAGATGTGCTAAACAAAGCACTAAAGGAAAGGTTAATTTCAATGCTACCGTAACCACAACAACTCAGATGAGGCTTGCTTATGGATGATATGCACTTCGTAGAAATGTTGGAAAATGAAATCAATAAAATTCGCGCAGCCCGAGCGTCAAAACCGGGGAAGAGGATGTGGAGAGAAATTGAAGCGCTACGGGATAAACGGCGTCTAGAAAAAGAATTAATGGAAATGGACGCTTGCTTAGATATTAATGACATTAAATTTTAAGGACAAACACACAGAAAAAGAGGCATGATGACATGCCTCTTTTTTATTGAACCACCATCACCTAGCTTTCTAATGTTTGGTTGTTGATATAGTGAGCTAACTGAAGATAGCGATTCTTAATCGCCTCGCCAAAGACAGGATCAATATCACTATGCTGCCATTGTGATTCAAGATACTGCCAATCTTGAGGAGTAAATGTGGCCCGAATTCAACTGCGAAGTGCGACACTCTCCAATATCAAGAAGCTAAAGCCATCTCCTCAAATATAATGGCTGCCTGCTTGAAGCCTAAACACTTTCTCGGACGGTAATTTATCCGCGATAAAGCGAACTCTATATCGATGTCCGTCACTGTCGTTAGATCGGTTCCTTTCTTCACATATTGCCTTAAAAGACCGTTCGCATTCTCATTAGCACCACGCTCCCAAGAACTGTACGGATGAGCAAAGTACACATCAGCCTTTAATTCTTTTGCGATGGTTTCATGACCTGCAAACTCTCGCCCGTTATCTGCCGTAATGGTATGGACATGTTTCTTATAGGGCTTCAGTAGCTCTATTGTCGCTTTGGTGACATCATCCGCTGACTTAGATGGCACTTTCTTTACCACGTAAAATCGAGTCTTACGCTCTAAAATAGTCACCATTGCACCTGTACCATGCTTACCTAGCACAGTGTCGATTTCCCAGTCACCAAACCGCTCCTTACTGTCAACGATGCTTGGTCTATCATCAATCGAAACGGCATTTTTTATCGCTGGAGCTTTCTCTTGTTTACCTCGGCGATACCGCTTATGACCTTGTCTCAAGTGACGATATAACTTACCGCCCAAGCGTTTATCTTGAGCAACAAAGCGATAGATCCACTCATGACTGACAGATGCACCAATTTTCGTTAATACATTAGAAATCTGCTCTGGACTCCAATCTGTTTCTAAAAGAAGGCGGATAAAATCGACACGTTCCTTTGGTATTCGGTATTTACGTGCTGTTTTGCGCTTTTTGGTAGACGACATCTGGGCTTCGTTAGGGCAATAATGCTCTCCCTTCCGACCGCGTTTAAGCTCACGGTATACCGTCGAGCGGTGGCACTGAACTGTTTTAGCTATTTCAGGAACCGAAATTCCCCGTTCCAAAAGAGCAGAAATCTGGTATCTTCTGCCTTCGGTCAACTGTTGATAATTCATGGTAGTACTGCTTGTTTCTTTGGCGAGAAGAGCGTACCACTTTCAGCAGTTGGCTTCCTCTTCTACATATTTCCATGAATGTCGCACTTATTATCTGAAATCGGGGGCTTCTATTTTTGGCAGTACATTGAGTTCCTCGATCGATAGGTGCCGATGTTGAATCGCAATAAACGATTCAAGCAGTTCGATAAATCGATCCTGCGGCACGATCGCATCCTGTAAAACCATATCGACCGTCTCTAAAAATTCCTGCGTTTTGACCGATAAGGTAGCATGCTCTTCGGCTAAGTTGACCAAGCGTTCATCGGTGCCATAGTGCTCATTGTAATAGTGATACATGAGATCTTCTTTGGGGTGGTGGACATGCTCTGAATGTCCAGCGAGGTAATCAACGATCTCTTTGATTAATAAATAATTAATTGATTTCTCAGCTTGTAACGCCTGCACATTCTCATCGAGTATCGCCAGCAAGCGTTTCATATAACCGTGCTCACGCCCTATCCTTTCCATCATCATGTTCATGCTCCTTACCTACCCTTTTTAACAGTGTATGTAAGAGAAAACTAATAAGCTTTGATTGCTGTCTAATTTTTAACCCATTTCGTTTGTGAGCGAAGAGAGCTGCCAATCGATCGGTTGGCGACCTTGAGAAAGGAGTATGTGATTGGTCTTTGAGAAATGTTGGCAGCCAAAAAAACCACGATAAGCAGAGAGTGGTGAAGGATGGGCAGCCGTCAGAACGGTATGTCGGCTGGTATCAATCATACGACCTTTTTTCTGTGCATGGGCGCCCCACAATAAAAAGACAACGCCTTCACTGTGCTGATTTATCGCTTCAATGACCGCATCGGTGAAACGCTCCCAACCTGTATTTTTCGCATGAGAATGTGCCTTGCCCTGCTCAACGGTCAGCACGGTATTTAATAATAAAACGCCTTGATCGGCCCACTCTTTTAAATAGCCATGCGTAGGGATGACAAAGCCTGAAATGTCTTGGGCCAATTCTTTATACATATTGCGTAAAGATGGCGGGATTTTCACCCCCGGCCTCACCGAAAAACTTAAGCCGTGTGCCTGATCCGGACCGTGATAGGGATCTTGTCCAAGTAGCACGACCTTGACTTGATGAAACTCAGTATAACGAAAGGCGTTAAACACCTCCGACTCCGGGGGATAAATCACTTTGCCCGCTTGGCGTTCAGCAGTAACAAATTGCAAGGTATTCTGAAAATACGTGTGTTGCTTTTCTACGCCAATAACATCATGCCATGTTAATAACTCGGTCATGCAGGTCTCCTATCATCTGAGAATCAATCAAGAATTATATACTGATTTATTCTCAGATGCAGGCTTGAACAGGTTGTATATGGATAGAGACAATCGCGTTATTTTACAGGCCTTTGTGGGCTGCGGTGATGGCCTTGCCCAGAGACATGACGATTCGGGACCGGCCTACGATAAACCGGCATATATACAGAGCGAGCAGTCGTTACAGTTTTTGTCATAATGGATCCTCCAAGATAGTCTCTTGTTCACCTATGAAAAAACAATGCCAACTTTTTATGATGTACCGGCATTCGCTTAACCCAAGACATAAAAATGAAAATACTCTTATAAATCAATAACAAAAATAGTCACATATAATTCCAATCACGTACATCACTTTACTTCCTGATAGCATCCGCCATACTCTGCTTTCATCGAAATGTGGAATTATAACGACACATTGCTCCTCATTGGTGCATCGCTCTTTTTGTCATTTTTTTTCATGCTTTTTATGACGAAATCATCGTTAAGCCCCCGTTTTTTATCCATTTTATGGATTACCTTTTGCAAAAAAAACAATGTAACACGTTGATTCCCCTAGTTTTATTCCAATAAAGAATAATGAAATGTGTTGTTTTTTGACCAATATCAATACTATAATCAGGGTTATTAGTAAGGCTTGATGATTTATCAAGTGGAACATCAATAAATACCACAACATGTGGCTAGGAGGTTGGAATGATCCAAGGTATTCAGATTACTCATGCAGACAACGCATCACTTATTAATTCTATTTGGTTAATTAATGAGGAAGCGAATGAAGCGCGCTGTATTGCAGCGACAAAAGGCTTCAAAGAGGATCAAGTGCTACCGCTCTCTGATCTTGGTCACTATGAAAGTCGTGAAGTGGCGATCAAAGCCGCACCACTGGTTGAAGGTGGTCAGCACCTTAACGTCAATGTATTGCATCGTGAGACGTTACTGGATGCCATTGATCATCCGGAAAAATACCCACAATTAACCATCCGTGTTTCTGGTTATGCCGTTCGTTTCAATTCACTGACTCCAGAGCAGCAACGTGATGTTGTGTCTCGGACCTTCACTGAAACGATGTAACGCCATCTGCTGGATATAAAAAGCGGTGCATCATGCACCGCTTTTTCATACCTATACTTTTCATATCTATGACGATTGCGGCGTTCAGCCCGCGTCGTTCACGTCAATCAAAAGCTGCTTGAGCTTGGTAAAATCATTATCAAAATTCAAAGACAGCAATTCCATTTTTGAGTGCTTATCAAGCGCGGGGGGTAATGGAATATCCGTTTCTAAAATCTCATCAACGACTTCTTTAAACTTCGCGGGATGAGCGGTGCACAAAAACAACCCAGTTTCATCGGCTTGTCGCTGCTGCTCCAAAACATGATAAGCGATGGCGCCATGAGGCTCACATAAGTAACCGAGCCCTTGCAGTTCACGTACCGCATCGGCAGCGATGGCATCGTCAACCACCGCACCTTTACCTAACTGCTCTAAAGGCCATCCTTTAACACGGCAAAGCTCTTCAATGCGTGGCCAATTATTCGGTTGGCTTACATCCATCGCATTGGACGTGGTGGCAACCGTTGGTTTAGGAGCCCAATGACCGCTTTCCAAATAGCGCGGAACCGTATCATTAGCATTGGTCGCCGCAATAAATCGTTTCACAGGCAAGCCTAGCGCTTTCGCAATCAACCCTGCGGTCAAGTTACCGAAGTTACCGCTTGGTACCGAGATCACTAAGTTATTGCGCTCTTGAGGGGTCATTTGCGCGGCCGCTTCAAAGTAATAGCAGACCTGAGCCATGAGACGACTGATATTAATCGAATTTGCGGAATTCAACCCAACCTGCTTACGCAGTTCCTCATCATTAAAAGCGTGTTTCACTAATGCTTGGCAGGCATCGAAGTCATCGTTGATCGCTACCGTATGGATATTCTTACCCAGAGTACAAAATAGTTTTTCTTGTAACGGACTGATTTTACCTTTCGGATATAAAATCACGACATTGATATTATCCATACCATAAAAGGCATGAGCCACTGCGGCCCCCGTATCACCTGACGTTGCAGTCAAGATGGTAATCTTTCCATCATCGGCCACTGTCGCCAACGATTGAGCCATAAAACGACCACCAAAATCTTTAAATGCTAATGTTGGACCATGGAAAAGCTCTAACGCATAAACTCCATCTTTGACTGACTGAATCGGCGCAGGAAAAGCAAAGGCGTTACCAACCAGTTCATGGACTTTTTCTGCAGGGATCTCATCGCCAATCAAGGCCGATAAAATGCGAGCGCTACGCGCAACAAACGATTCTGATAGCAGCCCCTCAATATCATCAAATGTCGGTAACTCTGCTGGAAAAAATAATCCTTGATTGCGGCCTAAACCTTGTCGAACCGCCTGACCAAACGATACCTGTTCATCATTCTCTTTTATATTATACAGCTTCATAGCTTACTTCCTGTCACTTGAGATCCGTGTTTATCCAATTGACAAATATGGACAAACCCTTCGGCATTTTGTACGTAATGTTCTTCTAACCAGCGGGCTAAACGCTGAGCGGTTTCTTTCTCTTTACAGACACTAAACAGTGTTGGGCCACTGCCAGAAATTCCGGTTGCCAAGGCTCCCAATGCACTCGCGTGTTGACGCGCAGCCACAAAACCAGGAAGCAATTGAGCACGATACGGTTCAGCCACCACATCGTTGATCATCGTCGCTGCCAACTCCGATTGCCCCGTATGACACGCGTGAATAAACCCAGCTAAATGCCGCCCGTGAGCAATCACGTCTTGGCGACGGTATTGCGCTGGTAAAATAGAACGCGCTTCGGCGGTGGAGACTTTAATCCCTGGATACGCCATAACCCAATACCATTCATCAAACCCAGGGACGGATTGACTAATGATTCCCACTTCTTCGATCATTAATTGAATGCCACCTAAATAACACGGTGCGGCATTGTCATAATGTACCCCACCGGAGATTTGGCCTTCCATTTCGCCCATTAACGCTAATAGTTCAGTGTCATTCAGCGGTTGTCCATGAAAACGATTCAAAGCATCAAGCGCCGCGACGATGGAACATGCGCTCGATCCTAGCCCCGAACCAATCGGCATATTTTTCTCGAGCGTCATTGCTACAGGCTTTAACGCCCTGTTTTTTTTACTGAGCTCCCGCGCAAAAATCGTCCAACAATCATACACAATATTGTCTTTCGGATCGCTGGGCAGTTTATCAATAAAGCGCCCAGCTAACGCCAGACTGAATGCTTGTTGACCGAGCGTCACTTGCACTCGGTCCCCTAAACGCGACCCGTCAATGGGGGAAACTGCCGCCCCCAACACATCAAAACCCACACTCACATTACCGATTGAGGCCGGAGCATATACTACGACACTGTCTTCATCCCTGCTCATCGTCTTAGACTCCTAACTTCCAACCTAACGTACGCATCACATCAGAGAACACGCCAGCAGCGGTCACTTCAGTCCCTGCGCCATAACCGCGTAATACTAATGGAATGGGTTGGTAATAGCGGCTATAGAAAGCCAGTGCGTTTTCGCCTTCCTTCACTTTATACATCGGATCATTCTCATCAACGACAGCGATACGGACATGACATTTTTTATCGGCAATTTCGCCAATGTAACGCAATACTTTCCCTTCAGCGCGTGCTTTTTCACAGAGGTCAGAAAAGTAGGCATCCGCTTGTGGCAAGCGCGCCATAAACGCGTCAACATCCCCGGAATCATCAAAACCCGGCGGCAACGCTTGCTGCACTTCCACATCATCAAGCTCTAATGACAAGCCCGCTTCTCTTGCTAAAATTAAAAGCTTACGCGCCACGTCCATACCCGATAAATCATCGCGAGGATCCGGCTCGGTAAAGCCTTTTTCTTTTGCCAGCACCGTTGCTTGACTCAGGGTATAACCTTCATCTAACTTACCGAAAATGAAAGACAAAGATCCAGAAAGGATGCCATTAAATTGCTCTAACTCATCTCCCGCCGCAATTAAGTTCTGCAAATTTTCAATGACAGGAAGACCCGCACCTACCGTCGTTTCATACATGAGCTTACGACGTGATTTTAGCGCCGTTTCACGTAATTGATGGTAGTACTGCATGCTGGCGGTGTTGGCCTTTTTATTCGGGGTGACGACATGAAAACCTGCAGCAAGAAAATCCACGTATTGATCCGCAATGAGTTCACTCGAGGTACAATCAACCAATACGGGGTTAATTATATGGTTACGTTCAACCAAAGCGGTTAAACGTTCCAAACTAAACGGTTCAGTCACATTGTTTAAGCGTTCACGCCAGTTATCCAACGGCAGTCCGGCACTATCCAACACCACACCTTTACTGTTTGCCAATCCGCATACACGAATGATGGTGTCTTTTTGCGCCAATTTTTCTTGTTGACGTTGAATTTGATCCACCAGCTCACCGCCAACACCGCCGACACCGACCACGAAAACATCAAGGTAGTGCTTAGCATTGAAGAAATTTTCGTGGCACGTTTTGATGGCTTCAGAAATTTTATTCTCGGGGATAACCGCCGAAATGGCTCGCTCAGAAGAGCCTTGTGCGATCGCCACAATATTGACATGCACTTCGGCCAATGAGGTAAAGAATTGAGAGGCAACACCACAGGATGTGCGCATCCCGTCCCCCACTAAACTGATGATCGCAACATCATCCACAAACTCAACCGGTTCAAGCAATCCGTCTTTCAGTTCTAACTCAAACTCATCGGTTAACGCCAGTTGAGCTTGTTCTTTATAGTCTGCCGCAATACAGAAACTGATGCTATATTCTGAAGACGATTGAGTAATGAGTACAATCGAGACCCCGTGAGAGGACATGGTACCGAATATACGGCCAGCCATTCCCACCATGCCTTTCATTCCCGGACCTGAGACATTCACCATAGTGAGATTATCTAACGTCGTGATACCTTTGATAGCGAGGTTATCTTCACCAGTATCTTGACCAATCAGCGTTCCTACGCCTTGAGGGTTAAAACTGTTTTTAATCAGACATGGAATTTGGAATTGAGCGATAGGCGCAATCGTCTTTGGATGCATAACAGAGGCACCAAAGTAAGATAACTCCATCGCTTCTTGATAGCTAAGAGACTTGAGCAAGCGTGCATCAGGCACTAAACGAGGATCACAGTTATACACCCCATCGACGTCCGTCCAAATTTCACAACAATCGGCACGTAGACACGCGGCTAAAATAGCCGCAGAGTAATCGGAGCCGTTGCGCCCCAGACAAACCAATTCCCCATGTTCATTCCCTGCGGTAAATCCGGGCATGATGCCGACATGCTGACGAGGGATTGGCGAGGCGTTAAAGCGCTGCGTTGACGCATCCACATCAACAAGCGCTTCAAGGTATGGGCCTTTGGCCACTAAGTACTCGACCGGGTCGATCAAGTAAGAGTCTTGGCCTTTGGTATGCAAAATGGCTTTCATCAACTGCACTGAAACACGTTCACCAATACTGATAATGCGCGCATTCACGTTATCTGGACACATACTCAGCAAGCTGATGCCTTGTACAAAATCGCGTAAGCGTGACATCGATAACAGCAGTTGCTTGTCAAACCCCTCGCGCTCCACACTGGGCAGTACCGCTTTTATATCATTAAATAGGGTAATTAAGTTGGTTTCTAATTGCTCTATTTGTCGCTCGGCCTCTCCATATCGCATGGCATGCTCAATGATGGCCACTAATGTATTGGTGGTTTTACCCGGCGCTGAGAGGACAACGGCGACCTCTTCCTGCTTCGCATTATTAGCAACGATATCGGCCGCTCTTAAAAAACGATCCGCATCTGCCAATGATGACCCTCCAAACTTTAATACTCGCATCCCTTCCTCCAAGAATCTAAAAATAGTGATAAAAAAAGGCCTGTATCGTTGGGATACAGGCCTTTTTTAAAAATCTTTCGCTCAGCAGCCTGCCCCAACATAGTATGAGTTGGTAATAATAATGGTGGTGGTCATTACGGCTGCGTTGAGAGATAACATAATTATTCTGGTCTTTGTGTTCGTGTTTGCTATTTACTACGTTTACCGTATTTTTCTAGTTGAAGTCAACGAAAAAATACTTTTTTTTCTGAGCGTAATCGCAGGTAGAGGCATTCTGATATTTTTGTATAGGAATGAATATAAATACGAGATAGTGATTAACCTATGCAAAAAATGGCTTTAGTCGTGATTAAGTAATCTAACAACACCATTAACAGCCACGCAAACCGACCAAGCCGGAATGCCTCTCTATCATTACAAAACGGAAAGATCTAACTCAGTTTTTGAAATTAACATGCCGTTCCAATCGGCATACAGATAATCACCAGGAAAAACGGTTTGCCCGTTCATCGCCAGTTTTTGATTGACAATGCCCGCATCTAACTTCTCGCTTCTCACAGGGCAAGTACCCAAAGCTTGAATACCAATATCCATCTGTGAAAGAGTCACAACATCGCGAACAGCGCCAAAAATGACAATACCTTCCCAATCATTTTCCATCGCTTTAAGTGCCATTTGATCACCAATTAGCGCTCGCTGGCACGAGCCATGGCCATCCACTACCAACACCTTACCTTTACCATTTTGATTAAGCATGTCTCGAACTTTCGAATTATCGTGATAACACTCAACCGTCACAATTTGCCCCCAAAAGGCAAAACGTTGTCCATAATTCTGCAATGGTAGCTCCAGAACGCTTACGGTATCACCATAGTAATCACTGATATCTGGTGTAATGTCGCTCATTCTTCCTCCTTGAGTTCAATTATTGTCATATTTTAAAAATGCCAGCCTGTCAGGCGGACAGGAAACATCAACCAATAACCCCATAACGTGATTGACGATAAAAGGTTATTTTTAATAAAAACATAATGTTATATTTAATTCCGACTTAATTTTTTGGTAAAAACTTGTCGACTGCGATAACAATAGAATCATCATTAACAAGGTCGTCACATCCATCATAACGGCTTCCCCTATGAAGTACATGATGAAAAACTGTTCTATTCTCACTATATGAAAAAAAATCTGTCTAGTTATCGCATTATTATCAAAAAATAATAATTACTCATCCTCTAATATCTACGCAATCAATGGCTTATCAGACAAGTAAGGCAAAGGAACACCACGTTTGATAACAACTCGATTACATCAATGAAATGCGATTCATAACGATTAGCTTACATCTCTTGATGTAAATCAACAAAGCATTGAGAATTAACATTTGGTCGTTGTTAGCATGCTGTTAACAATATAGAATCGCTCTAAAAGACTGATAGCCAAACTCATATGACCAAACTTCTATGAGCACATATGACATGTATTATATCGTTTCCAGCTCTTGTTATCGGGCAACGTTTCACTCACTATGATGTAGTATATTGTTTCAGCTAGCGTTCTATCAGCACAGTTTATTCACAATTTTAGGTACCGCTAATGCAAACCCCGCAGATTCTTATTGTTGAAGATGAGCAAGTGACTCGTAACACTCTTAAGAGTATTTTCGAAGCAGAGGGATACACTGTTTTTGAGGCAAGTAACGGTGAAGACATGCATACCTTGCTGTCAGAACATCCTATTAACTTGGTCATTATGGATATTAACTTACCAGGAAAGAATGGACTTTTGCTCGCTCGTGAATTAAGAGAACAAGCCAATGTCGCGCTCATGTTCTTGACCGGTCGTGATAATGAAGTTGATAAAATACTTGGTTTAGAAATCGGCGCTGATGATTACATCACCAAACCGTTCAATCCGCGTGAATTAACCATTCGTGCACGTAATTTGTTGAACCGTTCGATGAACGCCGGTGAAGCGCAAGAAGAAGCACACAGTGTTGAAAAGTATGAATTCAATGGTTGGATATTGGATATTAATAGTCGCTCATTATTCAATCCTAACGGCGAAAGCTACAAGCTACCGCGCTCTGAATTCCGTGCGCTTTTACACTTCTGTGAAAATCCCGGTAAGATCCAAACACGAGCAGACTTATTGAAAAAAATGACAGGTCGCGATCTCAAGCCTCACGATCGTACCGTCGATGTCACTATTCGACGTATTCGCAAACATTTTGAGTCTGTCGCGGGTACGCCTGAAATCATCGCCACCATTCATGGTGAAGGTTACCGCTTTTGTGGTGATTTAGAGTACTAAGCTGATGGCTTAATTCATCAAAAAACCCGTCATTCGACGGGTTTTTTTATATCAAGCGGTGAGTGATGTCATCTTAATAAACTTTATCGATACCGACATGATGCTCAACGAGCCAGACTTCTTTGCCATCGTCATCAAGCGCGAGAGCAATCGACACTGGCTGATCCAAATTCAGTTCAATGCCACTTTCAAAAACGGCTTCCCAGACATTTTCACTTTGAGTACGCAGTTCCACCGTGTCACCATCGATACTCCAAGTCGAATCCCCTTGTTTGAAGACGATTCTTTTCACCGTTAGATCAGCGGGCAAGCTTCCAGAGGTTTCTAACGTCAATGTGCCATTTAAGTTTTTAGTCACCGTATCTTTGGCCATTTTCGGCATTTGATCGGTCCACAAATTACTTTTCAGTTGAGTATCAATCTTTGCTAACTCCGCTAAGCTACCCTGCTTCCAATCCACTTGTGGTGAAAAAGAACACGCCGACAGCGCGAATGCTAAAACTATTGCGACCCATGTCTTCATATTATTTCCTTTGCCCTAACCACTGTTTAAGTATTTCAATATCGTATTGATATTCGTTCTTGATTTCATCAACCCAATCACGAATATTCTGCCACCAAACGGGACTTTCTGGTGATTGGGCTTGCTGAGCAACACGTTGGATATGTTTTAAGCCTATCGAACCTGCAGCACCTTTAATTTTATGGGCTTCAGAGACAATATTGTCCTGATCTTTGGCAACCATATTCGAATCCAACACTTTCAAATAAGAAGGCATCATTTCTTCAAATAATTCAATACTATCAAGTATCGGTTGCACCCCTACAATACCGATATAGGACTCTAACATATCTGTATCAAGAAGCCTTTGTGAAATTTCGTTATCCACCATTTTAGGTTGCTCTTCTGATTCGTCCGGCTCATCTTCCGGTAGTGCCTCTAACGGCCCGGCAATACGTTTTAGCACATTATACACTGCACTCACGGACAAAGGCTTGCTGATCGCATCATCCATGCCTTGCTTGATATATTCATCTTTGTTTTTCAGTACATTTGCCGTCAAAGCCACCAGCGGTGGCAGTTGGCGATATTGCTCTCGCCAGTGATGAGCAATATCAAACCCCGTCATATCCGGCAATTGAATATCGAGGAAAACCAAATCATATAACTCAGGAGAAAACTCGGTAAGGGCTTGTTTGCCAGTCATCGCCACGGTCACTTGATGTCCCATGCTTTCCAACAACGATTGTGCCACCGTCACATTCAATTCAATATCTTCTACCATAAAGATATTCAATGATCGTGTCGCTGATTCCGTCATCACTTGTGTCTGTCTCAGATCTTCCGCTAACGGCACATGTACATTGATGGTGAACGTACTACCGAAGCCTTCTTCACTGCTGACATGAATATCTCCATCCATCAAATTCATTAATTGGCGTGATACTGATAACCCAATCCCGGTTCCGACGGCATGCAAATTATCTTTGCCAGATTTCACTTGATAGTACATGGTAAAGATATTATCGATTTCAGATTCGGGTATCCCAATGCCCGTGTCTTCGACTTCCATGACGATATCAGCATAGCCGTCATGCTCTTCGGCACTGACGGTCATAACCACCCCACCTTCTTTGGTGAATTTCATGGCATTACTGATGACGTTCCACAACACCTGACGCAAGCGGGTCGCATCAACTTCGATGAATTTGGGCAGGGAGGTTAATCGGTCTAAATCGAAGCGTAGCCCTTTTTGTTCCGCCATCAATCCCGATAAGCTTTCTAGCTCAACGACAAATTCTTCAAAATCTAAAGGTGCGGGTAACAACTCCAATTTACGACGATCAAACTTATCCATATCGATAATGTCGTTAAAAATATTCCCGAGCGTGATCGCACTGACGTTGATGGTTTGCATATATTTGCGTTGTTCGTCCGTCAGCGATGTATCTAACAGAATGCGACTGAGTCCAACGATACCATTCAGTGGTGTGCGCAGTTCATGGCTAATGGTCGAGATAAACGTTGTTTTATCTCGGCTCGCCTTCTCCAACGATTCTTCATAATGCTTACGTTCAGTGATATCACGGCCAAACCCTACCAACCCAAGGTGATCCCCCTCTTTGCTGTAAAAAGGCACTTTACGCAGCTCAAAATAGTTCTTCGAACCATCTGGATATTCCATCCATTGCTCATAAGTCACGGCGCGATCATTGTTAAATACTTCTTGATCAGTTTCGACAATCGGTTTGGCAATTTCTTCGCTATAGACATCCCATGGAGTGAGCCCGACCAATTCGCTTTCTTTTCGTCCGGTCAGTTCTTGCATGGCTCGGTTGCAACCGGAAAAAACCCCCTGTGCATTGCGATAATAAATGAGGTCAGGCGAGGTATCGATGAATGAGCGTAAGAGCGCTGTACTTTCCGCGAGATCCAACTGGGTTTTCTCGCGCTGACGCACCTCATTTTCTAAATCAAGCATCGCCATCTCACGAGCTTCTTCGGCCTTAATTCGCTCCTCAATTTCTTGATTTAACTTCACAATGTTCTGTTGGAGTTTTTGATTGAGGACTTGATCTCGTGAGCGCATATCCTTCAGTTTTGAAACCAGTTTCGCTAAACGCTGTCTTGATTCCTCCAGTTGGTCGACCACAACAGACAAAAAATAGACCGCCCATGGCGTAATTAAGAGACCAAAAAAAACCGAGCGAACAATATCGATATTATCGACGCTGCCCTTCAATGCCAGAGTAATGCCCACTTGAACTACAACGGCAAGAGCCACCAATGCTAAAGCAAGCAAAATGGAGAAACGTAAAATGCCGAGTTTGACCAGAAGATCAACATAGTATTGTGCTAAGTTTTTTATGGGTTTCATTCATAACTCCACAGGAATGAATTAGGGGCAGTGTACCGTGTTTCAATACACATCGTCTGGATAGGCATCACAGGAAAACCGATTTCCCTTAGCATAAGCTGAGACGTACGTTTTTACCATCATTAGACTGTCCCATCGCTGATTTTTTCGAGTATTTTAATCACTTAAAACATAGAGATAGCTCGCTGTTTATCACGTGTACAGCTTGTATACTGGCGCGAATAATTCCTCCTTTTTATAGAGAATCATCCCACTATGAGTGCATTTGACGACATGCTGGCAGGCAAACATTATCCCATCAACGATGCGGAGCTTATTCGTATCCGTAACACCACTCGTACTCGCGCCGCTGAATTTAATGAATTGCATCGTGAAGACTTGGTAAACCAACAACGTTTACTCAAGGATATATTTGGTCAGATGGGTGACAACGTTCACGTAGAAAAGCGTCTAAACGTCGATTATGGTATTAACACCACCATTGGCAGCAATGTGTTTATCAACTTTAACTTTACCTTACTCGATTGCGCACCAGTGACGATTGGCGACAATGTGTTTATTGCACCGAATGTTCAATTTTATACCGCCCATCATCCCATGGATGCCAGTACTCGCAACCAGCACATTGGCTGGGCAGAACCCATTACTATCGGTTCCAATGTCTGGATTGGTGGAGGAACCATCGTGTTACCTGGCGTCACCATCGGCGAAGGAGCGGTCATTGGAGCAGGTAGCGTCGTCACGAGAGATGTTCCCGCCTACCACGTGGCGGTAGGTAATCCTGCCAGAGCGATACGCCCTATTACCGAAGAAGCGCAGTAATACCGGGTAAAAATGGTACGATGAGGAAGCCCATCCGCTTCCTCTCAATCTGGTGTCACTCTACTGACGAGATACAAATAACGCGTGTCCTGCCATCTCCAATAAATTTGCATAACCTGTCACTTTATCAATGAATAACACCCTATAGTCAGTAGGTTATAATCGCCTAACAGCAAAGTCATGCCGACATTTGATAAAAATCACTAACATAATGAACAAACCCAGAATAAAAGACCACAATATAGAGAGACAGACAAAACATTCATTGGAAAATGATTTATTTGAAAAGACATTCGCCTAGCACACCCTCTTTTCCCCTCCTATATATTCGTTACTTTTATGTAACAACCCTCTACGAATAGATCCATTAAGTAATTGATTTTATATTAATTATTTTATTACTCAGCAAGAAAAAATAGTGAAACCGAGATTTCATAGCATCTGCTTGACCTTTCGTGCAATAAGCTATAATTTGTCGTTTCAGTATGCGTTTATTTTATTTGACCAGTTAATTTTTTAGTCATTTTTTCACAATAAAAACTCATAAAATTACAACTTATAAGAATATATAGTCATTTATTGTCTGGAAGACATAGACGGCAAGAAGGGAGAATTGCAATGGCTCTTTATGATCCAAGCTTTGAAAGAGATAACTGCGGATTCGGCTTAATTGCGCACATGGAAGGCCAACCAAGCCATAAACTTGTTCGCACGGCCATCTCTGCACTCGATCGAATGACTCACCGCGGAGGCATCGCCTCTGATGGCAAAACCGGTGACGGCTGCGGCCTATTACTGCAAAAACCGGATTCGTACATGCGTCTTATCGCAGAAGAGAATCAGTGGAAACTCGGTAAGCAGTACGCTGTGGGTATGATTTTTTTCAGTCAAGATCCCACCAAAGCTCAGTTCGCACGCGATATTATCAATAAAGAGCTAGAGCAAGAAACCATGAAAGTTGTCGGTTGGCGCGATGTGCCGACCAATGCTAACGTACTTGGCCCTATAGCAACGTCTTCGTTGCCGAATATCCAGCAAGTATTTGTATCCGCCCCTGCCGGTTGGCAAGAGCGCGACATCGAACGCCGCTTGTACATTGCTCGCCGTCGTATCGAAAAACAAATCACCCAAGATGATGATTTTTATATCTGCTCGCTGTCCACTCAGGTCATCATCTATAAAGGCCTATGTATGCCTGCGGATTTGCCCCGCTTTTATCTCGATTTGGCCGATCTACGGATGGAAGCGTCTATCTGTTTATTCCACCAACGCTTCTCAACCAACACACAGCCACGCTGGCCCCTAGCCCAACCATTCCGTTACCTCGCGCATAATGGTGAAATCAATACCATTCAAGGTAACCGTCAATGGGCACGCGCACGCGCCTACAAATTCGTATCGCCGTTGCTACCCGATTTACAAAGCGCAGCGCCCTTTGTCAATGAAACGGGCTCAGACTCCTCTAGCTTAGATAATATGCTGGAGCTGTTATTACAAGGTGGGATGGATCTCTTCCGAGCCATGCGTCTGCTTGTGCCGCCCGCTTGGCAGCATCACCCAGATATGGATGATGACCTGCGCGCTTTCTATGACTTTAACTCAAAACACATGGAACCATGGGATGGCCCCGCGGGTATAGTGCTTTCTGATGGGCGCTATGCCGCGTGTAACTTAGACCGGAACGGCCTGCGCCCAGCGCGCTATGTGATCACCAAAGATAAGCTCATTACGTTAGCTTCAGAGGTCGGTATCTGGGACTATGCGCCGGATGAAGTGGCGGAAAAAGGACGCGTCGGGCCTGGCGAGTTGCTGGTTATTGATACCCAAGAAGGCAAGTTATGGCAATCGTGGGAAATCGATAACGACTTAAAAGTTCGCCATCCTTACCGTGAATGGCTCAACGAATGCGTCTATCCGTTAATCCCCTTTTCATCCTTGCCCGATGATAAAGTCGGCAGTCGGACACTGGATGAATCACAACTAGAAACCTATCAAAAACAGTTCGCGATGAGCCACGAAGAAGTGGATCAAGTTCTTCGCGTCTTGGGGGATATGGGACAAGAAGCTGTCGGTTCAATGGGTGATGACACGCCAATGGCCGTACTGTCTTCGAAAGAGCGCTTAATCACCGACTATTTCCGTCAAAAATTTGCGCAAGTGACCAACCCACCGATTGATCCTCTGCGCGAAAAACATGTGATGTCATTGGCTACCTGTATTGGCCAAGAGATGAACGTGTTCAATGAGACCGATGGGCATGCCTATCGTGTCACATTCGACTCGCCGGTACTGCTCTATTCCGATATGCAGCAGTTGATGAATCTTGATACCCAACATTACAAACATGAAGTTCTCGATATTCAATATGATCCAAACGAAACGGATCTAAAACAAGCGGTCGTGGATTTATGTGAACACGCTGAACAACTGGTACGTGACGGCTGCGTGCTTCTCGTCTTGTCTGACCGTCACCTTGAGAAAGGCAAACTGCCTATTCCTGCGGCGATGGCGGTTGGGGCGATTCAAACCCGCTTGATTTCCACGCAATTACGCTGCGATGCCAATATCATTGTGGAAAGTGGCGCGATCCGTGACCCACACCAATTTGCCGTATTAATTGGTTTTGGCGCGACAGCCATTTACCCTTATCTCGCCTATGAAACATTAGGTAAGCTCATTGACGACGGCGCGATTGATAAAGATTATCGAACTGTGATGCAAAACTATCAATATGGCATCAACAAAGGTCTGTACAAGATCATGTCGAAAATGGGTATCTCTACAGTAGCCTCTTACCGTTGTTCCCAGTTATTTGAAGCGGTCGGGTTAAGCTCTGAGTTAGTGGAACTGTGCTTTAAAGGCGTGATGAGCCGCATTGAAGGCGCGGGCTTTGCTGATTTCCAACAAGATCTCTTGAATTTATCACGTAAAGCATGGACTAAGCGTAAACCGATTGAACACGGTGGCCTATTAAAATACGTCCATGGCGGTGAATACCACGCCTATAATCCCGACGTTGTGCAAACACTGCAAAGCGCGGTGAAATCTGGCGACGCAAAAGATTACAAAACTTACGCGGAAAACGTTAACCAACGCCCGATCGCGATGTTGCGTGATTTAATGAAGTTAAAACAGCCAGAGCAGACTACGCCACTAGAAAAGGTCGAACCGGCCACGGATCTGTTTAAACGTTTCGACTCTGCCGCCATGTCGATTGGCGCGCTTAGCCCTGAAGCCCACGAAGCTCTCGCCACCGCCATGAACCGCTTGGGCGGCTTCTCTAACTCAGGCGAAGGGGGTGAAGATCCTCGCCGCTTCGGTACCGAGCGTAACTCTCGCATTAAACAAGTCGCGTCAGGTCGTTTCGGCGTCACTCCGCATTACCTTACTAATGCAGATGTCATTCAAATTAAAGTGGCTCAAGGCGCAAAACCGGGTGAAGGGGGTCAGTTACCAGGGCACAAGGTAACGGCAGAAATTGCCAAATTACGTCATTCAGTACAGGGCGTTACGCTGATTTCGCCACCTCCCCATCACGATATCTATTCGATTGAAGATTTAGCTCAGCTGATATTCGATTTGAAACAAGTGAACCCGCAAGCGTTAGTCTCAGTCAAGCTTGTCTCAGAGCCGGGAGTCGGAACGATTGCAACGGGTGTTGCCAAGGCTTATGCCGATTTGATCACCATCTCTGGCTACGATGGCGGCACTGCCGCCAGCCCATTAACCTCGGTAAAATACGCGGGATGTCCTTGGGAGCTAGGCTTAGCTGAAACGCAGCAAGCCTTAGTGGCAAATGGATTACGCCATAAAATTCGCTTGCAAGTGGACGGGGGGTTAAAAACCGGGTTAGATGTGATTAAAGGCGCGATTCTCGGCGCAGAAAGTTTTGGGTTTGGCACCGCACCAATGGTTGCGATGGGCTGTAAATTCCTACGTATTTGTCACCTCAATAACTGTGCAACCGGGGTCGCAACGCAAGATGAAACCCTGCGTAAGCAATTCTTTAAAGGCTTACCCGAAATGGTGATGAACTACTTCTCGGGACTGGCTGAAGAAGTGCGCGGCTATCTGTCACAACTTGGGGTAGAAAAACTGACCGATCTTATCGGACGCACCGACTTACTAGAGACGGTCCAAGGGATCACGGCCAAACAGAGCCACTTAGATTTATCCAATATTTTAGAAGCGCCTGTCTCTCCTGAAGGGTTACCGCTATTTTGCACCGAAGCAAACACGCCTTTTGATAGTGGCGAGTTTAACGAGCGTTTGGTCAAAGAGGCGCTGCCTTTTGTCGAGCGTAAAGAGTCGACCGAATTGTACTACAGTGTGATTAACACTGATCGCTCAGTAGGCGCGCAACTTTCAGGCGAAATCGCCCGTCGTTATGGTAACCAAGGTTTGGCCGCCTCACCTATTCGTGTCCTATTGGAAGGCACGGCAGGTCAATCTTTCGGAGTATGGAACGCAGGTGGCGTCGAACTCATACTAACAGGCGATGCCAACGATTATGTCGGTAAAGGTATGGCGGGCGGTAAGCTGGTCATTAAACCGCATCAAGGTACGGCGTTTGCGTGTAATGAAGCCACGATCATCGGTAACACCTGTCTCTACGGTGCCACGGGTGGAAAACTGTTTGCAGCAGGTAAAGCTGGTGAACGGTTTGGGGTGCGTAACTCAGGAACCATCGCAGTGATTGAAGGCGCGGGAGACAACGCCTGTGAGTACATGACTGGCGGTGTTGTCGCCATTCTTGGACGTACTGGCGTCAACTTTGGCGCGGGCATGACCGGCGGGTTCGCCTATGTGCTTGACCATGATAATGAATTTGCTGGGCGAGTAAACCAAGAGTCAGCAGAAGCCATTTCTCTAGAAGATTTATACATTCATCAGGAACACTTACGAGGTTTGATCGCCGAACATCTAGAACACACAGGATCGGTGCACGCGCAAACCATTCTTGCCAATTTTGACGAATGGATTCCTAAGTTCTATTTAATCAAACCTCAAGCGGCGGATTTGAAAACGCTATTGGGTCACCAAAGCCGTAGTGCCGCTGAACTTCGTGTTCAAGCACAGTAATTGGAAGGAACCAAATTATGAGCCAGAATGTATATCAATTTATCGACGTCAATCGCGTTGACCCGGCGAAAAAGCCGATTGAGGTTCGTAAGATTGACTTTGTAGAAATCTACGAACCCTTTACTAAGCAACAAGCGGAAGCCCAGTCAGATCGCTGTCTGGATTGTGGTAACCCTTACTGTGAATGGAAATGTCCAGTTCATAACTACATTCCTCAGTGGCTAAAGCTCGCCAATGAGGGGCGCATTCTAGAAGCCGTTGAGCTATCGCATCAAACCAACAGCTTGCCTGAAGTCTGCGGCCGAGTATGTCCACAAGATCGTTTGTGTGAAGGCTCTTGTACTCTCAATGATGATTTTGGTGCGGTCACCATCGGTAATGTGGAAAAATACATTACCGATAAAGCGTTTGAGATGGGCTGGAAACCAGACATGTCACACGTCACATGGACAGATAAGAAAGTCGCCGTCATTGGTGCGGGCCCCGCTGGGCTTGCCGCTGCCGATGTCTTAGTTCGTAACGGTGTTAAACCGGTGGTATTTGACCGCTACCCGGAAGTGGGTGGCCTACTCACCTTTGGGATCCCATCGTTTAAATTGGAAAAAGGCGTCATGGAAAATCGTCGCCGTATTTTCACTGAGATGGGCGTCGAGTTCCGCTTAAATACCGAAGTGGGCAAAGATGTGGCGATGCAAGATTTAATTGAAGAGTTTGATGCCGTATTTTTAGGTGTGGGGACTTATAAATACATGCGTGCTGGCCTGGATAACGAAGAAGCCGAAGGGGTCTACGATGCACTGCCCTTCTTGGTATCGAACACCTATCGCGTCATGGAGCTCGAGAATCCACAACCGTTTATCGATATGGCTGATAAAAAAGTCGTCGTACTCGGTGGCGGTGATACCGCTATGGACTGTGTTCGCACCTCGATTCGCCAAGGCGCCAGCAGTGTTGTCTGTGCGTACCGCCGTGATGAAGAGAATATGCCGGGCTCACGTCGTGAAGTCAAAAATGCGCGTGAGGAAGGGGTTGAGTTTATGTTCAACCTACAACCTTTAGGCATTGAAGTGAATGCTCAAGGCAAAGTCACTGGGGTAAAGGTCGTCAAAACAGCGCTCGGCGAAGCGGATGAAGCCGGACGGCGTCGCCCAGAGCCAGTGCCCGGCAGTGAACATGTATTGGATGCCGATGCGGTCATTATGGCCTTTGGGTTTAAACCTCATAATATGGCGTGGTTAGAACCGTATGGCGTTGAGGTCGATTCTCGTGGCTGTATTAAAGCGCCTGTAGATCAAACCTTTAAATATCAGACGAGCAACGAGAAAATTTTTGCTGGAGGTGATATTGTACGCGGATCGGATCTGGTCGTGACCGCAATTGATGAAGGTCGCAAAGCTGCTGATGGTATTATGGATTACCTAGAGGTGTAACCTCATTCCATACCCAACAGACGAAGAAATAAGGATTCATAGCAATATGGATCCTTTTTTTATATCTAAGTCTATAATTTCAATCATGATCCATAATTTGGCGCTATCAATGTCACAAAACTGTCTACCCAGCACCGTTCAATTCTCTAAAATTATCGCTCTCATCCTGCCTTTTTTGTTGGTCGCGTGCAGTCGAGGGAGCGAGCCGGAGCAAGATCGCACCGATTTACTGTGTGACTCACAAGCCGTTAGCTGTGTATCGACGATTGATCCCAGAGATCCCCATTATCTTGCCCCCTTTCTACTGCGCCCTGGCGTCACGATGAAACACATACAACGGGTCGTTTTGTCACTGCCCAATACGCATGTCGCCGACTCAAATACCGATTATCTGCGCATTGAATGTACGTCATCCTTCTTTAATGCGATTGATGATCTAGAATTAAAGTTGGACGATTATCAGCTCATCGTGCGTTCAGAAACCCGCGATACTTACCCAGATCTAGGACGTAATCGCGGTCGAGTCGAACAGCTCAGAACAAAGTTGGCACAAGCTGGACTATTAGAGACGCCCTAGTCTCGATTAGCAGCGTCAGGTCATGATAAACTGAGCGCTGTTTTCCCTATTAATGAAAAGAGATTCCTCATGAAGATTGGCATCATTGGTGCGATGGAACAAGAAGTCGCCATTTTGAAAAACGCAATGCAAGACGTGACTGAAGTCAGCAAAGCAGGCGGCACTTATTATTCAGGCCAGATTAACGGTCAAGACGTGGTTCTACTGCAATCAGGTATTGGTAAAGTCTCTGCGGCTGTTGGCACTGCGATTCTCATCAACGAATACCAACCGGATGTCATCATTAATACGGGATCAGCCGGTGGGTTTGATGCCTCATTAACCATGGGCGATGTGGTCATCTCCAGTGAAGTGCGCCATCACGATGCTGACGTGACCGCGTTTGGCTATGAAATCGGCCAAATGGCTGGTCAACCTGCCGCTTATTACGCCGATGAAAAACTCATGAGCATTGCCGATCAAGCCATTCAACAAAGCGAAGGCAAACACGCAGTACGCGGCCTGATCTGTACTGGTGATGCCTTTGTTTGCCGTCAAGATCAACAAGATTATATTCGTCAACATTTCCCTAACGCGATTGCGGTAGAAATGGAAGCCTCAGCCATAGCTCAAACCTGTCACCAGTGTGGTGTACCTTTTGTTGTAGTGCGAGCAATCTCGGACGTTGCCAACAAAGAATCGCCAATGTCATTTGATGAATTTTTGCCTCTGGCTGCGCAAAGCTCATCAGACATGGTCTTCAAAATGCTTGAATTAATGAAATAAATAGACCCGCGCATGGAAGCTTTTCTTCATCTTGTCTACGCTAATGGATCGCTCCTCGCATTGTGGGGAGCGCTGTTCTTTCACCTGTTAATTCCCATTCCGCATACCGCTCATCCAGTCACTCTGTGGCATCAGTTTGCTGAATTACTCGCAAGTAAAGTCAATAACCAAGAGCACTACAAACAAGCCTATCTAAATGGAACTTTGGCTTGGCTACTTATGATCATTCCCACCATTGCAGTTCTCTATTCCATCAAAACTCTGGTCTGGCAGCCTGTGCTGTTTGAAATGGCCTTACTATTACTGGCATTAGATTGGCGCACGCAAGAAAGTTTATCCAAAAGATTGATCGAATCCCTATCGGCACTTGATAAACAACAAGCACGTCAAAGCCTCGCGCCTTACGTCAATCGAGAGACCAAGACCTTATCGGCTCTCGGATTAGGCAAAGCCAGTGCAGAAACCTTGATTATGGGCTTTGGTCGTAACGTCATTGGCGTCTTGTTCTGGTACGGAGTATTAGGGGGCATTGGCGCCTTTACCTACCGATTGCTGGCTGAGTTGGCGCGCGCATGGTCGCCCAGCCGCCAACAATACGCGCCATTTGGTCTGCCGATTATTCGCGTGGTCGCCGTATTAGATTTTATTCCAATGCGCTTATTCAGTCTGTTAATCCTCATTGGTAGCAACATGCGCCACATTTGGTCACGCGCAGCCCAACAAACGAAGAGCTGGCCATTGCCGGGACCGGCTTGGCTACTGTGCATTATTGGTAATAAGTTAGAATTGGCCTTAGGCGGGCCAGCCATTTATGGAACACAAAAAACGTTGCGCAGTAAAATTGGCGGTCGAATTGCACCAGCAGCCATCCACTTATCCCAGTTACAATCCTTATTGGCATGGCGAACCTGCGCTTGGATAATGCTACAAAGCCTGATTACCGCAGCGGTGCTTCATGGGATATAACTGGTCCCGTTGCCGTGGTTCGCTCGCGTTGGGTATGCTGCTGTGTGCGATGTCCAGCTCCGTTGGTGCCAGTCCTGTGCAGCGCGTCATCAGTTTATCACCTCATGCGACCGAACTTGCCTTTGCCGCTGGGCTTGGCGCGCAATTGGTAGGTGTCAGTCAGTCCAGTGACTACCCACCCGCAGCCAAACAGATTGAACGCGTGGCCAATTTTAAAGGTATCAATGTGGATCGCATTGTCGCGCTCCAACCGGATTTAATCATCAGTTGGCCGGAAGGCAACCCACCTAAATCGCTCAGCATGCTCAAACAAATGGGATATACTATTTATCCCGCCTCGATTCGTCATTTAGATGACATCGCCACTCATATTCGTGAGTTAAGCCACTATGCAACTCATCCAGAGCAAGGTCAGAAGAAAGCACGCGCCTTCATGGCCCAATTAAACAGCCTTAAGCGCCTTTATCAACATGCATCCCCTGTGCGGTATTTTTACCAAATTAGCGCTAAGCCGCTGATCACCATGGCTCGCGGCAGTTGGCCCAGTGAAGTGTTTGCTTTATGCGGTGGCGTGAATGTGTTTGCCAATAGTCCGAGCCCTTACCCCCAGGTCAGTGTCGAACAAGTACTTTTGGCGCAGCCTACCGCGATGTTCTCAACCAACGCGAACAGTATGCAGGTATGGAAACGTTGGCATGAGGAACTGCCGGCCTTTCAACATCAGCATGTATGGGCTCTCAATGCTGATTGGCTCAACCGAGCAACGCCACGCACACTCAACGCCGTGCGCCAAGTGTGTGACTCTCTCGCACAGGCAAGAAAAAACTAGCGAGGACAGTCCTAAATCCCTTACAATTCCTCCTCTTTTATTTATCCTTATTTATATTGAGAGTCATCACGCGTGGACACGTCACTACTGTATTTGATCGATTTATTTGGCACCGCAGTCTTTGCCATTTCAGGAGTCTTGTTGGCTGGTCGTCTGCGCATGGATCCATTTGGTGTGATTGTGCTTGCCGGCGTTACGGCGATCGGTGGCGGGACCATGCGTGATATTGCTCTTGGCGCCACTCCCGTGTTCTGGATTCGCAACACCACATACCTTTGGGACATTCTCATCACCAGTGTGCTAACCATGCTGATTGTCCGCAAACCAAAACGTATCGCTTGGTGGATTTTACCAGTATGTGATGCGATCGGACTTGCGGTTTTTGTGGGTATTGGCGTCGATAAGTCATTGGCTTACCAAGACTCTTCCTTTGTTGCCATTATCATGGGGGTATTGACAGGCTGTGGTGGCGGTATTATTCGTGATATGTTAGCGCGAGAAATTCCGATGGTACTGCGCAGTGAAGTCTACGCGACCGCATGCATTATCGGTGGACTTTTTCATACGCTGGCGCTCTATTTAGGGTACTCCTCATCGGTGGCGCTACTCTCTTGCATCAGCGCAACGCTAATCATTCGCTTGGGTGCGATCCGTTGGCACCTCTCATTGCCGATCTTTGCCCTTAATAGATAAATGAATTTTATATCAAAAAACAAGCATAAAAAATCAATATAATTTTTTTCTGTCTCTTTCGTTTTATTAGGTGTAGCCTATAACTCATCGGCAGTTCTGGATGAACAGTTCACCATCAATGACGCACAGCCCGTGCGTCTGTTGTTTATATTGAAGACGGTAAGAGACACATAGTTATGCAAGGGATTCTATCCATTCAATCACATGTCAGTTATGGCCATGCTGGCAATAGTAGTGCTGTTTTTCCCATGCAGCGAATGGGATTTGAGGTTTGGCCAATCCATACAGTACAGTTCTCTAACCATACCCACTATATGGAAGGATGGACCGGTCGCGCGTTTAGCGCCGATGAAATCAAAGAAGTAGTTCAAGGCTTAGATAACCTCAACGTTTGGCCACAATGCCAAGCGATCGTCACAGGTTATCAAGGTACCCCCGAGCAATGCGCCGTCATTGCGCAAACCGTACACCATGTGAAGCAACACAACCCAAACACCCTCTATGTTTGCGATCCGGTGATGAATAACCCGGGCAAAGGGTGTCTCGTTGCACCAGGCATTACTCAGCAGATCGTCCGGACACTGATTCCTATTGCGGATGTTATTGTTCCCAATCAGTTCGAGTTAGAAACCATTGCTCAAATGCCAATCCATAGTTTGGATGATGCCATTGAAGCCAGCCGTCGAGCCTTAGCCGCGGGTCCTAAAATCGTGGTGGCGAAACACATATATGGTATCGGCAACGGTCAGTTTAATTTGATCCTCGCCACCCCAGACGCTATTTATCTGGCATCACGTCCGCTCTATAAAATGAATAAAGAGCCTGTCGGAGTGGGTGATTTAATCACCGCGACCTTTACGGCTGGACTCCTAAAAGGTTGGAGCCCTCTACAAGCGTATCAACATTGTCATGACGCCGTGCATGGCATTTTGAAACACACCGCAGACAGCGGTGAATGGGAATTACAAACCATTGCCGCGCAAGAGCAACTCATGACACCTAGCCAGCATTTCCCAGCAACTCAAGTGGCCAGCAATAAAAGCCATGCGTAACCGCAGATAATGCTCTCTTTTAGACTGAAGGGTAAGTCGCTATCGCGATTTACCCTTTTTTATTGCCGCCAATGACGATGGACACCCGCCTCTAGAAGAGAGAGAAAAGCCATTCATGATGCTGTTCCCACAGGAGTTTCATCGCCATTAACATCGACATAATAATCACCAGAGGACGAATCCATTTGGTGCCCTTCGAGATGACCACCGTCGCTCCCAAACGGCCTCCCAAGAATTGTCCGACTGCCATCACCAAGCCAATTTTCCAAACGGGTAAACCGGCGATAATAAAGAAGATCAGTGCGGCTATGTTCGAGGTGAAGTTGAGTATTTTGGTTCGAGCGGTCGCTTCCACCAATGTAAACTGCCCAAGCAAGACAAAGCACACCGTAAAGATCGAACCCGTACCGGGTCCAAAAAAGCCATCATAAAACCCCACACTGGTGCCGATGATAACGGCAAAGACATTCATTGACATCGGCTGACGAGAACTTGGCGCACGAGTTTGCGGTGCGAACAAGAAGTATAAAGAAATGGCAATGAGAAGCCCGGGAATTAAGGTGGTCAGTATCGATGCATCAATGTGCTGGACCAATTCTGCGCCAACGGCTGCCCCAATAAAAGTGCAAATAATTGGCATCAGCATTTCTTTGAGGTTCACATGGCCTTTACGAATAAAGTAAAACGACGAAGAAAAACTACCAAACGAACTTTGCAGCTTATTCGTTCCTAACGCCTGAGCGGGTGGTACGCCAGCCGCAAGTAAGGCCGGTAGTGTAATTAACCCCCCTCCTCCAGCAATGGCATCAATAAATCCAGCCGCACAGGCAACAAAAAACAGCATGATCAAAATGTCGAGTGTAACGTGCACATCCATGAATGGTTCACTTATTATGGTCAGGTAATCGGTTGAGTCAGCTTAAAAATATATCAGCAATGTTGAATAATCGATATCAATTATTAACGCGAGCTCCAACACCGTCCGAACAAAGCATGACACATAAAAAAGCCTACTCATCCCGAGTAGGCTTTGTCATCATCAAGTACAACGAACCACTTAAGCGCGTGTTGTTGTAAACTGAGCGTGTAACTCTTGAATGGAGTGAACTTCCGCTTTGGCATCCGATTTATGTGCCATACACGTTGCAAAGGCAGCATTCAATGTCGTGGTATAATTCACTTTTTCCGCTAACGCTCCGCGACGTAACACTTTTGAATCTTCAATCGCTTGACGGCCCGCGGCGGTATTAACAATGTAGGTGTATTCATTGTTCTTGATACGGTCAAGAATATGAGGGCGACCTTCATGAACCTTATTCACAAGGCGTGGGTTAATACCCGCTTCACCAAGAATCACCGCAGTACCATGAGTGGCATCTAACTGATACCCCAATTTAACGAGGTTAGAAGCCAGATCAACGACGCGTTCTTTATCCCCTTCACGAACCGATAACAACGCTCGGCCACCTTCTGGGTACACATTTCCACAGGCAAGTTCGGCTTTAGCGAACGCTTCAGCAAAGGTTTTACCAATTCCCATCACTTCCCCTGTTGAGCGCATTTCTGGGCCAAGCAGTGGATCGACACCTGGGAACTTGTTAAACGGCAACACCACTTCTTTCACCGAGTAATAGCACGGAATGATTTCTTTGGTAAATCCTTGTTGCTCAAGTGATTGACCAACCATAACGCGAGCGGCAATTTTGGCGAGCTGTGCTCCGGTCGCTTTCGAAACAAAAGGGACCGTACGCGCGGCACGAGGGTTCACCTCAATAAGATAAATCTCGTTATCTTTTACCGCAAACTGCGTATTCATCAAGCCACGAACGCCCAATTCTAATGCCAGTTTTTGTACTTCCACTCGCATTCTATCTTGGATATCTTGGCTCAGTGTATAAGCAGGTAGTGAACATGCAGAATCACCCGAGTGTACCCCAGCCTGTTCAATATGCTCCATAATTCCGCCAATGAGCACGCGCTCGCCATCGCATATCGCATCGATGTCGACTTCGGTTGCGTCATCCAGGAAACGGTCTAAAAGAACCGGGGATTCGTTAGAAACGCTCACCGCTTCGTTAAAGTAACGACGCAGATCTTGCTCGTCATACACGATTTCCATCGCTCGGCCGCCCAAAACATACGAAGGACGCACCACTAATGGGTAACCAATGTCTTTGGCTTTTTCTACTGCCTGCTCAAGTGCTGTTACGGTCGCGTTTTCAGGTTGTTTTAACCCTAGGCGTTCCACCGCATGTTGGAAGCGTTCACGGTCTTCAGCGCGGTCAATTGCATCAGGACTCGTACCAATAATCGGCACACCTGCCGCTTCTAGCTCACGAGCGAGTTTCAGTGGTGTTTGTCCGCCATATTGAACGATAACACCTTTCGGCTTTTCTACTCGGACAATCGCCAGTACATCTTCGAGGGTAATCGGCTCAAAATACAAGCGGTCTGAGGTATCGTAATCTGTCGACACAGTTTCTGGGTTACAGTTGACCATGATGGTTTCGTAACCGTCTTCACGAAGCGCTAGCGATGCGTGTACACAACAATAGTCAAATTCAATCCCCTGACCAATACGGTTCGGTCCACCACCAATCACCATGATTTTTTCACGATCGGTTGGGTTAGCTTCACATTCTTCATCATACGATGAGTACATGTAAGCCGTATCAGAAGAGAATTCGGCCGCACAAGTATCAACACGCTTATACACTGGATGGATATTGTGCTGCTCACGTACACGGCGAATTTCCTGCTGCGCGACACCTAGTAAATGTGCCAAGCGTTCATCAGAGAAGCCTTTACGTTTCATGCTACGCAAGATGTCTTTTGTCAGGCCAGCAAACCCACCGTCTTGAATCATCGCTTCTGATTTCACGATATCTTCAATTTGCACCAAGAACCAACGGTCAATGTTAGTGAGGTTGAAGACGCCATCCACTGACATCCCGGCACGGAATGCGTCTGCGATGTACCAGATACGCTCGGCACCGGCTTCTTTCAATTCATAACGGATTTTAGTCAGAGCATCTGGCGCATCCAGATCCACCATACTGTCGAAGCCAGTGGCTCCAACTTCCAAACCACGCAGGGCTTTTTGTAAAGATTCCTGTTGGTTACGGCCAATCGCCATCACCTCACCAACGGATTTCATTTGTGTGGTTAAACGATTATTTGATCCAGCAAATTTCTCAAAGTTAAAACGCGGGATTTTTGTCACAACGTAATCGATGGTCGGTTCAAACGAGGCTGGCGTCGCGCCACCAGTTATGTCGTTGGTCAATTCATCCAACGTAAACCCAACCGCCAGTTTCGCGGCAATTTTAGCAATCGGGAAGCCTGTCGCTTTCGAGGCTAAAGCAGAAGAGCGGGAGACGCGCGGGTTCATCTCGATGATAACCATGCGCCCATCATCCGGATTGATACCAAACTGAACGTTTGATCCACCAGTCTCAACACCGATCTCACGCAACACGGCAAGAGATGCGTTACGCATCAACTGATATTCTTTATCCGTAAGCGTTTGGGCGGGCGCGACGGTAATGGAGTCACCAGTATGAATCCCCATCGCATCGAAGTTTTCAATCGAACAAACGATAATACAGTTATCGTTTTTATCGCGCACCACTTCCATTTCATATTCTTTCCAGCCAATCAACGATTCATCAATCAATAGTTCATTGGTTGGCGACAGATCCAAACCGCGGCGACAAATTTCATCAAACTCTTCTTTGTTATAAGCAATACCACCACCGGTGCCGCCCATGGTAAAAGAAGGACGAATGATACATGGGAAGCCGACTTTATTGAGAACGTTATACGCTTCTTCGATACTTTTCGCCGTATCGGCGCGTGGGCATTCTAAGCCAATCGACTTCATCGCTTCATCGAAGCGTGAACGGTCTTCGGCTTTATCAATCGCATCCGCTGTGGCGCCAATCATTTCGACGCCAAACTCGGCCAACACACCTTGTTTTTCCAACTCAAGTGCGCAGTTCAATGCAGTTTGTCCACCCATGGTAGGAAGAACCGCATCTGGGCGTTCTTTTTCAATGATTTTACGTACCACTTCCCAGTGAATAGGCTCAATGTAAGTGGCATCAGCCATTTCGGGATCTGTCATGATCGTAGCCGGGTTCGAGTTCACAAGAATCACTCGATACCCTTCTTCACGTAATGCTTTACACGCTTGCGCGCCTGAGTAGTCAAACTCACAAGCCTGGCCGATAACAATAGGACCCGCACCTAAAATTAGAATGCTTTGAATGTCAGTACGTTTTGGCATGGTTTACTACTCCCAATTAAGCGCTGTGTTGTTGAATCAAATCAATGAAGTGGTCGAAGAGTGGCGCAGCATCGTGTGGGCCTGGGCTCGCTTCGGGGTGTCCTTGGAAGCTAAATGCGGGTTTATCTGTTCGGTGTATCCCTTGCAGTGACCCATCAAATAAAGACTTATGAGTCGCACGCAAAGTGTCAGGTAAACTCGCTTCATCGGCAGCAAAACCGTGGTTTTGAGAGGTAATCATCACCACATCGCGTTCGATATCTTTGACTGGGTGGTTCGCCCCGTGATGACCAAATTTCATTTTTACTGTCTTCGCGCCAGAGGCCAGTGCCAAAATTTGATGACCTAAGCAAATACCAAAAAGCGGTATATTTTTCTCGAGGAACGTTTGTGTTGCTTTGATCGCATAGTCACAAGGTTCTGGGTCACCAGGGCCATTAGATAAGAAAATACCATCGGGATTTAAGGCAAGCACTTCTTCTGCTGACGTTTGTGCCGGCACAACCGTTAAGCGGCAGCCTCGGTCAACTAACATGCGTAAAATATTGCGTTTCGCGCCGAAATCATAAGCCACAACATGATAAGGCAAGTCTTCCTCGGCTTTTTCTTCTGGCAATCCCTCATTCAGCGTCCAAGATCCTTGTTTCCATTCGTACGCTTCTTGGGTTGTAACGACTTTCGCTAAATCCATGCCTTTCAAACCAGGAAATGCCTTGGCTTTTTCTAGAGCCATATCCGCATCAATATGGTCACCAGCGACTACACAGCCATTCTGCGCACCTTTCTCACGTAAAATACGAGTCAATTTACGCGTGTCGATATCTGCAATGCCAACGATATTACGTTCTTTCAGGTAGTCAGAAAGCGATTGTTGATTACGGAAGTTAGAAGCAAGGAGAGGAAGGTCGCGAATGATAAGACCTTGAGCATGAACCGCTGAGGATTCTTCATCTTCGGAGTTAGTGCCGGTATTACCAATATGGGGATAAGTTAACGTAACGATTTGTTGAGAGTAGGAAGGATCAGTGAGGATTTCTTGGTACCCCGTCATCGAGGTATTAAAAACAACTTCACCAACAGAACAACCATCTGCCCCGATGGACACTCCGTGGAACACCGTCCCATCTTCTAGGACTAAAAGTGCTGATTTACTCAAGATAACCTCCAGAATAAAAATGCAATAGATTTAATTTATGATTCATCATTGCCTTCCTTGCCGCATTTTGTATCAGCGCTAAGAGATAGTAGACAAATTGGCGCTATTCTAATGAGTGCAGTGATTAGTGTCAATAATTCGTTAAAAATAAACGCACAGTTTATTGCCTTTATCTTAAAAACCATTGCAAAGCCGCTAAAAATGTCAGTCACAGCCTATAGAATCGATAAAATTTCTGCATTAAATTTCAAAAACAGCAAAAAAAATTAATTGACCAACAAGATCCAATAGACAGTAAAAAGCAAACGATAACTTACCCAGTTATCTATTAATAAAAGCAGTTACAAAAAATAAAAAGCAAAAGACCTCCAAAATAAACAATAAAAACCCTGTTTATTGAAGAATAAAGCGAAGAAAACTTGAAGTGAAAAATAGTCGAGAAAGGAATATGCGCCAACCTCGTTAGCGCATAATTATGTACTATAAGGAATTTAAAGACAAGACATCACTCATCGTATAAAACCCATTTGGCTGTTCACAGAGCCAAATCGCAGCACGTACCGCGCCATTTGCAAAGGTCATACGGTCCGTCGCTTTGTGAGTGATTTCCACGCGCTCACCAATATCGGCAAACATCGCCGTATGTTCGCCAACAATATCGCCCGCACGAATGGTGGCAAAACCAATCTCATCACGGGACCGTTCTCCCGTAATACCTTCACGAGCATAAACAGCGACATCACTCAGCTTATTCCCCATCGCCCCCGCGATCGCTTCTCCCATGCCGATCGCCGTGCCAGATGGCGCGTCCACTTTATGGCGATGGTGAGCTTCGATAATTTCAATATCAGAGTACTCTCCCATCACTTGAGCAGCTTTTTCTAGCAACTTAAAGACAAGGTTGACGCCGACACTATAGTTAGGGGCCATGACGATACCGATCTCTTGTGCAGCCTCGTCAATAAGGGCACGCTCTTCGTCACTAAAACCGGTAGTCCCAATAACAATTTTTTTCTTGTATTGCTTACACAATTCAATATTAGCGAGTGTGCTTTTAGGGGCCGTAAAATCAATGATGACATCAAAGCCATCAATCGCTTGAGTTAAGTCATCGACCAATACCACGTTAAAGCGCCCTTCTGAACAAAGTTCGCCAATATCCACCCCCACTAAAGACGACTCAGCACGCTCTGATCCTGCTACGACACTGGCTTTAGGGTTATTATGTGCCGCTTTGACAAGGTTTCGCCCCATGCGCCCAGCCGCGCCAGCAATTGCAATTCTTACCATTGCCGAATTCTCCATGTTATATCACCCTGTTTGGGTTCATTTATTTTTCGGTTCCACAACGCTACTTACGTTAACAACTATCGTTTTACCTGGCTAGTACTTAACCGTACTCTTTTACTATCTTCTCTAAGATGGGCACGTTCGCTTCAGGGAAGCGATATTGCGTGAGCTCACTGACCGCCACCCAACACCCCGTTTGGCCTTCTTTGCCAAATGGCTGCCCCGAAAACGCCGTCACCGTCATAAAATCAAAAACCAAGGCCTTATCGGAATAATCAAAGGCAAGGTGTTCGTAAACGGCTTGCTCGGTCACCGTGATACCAATTTCTTCGAATAGCTCGCGTGACATGGCTTGCTCAATGGTTTCTCCAGCTTCCACCTTGCCACCGGGAAACTCCCAATAGCCGCCTTTATGACGATCATCAGGACGCTTGGTAATATAAACCTGACGACAATCATCACTGAAAATAATGCCTGCGACAATGTGAGTTCGCTTCATTGTGTGCTCCTATCAAATACCTAGACGAATAAAAAATGCTTAAAAAAAGAGTCGCCTAAGCGACTCTTTTTTAACTCTTACTGATCAATGAATTTGACCATGACAGTGTTTATATTTTTTCCCACTACCGCATGGGCATGGTTCATTACGACCCACTTTAGGCATATCACGCATAACAGGTTGTCCGGAGGTTGATTGCTCTTCATCCATATCACCACTATGCTCTTGAATGCGACGCGAGGCTTCCTCTGCTTGGGCAATGCGCTGAGCTTCCATACGTTCGACTTCTTCTTCTTCCTGAACACGAACTTTAGACAACACCATAATCACATCCGATTTCAGTGCTTCTAAGAGTCCTTGGAACAGTTCGAACGACTCTCGCTTATACTCTTGCTTAGGATCTTTCTGCGCATAACCACGTAAGTGAATACCTTGACGTAAATGATCCATGGCAGCCAAATGCTCTTTCCACAGCGTATCCAAGGTTTGCAACATGACAGACGTTTCGAAATTACGCATCACTTCTTCACCCACCGATGCTTCTTTTTCACGGTACACATCGACGGCTTTTTGAATCACACGCTCACGCAGTGTTTCTTCATGCAGCGATTCATCTTCATCAAGCCATTGCTGGATGGGTAATTCTAAATCGAAGTCATATTTCAGGCGCTCTTGCAGACCAGCAATATCCCACATGTCTTCTAGGCTTTGCGGTGGAATGTACTGATCCATCACCGCATGCAGAACGTCTTCACGGTTTTGATCAAGCATACCTTTGACATCTTCCGATCCCGCCAGCAAACCATCACGCAACTCATAGACGACTTGACGTTGATCATTAGCGACATCATCGTACTCCAACAGCTGTTTACGGACATCAAAGTTACGTCCTTCCACTTTGCGTTGGGCTTTTTCAATCGAACGGGACAACATTCTGCTTTCGATGGCTTCCCCTTCTGACATGCCGCCTTGAATCAAGTTTGCCATGCGATCGGAAGTGAAAATACGCAACAACGCATCTTCCATTGAAAGATAGAAACGTGTTGAACCAGGATCCCCTTGACGACCAGAACGACCACGAAGCTGGTTATCGATACGGCGCGATTCATGGCGCTCGGTACCAATAATATGCAAACCACCGGCTTCAATGACCGCATCATGCAGTGTTTGCCATTCAGCTTTAACTTGATCGATTTGCTCTTGGCTTGGGTTATCCATCATATCGACTTTCATTTGCCAGCTACCGCCTAGCACGATATCCGTACCACGGCCCGCCATGTTGGTAGCAATAGTAACGGAGCCTGGTTTCCCTGCTTCAGCAACGATTTCCGCTTCTTTTTCGTGGAATTTGGCATTCAATACAGCGTGTTTAATATTCGCCTGTTTCAATGCATTAGATAGCAATTCAGACTTTTCGATCGATACCGTACCCACCAATACTGGTTGTCCACGTTCCACACACGCTTGGATATCTTTAATAATCGCGGCAAATTTCTCCGCTTCGGTGCGGTAAACCGCATCCGCGAAATCACTACGACGTGTTGGACGGTTGGTTGGAATCACCACGGTTTCTAAACCGTAAATTTGTTGGAACTCGAATGCTTCTGTATCCGCCGTCCCTGTCATACCAGAGAGTTTTTCATAAAGACGGAAATAGTTTTGGAAGGTAATCGACGCTAAGGTTTGGTTCTCATTCTGAATATCGACCCCTTCTTTGGCTTCCACAGCTTGGTGTAAGCCATCGGACCAACGACGGCCTTCCATCGTACGTCCGGTATGTTCATCGACAATCACCACTTCGCCTTTTTCATTGACGATGTAGTCAACGTCACGTTCAAACAAAATGTGAGCACGTAGCCCAGCATGAACATGATGCAATAAGCTAATATTGGTTGGTGAATACAGTGTATCGCCTTCTTCCATTAAGCCATGTTTGATCAGCAATTCTTCGACAAATTCTTGGCCTGTTTCAGTTAGGTACACTTGCTTGGATTTTTCATCCAGCGTGTAGTGTCCATCGCCGCGATACTCTTCTGAGTCTTCTTTATCTTGCTTTTGTAGGCTAGGAATCAGCTTATCAATGCGAGTATATAAATCCGAGCTGTCTTCGGCAGGACCGGAAATAATAAGAGGGGTACGAGCTTCATCAATTAAGATAGAATCGACTTCATCGACAATGGCAAAGAAGCGTTCACCTTGAACACGATCTTCTTCACGAAAAGCCATGTTGTCACGCAGATAATCAAAACCAAATTCATTGTTGGTTCCGTATAAAATATCCGCTTGATAGGCTTCTTTTTTCGCATGAGGTGGCATATTAGGGACATTGACACCGACCGTCATGCCTAAGAATTCAAATAGAGGACGGTTTGTTTCGGCATCACGCTTAGCAAGGTAGTCATTGACGGTAACAATGTGTACGCCTTTTTGTGGTAAGGCATTTAGGTAAGCCGCAAGAGTCGCCGTTAATGTTTTACCTTCACCTGTACGCATCTCAGCAATTTCACCGGAGTTCAGTACCATACCGCCGATGAGCTGCACGTCGAAATGACGCATACCGTATAAACGTTTGGAAGCTTCTCGCACTGTTGAGAACGCTTCAGGCAACAGCGCGTCTAAAGTTTCGCCTTGATCAAGACGTTGACGAAATTCAGCGGTTTTCGCTTTAAGTTCTTCATCGGAGAGCGCTTCGAAAGCGGGTTCGTAATTATTAATTTCGTTAACAATCTTTCTCAAGCGGCGCAATGTGCGATCATTACGACTGCCAATTACCTTTGTCAGTAGCTTAGTTATCATCTTGTGTGGATCTCTCTGTACTTAGGTCGTCATTGATCGACTTCTTAATGCCTATGCCTTTACTCATATATTCAACAAGGAATACTAAAGATAAGTCTTATTTATCATTACATGGTGATGATAATGTCTATTTTCAAGGCATTTAGGGGAGTAAATACCCCACTAGTTTAAGGAATTTTTTGCCCTGCGACCAATAGTAATAAGGTTTCTGCGAATATAACTTATCGTTTTGTGCGTCTAACCTAAGGTTTTTAACTTAGTTTATCAATAGTTAGTCCGACGTTATTGAAATAAACCTCAGATAAACGGTATTTGCTTGCCATGTCGTGTAAAAAACCATCACAGCGCACGGTTCTCAATCCTATGAGACAATGGCTTTCTTTATAAAGAAATATGGCTACAATAGAGCGTCAGTCTTATGACTTATGATGTTAATGCATGACACGATTTCATCACCCATGATGATAAAGGAAGCTCAATGAGAGATCATCGTCCAACTGCGACTACAGAGTTAATCGATAGCTCACTCTTAAAACGCTTACAAGATCACGCCAGTGAAATAATAACGATCAATAAGATCATCAAGTCTATTGTCCCTGCTAGCGCGGCTGGTCATGTACGAGCGGCCAATGTACGTCATGGTCAATTAGTGATCGAAACCGCCAGTGCCGCTTTAAAGATGAAGATCGATCGAGATCGTTTAAACATTCTCAATCAATTACGTAGCCAAGGCTTCGCCAAACTGATCTCTATCGATGTGCGGATCAACCCTGACATCTATCGAACCGAAGGGGCGGGAGTCGGACGGCATAAACAAGAGGCAAAAGCCCGCCCCCCTATCTCCCAAAAGGCTGCAAATTATCTCCTCGCGGTAGCGGAAAGCGCGCCACCGAAATTACAGGCTCGTTTACAGCGTTTAGCCACATTGACAAAACCATCCACCCCAAAAGACTGACAGCATCTCGTCCCCATACAGTGAACCATTGCTGTTTTATACGCATAAAAAAACCAGACATCACGTCTGGTTTTTAATCAATCTTCATATTTTGCTGTTATGCAATAACCATATTCGGTTCCACATACATTAGCGGTGCACCCGCTTCTTCTTCGTATGTTGCCCATTCCCATGCTTCTTGGTTTGCCAACAAAGCACGTAGAACTTGGTTATTCAATCCGTGTCCAGATTTAAATGCGCGGAATTCACCAACGATTGAGTGACCACACATGTATAGATCGCCAATGGCATCCAACATCTTATGTGTCACAAATTCATTACTAAAACGCAGACCATCTTCGTTCAAGATACGGTAATCATCAAGTACAATCGCACAGTCGAAACTGCCGCCTAAACAAAGGTTTTGAGACTGTAAGTACTCGATATCACGCATAAAACCGAAAGTTCGTGCTCGAGAAATCTCTTTAACAAAGCCTTGTGATGAGAAATCAAACACCAAATGTTGGCCATCACCATCAATTGCAGGATGATCAAATTCAATTTCGAAATCCATTTTGAAGCCGTTATGCGGACGTAATTCAGCCCACTTATCGCCGTCTTCAACACGAATCGGTTTTTTCACACGAATGAATCGCTTAGATACGTTCAGCTCTTCGATACCTGCTTGTTGCAGCAAGTAAACAAAAGGACTCGCGCTTCCATCCATGATTGGGATTTCTGGTGCATCAACTTCAATAACAATGTTGTCGATGCCCATACCTGCTAATGCAGCGCTTAAATGTTCAACGGTGGAGATACGAATCCCCTGATCGTTAACAAGAGCACTACATAACATCGTATCGCGAACCGCTTCAGGATCAACCGGAAAATCAACCGGTGGATTCAAATCAGTGCGGCGATATACAATCCCAGTATTTGCAGCAGCAGGGCGAAGAGTAAGCGTGACTTTACGACCGGAGTGTAATCCTACACCAGTTGTTTTCACTATTTCTTTCAGAGTACGTTGTCTGATCATCTACTTGCCTCAAATAATTGCCACAATACTTGGCCCTAAAGCCAAGCAGAGCGCTATCCTACCAGAATTTTGAACAGTGTCAAATTGTGGCGAAACTTTAATCAGCCTGACGGCGTAGGAAAGCAGGAATGTCTAAATAACCGCTTTCTTTCTCTGGCTTAGGTGCAGTGTTCTGATTACCAGAGGACACATTATTCGACGACGGTTTTGAAGACGTTGTCGGTTGTGGTGTCTCTGTTTTCTCTTGCACAGGTTGTGCCACTTTTTCTTCAACACGTGCCGCGGGTTGTTGCGTTTGTACCGGCTGTGTTGGAGCGGTGACTTTTGCCTTGCCGCCTGCGACCAAAGTAATGTCAGGACGTTTTTCTGTTCCGATACCTGTCGCTACCACTGTTACACGAATTTCATCTTGCATATCAGGGTCTAAAGAGGTACCGATAACGACCGTCGCATTATCAGAAGCAAACGCTTTCACTGTATTACCCACGGTTTCGAATTCATCCAAACGCATGTCGAGACCGGCTGTAATGTTGACCAGCACGCCACGAGCACCAGCAAGATCAATATCCTCAAGAAGTGGGCTAGAAATGGCCATTTCTGCTGCTTCTTCAGAGCGATCTTCACCGCTTGCGACACCGCTGCCCATCATCGCGTGACCCATTTCCGACATCACGGTTCTTACGTCCGCAAAGTCGACGTTGATCATGCCAGGGCGAGTAATCAGTTCAGCAATACCTTGCACTGCATTTTTAAGCACATCGTTCGCGCTGCCAAAGGCTTCCAGTAAGGTGATACCACGACCAAGCACTTTAAGAAGTTTTTCGTTTGGAATAGTGATTAAAGAATCAACATGCTTTGATAATTCTTCGATACCCTGTTCGGCAAACGATAAACGCTTCTTACCTTCAAAGCTAAATGGCTTAGTCACTACGGCAACGGTAAGTACGCCAAGTTCTTTTGCCACTTCAGCAATGACCGGTGCAGCACCTGTACCAGTACCACCGCCCATACCAGCTGCGATAAATACCATATCGGCACCAGTCAGAACTTCTTTAATCCGTTCTTTATCTTCGAGAGCTGCGTCACGTCCAACCTGTGGATTCGCACCAGCGCCAAGGCCCTTAGTGATATCGCCACCAATTTGAATGACAGTACTCACACTGGTTTTACGAAGTGCTTGTGCATCTGTATTGATACTGATGAATTCCACGCCTTCGATGGATTCACGTACCATGTGTTCTACGGCATTACCGCCGCCACCACCTACTCCAACGACTTTAATTACAGCATCGTCAGACATTTCCATCATCGGTTCAAACATGTGTTATCTCCGTTTTTTCCTGCAACTCAGGTTAAAACTCTTTCTGAATCCAATTACGCAAACGACTCCAAAGACTGGCTGATGTTGGTTGGCGCTTAGGCTCTTGGTAATCCACATCGTCATTCATTTGGCTATCTTTTGCGTAATGAAGTAAACCCACTGCCGTAGAATGATACGGCTCTTTTACGTAATCAGTAAGACCACTCACTTCGAGTGGTTTACCGACTCGGACCTGATTGCGGAAAACACGTTCTGCGCAATCCACCAGTCCTTCAATTTGTGCAGCCCCGCCCGTTAACACGACACCTGCGGCAAGATGATGTTTAATACCATCTTTACGTAGCTGATCTTGCACTAAATCTATGGTCTGGTTAACCATCCCCATAAGTTCAGTATAACGAGGCTCAATGACTTCTGATAACGTTTGTCTTTGTAAGCTTCGAGATGGACGGCCACCCACACTCGGGACGTTCACCGTATCATCTTTACTCACCAACTCGCTCAATGCACAACCGTATTTAACTTTTATCTCTTCTGCATCACTAATTGGTGTACCAAAGGCAAAGGCAATATCACTCGCCACTGCATTACCTGCGTATGAAAATACCTCCGTATGACGAAGTGCTCCTCCAGTCCATACGGCGATATCCATGGTGCCCGCGCCAATATCAACGACACACACACCTAACTCACGCTCATCTTCAGTAATTACAGCATTACTTGCTGCAAGTCCTGAGTATACTAACTGTTCAACGGTTAACCCACAACGCTCAACCGCTTTAATAATATTTCTTGCCATATCATTGTGACAAGTGATCAAGTGCACACTGACTTCCATGCGAACACCTGATAAGCCTAGCGGATTTTTAATCCCTTCTTGGTAATCAATTGTAAATTCTTGCGGTATAACATGCAGGATTCGCTGTTCTTCGCCAATTTTAATGGATTTAGCCGTATGAATAGCACGATCCATGTCATCTTGCGTCACTTCCTCGTCAGAAATCGCCCCCATTCCCTTTTCTATTCGGCTAGCAATATGCTTACCAGAGATAGAAAGGTAGACGTTACTGATTTGACATTCCGCCATCAGCTCAGCTTGATCGATCGCACGTTGGACCGATTTTACAACCGACTCAAGATCATTAACACCGCCTTTGTCCATTCCACGTGAAGGACTGGTTCCTGCACCAATAATATTAATTTGCCCGTCTGGCAGAACTTCGCCTACCAAAGCAGATACTGTGGCAGTGCCTATGTCCAAACCAACAATAATGTTGTCGTCGGCAGATTTAGTCATCGGTCTTCTCTTGTGTTGAGTCTTCTTGAGGTATCCAGCCAACCGCCGCACCAGTATCGTATCGAAGATCGATATAACTAACGCGCTCGGCTTGGTCACCTAATTTATTGTAAAGCAGGAAAAAGCGTTGAAGACGTTCATCTAATGACTCTTTTCCCAACTCTAAACGAATACCGTTATCTAATATAATTTGCCAAGCTCGTCGTTCGTTCAATAATAAAGACGATATATTCAATCCAAGGTGTTTAAACTTAGGATTATAATGACGCCAAGCTTGCAAAACTTGTTGAGCCGTCCCTTTAGGACCATACAGTTTAACACGTTCGCCAGTCACTTCAGACACATCACCACCAAACACAGTACCTTTGGCGTTCAACAACTGATTGCCATTCCAAATCGCAATCGCGTGATACTCAGTCAAAAATACTTTGATGGTATTGGGCCACTGTTTACGAATAGAGGCATGTGATACCCAAGGAATGGTTTCCACGCTGCGTTGCAGCGTGCCGATATCCTGAGACATAAACGTACCGATATGATTCAGTTGCTCAAATGCTTGTTGAACATCTTGTGCCGTGACGTGCTGTAAATCACCTTGTAGTACGATATTGGACAGTGGAAGCCGTTGTTCGTCCCACATCCAACTGACTGTTGAGTACAACAAAAAACCAATCAACAAAGTCACCACTAAAAAAAAGCTGCCACCAGCGGCATGCTTTTTCACAAGTGGAGAAGTGGATAACTGTCGTCCTTTGTCTAAAACGTGTTGTATCAAAGTCCGAATATCCTGTTAACAACCGGCCATTGAAACCCTATCTGTAATGATAATAGAGGCAAAAGCATTAACTGTAACCCTTAAATTATACTGAGGTCATTGAAAGTATCAAACCCTGAAAGGTAGAAATCAACGATTAATACCAACTTCAACTGAAAATGCCCTAAAAACACCATTATTTTAGCTATTTTGCATGTGCTCGATGTTCAATTTTAGAGTTGCTAGCTTTTTGGCTACTTTGCCGATATCCCCCGCACCCTGAGTCAATACTAAGTCACCATCTTGTAAGACATTTGCTAAAACAGAAGGTAACGTATCGATATCAGGCACGAATATTGGGTCAACTTTGCCACGTGTACGAATCGTGCGGCACAGTGAACGACTGTCGGCATTGGCAATTGGGGCTTCCCCTGCCGAATATACATCAAGAATCAGTAATACATCCACTTGTTCCAGCACATTGGCGAAATCTTCGTATAAATCTCGCGTACGTGTGTAGCGATGCGGCTGAAAAATCATCACAAGACGCTTGTCTGCCCAGCCATTGCGTGCCGCTTTAATCGTAACATCCACTTCCGTCGGATGATGGCCATAATCATCGACGAGCATCGCTTGGCCATGACCGGTATCAAACGTTCCGAGTTGATCAAAGCGACGTCCAGTGCCTTGCGTGCTTGCCATCGCGCGTAAAATTGCCGAATCCGACACCTCATCTTCTGTCGCGACCGCAATCGCAGCAGACGCGTTCAAGGCATTATGACGACCGGGAATATTCAATGTTATCTCTAAATTTTCTCGGCCCTGACGCACCACGGTAAATTTACCTTGCTGGCCTTCCTGACGATAGTTTTCAATCCGGACATCCGCGTCCGCAGAGAAACCGTAGGTAATCACTTGACGGCTAATGCGAGGAATTAACTCTCGAACCACTGGATCATCGACACACATTATCGCCTGACCATAAAAAGGCAAATTATGGATAAAATCGACAAAGGTTTGCTTGAGAGTCGAGAAATCACCACCATAGGTATCCATGTGATCCGCTTCAATATTGGTTACGATGGTCACCATCGGCTGCAAATGTAAGAAAGAGGCATCACTTTCATCCGCTTCCGCAATCAAGATACGACTGGAGCCTAAACGAGCATTGGTCCCAGCGCTCTTTACCAAGCCGCCATTCACAAACGTCGGATCCAATCCTGCTTCATTATAAATTTGTGTCACAAGAGCGGTCGTCGTGGTTTTCCCATGTGTCCCCGCAACCGCGATACCATGGCGAAAACGCATCAGTTCAGCAAGCATTTCGGCGCGACGAACAATCGGTATCCGTTTCGCTCTGGCGGCCGCTACTTCTGGATTGCTTTCATTAATGGCTGTCGAGACAACAATCACACTGGCATGCGCGATATTGCTTTGGGCATGACCAATAAAAATCGTGGCACCTTTCGAAGATAAGCGTTGCGTGATCGGGTTTTCAGCGATATCAGACCCAGTAATTTGATACCCTTCATTGAGCAGTACTTCGGCAATGCCACTCATACCGGCTCCGCCAATACCAACAAAGTGAATGCTTTTCACACGGCGCATTTCTGGGACCATCGCACGGATTTGTGCGATATCGGGAGTTTGTTTTGCTGTCATTGTTGTATTCTCATTATTCAGTCAGAGAGGCAATCGCATCGGCGACAATCTTATCGGCGTCCGTGTTCGCGACGGCGCGAGCTTTGCTTCCCATCGTCATCAACTGAGGGCGATCCAAAGTTTCAATGGCATCAGCCATTGCGGTGACGGTTAAATTAGGTTGTTCGATCATCACGGCGGCGCCGCACTCAACTAAGTGATCGGCATTTAACGCTTGCTGGCGGTCTTTGTGCATAAACGGAACGAAAATCGCCGCCACTCCTGCCGCCGACACCTCGGAAACAGTCAAAGCGCCCGAGCGACACACCAAGAGGTCGGCCCATGCATATTCTTTCGCCACATCATCAATGAATTCGGTCACTTGCACCTGAGGCATCCCAGCAGCTTGATAAGCGGCAATCACCTCTTGATGTTGATTTTTTCCTGCTTGGTGATGAATGATATAACGCTCGCTATCGAGTTGCTCCATCACCTTAGGTAAGGTTTGATTAAGAATGCGCGCGCCCTGACTGCCCCCCATCACGAGAATACGAATAGGACCATCTCGGCCTGTCATTCGCTCCTCAGGAGCCGGTAACCCGCTCACATCACTGCGCACCGGATTGCCGACCACAGGCACCTCTTTAAATGCGCCGGCAAAGGCTTGAAAAACGCGAGTCGCAATTTTTGCCAACCACTGATTGGTTAATCCAGCCACCGCGTTCTGTTCATGCAACACCACTGGGATCCCCAGTAGCCAAGCGGCAATACCACCAGGACCACTGACATACCCTCCCATGCCTAACACCACGTCCGGCTTCCAGCGTTTCATATGACGTCGGGCTTGAAAAATGGCATTCATAATTTGGAAAGGGGCTTTGATCAATTTCCCTAAGCCTTGGCCTCTTAACCCCTTCACACGAATAAAATCAATCTCAATCCCATGCTTTGGGACTAAATCCGCTTCCATACGATCTGCGGTACCGAGCCAACGAATGTCCCAGCCTTGTTGCTGTAATTGCTTGGCAACCGCCAGTCCAGGGAAAACATGTCCTCCTGTGCCACCGGCCATCACCATTAATCGTTTATTTGTCTTCATGAGTCACTTACTTTTTCTGCAGGTTGAGTGCGGATTTTTATTCGGCATTCGTAGTCAATGCGCAGCAACATAGCCACGGCGACGGACATCACAATCAAACTCGATCCACCATAACTGATCAGCGGCAACGTCAAACCTTTGGTGGGAACAATGCCCGCGGCCGCCCCCACGTTGACCAACGTCTGAAACGCAAACCAAATGCCGATACCAAAGGCTAAATACCCACCGAAATATTCATCATGTTCAAACGCTTTTTTACCAATAAAAATCGCTTTCAGTACCAAACTAAAGATCAACATCAGTACCAATACAACACCAACAAATCCTAGCTCTTCCCCTAACACCGCAAACACAAAGTCGGTATGCGCTTCTGGCAAATATTCGAGTTTCTGTACTGAGTTACCTAATCCTTGTCCAAACCATTCACCTCGACCAAAAGCCATCAATGATTGCGTCAACTGATACCCGCTGCCAAAGGGATCTTCCCAAGGATCCATAAAGGAAGTCACACGACGAATACGGTAGGGTTCAGCGGCAATCAAGCCGACTACGGCTAAAATTCCCGCCATCATCAAGGCTAAAAATTGGGTCAGTTTCGCCCCTGCGATGAATAACATGCCAAACAAGGTCACCAACATCACGACCACCGTCCCCAAATCGGGCTGACACAGCAGTAATACCGCTAAGGTACCGAACACCATGATGGGTTTTAAAAATCCCCCAAAGAAGGTTTCACGAACTTCATCTTGTTTACGGACTAAATAGCCCGACATAAACATAAATAGTGAGAGCTTAGCGACTTCGGCAGGCTGTAAGTTAAAGAGCCCTAACGGTATCCAGCGGGATGCGCCGTTGACTGAGTGCCCTGCAACCAAGACCACCAAGAGCAAAAACGCCGATAACGCCAATAATAGGGAACTGAATTTCATCCATTGCGACATTCGAACTTGCATCACCACCGATGCGGTACAAATAGACAAAAATAGGAATAGCGCATGGCGCTCCATAAAATGGAACGGTTGATGCGTTAAGCGTGTACTGATCGGAAAAGACGCCGACGTTACCATGACGAGGCCAATCAACATTAACCCCAACGATATCCAGACTAATTGCCGATCAAACAAGGCCTCAGGCGATGGCGTTTTTAACCAATGGAGGGTTTTTTGTAAGGGCTTGGATAACACCAAATGAATCACCTATTGATTATGCGTAGCGCCTTGCCAGTTCAGTAAATACATCACCGCGATGCATGAAACTTCTAAACTGATCAAAGCTGGCACAAGCTGGAGACAACATCACCATGTCACCCGCCTGCAATTGTGGACGGATAATTTGGATGATGTTCTCAATCGAATCAAAATATTCGGCCGATGGATGCAACGCTAAGAACTGTTTTCCATCGCGACCAAAACAACATAACTTTAAGGGTAATGCTTTAAAATAGTCGGCCAACGGCGAGAAGTCGGCCCCTTTGCCAACGCCTCCTACCAACAAGTACAACGTACCTTTCAGGTGTAAACCGGACAAGGCAGCTTCGGTACTCGCCACGTTGGTCGCTTTCGAATCATTAACCCAAATAATGCCCTGATTATCCGCAACAAGCTGACATCGATGTGTCAGTCCAGTGTAAGACTTTAGCGCGTCTAAGCCACTTTGATAGGAGACACCTGCAGCATCGAGTAAAGCGAGAACAGTGAGTACGTTTGCAATGTTGTGCATGCCGACTAAACGCAAATCCGCAGCAGGCAACACAGGCTGACCATGTGCACATAAATACGACGTATGATGATGCTCTGCTAACGTATAATCTGCAGGATGATGCAAACCAAAACTGAGTCTGTTTGCCACAGCAGTATCAGGCTGTGTCGTTGGATCATCCGCATTATAAACAGCCGTGTCTGCATGCAAGAAAATGCGTTGTTTGGCCTCACGGTAATCATCCATACTGATATAACGATCCATATGATCTTCAGACAGATTTAAAAATGCAGCGGCCACCACAGACAAATGCTGCGTTGTTTCCAATTGAAAGCTCGACAGCTCTAACACATAAAGCTCAGCATCCTCTTGTAATAAATCCAGCGCAGGCACACCAATATTGCCACCTACCGCTGTTTTTATCCCGCTGGCATTCGCCAGTACCCCGGTTAAGTCGGTGACCGTGCTTTTGCCGTTAGAACCGGTAATAGCAATCACTGGCTTATCAACATGCCAAGCGAACAGTTCGACATCACCAACAACCGGAATATTAGCATCGCGTACCTGTTGAATTTGTGGCGTCGCTAATGCAATTCCTGGGTTCGTGACCACTAAATCGGCCGATAATAACCAATCAAGCTGCCAATCCCCAATACAACGAGGAATGCGACTATCAAGAAGCTCAAGACCAGGAGGAGATTGGCGCGTATCAATCACTTGAACCGCCACTTGAGGCTGATATTTTCTTAAGTAATTAACGACGGAGAGCCCGGTGATACCGAGCCCTACTACCACAACCTTATGAATGTGATGCCAACGATCCATTTCTCTCACTCCTTGTTAAATTAGCGAACTTTTAGTGTGGCCAAGCCCACTAGCACTAATACAATCGAGATAATCCAAAAGCGCACAATAACACGCGGCTCTGGCCACCCTTTCAGCTCGTAGTGATGATGAATAGGCGCCATTCGGAAAATACGCTGACCGCGTAATTTATAAGAGCCGACTTGTAAAATGACCGATAAGGTTTCAATAACGAATACGCCGCCCATAATCACCAAAACAAATTCTTGGCGCACTAATACCGCGATGGTACCCAATGCTCCGCCTAATGCTAAAGAGCCGACATCGCCCATAAACACTTGAGCAGGATAAGTATTAAACCATAGGAAGCCCAAACCGGCCCCCACAATCGCCGTACACACAACCACTAACTCGGACGCATTCGCAACATAAGGAATATGCAAATATTCGGCAAAATTGACGTTACCCGTTGCCCATGCAATGACTGCAAATCCCGCGGATACTAGGACGGTTGGCATAATGGCTAAGCCATCGAGCCCATCGGTTAAGTTCACCGCATTGCTGGTTCCCACAATGACAAAGTAGCTTAAAATCACGAACATCAAGCCTAATTGCGGCATAACATCTTTAAAAAATGGCACCACTAATTGCGTCACGGCGGTGTCTTGCCCGTAGGCATAAAGCGCGAACGAGACCACCAGCGCGATCAGCGATTGCCAAAAATACTTCCAGCGAGCGATCAAACCATCGGTATTTTTCCGTACCACTTTACGGTAATCGTCGATAAAGCCAATGATGCCATAACCGAGCAAAACACCCAGCACAGCCCATACATAAGGGTTTGATAAGTCGGCCCAAAGTAACACCGTCACCGTAATAGAAGCGAGGATCATCAGACCGCCCATCGTTGGGGTACCGCGCTTACTAAAATGCGATTCTGGACCATCGTTACGAACCACTTGGCCGATTTGCAGTAATTGTAATCGTTTGATAAGACGAGGGCCTATCCATAACGAAAGACTTAATGCCGTTAAAATACTCACAATCGCACGAAACGAAAGGTATTCAAATAAACGGAAAAACGAAAAATATGGCTGGAGCAAATCCGCAAGCCAAATAATCATGTGTATATCTCCTTAAGAGCAGCAACAATCTTACCCATGCCCGAACTCAATGCGCCTTTAATTAATAGCGTATGGGTGGATTGACTTTCTTTTTGTAGTTGCTGCCGAATAAACGCAATCATGTCTTCATGGGTGGCAAAGTGCTGGCCTTGACACACCTCGCTGATGATTTTGGCATCATCACCGTATGTTAAAACATGCTCAAATTGAAATGGGTACGCATGTTCACCGACTTGTCGATGAAGTGCAAGACTTTCATGACCTAACTCAGCCATATTGCCCAAAATTAACCAGCGAGTCGTACCAAACTCACCTAACAAGTCGATCGCCGCTTTCATGGCGGGCACACTGGCATTATAGCTATCATCAATGACTTTCACATTGTCTGTTAATGTGAAGGCACTGACTCGCCCCTTAACAGGTTGTAAACTTGCCAAGCCTTTTTGAACCTCACTCAAGCTCGCTCCCATTTCCATCGTAAGAGCGGCCGCAGCGAGTGCATTAGACACATTATGCTGGCCCATAATACCGAGTGTAATCGGTAAGCTTCCTTGTGGTGAATGGAGTGTAAAGCTGGCTTGGCCTTGTTCATTTAGCCTGATATCACTGGGGAAAAAGTCAGCATTATGATCATGGAGAGAAAAAGTTTTGATGTTTTTCCCCGCAAGTACCGTCTCAAACCAAGTTTCACCACAACTGTCTAAGTTCACCAATGCGATGCCCGCTTGAGGTAAACCGAGATAAATTTCACCTTTGGCTTGTTTTACCCCATCGATCGAGCCAAACCCTTCAAGGTGAGCGGCCGCAACGTTATTAACGAGTGCCACATCGGGCTTAACTAACTGTGTGGTATACGCAATTTCACCAATATGATTGGCGCCCATTTCAATCACGGCAAAGTCATCATCGACGGTTGAGCGCAGTAACGTTAACGGAACCCCAATATCGTTATTGAAATTTCCCGCAGTCGATAAGACACGCCCTTTCAGGGAGAGAATACTTGCGGTCATTTCTTTCACCGTGGTTTTTCCACAGCTTCCGGTAATCCCGACGGTTGGAGTCTGTGAGCACTGGTGTACCCAAGCGGCCAACTGTCCCAAGGCTATTCGCGTATCATCGACGACAATATGAGGAAAATCACTGTCGAGTGGTCGAGAGACGAGCGCGGCAACCGCACCGGCTTCTTGTGCCTGGGTCAGGAAGTCATGGGCATCAAAACGCTGACCAATCAAAGCAATGAATAATGTATTGGCTTGAATATCACGGGTATCCGTTGACACATAGTCAATCACTGGACTATCACCATGCCATTGTCCGTTTACTGCTTGAGCGATGGCTTGTAAGGACGTAGTAATCATACATTCAACTCCAATAAAGTTTGCGCCGACTCGCGATCTGAATAATGTAGGCGTTGCTCACCAATGATCTGATAATCTTCGTGGCCTTTCCCCGCCAGCAAAATAATGTCATCACTTGCCGAATTCGTTAACGCGAAAGACAGTGCATCAAAACGGTTATGCTCGACGTGACACTGCTCGGGATGCACTAACCCAGTCTGCATATCAGCAATAATCTGCTCAGGTGACTCACTACGCGGATTGTCATCGGTCAAAATCACCCTATCGGCACCGTGTTCTGCGACTTTCGCCATGACCGGGCGTTTTCCTCGATCACGATCCCCACCACAACCGACGATCGCCCACAAGCGGCCTTGGCAATGTATCCGCAGAGCCGATAGTGCTTTTTCTAATGCATCCGGGGTATGGGCATAATCGACCACAACTTTGGCACGCTGAGGCTGTTGAAATAACTCCATACGTCCAATAACGGCTTGCAAAGATGGCGCGGCGCTCACCAAGGCGTTCTTATCCATCCCGAGCGAGAGCAAGGTGGCCAATGCCAGTAACACATTGCAAGCGTTAAACGCCCCAATCAGTGGGGTGTGCAATGTGCCTTCTCCCCACGATCCCGCAAAATGAATCACAATACCAGACTCGGCATAATCGACATGGCGAGCCCATAGTTGCAAATCCGTGTCTGGCGGGCCAAGCAAAGAAACACCGACCACATTATCGAGGTCCGTGCTCCAACGTTTTCCCACTTCGTCATCAACGTTAATGATGGCGACACCACATTCATGCTCAGTGAACAATTGCTTTTTGGCTGCTTCATAAGCCTGCATGCTTCCGTGATAATCCAAATGATCACGGCTGAGATTAGAGAACACACTGGCCGCAAAATCGATCGCTTTAACCCGTCCTTGCACTAAGCCATGCGAAGACACTTCCAACGCTGTATATTGCGCCCCTTGCTGGCTCAATTGATGCAACGTTTGCTGAATATCAATCGCATTGCCCGTGGTATTCAACGCGGGTTGCAACGCATCTAAAAAGCCATTGCCTGTCGTCCCCATTACCGCAGTCGGTGTATCTAATCGGGTCAACCACTGAGCGATCAGTTGAGAAATCGTCGTTTTACCATTGGTGCCGGTGACTGCGATCGCTTGATTGGTATGTTCGCCATATAAATCACGTCCGAGCTGGGATAAATGGGCGTTGAGTTGCGCCACATACACCACCGGCGTGCCATGACAATCGGCGATCTCACCATGGTGGTGGACGTCATCCGCCTGCGCAATGATGGCATTGGCACCTTGCGCCGCTGCCTTTGCCATGAATTGACGCCCATCAACCGCATGGCCAATAATGGCGACAAAGGTACTTCCGGGCTGCACTCGGCGGCTGTCCAGCTGCAAATCGGTCACCGTAATCTGTGCAATATCAGAGCGCGCTATCGCACACCATGAGCTCAGCAACTCACCGAGCGTTTTGCCTACTTTCTCTAACATGTCTTTCATAATTAATCGTTTTTATCTTTCTTGAACTTGTTTTCATCAGGCGCAATATTCAGAATCTGCAACGCCCCTTTCATAATTTTTCCAAAAACAGGACCTGCAACTGCACCACCATAATAAGAATCGCCTTGTGGTTCATTCACCATGACAACCAACGACAAACGCGGATTACTCACGGGAGCAACCCCTGCGGTGTAAGCAAAGTATTCATCACTATAGCCCCCAGCCGCGGCTTTGCGAGACGTCCCGGTTTTGGCGGCAATTCGATATCCAGGGACCGCAGCTTTCACCGCAGTTCCCCCTGGTTGAGTCACCGTTTCTAGCATGTTGAGGACTTCGCGCACATAATGAGGATCCGCCACTTGATGCTCCAAATTACGATTACTTTGACTTTCGATGAGGTGCAATGGCTGATATTTCCCCATATTGCCTAATGTGGCATAAGCATGGGCTAATTGAATCGGGGTAATGGACAATCCATACCCAAAGGCGATGGTCGCGCGTTCAAAATCGGACCAACGCTGACGACTAGGGAAAATACCGGTACTTTCACCCGGCAAGTTTAATCCTGACGTTTCCCCCAGCCCGACCGAGCGATACATCCCAAGCAAGGCTTCAATCGGCATACGCAAGGAAAGCTTAGACACACCGACGTTACTGGATTTTTTCAAAATCATTTGTAGCGAGGCTTTGCCGCCTTTAATCGGATCAGAGTCGCGAACCCGTGCCCCACCGATGCGCATGGAGCCATTACCCACATCGATAATCGTATGTTCGTCTGCAGTACCATTTTCCAATGAGGCCAATACCACGAATGGTTTGACGGTTGAGCCAGGTTCAAACGCATCCGTCACTACGCGGTTACGCATTTTAAAATTCTGATAATCGGAACGATTATTGGGGTTATAAGAGGGCGCATTGACCATCGCGAGGACATTGCCCGTTTTGACATCGATCATCACAGCAGAAGCGGAAGTGGCACGGTAGTCAGCCATCGCTTGTTTCACCGCACGAAACGCAATCGCTTGTAGTCGCTGATCAATGGTCAATTGCAAGGGTTTCCCTGCTTGGCTCTTATCTAAGGAGATATTTTCAACCACATTGCCATAGCGGTCTTTACGAATGATTTGTTTGCCCGCTTCGCCGGTCAACCATTTATCGTAACTGCGCTCAATGCCTTCAAGACCATGGCCATCGATTCCCGTCACCCCGACCACGTGAGCACTCACTTCTCCTGCCGGATAATAGCGTCGAGATTCGGATTTGAGGCCCACGCCGGGCAATTTAAGCTCGCGGATATAATTGGCCATCGCCGAATTCACTTGGCGTTGCAAATAAATAAAGCGGCGATTTTTATGAGATTCAATCCGCTTAATCAAGCCTTGGCGATCCAAATTGAGTACATCGGCTAACGCATACCAACGATTTTTCTCTTGCAAGCTCCCTTTTTTAATAATGGTGGCCGGATCCGCCCATACCGCGTCCACAGGCACACTTACGGCAAGAGCCTCGCCATTACGATCGGAAATAATGCCACGCTCAGAATGAATGGTTTTCGAGCGAACCGTACGCAAGTCGCTTTGGTGAATAAGATTATCGGGCTCAATGACCTGAATATAGGCAGCGCGAACGATTAAAATAGCAAAAGCGACAAATACGAACCCTAAAATTAAATAAAAACGCCAGCGAATAAACAAGGGGTCGTTGCCTTGTTCCGTCTGACGTTTATTGGTATTCGGTGTGTTGGGCTTTTTCTTGTTGAACGGTTTTTTCATTTCAGTTTAATCACTACTTCTTTGTCCGCATCAGGACGCTGCATGTGTAACTGCTCTTCAGCAATTTCCTGAACACGGCTATGCTCAGCCAAGGCGGTTTCTTCAATGATAAGATTGCGCCATTCATTATCTAGGTCAAAACGTTCGCTTTGTACCTGACTGAGTCGGGAGACAGATTGACGGGTATCATGAGTAGTCAACACGACGCCCATGGCACTAGCAAAAATCAATACCATGAGAATCAGTGGAATACGACCTACCGTCAGTAGGTCGATTAAAATCATTTTCGCAAGTTTCGGGGATGGCTGAGACATCGTGATCGTTACAGTTTCTCTGCAATCCTTAACACTGAGCTACGAGAACGCGGATTCAGATCCACCTCGGCCTCGCTCGGTTTGATTGCTTTTCCAATGGTTTTAAGGTTAGCACTTCCTAGCGCTTTGATTTGGTCTTCCGTCATCGGAATACCATGCGGCACCTGAGGGCCTTGACTCTCTTTACGCATGAAACGTTTTACCATGCGATCTTCTAACGAATGGAAACTGATCACCGATAACCGTCCTTCAGGAGCAAGAACACGCATCGCGCCTTGCAGGGCTTTATCAATTTCTTCCAGCTCACTGTTGATATAAATGCGAAACGCTTGGAATGCGCGTGTGGCTGGGTGTTTTTTCTCTTTGTAGTTCTTTGGAGCGACATCAGAAATCAGCTTCGCTAATTGCCCGGTACGCAGCAGGGGTTCATTGGCTTCATTCTCACGATATTCCACGATACCACGCGCGATACGCCGCGCATGTTTATCTTCACCAAACTGACGAATCACCCAAGTAATGTCATCCAGATCCGCTTTGGCTAGCCATTCGGAGACGGGCATCCCAGCCGTCGGATCCATACGCATATCCAGAGGGCCATCTTTCATAAAACTAAAGCCACGCTCCGCATCATCGAGCTGAGGAGACGACACGCCCAGGTCAAACAAGACCCCATCCACTTGTCCCACAAGATCATGCTGCTGTGCATAATGGGCAATACCTGAAAACGGGCCATGTACAATGGTAAAGCGAGGATCATCAATTTTTTGTGCTTCTGCGATAGCTTGAGGATCACGATCAATACTGAATAATCGACCGTTAGGACCTAATTTTGACAAGATAGTGCGACTATGACCGCCTCGCCCAAACGTCCCATCGATGTAGGTTCCATCGGGTTTGATTGCTAACCCATCAATAGATTCATTGAGTAGCACAGATATGTGTTGAAAAGATTCAGTCATGGTTATCTCATTACGCCGGTTCGGCGGTGTATTGTCTTAATTAGTGTACCTATTTCCGACACTACCGCTACTCATTACCCAGATATGGGCGTGATGGGGCACTAAGTTTAAAGCTTTTCGTATCGGTTGAGTCAATATAAAGCAAAAAACCCATCATAACTCAAGAGCCATGATGGGTTTCAATTGGGTGGAGTTGGCCGTATAAGCCGGGTTCTGTACCGCTTACGCGGTGGTAACCATTCCTCTAGGCCAGCAATCGCTCACTGGCTCAAGCAACCTACCCGCCTCCAAACGCGAGCCGCGCTATGTGGAAGCCTATTTGGTCTTGCTCCGGGTGGAGTTTACCTTGCTACGCACTGTTACCAGACGCACGGTGCGCTCTTACCGCACCCTTTCACCCTTACCTGTGCACTATTCAATGAATAGGCCATCGGCGGTATTCTCTCTGCTGCACTTGTCGTGGACTCACGTCCCCCAGGCGTTACCTGGCACCCTGCTCTATGGAGCCCGGACTTTCCTCCCCCTCATCAGTCTCCCCAACACAAGGTCAAGGGACATCAATAAGGCAGCGATTACCCTGGCCAACTCCGAGCGCGCATAATATCGATAACCCTTCTTAGTGTCCACCAAGAATCGGGAAAATCGACAAATTCCCGAATAAATGCGCAAAATAACAACACCCCTTAATCGAGGTTATCCAATCCCCATTTATACAATGCGTTTTTCTTCACATTATAAATCTCCGCGGTTGCGGCTGCAGCGCGCTTAAGCGGGAGTTCTTTGTTCAAAATGCCCAACGTACGTAACGCCTCATCGGGTAGCGCCTCATCTTTCTGTTCACGCTGCCCATGAATGAGTAATACCATTTCCCCACGTTTACGGTTGCTGTCTTCTTCTATCCAGTCAATCAGTTCACCCAGAGGCAATCCTTGAATGGTTTCAAAAGTCTTAGTGAGCTCACGCGCTAAGACAACTTCGCGATCCGGACCTAACACTTCCAGCATATCTTGCAGGGAATCTGTGATACGGTGAGGGGATTCATAGAAGATGCAGGTACGCTCAACGTTGGCAATCTCCATCAGTTTATCTTTGCGCCCTTTGCTTTTGGCGGGGAAGAACCCCTCAAAGCTAAAACGATCTGACGGTAAACCCGACGCACTGAGCGCCGTGATCACCGCACACGCACCAGGAAGTGGCGTAACTTTAACACCCGCCTGACGACATTGTGTGACCAAATGATAACCTGGATCACTGATTAATGGTGTACCAGCATCGGAGACAAGCGCAATCGATAATCCTGATAATAATTTATCAACTAAAGCTTGAGCTTTGTGCTGTTCATTGTGATCATGAAGCGCGAACGTCTTCGTTTGAATATTGAAGTGTGAGAGCAATCGGCCGGTATGGCGAGTATCTTCAGCGGCGATAACATCTACACTTGAAAGTACATCTAAAGCTCGTTGAGTTATATCACCAAGGTTACCAATTGGCGTAGGAACTATATATAACGTTGGAACGTCCAAGGTTTTGTTATCAGTCATTTGTTTACCATCACTTCAGCGATTATTATAAAGACAATTTTACACGGATTAATATAAGAACTCATGGCTATGAAAAACCACCAGAGACTCAGTGTACCACGCTTACTCACTCCTGTTGCATTAGCAATGATGCTGGCGGCTTGTTCAACCACGCCTACGGCACCAAATTTGATTAATATCACGAGCAAGCCAAGCGAGACGGCACAGACCTACATCATGCAGGCCGACACCACGCAAGGCCGTCTACAAAACGATTTGCTGATTATGGCAATGAAAGCGGCGAACGCGGCTAATAATACTCAACAAGCACAATTGTTGAGCAAACGCTTATCCAAACAAACCTTATCTACGAAACAAGACGCCGAGTGGCAATTGGCAAAAGCCCAACTTTTGATCAATGTGGAGCAGTATAAGAAAGCGCTAGCACAATTGGATTTCAAAGCAGATGATTCACTTGAGGACGCTCAGTGGCAACATTATTATCGACTGAAAGCCTTGGTGTACACCAAGCTCGAGCAACCCTTTGAAGCAAGCCGTCAACTCGTACAACTGTATGATTTTCTTCCGCAATCTCAGTGGGCTGACATATCCGATAACATTTGGAAAAAGCTCAATCAGTACAATGCCACTTCGATTACTGAATTGTCACCACAACCGGATGAAAAAATCTTGGATGGCTGGTTACAACTTGCTATCTATATGAAAACCTTAGGTAGTGATTTACCGCAGCTTCAGAATACGCTCAAACACTGGCTGCAAGAGAACCCGCAACATCCTGCAGCGTTGAATACGCCAAAAGACATTACGGATATCTTAGATATGGACATCCGTCAGCCAGAAAACATCGCGCTACTCTTGCCGCTCACCGGCAAATACGCCAATCAAGCCGCATTGATTCGCGATGGGTTTATTTTGTCACTCATGAATGACGATGCACGTAAAGAAAACACAAACTTTACCGTCATCGACACCAACAAGCATTCAATACAAGACATCAACGATACATTGCATAAAAACCACATCGATTTTATTGTCGGGCCATTGCAAAAAGACAAAGTAGAGCAGCTACAAGACGCTCAAGCAAGCAGTGATCATCCAATACATACGTTGGCATTGAACATCCCAGAAAATGTGCAGGCGGGTTACCAAACGTGTTATTTGACGCTGTCTCCTGAACAGGAAGTGGCACAGGCGGCCAAACATATATTCAGTGAAGGTTACCACTATCCATTGATTCTTGCCCCGAAAGGCACCTATGGTCAACGTGTGGTGGATGCGTTCACAAAAGAATGGAAAAAATACAGCGACCACGATGTGGCTTCAAGCTTGTTCGGCGATAAGAGCCAACTGCAACGCAATATCAACGCGGTATTCGGTTTACAACACAGCCAACAAAATATTGCTCAGATTGAACAGTTAACTCATCTCAATCTCCAAACGCAGCCACGTAGCCGTCGTGATATCGACGCCGTCTATATCGTGACCAAAAGTTCAGAGCTAACGCTGATTAAACCCTTCATTGAAGTCGCCGTGAACCCAGACACCACACCACCACGCTTATTTGCTAACTCAACCAGTAATGGGGCAAGCAAACAATATGAAGATATGTCAGGGATTACCTACAGCGATATTCCACTCTTAATTCATCCTGATGTCTCCGTTGAGCATCAAATGGATAAGCTGTGGCCTCAAGATACCAATGGTGAGCGTCGATTACAGGCTCTTGGTATGGACGCCTATCGCTTAATGATGGAATTACCACAAATGAAAATTGTACAAGGCTATACCATCAACGGACAAACTGGTGTGTTAAGCATTGATGACCGCTGTCTTGTTCACCGTGACATCAGTTGGGCAAAACACTAAGACAGGCTATGTTTTCAAGTAACCATCGTAAAACGGGCGAACATTACGAGCAATTGGCGGCCGAGTATCTAAGCCGCCAAGGGCTCACGCTTGTGGAAAAGAATTTTACGATTCGCGGTGGGGAATTGGATCTCATCATGAATGATCATGGCACTTTCGTGTTTGTCGAAGTAAAATACCGCAAGAACCAGCAGCATGGTCATGCGGCAGAAATGGTGACTCGCGCCAAACAGCGCTTTCTTATCCGTACAGCCAATGTGTGGCTGAAACAACAACACCTGAATGTTCATACAACTGACTTCCGATTTGATATAGTGGCGATTCACAATACCGGAGACCATATCGAATGGATAAAAAACGCAATAACGGAAGGATAGACAATGCTCGACAGCATTAAAAATAGCTTTACCGAAAGTATTCAAATTCAAATTGCCGCCGCAGAAGCACTTCCTGATGCCATCATGCATGCCTCACAAGCAATGGTTACCACCTTACTCAATGGCAATAAGATCCTGTGCTGTGGTAATGGCGGCTCATCGGCCAATGCGCAACAGTTTACCTCTTGCTTACTTAACCGTTTTGAAACTGAGCGCCCTAGCCTGCCTGCATTAGCGATGGCATCCGATGCAACGACACTGACCGCGGTCGCCAACGACTACGCTTACCAAGAAATCTTCTCGAAACAAGTGCGAGCACTCGGTCAGCAAGGGGATATTTTGCTCGCGATTTCGACCAGTGGTAACAGCCAAAATATTATTAAAGCCATGGAGGCCGCCGTCACACGCGATATGACCATCATTGCTCTGACGGGCAAAGATGGTGGTGAAATGGCGGGGTTATTGGGTGAACACGACGTAGAAATTCGTATTCCCTCACAGCGTACAGCACGCATCCATGAAGTGCATATGCTCACGCTACATTGTCTCTGTGACTTAATTGACCAAGTACTTTTCCCAGCTCACGAAGAGTAAAACTATGAAAAACTATCTGTCTCTTATTCTTGTTAGCGTGTTAGCGTTTTCCACGACAGGATGCGCGGGGTTTTTAATTGCCGGTGCGGCAACGACCGCGAATCTCGTCACTGATCCTCGTTCTGCGCAGCAGATTTGGGATGACAATCATTTAGAATTAGATATCGGTGGTTTAAGTCATAAAGCGCCCTACAAAGATCAATTACGGGTTACCGCTGTCTCCTATCAGGGCAAAGTGGTGCTGATTGGACAAGCGAAACAACGTGCAATATTGGATCAATTTGTAGATAAAGTCCGTAAAATGAAGGGCGTGAGAGAGTTGCATAACAAAGTCGATATTGGTGAACCGCTGAGCTTCGCGCAGGTAAGCGATGACACTTGGATAACCACCAAAGTTAAATCATCTCTGCTGACCGACTCAAAGTTGAATGGCGTCAAAATCACCGTAGAAACCGAAAATAACGTCGTGTATTTATTTGGTTATATTACTCATGAGCAAGCCAAAGTTGCCACTGAGATCACCAGACACATTTCAGGCGTCAAACAAGTGATCCGCGCCTTTAACTACGCGGATTAATCCTCGACCGAGTTCATCCATCGCCAATATGAAATAAAAAAGCAGCCATTAAGGCTAATGCTTGTAAGTTAAGAGGCATTTAACATCTTTTAGAAGGCCTGGTCGCATAGCGACTGGGCCTTCTTTTTACTGCTCTTGGATAGCTTCGTTCTCTCCTTTCTGGCAGCGTAAAACTCTCAGCCATATCTAAGATGTAATTCATCACCTCCGGGACCCTTCCCGGTGCCACTGACGGCAGTTGCTGTAATTGCCCTATTAAGAACAACGAAGCTTGTTTGAACCCTATCTGGTAAGGCATGACCTTGTTTTGATCGTAAGCCATTTGGCACATCAAGAACCTAAGTAAGTTGTAAGCCAGCAGCATGCCCCATAATTCTTGTTCTACTAGCTCAGGCTTTTTACTTCTTAGGGTTAGGGTGTTTTGCAGCATATATTGCTTCATTTCTCGATAACCAAGTTCGATTTCCCACCGATGGCTATATAGCTCGGCTATGTCTTGCCCTGGGTAACGCAAGGGATCTGTCATTGAGGTTAATAACCGAACTTCCTTCCCCTTTATCGTCTTGGTGATTAATCGAGCCTCGAGTGTTTCTGGTGCATCGTGCCACTTCTTCTTCGCTTGTGGGGATAGCGTTAACTCAACCAGCTCTTGACCACGTCCTAATTGGCGAAGTGTCGTGTATTGCGCCCCTTTACGCATGGGAATTAGCCAATGTCTTTCTGTCCCTGTTGTCTGCCAACGGTGTAAAAGCCCTAGCGCATAAAAACCTCTATCGAAGATAGTCAGGCTATTATCTGGTGATTGCTCTATGAGCTCCGTTGTTAGGTCCACTTCACTTGTTGATGTGGAATCGAACGAAGCGCTATTTAGAAGATGACTAGTCAGTTCCATGTGGCAGACCATGCGCACTTGAGGATATTCGGACGAGCACTTTTGATTCCGAGTCCGACTGAATGTCTCACCGTTTTCTTTCGTATCTGGCGTTCGCCAGACGACGCCGTCGACAGCATGAAGCGTGAGTCCATGCCAGTCTGGATGAGGCGTTTTATCATGCCAAATCTTCTGTGTTTGAGTAAAAACGGATTTCATGACATCGGAGCCCAACCGTTGTCTGGCTTGGATGACGGCACTTGGAGCAACAAATGGCTTCTTACCTGGAAGGAGGATATCCAGTTTCGACACAACTTTCTCCATAGACAAGTGACGATATAAAGACATCCCAACGACACTCCATACCATCATCTCCATAGGCAATCTTCGTCTACGAACTGTGGTAATTCCGGTATCTTCTAAACATTGCGAAATGAGTTCAGGGGAAAGTAGGTCAGATAACCCCGAAAGTTGTTCAGCAGAAAATTTGTGTACTTGGTTAAGTGCTTGTCTTAAAAACATAAAAAAATCCGAGTGCATGAATACACTCGGATTTTGACACGTTAGATGGATCCTTCAACCGATCATTTTAGTCTTAACTGATCGGCATTAGCCATTAAGGCTGTTTTTTTATTGTCTGGTATGTGACTACTTGACGACTCGAAGACTTGGTTTACCACGCGGACGTGGTGGCTCATCATCGTCATCATGAGACGTGTCGACATGAGTATCGGCTGGCGTATCACGTTCGACTTCAACGATATCATCAGTGTCCGAGACTAACATCATTGTCTCTTCTTCGCTGCCACTGTCTTCGACAGGCGCTTGCCAGTCATCCATTTGCTCCTCATATGCTGGCTCAGGCTCAAACATCGTGCCTGCACCGTTTTCACGTGCATAAATGGCTTGCACAGCATATAGCGGGACCATCACCGAATGAGGACGGCCACCAAAGCGAGCACTGAACGTAACAGCATCATCGCCCAGTTGTAGATTCCCAACTGCACGAGGGGCAACGTTTAATATGATCTGTCCGTCTTGTACGAATTCTAATGGAACATTCACTCCATTCATGGTGGCATCCACCACCAGATGAGGAGTTAAGTCATTGTCCAATAGCCAATCATAAAAGGCACGTAACAGAAATGGACGACGCGGTGTCATTGTTTCAATATCCATAAACAACCATTAACGAGCTAGGCGCATCTCACGTTCAGCTTCAGTAAGTGAAGCCAAGAACGAATCACGTTCAAAGACACGGTTCATGTACACTTTCAATTCTTTCGAGCCAGGGCCAACAAGCTCAATACCCAGAACAGGTAAACGCCAAAGTAGCGGAGCTAAATAACAATCAATTAAGCTAAATTCTTCGCTCATGAAGTACTCATATTCCGCAAACACAGGCGCAAGTGTGAGTAAGTCATTACGTAGACGATCACGGGCTTTCTCTGATTCTTCTGCAGAACCGTTGACGACTTTATCGACCAAGGTGTACCAATTACGTTCAATTCGATAAATCATCAAACGACTATTACCACGAGCAACCGGGTAAACAGGCATCAATGGTGGATGAGGAAAACGCTCATCAAGGTATTCCATGATGATTTTTGAGTCATACAAAGCGAGCTCGCGATCAACGAGAGTAGGAACCGATTTATACGGGTTCAACTCGATAAGTTCTGCTGGTAGGTTAGTTTCATCAACTAACTCCACTTCAAAACTCACGCCTTTTTCAGCCAAAACAATGCGAACCTGATGGCTATACATATCAGTGGCACTTGAAAACAAAGTCATCACAGAACGTTTATTGGCAGCAACAGCCATGGAGCCCTCCAGCACACTTAAACAAAAATCAATGGCATTAGGTATCCACCGATTTATAAAAAAAGGAAATTAGCGCGATATAATAGCACAATTCGTGTTCATCACGCTATCACTCATTCTATTGCACTCTCAACTATTTATGACGCTAACACTCCGTCTCTTATTGATAAAAATACCGACACATCCATTTATGGAAAAGAAACCACATGCATAAGGCGACGACACTAACAAGTTTTGTCTATGTCATAGAAATAATCAAGGGAGCAGGCATTGACGAGCAAGATGATGAGAGAGAATGACCCAGGAGAAACCCGGTAATAGGACAACGAGTGTTACAGTAGAATAAAAAACAAAAAGCCCGGTAAAAACCGGGCTTTGGCACCACACTCCAGAAAACTGGATGTCGGTTCTGACAAAACGAGATTAACGTTTTGAGAACTGTGGTGAACGACGTGCTTTACGTAGACCAACTTTCTTACGCTCAACTTTACGAGCATCACGAGTCACGTAACCTTCAGCACGTAGTGCTGGACGTAGAGACTCATCGTACTCCATAAGAGCGCGAGTGATACCGTGGCGGATAGCGCCAGCTTGACCAGAGATACCACCGCCAGAAACAGTGATGTATAGGTCAAGTTTGTCAGTCATTTCAACTAGCTCAAGTGGTTGTTTAACAACCATACGAGCTGTTGGACGACCAAAGTACTCATCAAGGCTACGCTTGTTGATTACGATGTTGCCGCTGCCTGGTTTGATAAAAACACGTGCAGCTGAGCTTTTGCGACGGCCAGTGCCGTAATATTGATTCTCTGCCATTTTCCAAGTCCCCGATTAAATGTCTAGTACTTTTGGTTGTTGAGCAATGTGGTTATGCTCAGCGCCAGCGTAAACTTTAAGCTTACGGTACATAGCACGGCCTAGAGGACCACGCGGAAGCATGCCTTTAACCGCTGATTCAATTACCATTTCTGGCTTACGATCGATCAGTTTTTCAAACGTGATAGATTTTAGGCCGCCTGGGAATTCAGAGTGACGGTAGTACACTTTGTCTTTAGCTTTATTACCAGTTACGGCAACTTTCTCAGCATTTACAACGATGATGTAATCACCGGTGTCAACGTGAGGAGTGTATTCAGCTTTATGTTTGCCACGTAGGCGTAATGCAATTTCACTTGCTAGACGGCCAAGAGTTTTACCTTCAGCGTCTACAACATACCAGTCACGTTTTACAGTTTCTGGTTTAGCAACGAAAGTTTTCATGCTAATAATAACCCGTTTATTTAAATTTACACATTAAGGAGCATATACATACTCCCACTGTCTAAGAGCCCAGTCATCACCCCTTCGAGTGGATGCACTCTCGGTCTTCAAGACCTGCAGTAACGGTGGGTCGCGAGATTATAGAGAAGACTGAAGAAAAAATCACCTCATTTCATAAAAAAAGTGAGAAAATTTTCAAAAAAGTTCGTGACTCCGCCTCGCATTGCCCAGCCGCGTATCATGCCTGAAAGTCATGACTAAGTCGACGCTAAATCAAATGTTCGCGCGCTAAATATTCACGGCTTTGCATTTCAATTAATCGCGACTGACAGCGTTGAAATTCAAACTCAAGTTGACCATGGGTATATAAGGCATCCATTGCCACTTCAGCAGAAATAATTAATGTCACATGACGCTCATAAAACTCATCGACTAACGCAATAAAGCGTCGTGCAGAATCGTCCATACTGCGATCCATTTGCGGGGCATTTTGTAAAAAGACCGTATGGTAGAGCTGTGACAGTTCAATGTAATCATTTTGACTGCGTGCGGTTTGGCATAGTTGAGCGAACGTCACCAACAACACGCCATCATGGGCACCACACACATCAATATCGCGATGATTGATACCAATCGTGGTTGGGTGCGTGTCAGTGACACCTGCGACTTGCTGATAATAATTCAGTAAATAATCACTGGCATATTTATCTAACGGGTAATGATAGATTTCCGCCTGCTCTAATGTTCTGAGACGATAATCCACTCCGCTATCCACATTGAGAATGTGGCAATTGGCTTCAATCAAAGCAATCGCAGGTAAAAAGCGGGCACGTTGCAAGCCATTACGATACAAATCATGAGGGGGCAAGTTAGACGTCGCGACCAAAATCACTCCACGCTGAAACAACTCTTGAAACAAAGTCCCCAAAATCATGGCATCAGTGATATCAGACACGAAAAACTCATCAAAACAGATAATTTGAGTTTCCTGTGCCAAAATATCAGCAACCTGATTCAGCGGGTCACTGATTTCACCGAGTTGTGCTAATTCTTGATGGACGCGTAGCATAAAGCGATGAAAGTGGCTGCGCATTTTCTTTTCAAAGGGCAAAGCCTCATAAAAAAGATCCATGAGATAGGTTTTACCGCGTCCTACCCCACCCCAAAAGTACAATCCTTTTGGCGGGGCCACGGGTTTCGGGGCTCGTTTGGTAATTTTTTGCCACCAACTGACCTCAATAGGGGGCGCTTGAGAGAATTCGATGCACTGATGATACAAGGTCTCTAACGCCTCAATCGCGACAGATTGTGCTGCATCTCTTTGAAATTCATGCTTAATTAAATCTTGTTCATAACGTTGCTTTGGAGTCATAGTCATCTACTATTCTAAAAGTGAAAAACTGACGTATTGCGCATATGCTTTTTCTTTATCCAACCCATCAAATCATAGTAACATGGGCTAAGGGCATGTGTAACTAAATGGTAAAACATGTTAAATAACAACAATAAGGAGCTGTTATGCCTTGGATATACGCAATTGTAGGTTTGCTGGTCGGTATTGTCGTGGGCATTGTGATTACCCGCCTTATGACGCCACAATACAAGTCTCAAAAATCCCTGCACAATGAGCTGCAACACGCGAATTATGAACTCGAACAACAACGTCAGGAGTTTGCTGATCACTTAAGTCAATCCGCAGAACTGCTTGATACTTTAGGAAAGGACTACACTAAAATTTATCAACACATGGCGCAGACATCGGCTGAGTTATTAGCACACCTGCCCGAACAAGATAATCCTTTTGATAAATTAGTCACCCAAGGGAAGCCAAGCAATACGGCGAAAGAGGACGATAATGAGGACAGTTTTCCTCCAAAAGATTATGCCTTAGGTGCCACAGGCTTACTTAAAGGTGAAGAAAAGCAATTTGTTGATCCGTCAGAAGTCATCAAGAATCAAGCAAATTAATTGTTAAATTCTCCACTGAACTTTACAAAGGTTTTTGAGTCATAAATTACATTGCGCGTATTGAATATGCCGGCTTTACCACTCATATTTGATCACACCGTTGTGTAACTTCGAGGAGTTTTATGATGAAAAAACCTTTGCTTGCATTAACCGCCCTTTCCCTTAGTTTAAGTTCTATAATGGCTCCAATGCCTGCTTCTGCCGCGATTCCAATGACCGTCAGTGGTGAGCATGTCCCCAGCCTCGCCCCAATGTTAAAGAAAGTGACGCCCGCGGTGGTGAGCATCGCCGTTGAAGGTACCCAAGTTTCTCGTCAACATATTCCAGAACAGTTTCGCTTTTTCTTTGGACCCGATTTTCCAACAGAACAACTCGAGAAACGTCCATTCAAAGGATTGGGTTCAGGCGTCATCATTAATGCAGATAAAGGCTACGTCGTTACCAACTATCATGTGATTAAGGGCGCGGACTCAATCAAAGTACAATTAAAAGATGGCCGTGAATACGATGCAACCTTAGTCGGTAGCGACAAAATGTCTGATATCGCCTTACTGAAACTCAAAGATGCGAAAAACCTAACACAAATTCAAATTGCTGATTCCGATGATCTCCAAGTCGGTGATTTTGCGGTGGCTATCGGCAATCCATTTGGCCTTGGTCAAACTGTCACCTCCGGCATTATTTCGGCTCTTGGCCGAAGTGGTCTTAATATTGAAAACTTTGAAAACTTCATTCAAACCGATGCCGCCATTAACAGTGGTAACTCTGGGGGCGCATTGGTCAATCTTAAGGGACAACTGATAGGTATCAACACCGCCATCCTTGGCCCCAATGGGGGCAACATTGGTATAGGCTTCTCGATCCCTTCCAATATGATGAAAAACCTAACTGACCAAATCCTCAAATACGGCGAAGTAAAACGCGGTATGTTAGGCGTGAAAGGCGGTGAAGTGAACTCAGATCTGGCGGAGGCATTAGGCTTAGACTCAAGCAAAGGCGCCTTTGTGAGTGAAGTGATGCCACATACCGCCGCCTCAAAAGCTGGCCTGAAAGCGGGTGATGTGATCATCTCCATTAATGGGAAGACCATTCACTCCTTCGCAGAGCTGCGTGCGAAAGTCGCGACATTAGGTGTCGGCAAAAAAATCAAAATGGGAGTCATTCGCGACGGAGATCATAAAACCTTCGACGTGACGCTAGGGAAACAAACAGAAACTAAGATGACCGCATCAGAGCTTCATCAAGGCTTAGCTGGCGCCTCCTTTGTCAACACCAGTTCAGACGATGGCATGAAAGGAGTCAAGGTATCCGCCGTAAAACCGAACTCACCTGCCGATCAATATCAATTGAAAAAAGGTGACATCATTATCGGCGTTAACCGTCATCGCGTGAAAAACATCGCCGATTTGCGTCATGTATTGGAGAAGAAACCCAGCGTACTGGCCCTCAACATCAAACGTGGCTCACAAACCCTGTATCTTGTTGTGCGCTAATCACATAACAAAGGGCTCAACACCATCCTTAAAAGAGCAGGCTCCCTGCTCTTTTTTATTGGCTTTCGTAATAATTCGAACGAAATCATCCACTCGAGAAATGTAATCAAACGAAAACGTGGTAGCGAGAAGAGACAGATTCAGCATACAATAGAGCTCATTGTATTTTGACACTGTGAGTTATCTTGGGGAACGTATGCTGAAATTTTGGATTCGCTCAGTCATTATTGGGCTAATAGCAGCCGCTATAATCATTGTAGCCATACCATCATTGCGTGAGCATATTGTAAAACTAGAACACCCCGATCCTGAGAACATCGCGTCCATGGAGCTCTCATTCAACCCGGCGGTACGCCGCGCTGCGCCAGCTGTTGTGAATATTTATAGCCGTCAATACGATCGCAACAACCGTAAAAAGCTGTCTACCCAAGGCTTGGGATCTGGGGTCATTGTCAGCAAGAAAGGCTACATTATTACCAACTATCATGTTATTGCCAAAGCTGACCAAATCATCGTCGCATTACAAGATGGACGAGTGGCCGCGGCACAACTCGTTGGCAAAGATAAACGCACAGACCTTGCCGTCCTGCGTATTGAAGGGGATCACCTACCGATAATCCCAGTCAACCCACACTATCACCCCAAAGTTGGCGACGTCGTCATGGCGATTGGCAATCCTTATAACTTAGGACAAACCACCACCTTTGGGATTATTTCAGCGACAGGGCGTTCATCGATCAGTGCTGGTCGACGTCAAGCCTTTATTCAAACCGATGCCGCCATTAACGCAGGCAACTCTGGCGGTGCGCTAGTCAACTCGCGTGGCGAGTTAGTGGGCATTAATACCGCCTCATTCCAGCAAGCCACCGATATTGAAACCTATGGCATTTCTTTTGCGATCCCGTTTTCATTGGCCAACACCATCATGCAAAAGATCATCGCCGATGGTCGGGTTATTCGTGGCTACATAGGTGTTGATGGTGAAGATATGAATGCCGTGACCAGTCGTCTTAGAAATGGACAACAAGCGGGGGGAATTTTAGTCGTGGGCGTCGATCCTAATGGCCCAGCGAAAAAAGCAGGCTTGCAGAAACGCGACATTATCACTCAAATCAACGGTCAGACAATCACAGGTCGTCAAGAGGTCATGGACACCGTCACCAACTTACGTCCTGGTACCTCGGTAAAAGTCACCATTTTACGTAACGGTAAAGAAATCACCCTGCCCGTGACCATCGCAGAAGATAATTACGACTGAGCTCAATAAGGCTCGAGCGTCATGACACGGTCGTTATGACATTGGACGAATCAACCAAAGACACACATAAAAAAACGGAGCCCAATGGGCTCCGTTTTCATGAGAACGCGAGTTCTAGCATTATTTCTTAGTAAGCTTCTCTTTAATACGAGCAGCCTTACCAGAGCGATCGCGTAGGTAGTACAATTTGGCACGACGTACTGCACCACGACGTTTCACTTCGATGCTATTAACAACTGGTGAGTGAGTTTGGAACGTACGCTCAACACCTTCACCGTTAGAAATTTTACGTACAGTGAAAGCTGAGTGTAGACCACGGTTGCGTTTACGAATCACAACACCTTCAAACGCCTGTAGACGTTCACGGTCACCTTCTTTTACCTGAACTTGAACCACAACAGTGTCACCTGGTGCGAAGTTAGGTAGGTCTTTTTTCATTTGCTCTTCTTCTAGAGCCTTGATGATGTTACTCATTATTTAATTCCTAGAATAAACTGATACTAAATTTAATAGGTTTACGAGGTCTGAAATTCTTTAATGAACTCAGCCAGTAATTTTTCCTGTTCGTCAGTCAGAGCTAGGTTTTCCAGGAGCTCTGGTCTTCTTTGCCAAGTTCGGCCTAGCGACTGCTTCAGTCGCCAACGGCGCACATCCTCATGATGACCAGATTTCAGTACACTCGGTACCTCTTTACCATCTAGCACATCGGGACGCGTATAGTGGGGGCAATCTAACAAACCATTCGCAAAAGAATCTTCTTCTGCTGACGCAAAATCTCCAAGTACTCCCGGCACAAACCGCGAGACCGAATCAATCAACGTCATGGCTGGGATTTCCCCGCCCGTCATCACAAAATCCCCGATTGACCATTCTTCGTCAACCTCAGACTCAATGATACGTTCATCTATCCCTTCGTAGCGACCACAAATCAGAATCAAATTCTCATTGGTTGCCAGTTCTTCTACGCCCGCTTGATCGAGTTTACGACCTTGCGGTGAGAGATAAATAACTTTCGCCTTACCCGGAGCGGCCTGTTTGGCTGAATGAATGGCGTCGCGCAAAGGCTGAACCATCATTAACATGCCAGGACCACCACCGTAGGGTTTGTCGTCAACAGTACGACGTTTGTCGTGCGTGAAATCACGAGGATTCCAAGTTTGCACAGACATGACCCCTTTTTTTACCGCTTGACCTGTTACTCCAAAATCCGTAATGCTTTGAAACATCTCAGGAAAGAGGCTTATTACGCCAACCCACATATGATTCTTGCCTTACCGTTCTGGAGTTAGAATCCAGGATCCCAGTCAACTTCGATCCGTTGAGCTTCACGATCAATATGTTTGATCACTTGCTCTTCAAGGAACGGGATTAAACGTTCCTTTTGGCCGAAAGCATCTTTCGGATTTGCTTTAACCACCAAAACATCATTGGAGCCCGTCTCTAAGACATCGGTGACTTCACCAAGGTTGTACCCTTTAGTCGTCACGACTTGCATACCAAATAATTCTCGCCAGTAGAACTCATCTTCTGGCAGTTCTGGCAGTACCGCCGGGTTAATCCCAATTTCGAAATTTGTCAGTTGGTGAGCGTCTTCACGGATATCTAACCCCGTTAATTTCACCACCATGCCTTTATTATGGCGCTTCCAACTTTCGACTTGGTACTCAACCCACTCGCCCTTGCGTTTTACAAACCAAGGACTGTAATCAAAAATACTTTCTGGATTGTCTGTATAGGAAAAAACTTTAAGCCAACCTCGGATACCATAAGTTGAACCAAATTTTCCAACCGTAATGGTTTCGTCTTGTTTGCTCATCGTTTCTTTACCTTCCATCGACATAAACTAGCTACTACTTTAAAACGATTAAGCCGCAGCTTTAGCGTCTTTAACCAGTTTTGCTACACGATCAGAAACAGTCGCGCCTTGTGAAACCCAATGGTTCACACGGTCTAGATCAAGGCGAAGACCTTCTTCTTGACCAGTAGCAGTAGGGTTAAAGAAACCTACTTTCTCGATGAAACGGCCTGTAGCAGCGTTGCGGCTGTCTGCAACAACGATTTGATAGAATGGACGCTTCTTAGCGCCGTGACGTGCCAAACGAATGGTTACCATGTCGTCCTCTTTGCTTTCTCAATAATTAAAATAACCCCATCACCGTCTAAAAAACACAGCTTGGGGTCTCGTGCCAAAATAAAGCCTCGGAATTTTACTCCTATTCCAAGGCAATGCAAGGGGTTTCGCTAGTTTTTTTCACCACTACAAATCAGTAAAAAATCTGTGACAGTGATGGCAATTTGATAAAACACTTACAAAAAAGTGGATATCAGAGGCTATCGACCGAAGAAACCGCCGCCGCCCATGCCGCCACCCATCATACCTTGCATGTTGCGCATCATACCTTTCATGCCACCTTTTTGCATTTTCTTCATCATCTTCTGCATCTGGGTGAACTGTTTAAGCATACGATTCACATCTTGAACCTGGGTTCCTGAACCTGCGGCAATCCGCTTTTTGCGCGAGCCTTTAATCAAATCCGGATTATGACGTTCTTTCATCGTCATGGATGAGATCATCGCTTCCATTTGTTTAAAGACTTTATCATCGACATTGCCTTTCACATTATCCGGAAGCTTATTCATACCAGGCAGCTTATCGAGCATGCCCATCATGCCGCCCATGTTTTGCATTTGTCCGAGTTGCTCGCGAAAATCTTCGAGATCAAAGCCTTTCTTCTGTTTGAACTTCTTCGCTAATTGCTCGGCTTTTTCATGATCGACGTTCTTTTGTAAGTCTTCAATCAAAGACAACACATCGCCCATCCCCAAGATACGTGATGCCACGCGATCAGGATGGAACGGTTCTAGTGCATCGGTTTTTTCACCAATACCTAAAAATTTAATCGGTTTACCCGTAATATGACGAACAGATAAAGCTGCACCCCCACGGGCATCACCATCAACCTTGGTTAACACCACCCCAGTTAAAGGCAGCGCATCGCCAAAGGCTTTCGCCGTATTTGCAGCATCTTGCCCGGTCATGGCATCGACCACAAACAAGGTTTCAACTGGCTTAATTGCCGTGTGGAGTGATTGAATCTCCGCCATCATATCTTCATCGATCGCTAAACGACCGGCGGTATCGACGATCAACACATCAAAGAATTTTTTCTTCGCATGGTCAATCGCTGCATTGGCGATATCAATGGGTTTTTGATCCGCAGATGAAGGGAAAAATTCAACGCCGACACTCTCTGCTAGTGTTTCCAACTGTTTGATCGCCGCTGGGCGATAGACATCGGCTGACACCACGAGCACTTTTTTCTTATCACGCTCAGTAAGCAGTTTCGCAAGTTTACCAACACTGGTCGTTTTACCTGCACCTTGTAAGCCGGCCATCAGTACCACAGCCGGCGGCTGAGCGGCGAGATCAAGCGCTTCGTTGGCGTCGCCCATTACCGCTTCAAGCTGAGCTTGAACAATCTTGATGAACTCTTGCCCCGGAGTGAGTGATTTAGACACTTCAACACCGACAGCGTTTTCCTTAACGCGCTTCACAAATTCGCGAACGACAGGAAGCGCAACATCCGCTTCAAGCAACGCCATGCGGACTTCGCGCAGCGTTTCTTTAATATTATCTTCGGTCAAACGACCTTTACCGCTGATGTTCTTCAGCGTACTCGACAATCGATCGGTTAAATTCTCAAACATATGCTTTTCTCTTCGCTATGAGGCGATAATCTTTGGCAAGTATACCTTAGGCAGAACGATAGTCATACCCGTTGCAAACGACAACCCGCATTTCGTTTGGCATATAAATCCACTTTTCCAGTCATAAGTCAAAAAATCAGTGACTAAACGTCATAGCTCATCGTCGACAGGCAAGGTATAATTAGAATCTTCGTTTATTAGCTTTGTGAGAAATATGGACAACCTAATCACATTAGTTGCCGCACTGTTATACTTCATTGCCATTGCTATGATTGTTCCTGGTATTGTGAACCAGACAGGCATTAAGAAAAAAGCGGTATTCATCAGTGCTGTGTGTGCACTTCTGTTTCATGCTTGGCTTCTCAGTGATCTTATTTTTCATCATAACGGACAAAACCTCAGCATCTTAAATGTCGCGTCTGTGGTGAGCTTTATGATCACCGCTCTCATGACCATTGCGATGTTTAAAACTCGCTTATGGTTCCTATTGCCGATCGTCTACAGTTTTTCCGCTATCGTGTTGGTCGTCGCCAATTTTGTCCCTGATACCTTCATGACGCATTTAGAAGATGACCCGATGTTAATGGTTCATATTTCCTTTGCGTTATTTTCTTATTCAACCTTATGTATTGGCACGCTCTACTCGATTCAAATTGCGTGGCTCAATCACAAATTGAAACATAAAAAAAGTTTGGCGATTAACCCGAACTTCCCGCCACTACTGCGTATCGAACGGCACTGTTTCAACATCCTCATTGTCGGTAACCTCTTGTTAACCGGAACAATCATTACAGGCGTTGGCTTTTTGAGTGATATGGTGGCCCAAGGCAAAGCCCACAAAGGTGTCTTGTCAGTGCTCGCATGGATTGTCTACTCTCTGTTAATATGGGGACACTACCAAAAAGGTTGGCGAGGCAAAAAAGTGACATGGCTTTCGGTAAGTGGTGCATTTTTACTCACACTCGCGTATTTTGGTAGCCGCTTTGTTAAAGAGGTTATTCTTAACTAAGCGTCATGCTGCACCTTGGTATCATTAATACTCAACCTCATGTAGGTTATAACTTACTTTCATTGTTAAAAGGAAAAGGACCGTTTTGGACGACATCTCGACGGGTTTATTGTTTGCGCTATTAGCGTGCCTTATCGTCATTTCAGCTTATTTTTCAGGTTCAGAGACAGGAATGATGTCTTTGAATCGATACAGATTAAAGCACTTATCCAATACTGGTCACAAAGGCGCTAAGCGCGTTGAGCGTTTGCTTGAGCGTCCAGATCGCCTCATTGGTCTCATTCTGATTGGTAATAACCTCGTCAATATCTTAGCCTCGGCGATTGCGACGATCATTGGTATGAGACTGTACGGCGATGTCGGCGTCGCCATCGCGACTGGGGTGTTAACCTTAGTGGTATTAGTATTTGCCGAAGTGACGCCAAAAACCGTCGCGGCGCTCTACCCAGAAAAAGTGTCTTACATTAGCAGTGTCTTACTGACGGTTTTAATGAAAGTGCTCTCGCCTGTGGTGGTGTTGGTGAATATTATTACCAATACGTTTATCCGTATTCTTGGGTTAAAACCGCAAAGCCAAGGCGATGACTCGCTTAATCCAGAAGAGTTGCGCACAGTCGTCAATGAAGCTGGCGGATTAATTCCGCGCCGTCACCAAGATATGCTGCTGTCCATCCTAGATTTGGAGCATGTCACCGTGAATGACATCATGGTGCCGCGCAATGAAATTACCGGCATTAATATCAACGATGACTGGAAGTCGATTGTTCGTCAATTAACACATTCCCCGCACGGCCGCGTGGTGCTTTATCGTGATCAAATTGACGAAGTGGTGGGCATGCTGCGCTTACGTGATGCGTCTCGCCTGATGTTGGAAAAAAACGAATTCAACAAAGAAACGCTATTACGCTCCGCCGATGAAGTGTATTTCATTCCCGAATCCACCCCATTAAACGTGCAGTTACTGAAGTTTCAGCGTAATAAAGAGCGGGTTGGCTTAATCGTAGATGAGTATGGTGACATTGTCGGCCTCATTACGCTGGAAGACATTCTCGAAGAAATTGTTGGCGAGTTTACGACCTCTATGGCCCCTAGCCTTGCTGAAGAAATTACGCCGCAAAGCGATGGCAGCTTTTTAATTGAGGGCAGCGCGAATATTCGAGACATCAATAAGAGCCTACGTTGGAAATTACCGACTGATGGACCACGTACATTAAATGGCTTGATCTTAGAACACCTTGAGCATATCCCAGAAAGTAAACTGAGCTTACTGGTTGCCAAGCACCCTATGGAAATTGTTGAGCTCGAAGAAAACCGCATTAAGCTAGTGAAAGTTTTCCCCACGAAAGCTCGTAAACAAACTCACTAAGCACGTAATCGATAAATCTTAGCCATTCATTGCCAATAAAAAAGCCCTCGACCATGTCGAGGGCTTTTTTCATTCTACATTAATGAGTAATGACTGACTTAGTCAACTTTCAGTTCTTGCAGCATTGCGTCTGGCAGTGCGAGATCATCATTTTTATTGACTTGAATACCACTGGTAATGACGGCTTGTGCAATTTGCTTCGCTTCATCAAGCGAGTGCATCTTCGCCGTACCACATTGATATTCATTCAACTCAGGAATTTGGTTTTGATCCGCCACTTTCAACACATCGTTCATTGCCGCTAACCATGCATCCGCCACTTGCTGTTCGCCTGGGGTGCCAATCAAGCTCATGTAAAAACCAGTACGACATCCCATTGGAGAAATATCAATGATTTCAACATCATCACCATTAAGGTGTGCACGCATAAAGCCAGCAAATAGGTGCTCTAGTGTATGAATCCCTTTTTCAGAAAGGAGCGCTTCATTGGGTACGGTAAAACGTAAGTCAAACACCGTAATGTCATCACCTTTAGGCGTTTGCATGTTCTTAGCAACACGAACGGCTGGGGCATGCATACGCGTGTGATCGACGGTAAAGCTGTCTAATAACGGCATAATTACTTTCTCCTTCAATTGTTGGTTTAAAAAAACCAACTCAAATTATCATCAAGTTCCTTGCGGCACTTCTTCAGTTGCCATCCATAATTTTTAGCTTGTCTTTCCACCTTTCTCGCTACACGAATCAGGCTTGGTTTATAGCGATAAGAGCGACGTTTAAATCCCCCTCGCCCTTCATGATAAGCTAAATATTGATGGTAGGTATCCCACTTCGACACCCCTAATAGTCGGTGCGTTTCACTGATATACCAACCAATAAACATGAGTGAATCATCAAAATCATTGCGAGAGCCGCCATTGTCGGTCGCGCTTTGATAATCGTCCCATGCTGGATCTTGAGCTTGTGCATAGCCATAGGCACTGCTTATGCGGCCCCAAGGAATAAACCCTAGTATATAATCTTTTGGTGGCCTTGCATCATCTCGAAAAGAACTTTCTTGTTTGACAAAGGCCATCGCGATTTGAATGGGAACCCCCCATTCTTTTTTCATATCAAGCGCGGCTTCATACCAATCAGGCTTCTCACGGAATATATCACATAAGTTAGACTGATTCTGAGGGGGAGCTGTCGCGCACCCCGCCATCATGAGCACAACCAAGATCATGAGGATTCTCATCACGCCGCTCATCATTTACTGCAGATAGCTAAAATACTGACTCAAAAACTCATCAAAGCTGACGTCATCAGACGCTTCCATGGCTTGAGCTTGTATACGCGAATCCGTCACCTCTTGCTGCATGTCTTCTTCCGAATAATACTGGTAATGATGCGTTAAATTTTTATCACGATACGCTTCGCCTAGCTGAGCGCCCATTTTGCCCATGCCACCCGCTTGTTTGGTTTGCTGCAGAACTTGCGCAGAAAGCGTCAATTCAGGGTCATCAATCCAACGTTCTAACTCATCGCAAACGTCTTGATAGTCATGGCCACCATGCGCCTCATCCATGACTATCGCAATCTCACGTAACTCAGTAAAGACACGCTTCGCCCAAGCTTGTAATGTCAGTTTCTCACCGTGACAGCCAATTTGCAGCTCTAACCCTGGCTTACGGCCTTCCACAACCACTTTACGCCAGTTATCGCGCCAACATTCTAATTCGCACTCATTCATTTCTTCCGAGTCAGTTAACGCTGTCCAAGTAACAAACATGTCCAAGAAGCGCACTTGTTGCTCGGTAATCCCGATCGGGCTAAATGGATTGACGTCCAATGACCGGACTTCGATGTATTCTACGCCGCGGCGAAGGGCTTCTGAGGGTTTTTCTCCACGCTTCGCCACACGTTTAGGTCGGATCGGCGCATACAGCTCGTTCTCAATTTGTAGAATATTACTATTGAGCTGTCGGTACTCGCCATTTTCTTTCACGCCCATATCAGCAAAACGCTGTGAGGGTGTGCGAATAGCGCGATTCAAACCTTCAAGGTACTCATCAAGGCTATTAAAACTGATCTTTAGAGAACTCTGCTCATTGCTGGTATACCCTAAATCACTCAAGCGCAGTGACGTTGCGTAAGGCAAATACAGAGTTTTGCCAATATTTTCAAATGGTAAATCCGTTTTACGCCCCTGAATAAAAGAAGAACAGAGTGCGGGTGAGGCGCCGAAGAAGTAAGGGATTAACCAACCAAAACGGTAATAATTACGAATCACAGAAAAATACGCATTAGATTGAGACTCTTGGCGCGCTTGCTCGGACTGCTCGCCAAATAAGGCATCCCAAAAACCATCAGGGAACGAAAAGTTAAAATGCACCCCTGAGATGATTTGCATCAAACTGCCGTAGCGGTTCTTTAAACCCGCACGATATAACGTTTTCATTTTGCCAGAATTCGATTCGCCAAACTGGGCAATTTTTATATCGCTTTCTTCATTCACGAAACACGGCATCGACAACGGCCATAATTTCTCATCGCCAATGTTCTTCTGAGCAAAATGATGTATGTCTTCTAATTGATTTAATAATGTATGCACATCTTGGGAGACGGGAGTAATAAACTCCATCAATGACTCAGCAAAATCTGTCGTAACTAGATCATTGGTCAGCGCTTTTCCCAAGGAGTCAGGATGAGGCGTTAAAGCAATACTACCTTGCGCAGAGTAACGTAATGTTTCGCGTTCGACGCCACGGCCAAACTGCTTAAATGTGTCAGTTTTTTTTGCAACTCGTTGAAGTCGCTCGGAAAATTTAGTCAAAATAGCATTCGCTTATTGTTGTATTGTTCCAATGATAGCAAACGGCTCCCCATGCGATGGGGAGCCACTCTCAGCCCTAGATTATATGGCTACTCTAACGGATGATTTCAAGCGGTTCTACTGATAATCCTGTTTTTTGTAGCTGTGGCTTTAGCGTTTTGGCATCACCGACCACGACGATCTGATAATCGTTCGGGTCAAACCATTTGTGTGCCAATTTGGTTAACGCAGCACGACTGATGGTTTTTACAATGTGTTGCTGTTCATCCAAGTAATTGGCATCCAGTTTATAACTCATCATGTGACCAAGCAATTGGGCTTTTTGCTGCGGCGTTTCATAAGAGAGCGCCTTCTTCTGTCCAACGGCCAAACGCATAAAGTTCAGATCACGCTGCGTGGGGCCAGATTGACTGTATTCCGCCATTTCTTTATGGATCTCCATAATCGAATCGGCCGTTGATGGCGCTTTCACTTGAGCGCTAAATACCCATTTACCAAAATCTTTATTCGCAGAAATATAGCCAAAAGCACCATAGGTATAGCCTTTATCTTCACGTAAATTCAGGTTAATGCGGCTATTAAAGTTGCCCGCTAAGTTAAAGTTGGCTAAACGGGCTTTATACATTTCTCCCGTGGCACTATAGGTCGGACCTAAACGCACAAAACTTACCGTCGTTTGCGGCGCATTCGGTTTATCCACTAAGTAGATATGCGATTGACTTGGCAGCTTTGGTAGTGTCACAGTCGGCCAACTTGGGGCGGCTTTCCCTTGCCAATCAGAGAAGCTTGCTAACTCGTGACGAACTTGCTCTTGCGTCATATCCCCAACGACCGCGATCTTAGTGCCTTGCGGAGTATAGTATTGGTGATAAAACTGCTTCACATCATCGAGTGTTAACGAAGATAAGCTTGCTTTGCTACCCGAGGGATCATTGGCAAAGCGTGTACCATGAAAGAGCACGTGACGCACAGCTTGTGCATTCATCCAACTGGAGGACTGCTGACTATACACCGCTGACTGCAAACTATTTTTACGTAAGCGCTCAAAATCCTTAGGATCAAATTTAGGATGCCACAACACATCCTGCATCAAGGCTAACGTCTGTGAGACGTTTTTCCGCAATGAGCGAACAACGATACTAGTGGAATACATTCCCGTATCAATATTAATGCTGGAACCGAGCTGATCCAATTTCGATTCCAGATCCTCAGAGCTAAGCGTCTTACTGCCTTCCAGCAGCAGCTGAGCCGTCAGCCCTGCCAACCCTTCTTTCCCTTGCGCGACGCCGCGCTCCCCCGCGGGAACCCGAAACTCCATCACGACCGTCGGCGTTTCCGTTTGTTCAATGCCACGGACGGTCATCCCATTGGCGGTTTTCCAGTGGTAGCTACTTGGTAAGTGGGCATAAACACCATGGGTCACTGGCGGCATGACCGACCGGTCGAAATTATCTGAGATGGCAACTGGCTCGACGTGTTTCGCTTTCTCTTTGCTGTAGTCAGGCAATTGACGTGGCGGCGGGGTGTAATTGGCTTTACGTGCGGCAAGTTGAGGTTGCCCATGAGGTACAACACTGAGCGCAACTTTGGCATGACCATGGATATAATGATCAAAGACCGCCATCACATCATCTTTCTTTAACGCGCGAAGCTGCTGCAGCTCAGCTTGTAAATAAGCTGGGTTGTTATAGAAAGTTTCGCTATTGGCCAGTTGTGTTACTTTTCCCGACACGCTTTGCAAATCAAAAATCGCCGAGGCTTCTGAGCTATTGGTGATTTCCTCGAGCTTACGCGTTGAAATACCTTGCTGCTTGAAGGTTTTTAACACATCCATGATGTCTTTATATAACGGTGTCAGGTTGGCATTTTTACCCGACGGCGCCATCGCATAAATATTAAAGGTGCATGCTAACTCATCACAACGTAAGAACGCGCCAGTATCGACCGCTTTTTGCGTTTTGATTAAACGCTTATACAACAAGCTATTGTTGCCATTGCCAATCGCGCTGGCTAACACTTCTTGTGCTACCTGATCGTTCGCGCCTTTAAAGCTGGTTGGCCAACTCATGACCAGCATCGGTTGTTGAATATTATCTGGTAAGGTAATGAAACGATCAGTCTCCAATGTCGCTGGCTGCTTAGGCGCATCACTGACACTTGGCCCTTTAGGAATCGATCCAAAGTACTTTTGTACCCAAGCCAACGTTTGTTCAACATCTAAATCGCCACCAATCGTCAACACAGCGTTATTGGGACCATACCAACGCTGAAAGAAGGCTTTAAGATCATCGACATTCACTTTATCAAGATCCTGTACATAACCGATGACAGGCCAAGAATACGGATGACCAACTGGGAACAATGCTTGATCTATTTTTTCCCAAATTAAGCCATACGGTCGATTGTCAAAGTTTTGGCCACGCTCGTTTTTCACGGTCGAGCGCTGGATTTCAAACTTGCGCTGCGACACGGCTTGCAATAAAAATCCCATACGGTCGGATTCTAACCACAACGCTTTTTCAAGTTGATTCGACGGCAGGGTTTCAAAGTATTTGGTACGATCGCGCGTGGTGTTGCCATTCAGTGTTCCGCCAGCTTCCGTGACAATTCTAAAGTGCTGCTGATCGCCGACATGTTCCGAGCCTTGAAACATCATATGTTCAAAGAAGTGAGCAAAGCCAGATTTGCCAACTTGCTCACGAGCCGAGCCAACATGATAAGTCACATCAACATGCACTAAAGGATCGGAGTGATCAGGGCTTAAAATCACCGTCATACCATTGTCTAGACGATACTTGGTATACGGAATAACGGAAGAGCCAGGTTTGGCATCGACGTGCTCGATTTCAGTAATGCCTTTGGGCAATGAGTCCGCTTGTTTATCGTATGCGTTACCACAACCAGACAGCGCAGTCACAACCACTAACAGTGGCCAGAAATGTTTCATGTTCAATCCTTTAAACCAGTTGATGGAATATGGCGGCCAAGGTGACATAGCGAGCCGTTTTACCAATCAACATCATAATTATTGCCAAATAAGGAGAAATTCGCACCCACCCTGCGGCGACACACAATGGATCTCCGACGACAGGTAACCAACTTAGCAGCAATATCCAAGCTCCATATTGCTGTAGCCTATCTAATGCGCGCCGCTCAGAATGCTGAAAGCGACGGCCCATAGGTAAATATCGTCCCAGCACATAGTTTGTGACACCACCAAGAGTATTACCGAGGCTGGCAACCGTAATAACCGTCAAACTGGAGAGCGAGGTTTCGCTCAACGTCATTAAGAAAACGGCTTCCGATCCCATGGGTATCAAGGTGGCACTCACAAAAGCGCTAAGAAATAAAAACAGTAACGGATAACCAATAACATACTGATAAAATTCAGTAAATATTGAGTTAATCACGATTGCATATCAAGTAAAATCTTACCGCGAGTATGACCTGATTCTATTTGTTTATGCGCATCAACTGCCGCGCTCATCGGGTAAGTTTTAAAAATCTCAACTTTCAATAAGCCAACGCTGACCATATACAACATCGTATCAAGCTGTTCGGGCTGAGGGTCGACTAGCATGCCGGTCGCAGAAAAACCGAGCATCTGAGCCTTTTCACAAATCATCTCAGCCGAAATCGTGGGAACGGTAACCACTCGCGCATTATCGCTTAAACACTTCAACGCATCTAACGCCACTTCGCCGCCCACCAGATCAATCAACACATCCACATTGTCCAAACGCTGTGACGCGGGCTCAAAATTATAGTTGATGGCATGTGCCCCTAACGTCGCAAGATAATCCAAGTTGTCTTCACTACACGTGGTGTAGACTTCGGCTTTGGTTGCCAGAGCAATTTGTACGGCTAAGTGACCAACGCCGCCAGCGCCAGCAAGAATTAAGACTCGCTCACCTTCTTGCAATTCCGCTTTGTTCAGTGCTTGTGCGGCCGTCTGACCGGCCAGAGGAAGCGCGGCGGCCGCTTCTAGCGTAATCGCATCAGGCACTAAACTTAAATCGTTTTCCGGCACACACACATATTGGCTATAGCCTCCCCCTTTCAAAGGAAAACCGATGAACCCGGCCACATTATCACCTTTAACAAAGCGCTGAGCACCTTCACCGAATGCCTCAACTTTACCGGAAATATCGTAGCCAGGAACCCATGGCAAATGATCTTTGTTTTGCTCAGCCGCCCATCCCAAACCAGCTCGAGTTTTCACATCAATGGGATTCACACTAGCAAATGCAACTTTCACAAGCACTTCGCCTGCCTGCGGTGTCGGCACCTCAGCAGAGTGCATCACTAGCTGTTCTGGACCTCCAAAACTGGAGATAGATATCTGTTTATTTTCCATTTCCCATATCCCTACTTTGACGGCTACCCTCTATGCGAGGTTCGAAAACACCACGAATCTTCTACCTATAAATGGGCAACCAACGACATTAACCGAGGTATTAGTCTATCTTACTTTCACTATCCTAAGTCAACCTAACCGTGTGAAAAAACAGAGCAAAGCCCGTGTTCGGAGCATCATGTAGGCAGGGACATCAACGATAAACGCCTCTCCACTCCCCATCCGCCCCTCAATAATGCACGCATCATATTGATAATAGCTTAACAGGCAAGGGTTTGCAGAGAGTGAAAGAGCAATAACAGGATTGGACGCTGAGCAGATCATCAGTAAATGTTATCTGATGTCAGTTTTCCTCAGATGAAAAAAAACCTCGCCAAAGCGAGGTTTCTCAATGATGGTGCGCCTGAGAGGATTCGAACCTCTGACCGCCTGGTTCGTAGCCAGGTACTCTATCCAGCTGAGCTACAGGCGCACTGTGTGCTTCGATACCGCCTAAGCCGTATCAGGAACCAAGGTCCCTTTAAAATGGTGCGCCTGAGAGGATTCGAACCTCTGACCGCCTGGTTCGTAGCCAGGTACTCTATCCAGCTGAGCTACAGGCGCACTGTGTGCTTCGATACCGCTTAAGCCGTATCAGGAACCAAAGTCCCTTTAAAATGGTGCGCCTGAGAGGATTCGAACCTCTGACCGCCTGGTTCGTAGCCAGGTACTCTATCCAGCTGAGCTACAGGCGCACTGTGTGCTTCGATACCGCTTAAGCCGTATCAGGAACCAAAGTCCCTTTAAAATGGTGCGCCTGAGAGGATTCGAACCTCTGACCGCCTGGTTCGTAGCCAGGTACTCTATCCAGCTGAGCTACAGGCGCACTGTGTGCTTCGATACCGCTTAAGCCGTATCAGGAACCAAGGTCCCTTAAAAATGGTGCGCCTGAGAGGATTCGAACCTCTGACCGCCTGGTTCGTAGCCAGGTACTCTATCCAGCTGAGCTACAGGCGCACTGTATGTGAAATATATCACAAAAATATTCTTATAAAACAAAAAAATGACCGACTGGTCAAAAATGGCGGTGAGGGAGGGATTCGAACCCTCGATACGGCTACAAACCGTATACTCCCTTAGCAGGGGAGCGCCTTCGGCCACTCGGCCACCTCACCACTTTTTTGTTTTCATACTCTAAATAAGAATATGGTGCGCCTGAGAGGATTCGAACCTCTGACCGCCTGGTTCGTAGCCAGGTACTCTATCCAGCTGAGCTACAGGCGCACTGTGTGCTTAATAAAATAAGCGTTGCAAGAATGGCGGTGAGGGAGGGATTCGAACCCTCGATACGGCTACAAACCGTATACTCCCTTAGCAGGGGAGCGCCTTCGGCCACTCGGCCACCTCACCGTCTTGCGGGGGCACATATTAAGGTGTAGCGAAAATATGTCAAACACTTTCTTTGGAAACTTTGCAAAAAAACACTTAAGCGTTGGGTATTTAACCAAAGCGCTATGAATTTGCACTTTAAATAGAGAAAATCAACCAAGTGTTAAAAAAGGCTAACAAAAAATTGCTAGCCTTTTATGTGTTCTTTAGTAATCGTCAGCCGCGACGTCACTATTGCCTTTTTCCGCTTGAATGCGCATATAGATTTCTTCACGATGCACAGACACTTCTTTCGGTGCATTAACACCAATACGTACCTGGTTACCTTTTACGCCCAAAACCGTTACGGTGACTTCATCACCAATCATAAGAGTTTCGCCAACACGGCGAGTTAAAATTAGCATTCTTTGCTCCTTGAGTAATCTCTATCATTTTTTTGCAACTACACTATTATCGATCAAAAGTCATAAATAGGTAAATTTATTCAGTCTAAAACGCCCTGTTGAGCCGCAGAATCACTGAACACGACAAAAGCATCATGTAATACATTCGCTGCTGTCTCGATATCACACGGCGTCAGTAACAACATCAGAGCTTCAGCCGCAGTAAAAGTGTACAAAATCTCAATATTTACATTGCTTAAGCAGGTATGTGCTGCATGAACAAAATGAGAGGCTTCTAAACCAACCATGGTTAATAAACTCACAGGTTTAGTGTTACGGATTTTATCGCCGAAAACCAGCATCAACCTCGCACAAGCACCTTGTTTTATCGCCACTCCTGCCCATTTTGTATCCCGGATCACATTACCGACGTCAATCCCCAACAATTGGCATTGTTCTAACACACTGTCACAAACGTCAGGCGCAAACGTCACCAACGTTAAGGCTTCTTGAATGGCAAGGCCACAAATCTCACCACGAGGCTTGTCGCCTTTAATCAAGGTCCCTTTACCAGGTTGAAACGTTGACAACACCCTTAGCGGAACTCGGTGTTTTTCGGCATAGCATACACTCGGTAAATGCAACACTTTCGCGCCGCACTGAGCCATCAGCTTCATTGAGGGAAAATCGACCACACTCAGCTTTTGGGCCTGAGACACAATTCGAGGATCACAGGTGTACACACCGTCCACATCTGTATAGATCTGGCATTCCTGAGCATTAAGCGCTCCGGCTAACGCCACGGCGGTGGTATCGGATCCCCCTCTACCAAGCGTAGTAATATCCCCTTGTTTATTCACACCCTGAAAGCCTGCCACGATCACAATATGATCTTGTGACAGTAAATCCATGATCCGTTCAACACCGATATCGAGGATCGTCGCATTGTTATAGCGATCATCGGTGACAATATTCGCCTGCCCACCGGTTAATGAGCTGGCTGAATATCCCCATTTATTGAGCATCATTGCCACTAAGGCCATTGAGACTTGCTCCCCAGCAGAAAGCAAAACATCCAACTCTCTTGCTGACGGCACCGCATCAATGTCATGCGCCAAACGTTGTAAACGATTGGTCTCTCCTGCCATCGCAGATACCACAACCACGACGTGATATCCCGCCTCTTTTGCTTGAATGATATGTTTGGCAACCCTTTGAATAGACTCTATAGATTCTACAGAAGTTCCGCCAAATTTTTGCACAATAAGGGGCTTTTCCACCGTTCTCTACCTTGCCCAGAGGAAAACCTATAGGCTTACTTCTGGTTCATAAACTCGTTGTATACCGATAAGCAAGTCACAAAAATAAAACCAAGCAGCGAACTGAGTTTTCCTCCGTCATACTACTTGGCTAATCAATATGGAGCGCCAATACGGAGCTCCAATCATAGGTATTGCATTATCTTATTGTTTACAGGCGCTCAGTAAGCCACTCATCAACGGATGCAAGTGCAGCAGGCAATGCTTGAGCATCACTTCCGCCAGCTTGCGCCATATCAGGGCGACCACCGCCTTTACCACCCACTTGTTGGGCAACCATATTGACCAACTCGCCAGCTTTCACTTTGCCTGTTAAGTCTTTTGTCACACCAGCAATAAGCGCAACTTTACCATCAGCGACGTTGCCTAACATAATAATTGCGCTGCTTAACTGATTTTTCAACTCGTCAACCATTCCGCGTAGCGCTTTGCTATCGGCACCGTCGAGTTGAGCGACCAATACGTTCACACCTGAAATCTGCTTAACTTGGCTGGTTAAGTTTGAACCCGCTTGAGCAGCCAGTTGTTCTTTCAAGTGATGAATTTCTTTTTCCAATGACTTCGCTTTATTCGCCATATCATCGACTTTCTGAGCTTGCTTGCTGGCTTGCTCATCAAGATAATTCAATGCGGCTTCACCGGTCACTGCTTCAATACGACGAACCCCAGCCGCTACACCACCTTCGTGAGTGATTTTAAATAAACCAATATCACCGGTGCGACGTGCGTGGATACCACCACATAATTCTGTCGAGAAATCTTCCATGCTAAGCACGCGAACTTCATCGTCGTATTTCTCACCAAACAATGCCATGGCACCTTGCGCTTTCGCATCTTCGATGTTCATGATGTTGGTATCAATAGCAAGGTTACGGCGAATTTGTTGGTTAACCATACGCTCAACTTGCTTTAACTCTTGTGCGCTAACGGCTTCAAGGTGAGAGAAGTCAAAACGCAATCCTTCAGGACGAACCAAAGAACCTTTTTGCTGTACGTGAGTACCAAGTAAACGACGTAATGACTCATGCAACAAGTGAGTGGCTGAGTGGTTTAACGCACTCGCGTTACGACGCTCTTTATCAACTTTCGCCACGACGCTGTCATCGCGACTCAGAACGCCCTGCTCTAAGACACCGTAGTGACCAATCGCTTGGCCGACTTTCTGGGTATCTTCAACCACAAAACGTCCCATTGAGGTTTCTAAAACGCCAGTATCGCCACATTGACCACCCGATTCTGAATAGAATGGGGTTTCTTTGAGTACCACAATCGCCTGATCGCCTGCAGATAACGACTCAACTGACGTTCCTTCCACAAACAACTCAACCACCGTACTTTGACCTTCGTCCTGCGTGTAACCGCAGAAGTCCGAGGCACTTTCAGCCACAATTTTATCATTGTAATCTTTTTCAAACTGACCGGCTTCACGCGCACGTTGACGCTGTGATGCCATCGCAGATTCAAAGCCGGCTTCATCAATGGTAAATCCACGTTCACGGGCAACATCATTGGTCAAATCCGCAGGGAAACCGTAAGTGTCGTACAGTTTAAATACCATTTCACCGTCAAGGATCTCGCCTTTCACGTTATCCAACGCTTCATTAAGGATCGTCATGCCACGCTCAAGAGTACGTCCGAAGTTTTCTTCTTCAATACGCAGGATCTTCTCAACGAGGTCCTGCTGCTCTTTGATCACGTCGCCCGCACTGCCCATGATCTCAGCCAAAGGCGCAACCAGTTTATAGAAGAAGGTTCCCTTCGCACCCAGTTTATTACCATGACGAACCGCACGACGAATAATGCGGCGCAGTACGTAGCCACGGCCTTCATTGGACGGCATCACACCATCAACAATTAAATAGGTACACGAACGAATGTGGTCAGCAACAACACGTAGCGATTGGCTCGACAAATCGTCGTGACCGATCACTTCAGCGGCGGATTTAATCAGCTTTTGGAACACATCAATTTCGTAGTTTGAATGAACGCCCTGCATAATCGCAGACATACGCTCAATCCCCATGCCCGTATCGACCGATGGCTTAGGAAGAGGATGCATGGTGCCATCAGCTTCACGGTTAAACTGCATGAAAACGTTATTCCAGATTTCGATGAAACGATCGCCATCTTCTTCCGGTGTGCCTGGTCGGCCGCCCCAGATGTGTTCACCATGATCATAGAAAATTTCTGAACATGGACCACATGGACCTGTATCCCCCATTTGCCAGAAGTTATCTGACTCATAAGGTTTACCGCCTTCCTTATCACCGATTCGAACAATACGATCCGCTGGAATACCAATCTGTTTATTCCAGATATCAAACGCTTCATCATCGGTTTGATATACCGTCACTAACAGGCGCTCAGCAGGCAATTTGAGAACGTCAGTCAGAAATTCCCATGCAAACTTAATCGCATCTTCCTTGAAATAATCACCAAAACTAAAGTTACCAAGCATTTCAAAGAAAGTATGGTGGCGAGCGGTAAAGCCAACATTTTCAAGATCGTTGTGCTTACCACCAGCTCGAACACAACGCTGAGCGGTGGTCGCTCGCGTGTAGGCGCGCTTTTCTAGACCTAGAAAACAGTCTTTAAATTGGTTCATCCCTGCGTTGGTAAATAGCAACGTAGGATCGTTATGAGGTACCAGTGAGGAACTTTCGACGATCTGGTGACCTTTTTTTTCAAAGAATGAGAGGAACGCATTGCGAACCTCATCCGTGCTCATGTACATGCAGCTCTTCCTGAAATTCTTAAGTGAGATTTTTGCGCTATTGTAAAGCATGGATAAGACTTCGCCTAGTTTCTTCTCGAAAAAGTCTTGAGAAGACGGAATCCAGCGTCACCTGTGATGACGAGAAAAAACCATACCTGATGATGATTCCCCCTCGCCTCTCGGTGGATCCATTGCTTATCACTTCGCTCAGATTGGCGCGCCGATTCCCCAGCCAAAGCATCGGGTACACAGGGAGGATTTTCGAAAACACACCACTATTCATCATCACCGCTGAGTGCATAGTGTATTTGGTCGAAAGAATAGCCGCGATATTGCAGAAAACGTACTTGTTTGGCGTACTCTTTTTTATCGGCCGCTGGCTTCCCTTTAAATTTTTTCAGCGCCGTTTCTCTCGCCAACTCAAACCAATCCGGCGCCTCTTCTTCCAATGCCGCGTCAATGATCGATTCTGCTACTCGCTTGGCATTCAGTTCTTGCTGAATGCGACGCTTACCATGTCCTTTAAAAACATGCTGACGCACTTGGCTTTTCGCAAAACGTAAATCGTCTAAATAATGATATTCATGACAAAAAGCGATCGCTTGCTGTACCTCAGTTTCTTCATAGCCTTTTTGTGTCAGCTTTTGCTGTAACTCAGCAATGCCGTGATCACGTCGACTCAACAACTGTATGGCCGCTTCTTTCACCGATAATGTCGGTTTTTTCTTCGCATACATCGCGTTTCTCCAGATAGCCAAAAGCCCCGCATGTGCGAGGCTTTCGTTAACGATAATGATTCATTATACGCTTATTTTTCTTCTTGCTCTGGTACCGCACCGAACTCCGCTTCTTCCGCAGGTTTTACCGGATTAAGTAGCATATCACGCAAGGTCGTATCAATTGTGGTTCCAACCTCTGGATGCTCACGCAGATACTTACATGCGTTCGCTTTACCTTGACCAATCTTATCGCCATTGTAGCTGTACCATGCACCCGCTTTTTCTACGAGCTTATGTTTCACGCCAAGGTCAACCAACTCACCTTCGCGGTTAAAGCCTTGTCCGTATAAGATTTGTGTATGAGCTTCTCTAAATGGCGCGGCAATTTTGTTCTTCACCACTTTGATGCGAGTTTCGTTACCCACCACTTCATCGCCATCTTTAATTGCACCAGTACGACGAATATCTAAACGCACAGACGCATAGAATTTCAGAGCATTACCACCTGTTGTGGTTTCTGGGTTACCAAACATCACACCAATTTTCATACGAATTTGGTTGATGAAGATACACATACAGTTAGAGGCTTTCAGGTTACCGGTCAGTTTACGCATCGCTTGTGACAACATACGAGCTTGTAGGCCCATGTGGCTATCGCCCATTTCACCTTCGATTTCCGCTTTCGGAGTTAAGGCAGCAACAGAGTCGACAACCATTACATCGACCGCGCCTGAACGAGCCAACGCATCACAGATTTCTAGTGCTTGTTCACCCGTATCCGGTTGCGATACCAATAGCTCATCGATGTTGACACCCAATTTACCTGCGTATACAGGATCAAGCGCATGCTCGGCATCAATAAAGGCACAGGTCTTACCGGCACGCTGAGCGGCCGCAATCAGTTCTAGAGTTAATGTTGTTTTACCCGAGGATTCAGGACCGTAAACTTCCACAATACGTCCCATTGGTAGCCCACCCGCACCTAGCGCGATGTCTAGAGAAAGCGACCCGGTAGAAATGGTTTCAACATCCATCGCGCGGTTATCACCTAAGCGCATGATAGAACCTTTACCGAATTGCTTTTCAATTTGGCCAAGTGCTGCGGCCAGCGCTTTTTGTTTATTTTCGTCCATTACTTTCTCCAGACTGTCACTCATTGCGTGATCGGTGAATGCGTCAATATTAATTCGACAATAGTTGTCTTTGTTGGAAATCATTATACTGTTGATTCATACAGTGTCCACCCCTGTATCACAATTTTTTTGATTTCACTCGACGCATGTCACTCTTTGTTTTTTTCAAGGTAATCACTCAGGGTTTGTAAGGCGAAACAAACCGCTTGTGCACGCACTTCGCGGCGATCGCCCTGAAAGTGCTGAGTACTGACACACTGCCAGCCCGAAGTATCCTGCCATGCAAAGCACACCGTACCCACTGGTTTTTGCGCCGTGCCCCCACCAGGCCCAGCGATACCACTGATCGCCACAGCAATCGTGCCATTTGAAGCGACTAACGCGCCTGCCGCCATTTCCTGTACCACCGGTTCAGACACAGCGCCATAAGCCTCTAAAGTCGCCTTTTGCACGCCAATCATCGTTTGCTTGGCTTCATTACTATAAGTCACAAAGGCTCGCTCAAACCATTGTGAGCTTCCCGCGACGTCAGTAATGAGCGCGGCCACTGCGCCCCCGGTGCAAGATTCAGCCGTCACTAAGATTTGCTCCGCGTCTTGCAACTGTTTACCAACGGTCTGACTTAATATGTCCAATGATTCCATCATCAAAAACCCTTTTACATCTTTTCGCAGCAAAGTGATTCACGTATCCTAAGCCGCAATGTTCTCAAACAAAAGAAATAAACCGTGACTGCTGAGCAAAAACACACTCCGATGATGCAGCAATATCTGAAACTCAAAGCTGAGAATCCAGATATTTTGTTATTTTACCGTATGGGAGACTTTTACGAACTCTTTTACGATGATGCCAAACGAGCGTCTCAATTACTTGATATCTCGCTAACCAAACGGGGTGCCTCAGCAGGTGAACCTATTCCTATGGCCGGCGTTCCTTTCCACGCCGTGGAAAACTACTTAGCCAAATTAGTGCAGCAAGGCGAATCCGTTGCGATTTGTGAACAAATTGGTGACCCAGCCACCAGCAAAGGTCCGGTTGAACGCCAAGTGGTGCGCATTGTCACTCCAGGAACCGTCACGGATGAAGCGTTGCTTTCAGAACGCGTCGATAACCTCATTGCCGCCATCTATTACCAAGATGGTCGTTTTGGGTATTCTACGCTGGATTTAACCTCAGGTCGCTTCCAATTGTGTGAACCCGAGTCGGAAGAAGCCATGGCGGCAGAATTACAACGCACCGCCCCACGAGAACTGCTTTTCCCGGAAGATTTTACCCCTGTCCATTTGATGGAGCACCGACAAGGCAACCGACGTCGCCCTATCTGGGAATTCGAGATTGATACTGCGAAGCAGCAATTAAATCAGCAGTTTGGTACCAAAGATTTGATCGGTTTTGGGGTGGAAAATGCACAGCGCGGCTTATGTGCGGCCGGCTGTTTAATCCAGTACGTCAAAGACACGCAACGCACAGCGCTGCCACACATTCGCTCATTAACGTTTGATCGACAAGATCAGTCGGTTATCTTAGATGCCGCGACACGACGTAATCTCGAACTGACTCAAAACTTATCAGGCGGTGTCGATAATACGTTAGCCGAGGTCCTCGATCATTGCGCCACTGCAATGGGAAGCCGGATGTTAAAGCGTTGGATTCACCAACCCATGCGCCACATTGAGGCTTTGAATCAGCGTTTGGATGCCATTGCGGAATTCAAAGAAACTGGCTTATTCAGCGATATTCAGCCAGTCCTTAAATCGATAGGCGACATTGAACGGATTTTAGCGCGTTTAGCTCTGCGCTCTGCACGGCCACGTGATTTGGCGCGCCTGCGTAATGCACTGCAACAATTGGATGAATTAAGTGAGATCACTCAAGACCTTCAACATCCCTATTTACATAAGCTCGCACAATACACGCGCCCTCAAACCGAGTTATGTGCATTACTGACCTCGGCCATTATTGATAATCCGCCCGTAGTGATTCGCGATGGGGGGGTAATCGCGCCGGGCTACAATCAAGAATTGGATCAGTGCCGCGATCTGGCCAACGGTGCCACCGAATACTTAGAACAACTAGAAAGTGAAGAGCGTGAGCGTCATGGCATTGATACGCTCAAGGTCGGCTATAACAACGTCCATGGCTTTTATATTCAAGTCAGCCGTGGACAAAGCCACTTAGTGCCGCCTCACTATATTCGCCGCCAGACCTTAAAAAACGCAGAACGCTATATCATTCCTGTCCTAAAAGAACATGAAGATAAAGTGCTGAATTCCAAATCTCAAGCTCTGGCGCTCGAGAAGAAGTTATGGGATCAATTGTTTGATCAGCTACTTCCTCACTTAGAGACTCTGCAAAATCTGGCATCGGCTCTCTCTCAGCTCGATATTTTACAAAACTTAGCTGAGCGGGCAGAAACGTTAGATTATTGCCGCCCGCAATTGACCGATAAAACAGGGATCCACATTCAAGCCGGTCGCCACCCTGTGGTGGAGCAAGTCATGCAAGATCCTTTCATTTCGAACCCTATCGATCTCGATCCACAACGCCAAATGTTGATCATTACAGGACCGAACATGGGGGGTAAATCAACCTATATGCGACAAACCGCGCTCATTGCATTAATGGCACATATCGGCTCATTTGTTCCGGCTCAGCAAGCCACTATTGGGTTACTCGACCGTATCTTTACCCGTATTGGTGCCTCGGATGATCTCGCCTCTGGTCGATCAACCTTTATGGTAGAAATGACTGAAACAGCCAATATTTTGCATAACGCGACCGCTCAAAGCTTAGTACTCATGGATGAAATTGGTCGTGGAACCAGCACCTATGATGGTTTATCACTGGCATGGGCCAGCGCAGAATGGTTGGCGAAAAAAATTGGTGCGTTAACGTTATTTGCCACCCACTACTTCGAACTGACAGAGTTACCAGAACTGCTGCCAAACTTGGTCAATGTGCATTTAGACGCGGTGGAGCACGGTGAGACCATTGCCTTTATGCACTCGGTCAATGAAGGCGCAGCAAGCAAATCTTACGGGCTCGCGGTAGCAGGACTGGCGGGTGTGCCGAAAACCGTGATTAAAAATGCCCGCCAGAAATTGGCTCAATTAGAACAAATCGGTCATCAGGCCGCTCCCTCACCACAAAACTCAGTGGATGTCGCTAATCAGCTGAGCCTGATCCCCGAGCCGAGTGACGTCGAGCAACACCTAGCCAATGTGGATCCAAACGATCTTTCGCCGCGTCAGGCATTAGAATTGATCTATCAATTAAAAGGCATGCTTTAATTCACTGGCTTTTTACTGCCAAGATCAAAAAGGCACTCCAATGGAGTGCCTTTTTATTAAACTGAGCGATCTTTACCTAGAATTCAGCTTCAACGTTAAAGAGTGCTTCCATGCTCAACCCTTGTTTGACCAAGATTTCGCGCAGACGCCGTAGCCCTTCCACTTGAATCTGACGAACACGTTCACGAGTCAGGCTGATTTCACGTCCAACTTCTTCCAACGTTGACGGTTCGTAACCCAACAATCCAAAACGACGAGCAAGCACTTCTTTTTGTTTTGGATTCAGTTCATCTAACCAGTTGACTAATGATGCTTTAATATCATTATCTTGGGTCGAAACTTCGGGATCAGAATGATGACCATCAGGAATGATATCCAACAACGCTTTATCACCATCACCGCCAATCGGTGTATCCACAGAACTGATACGCTCATTCAGACGGAGCATTTTACTGACATCTTCAACAGGCTTATCCAGCTCTTGAGCGATTTCTTCAGCGGTAGGTTCATGGTCTAAACGTTGTGAAAGTTCACGTGCAGTCCGTAAATAAATATTCAATTCTTTAACAACATGAATCGGTAAACGAATGGTTCGTGTTTGGTTCATTAGCGCACGCTCAATCGTTTGGCGAATCCACCACGTCGCGTAGGTGGAAAAACGGAATCCACGTTCTGGGTCGAATTTCTCGACCGCACGAATCAAACCAAGGTTGCCTTCTTCAATTAAATCAAGAAGCGCCAAACCGCGGTTGCCATAACGACGAGAGATTTTAACAACTAAGCGTAAATTACTTTCGATCATACGTTTGCGCGCAGTATCGCAACCACGTAACGCACGTCGAGCATATAACACTTCTTCTTCTGCTGTTAATAGTGGTGAGAAACCAATTTCGCTTAAGTACATTTGAGTCGCATCTAAACTTTTTGATGAGACTTCAAAGTCATCTTGAGCATTGGCCGTTTTTTTGGTTGAACTTGAATCTGTCACATCGTATTGCGTTGCGTCGAATTCAAATTCTTCTACTTTTGTAGCAGTGTTACTAATACTCATAGTGCCTCCCCATGGCGAGCTCAGCGAACATCACAACTTCAATGATGCTGAATTCTCTATCTATAAAGTATAATTACGGTAAATAACGTTTAGGATTAACGGATTTACCTTTATAACGAACTTCAAAATGTAATCGAACGCTGGATGCCCCTGAACTGCCCATAGTGGCGATCTTTTGCCCACCTCTCACATTTTGTCCTTCCTTGACTAACAACTTGTCATTGTGAGCGTAAGCGCTAATGTAATCATCATTATGTTTGATAATGATAAGGTTGCCGTATCCTCGTAACGCATTTCCAGAATAAACCACAACCCCTGCTGCTGCCGCAGTGATGGATTGTCCTCGTTGACCCGCAATATCGATACCTCGATTACCTTGGTTCCCCGAAGAGTAGTTTCTCACCACTCGACCTTTTGTTGGCCAATACCATTTCGTAATTTTTTGGTTACTAAAATGCGTATTATCCAAACTCGCGTTTACACTATCTTTACGTTCACCACCAACATACTCTTTTGTTTTTGTTGAATCAATCCCCCGTTTGGTGGTTTTACTACCCCCTTTAGAGGTATTTTTAGCCTTTTTAGAGGATGATGTGGCTTTTGCGACATGAGGAAAAACAGCGCCGCTTGGGGAGGGAACCGAAGGTGTGGTTATTTTTTGCTCACCAGACCTAGACTTATGACCATAAGCAGGGGCTTCATATTTTGGCTTCCATAAATTGAGTTTGTCACCAGGGTGAATAACGTAAGGAGACGTCAATTTATTGTAACTAATTATTTCTTTGATGCTTTTATCAGTAACATAGGAGATAAAATACAACGTATCACCCGGTTTGACCACGTAGTAACTACCACGGTAGCTGCCACGGCTGATCGAGTCATAATCTTTTCCCAACCCAGAAACCGGTGCTGGTGCATGGGGAGCACATCCTAGTAAAACACTAGATAACGTGGTCATCAGCACGGCAGATTTGAGTTGGGAATGATTCATTATGCGAGTTCACCTGCGACTAAAGGGACGAAGCGGACTTCTTCAACCGGTTGAGATAAGTAAGTGCCGCCTTGACGAACCACTTTATAGAGTTGCTGCTGCTCACTGCCAACAGGAATGATCAATCGGCCATGATCGGCTAATTGTTCAATCAATGCCTGAGGTATGTTATCCGCAGCGGCGGTCACGATGATCGCATCAAAAGGCGCTTTACTGGCCCAGCCTTCCCAGCCATCACTGTGTTTCGTTGAGACGTTATAGATGTCGAGTTTCTTCAGACGTCGCTTTGCATCCCACTGTAACGATTTGATCCGCTCCACCGAATACACATGTTCGACCAATTGGGATAACACCGCCGTTTGATACCCCGATCCCGTGCCAATTTCAAGAACACGACTCTGAGGCGTGAGATCGAGTAACTGGGTCATTTTTGCCACAATATAGGGCTGAGAGATAGTTTGTCCCTGTCCGATAGGCAGTGCATTATTATCATACGCTTGATGCATCATTGCTTGCGATACAAACTGATCCCTTGGCAACGCGTACATCGCGGCCAACACACGCTCATCATTAATGCCTTGCTCGGCCAAAAACTGAACTAACTTTTCAGCTTTGGGGTTCGCCATTATCCCTACCCTTTCAACCATTGATTTATAGAGTTCATTGCTTCATGAGCGGTCAAATCGACCTGTAAAGGCGTCACCGACACATAGCCACATTCCGTTGCATGAAAATCAGTACCTTGACCCGCATCTTGTTTTTGCCCGGGAGGACCAAGCCAATAAATATCATGGCCACGCGGATCTTGCTGACGAATCATGGCTTCAGCATGATGACGAGCCCCTAAACGCGTGGTTTGTATTCCCTTGATATGCTCTAACAAAATATCTGGCACATTGATATTCAACAGGCGATTATCAGGGATCGGATTGGCAATATGCTGTAAAACTAACTGCTTCGCAATCTGTGCGGCTGTAGTAAAACACTGCTTTCCGACGAGGGAAAAGGCCATCGCTGACACGCCCAGAAAATGCCCTTCCATCGCAGCGGCAACAGTCCCAGAGTACAGCACATCGTCCCCTAGATTGGCACCATGGTTAATGCCCGTTAGAACCAAGTCAGGACGGCAGTCTTGCATCAGTTCGTTCAATGCAAAATGCACACAATCTGTCGGTGTACCTTGCACGGAATAACAGCGCGGAGCAATTTCATGAACTCGTAAGGGATGTTCTAAAGTGAGCGAGTTAGATGCCCCCGACCGATTGCGATCAGGTGCGACGATGGTGATCGTCGCAATGTCTTGCAGCGCTTCAGCAAGAACACGAATGCCCTCTGCATGGACGCCATCATCATTACTGAGTAATATCTTGAGTTTTTTTTCAGTCATACTGACGCTCTACTGGGATTTCGTCGATAAGCTCGCGAGTGATTGCAGTAGCAAAACTACCAGAATCCAACTCGAATTTTAATGTAATCATATCGTTATCGACACTCCAGTGAAAGTTTTGCGCGTGCAAAGACACCCCACGACGATCATGACGCATCCGATTACCGCGAATCAAGGCCATAAGGTCGTCTTCTTGATCAAGGCAAGACTGTTCAATGTCTAACACTTGCCCTTGCGTAGGTAGCGCATTATCACCCGCCATGGCAGCAGTGATCATCGCTTGTTGCTGATCCACATCCGCCTGCAGTGATGGGACCATCGCCTCATCAACTAAGCGCAACTCGCCGTTGCTTTGCACCACATCGCCAACCATCACACGATCAAAAATCCCCTGCTCAATACGCTGAGAGACAATGTGGTTAAATATCCAAGAACGTGCGGTCGAAAGATACATACTGCGCTTGTTGCTATTCCGAGTGCGTACGTTTTCGCGTCCCCAACGACGGGCTTCGTGTAAATTATTGCCCTCACGACCAAAGCGTTGGCTACCAAAGTAATTGGGAACCCCCTGCTCTTTTACCGTTGCCAAGCGAGCCAACACATCCTCGACATCGGTCACTTCAGAGAGCACCACTTCAAAGGCATTGCCTTGTAAATCACCCGGGCGCAATTTTTTATGATGGCGTGTGGTTTCTAGCACCTCAATGGTGTCGTGCGCTTGCAAAAAATCCGTCAGATCCGGTTCCACATGACCGGGAAGATGCACACTCAGCCACTGCTCAGTCACGGCATGGCGATCTTTCAATCCTGCCCAACTGACATCTTTGGATTTCACGCCACAAGCTTTCGCCAGTTCATTGGCGACAAAACTGGTATTTTCACCGGTTTTGCGAATGCGTACCATCCAATGCTCACCCTGGCCTGAAAGATCGTAGCCTAAGTTTTCTATGACTCGAAAATGCTCAGGTTTCGCTTTTAACTTCGCTTTCGCTGTCGGTTGGCCGCACAAATAAGCAAAAGGGGATAATATATCTGTCATTTTTTCTCTTTTCCGTCTGCTTTACGCTCGGGTCAACAACACCACAGCTTCACATGCAATGCCTTCTTTACGCCCAGTAAATCCGAGGCGTTCACTGGTCGTTGCTTTCACATTGACTTGCCCAAGTTCACATTCGAGATCGTGAGCAATCGCGGCACACATGTCTTCAATATGGGGCGCCATCTTAGGGGCTTGCGCAATAATGGTGATATCGGTATTGCCTAAAATATAGCCACACTCTTTAACACGGCGATACACATCTTTGAGTAAATCACGACTGTTCGCTCCCTTCCATTGATCGTCAGTATCAGGGAAGTGTCGGCCAATATCGCCTTCAGCGATGGCACCTAACAACGCATCACAGAGCGCATGCAAAGCCACATCACCATCAGAGTGAGCAATCAAACCGAGTTCATAAGGAATGGCCACACCACCAATTATCACCGGGCCTTCGCCACCAAATTTATGTACATCAAAACCATGGCCAACTCGTATCATGTCGACTCCTTATCACGTCGTAAATAAAACTCGGCTAATGCGAGATCTTCAGGTTGAGTAATTTTAATATTATCAGAACGCCCAGCAATAAGCGCTGGCTGTTGGCCGATCCATTCAAATGCCGAGGCTTCATCCGTTAAAGTGACACCTTGTTGCAGAGCATCCCCTAATGTTGTTAATAACGCCTCAGTACGAAACATTTGCGGCGTAAGCGCATGCCACAGCGCTTGCCTGTCAACGGTATGAGTAATGGAATTATCGGCTCCGGAACGCTTCATGGTATCGCGAACTGGCGCAGCCAAAATGCCCCCAACATCATGAGTGATCACAGCGTCAATCAACTGGGTAATATCGGACAAATGCACACACGGTCTCGCCGCATCGTGCACCATAACCCATTCGCTTGGTATGTGATGGTGGACATAGTCTAACGCTGACAGCACCGAATGTGCACGTTCATCGCCACCACGCACAGAAATAACCCGTGGGTGTTGAGCGAGGGCTAACTGTGCATAGTAAGGATCATCATCACTCACCGCGACCACCACCTGACCAATATTGGGATGGCTGAGCAGTTTCTCGACCGTGTGCTCTAACACGGTTTTGCCTAGTAACGACAAATATTGCTTGGGACGATCGGCTCTCATGCGGCTGCCAATACCCGCCGCGGGAACAATCGCTGTAATTGTTGCGATCATTGAGCGTCTTCCTTATTGTCGTCCCCAATAATGCGATAAAACGTTTCGCCTTTTTTTACCAAACCGAGCTCATGGCGTGCCCGCTCTTCAATCGCATCTTTTCCTTTGCGCAAATCATCGATCTCCGCAAACATTTCTTGATTACGCTCATGCAAATTCGCATTCACTTTTTCTTGGGCTGCGATTTCACTCGACACTTTTTGATAATCCGACACTCCGTTTTTTCCAAACCAAAGTGTGTATTGCAAAATGCCGAGTAATACCATCAATGCCACTGCAAAGACGCGCATAAATTTCTACTCATCATTGAAAATTATGCCGCAATTAAGCGGCATAATACGTTAAACATTACGAATGGCTTCTGTTATAGCATATGGCATCTATAGGATCGAATATGCTAGCGCTTGCTCTAAGCACGCTTAACCGTCTGCACATCGCATCGTTAGCGAGTTCAAGACGCGTTACGCATACAACCACAACAGTAAAGCAGCACCAAAAATGATGCGATAAATACCAAAAGCGTTAAAGGTAAAGCGATTCAAAAAGGCTAAGAACAATTTCATTACGATCCAAGCCGATAGATAACTCACCACAAACCCCACGACCAAGGTAGTTAATTGAGCGTGAGAGAAATCTTTATAGTTTTCCAAGAGCTCTAAGCCGCCCGCCGCGACCATCACAGGTAAGGCTAACAAGAAAGAAAATTCCGCACTCACTGTACGATTAACGCCAGCCAGCAACGCCCCAACAATGGTGGATCCCGCACGGCTCGTCCCCGGAATTAACGCAAACACTTGCGCAATACCAATGGCCATCGCTTGACGATAAGTAATCGTATCTAACGAATGCGTCGTCGGTTCACGACCTTTGAGGTAGTGTTCCATCCATAAGAAGATGACCCCCCCGACGATAAACATGATAGGCACAACGGTAATCGTAAACAGCGATTTCACTTCATCTTTTAGCAGGAAACCAATCGCTGCGATCGGTAGAAAAGCAATAAAGACTTTCACCCAAAGCGCAATATGCTTGGGGTGAAGACGTTCTTTATAATTGGTCAGTACCGCTAAAATTGCCGATAACTGAATGATCACTTCAAATGCTTTATTACTATCACTTTGTGGTAAGCCTAGCCACTCACTGACTACAATCAAATGTCCGGTTGACGAAATCGGAAGGAACTCTGTAACGCCTTCAACCAATCCGAGGATAGCACTCTGAATTATATCCATTAAATTACTCTATCGTTGTTATATTAAACCAAGTTTCTACTGGTGTGATGAGGTGTAAGTGATCTGACTGTAACCAGATCTGCCGTATAGAACGACCGTCACCGGGCAGAATAAGTTCCGGACACAATTCAAATAAAGGCTGAATAACAAAAGGAAAGCGATAAATATCTGAACGCGGAAGCTCAGGTTTTTGCGTAGAGCAAACATCGCCATAAAGCACAATGTCGAGATCCAACGTGCGATCCTCATTTTTTTGCGCTTGTTCCGATCGCCCCCAACGTAATTCTATGTCACGCAACTGCCTAGCCAGCTCTGCTAAGGATAACGATGTTCTAAACTCGGCCACCAAATTAAAAAAAGGGCGGCCATCAAACCCAATGGGTAACGACTCATAAATGGTCGAGATGTTGAGCTCGGTTCCCAATTGAGAGAGCTCTTGTATTGCCGCCTCAACATGGGTGTAGCGGTCAATATTACTGCCTATGCCAACATAGGTGGTGATCATACGTGTCCTCGTTCAATCACAACTCCGACACTGCGTGCTTGGGCAACGGCTTTCGGTTTCGCAACGGTCACTCGGATCCAAGGCACATTAAATTGCGACATAACCAAATCGGCGATCTCTTCAGCCACCCTCTCGACCAGCAAAAATGCGCCGCCTTCCACATGCTGCAAAATGGCCTGACTGACCGAGGCGTAATCCAACGCATCCGCCACATTATCGCTTAATCCAGCCGGGCGATTATCATGGGCCATTTCAATATCAAGCGTTAACTTCTGTTTGATCTGTTGTTCCCAGTCATAGACACCAATTGTGGCAATGACATCCAATTGGTCGATAAAAACTTTATCCATAATTTACTTATTTCCTTTAACAGGTCGGATACCCAAACTGCTTAAAAAATCGTACTATTTCAGTGTCACGCTATGATATACCGAAACAATATCAAAATGTGAAATCCAACTCTTTTTTTTCCGATCCATTCACGCACACAATGGTAGACTGTCAGACACGAACCATAACCTCGAGGCACCTATGACGCCACTGGCCCTAATTATGACTATTTTCGCGTATTTGCTCGGGTCAATTTCCAGTGCCGTGTTAATTTGTCGTTTGGTTCGCTTACCCGATCCCAGATTGTCCGGCTCAATGAACCCAGGCGCGACCAATATATTGCGTTTGGGGGGCAAAAAAGCCGCATCAGCAGTTTTCTTGGTGGACATGCTCAAAGGCACGATTCCCGTATGGGGCAGTTACTTTTTGGGCATCGATGCGTTTGTGCTTGGTGTGATTGCCATTGCCGCTTGCCTAGGCCACATGTACCCCATTTTTTTCCATTTTCGTGGTGGCAAAGGCGTCGCGACTGCCTTGGGTGCGATTGCCCCTATCGGCTTAAGTTTGGCGCTGATGAGTATGCTCACTTGGCTTGTGACCGTTGCCGTGTTTCGGTTTTCCTCATTAGCTGCGATCATTACCGCCCTACTTACCCCACTCTACACTTGGATGGTCAACCCACAATACACTCTGCCTGTGTCTATGTTGTGTTGCTTAATTGTTTTACGCCACCATCAAAATATTCGTCGACTCCTCTTAGGCACCGAACCCAAATTCGGTGACAAACAATCCAAGTCGTGAATCTTGACCGACAAGACGAAAAAAAGGCCGCCTGATTGGCGACCATTTTATTGTCAACAGCTTCGCATCCATGGCGGCTAAGCGATGGGAGATAACTCATCAATCGGCCAACGAGGACGAGCTTCAATGCTCAAATCGGTCACTTCGTTATTTTTCAAACGCTGCATGCCCGCGTAGGCAATCATCGCGCCGTTATCCGTACAGAACTCAGTCCGTGGATAATGCACACTTCCGCCCACTTTATTGGCTAACGCTTCGAGTGACTGACGCAGCGAAATATTCGCGCTCACCCCACCGGCGATCACAATGCGTTTTAATCCAGTCTGCTGCAACGCTCGTTTGCACTTAATCGCTAACGTATCACATACCGCTTCTTGGAATGCATAGGCGATATCGGCGCGGGTTTGCTCATCATTCTCATTCGCCGCGATGGTGTTCGCCGTAAAGGTTTTTAATCCAGAGAAACTCATATCGAGCCCTGGGCGGTCCGTCATCGGACGCGGGAATTTAAAGCGCCCTGGCGTGCCTTTTTCCGCCAATTTCGCCAGCAACGGTCCACCGGGGTAATCCAGCCCCATCAGTTTGGCGGTTTTATCAAACGCTTCACCGGCCGCATCATCAATCGACTCCCCTAAAATGGTGTAATCACCGATGCCACGCACTTCAACAATCATGGTGTGTCCGCCAGAGACCAGCATCGCGATAAACGGAAACTCCGGTGGAGAGTCTTCTAACATCGGAGCGAGCAAATGGCCTTCCATATGATGGACCGCCACAGCAGGCACACCCCACGCATAGGCTAAACTACGCCCAATGGTAGCGCCCACTAGCAGCGCGCCGACTAATCCCGGACCGGCGGTATACGCCACGCCATCGATATCGGCGGGCGTCAGTTTGGCGTCCGCTAACGCCTGTTTTATTAATGGCACGGCTTTTTTGACATGGTCACGAGAGGCCAACTCCGGCACTACTCCGCCATAATCTGCATGCAATTTTACTTGGCTGTATAATTGATGTGATAATAAGCCCTGCTCATCATCGTAAATCGCAATACCCGTCTCATCACAAGAGGTTTCGATACCTAAAATGCGCATAATTTTCTTCGCACGCCATCGTGGTTAATTCTAAATTGGCGTCATGTTACCTCGGGTTTGCATTACAAACAAATTTTGTACAGACTATCGGCGATAAAAGTCTTTACAAAGCGATGGTGTTCGGATTAAAATTCCGCACCATTTTTGATCTCGCTGGTGAAAAACCCGTTCAACGCCTTTTCCTAGAAAAGAACGTTTGTAACGGTAAAGAGAAATCAGCATTAACGAATTAATCCCCGAGGTGAAAGGCATATGCCAGTAGTTAAAGTACGTGAAAACGAACCGTTCGACGTAGCTCTACGTCGTTTTAAGCGCTCTTGTGAAAAAGCAGGTATCCTTTCTGAAGTGCGTCGTCGTGAGCACTATGAAAAACCAACTACCGTTCGCAAACGCGCTAAAGCAGCAGCTCAAAAGCGTCACGCTAAAAAGCTTGCTCGTGAAAACGCACGTCGCGTTCGCTTGTACTAATAACTAATTTCAACATAGGAATTGGTTATGGCTCTTATTGATCAACTCAAAGAAGAGCAAAAATTAGCGATGAAGGCCAGGGATAAACAACGCCTTGGCACAATTCGTTTGGCCTTATCAGCCATTAAACAGCGTGAAGTCGACGAAAAGATTACTCTTTCCGACGATGACATCGTTGCTGTATTGACTAAGATGGTTAAACAGCGTCGCGATTCATTTGCTCAATATGAATCAGCAGGTCGTGAAGATCTTGCTGCAGCGGAAAAAGCTGAAATTACAATCCTTGAGGATTTTATGCCTCAACCTTTAACTGAAGAAGAAGTCTCCGCATTCATTGATAATGCGATTACGGAAAGTTCAGCGTCAGGCATGCAAGACATGGGTAAAGTAATGGCACTTTTGAAGCCGCAACTTCAAGGGCGCGCTGATATGGGGAAAGTTAGCGGATTAGTGAAAACGAAACTCGCATAAAACCCAGCCCCTAATTACATCAAGCCGTGCTCTCTTCATTGAGATGCACGGCTTGTTTGTATTTTTCTTTATTACTATTGGAGCTTCTTTTTAAGTTTTATGGCTGGTCATATTCCTCGTAGCTTCATCGATGATCTCTTAACTCGACTTGATATAGTCGATATTATTGATGCACGAGTAAAACTTAAAAAAACAGGCAAGAACTACTCAGCTTGCTGTCCATTTCATAACGAAAAATCCCCTTCTTTTAGTGTCAGTCAGGAAAAACAGTTCTACCATTGCTTCGGCTGTGGAGTACATGGCAACGCCATCGACTTCCTTATGGAGTACGAGCGGCTAGAATTTCCTGAGGCCATTGAAGAACTCGCATCCACCGCTGGTGTCGATGTACCGCGTGAAGAGCGTTCTACTCATTCGCACTCACACAACCAAGCACCGAAAGCCAACCCGGAAACCAAACGTAATCTCTATGATTTAATGGGCAACATCGCTCAATTTTATCAACAGCAACTGCGTCAATCAGCCAACAAAGTCGCCATTGATTACCTCAAAAATCGCGGTTTAAGCAGCGATATTGTGCAAAAATTTGGCATCGGCTATGTGGCTGATGAGTGGGATCTGATTCGTAAAAACTTTGGGCAAAACCGCGCAACACAAGATATGTTGGTCAGCGGTGGTATGCTCATTGAAAATGATAAAGGGAATCGCTACGACCGTTTCCGTGGGCGCATCATGTTTCCGATCCGAGACCGTCGTGGTCGTGTGATTGGCTTTGGTGGGCGCATAACCGGAGAAGGCACGCCAAAGTACCTCAACTCGCCAGAGACGCCCATTTTCCATAAAGGAAAAGAATTGTATGGCTTGTATGAAGTATTGCAAGCCTATCGTGAACCGCCGCAAATCCTCGTGGTCGAAGGCTATATGGATGTGGTCGCACTGGCGCAATATGGTGTTGATTACTCCGTGGCATCACTGGGTACCTCAACCACTGGGGATCACCTGCAGCAATTATTCCGTCAAACGAATACTGTTGTGTGCTGCTACGATGGTGACCGCGCAGGACGAGAAGCCGCTTGGCGGGCACTTGAAAACGCGTTGGGCTACCTAAAAAGCGGGAATGTCTTAAAATTTTTATTTTTACCTGATGGTGAAGACCCAGACAGCTATATACGACAACATGGTAAAGAGGCGTTTGAACGTGAAGTACACAATGCCGAACCATTGTCTAAATACCTGTTTACCAATTTATTATCACAAGTCGATGTCGGCAACAATGAAGGAAAAGCGGCTTTAGAAGCCCTCGCCCTTCCGCTGATTCAGAAGGTACCCGACGAATACCTACAAGAACAGTTACTACGGATTTTGGAACAAAAAACCGGATTTTATAAAAAACCGGTCGTAAAACAGAACAATAACCAAGCACCTCAACCTCATAAAGAGATAAAAAGAACGCCCATGCGTGAGGTGATTGCTTTGCTTCTGCAAAATCCGAACTATGCTGAATTGGTGCCCGATCTTAGCCCAGTGAAAGCGTTACCGATCCCCGGTTTAAGTTTACTGGTCGAGGTCCTTGATAATTGTTCGCAAAGACCCAATATAAGAACTGGTCAACTGCTAGAGCATTGGCGTAATCATAAAAATGAAGCATTACTTTCTCGTCTAGCAAGCTGGGATATCCCAGTTGTTGACGATAATTTAGAAGAATTATTTATAGACTCATTGGACAAAATATTGGCCCAGTGTGTAGAAAAACAAATAGAAACACTGCTAGCTAAAGAAAGAAGCGTCGGTTTATCAGCCGAGGAGAAGAGGGAGCTACTAGCGCTAATGAGCGACTTGAAAGCGTAACCCTGATTAATATCTAGCCAGTCTATGTTCTATTTGTTATAATACGTGGTTTGCATTTCGCATACTTATTCCTTCACCAGATACGAAGTTGGATACCGTCTATGGATCAAAATCCGCAGTCACAGCTGAAACTACTTGTCCTGAAAGGCAAAGAGCAAGGCTATCTGACCTACGCCGAAGTCAATGACCACTTACCTGCTGAGATCGTAGATTCAGAGCAAGTAGAAGATATTATTCAAATGATTAACGACATGGGTATTAAGGTTGTAGAAACCGCACCCGATGCCGATGATCTGGCGCTAAATGATGATAACAATATTACCGATGAAGACGCTGCAGAAGCTGCCGCAGCCGCACTTTCAAGTGTAGAAAGTGAAATCGGTCGCACTACCGATCCTGTTCGCATGTACATGCGTGAAATGGGCACAGTTGAACTGTTAACCCGTGAAGGTGAGATCGATATTGCTAAGCGTATTGAAGATGGGATTAACCAAGTACAAAGCGCCGTTGCTGAGTACCCAGGTACCATCCCTTATATTCTTGAACAGTTTGATAAAGTTCAAGCTGAAGAATTACGCTTAACGGATTTGATTTCAGGGTTTGTTGACCCTGACGATGATGGTTCGCAAGGACCAACAGCGACTCACATCGGTTCAGAGCTGGTTGAAACCGATTTAGGTGCCAGCAAAAAAGACGTTGCCGACGATGATAGCGACGACGATGACGAAAACAGCGAAAACAAAACCGATGCCGACGAGGAAGAAGAAGACGTAGGTATCGATCCAGAATTGGCGCTAGAGAAGTTTACCAATCTACGCAACCAATTCCAGAACCTACAGCTTGCGATTAACGAGCACGGCGACGACAGTAAAGCGTCTCGCTCCGCAACCGACTTGGTTCAAGAAGTTTTCCGTGAGTTTCGTCTGACTCCGAAACAGTTTGATCACTTAGTGAACACGCTGCGTAACTCAATGGAACGCGTCCGTACTCAAGAACGTCTCATCATGAAGCACGTGGTTGAATACGCAAAAATGCCGAAGAAATCGTTCATTGCCCTCTTTACCGGCAACGAATCAAGCGAAGCTTGGTTAGACGAAGTTCTAGCATCGAACAAGCCGTACGCTGAGAAAATTCGTTCACGCGAAGACGACATTCGCCGTTCCATTCAAAAACTCGATATTATCGAGAATGAAACGTCATTGAGTGTCACGCGCATTAAAGACATCAGCCGTCGTATGTCTATCGGTGAGGCGAAAGCTCGCCGTGCGAAGAAAGAGATGGTTGAAGCCAACTTGCGTCTGGTGATTTCTATCGCCAAGAAATACACCAACCGTGGTCTACAGTTCTTAGATCTGATCCAAGAAGGTAACATCGGTCTTATGAAAGCGGTGGATAAATTTGAATACCGTCGTGGTTACAAATTCTCCACTTACGCAACATGGTGGATTCGTCAGGCGATTACCCGTTCTATCGCAGACCAAGCCCGTACGATCCGTATTCCGGTGCACATGATTGAAACGATCAACAAACTGAATCGTATCTCTCGTCAGATGCTACAAGAAATGGGCCGAGAACCACTGCCGGAAGAATTGGCGGAACGCATGCAAATGCCGGAAGACAAGATCCGTAAAGTGCTGAAGATTGCGAAAGAGCCAATCTCCATGGAAACCCCAATTGGTGATGACGAAGACTCGCACCTAGGTGACTTCATTGAAGATACCACGCTTGAGCTGCCACTTGATTCAGCGACATCGACCAGCCTACGCGGCGCAACACGCGATGTCTTGTCTGGCCTAACGCCACGTGAAGCCAAAGTGCTGCGTATGCGTTTTGGTATTGATATGAATACCGACCACACATTGGAAGAAGTGGGTAAACAATTCGACGTAACGCGTGAGCGTATCCGTCAGATTGAAGCGAAAGCCCTGCGTAAGCTACGTCACCCAAGCCGCTCAGAAACCCTTAGAAGCTTCCTTGACGAATAAACACTGCAGTGTTTTTAAGCGATACGAAATAAAAGGTGAGCGAAAGCTCACCTTTTTGCTATCTGGCGTTCTAAGTGAATAAAAACTAAGCGCAAATACCCCACCCAGCATCTAGACACATCCCCTCGCTTCACCTATAATCATTCACCAGTTTGGCCCCTTAGCTCAGTGGTTAGAGCAGTCGACTCATAATCGATTGGTCCCCAGTTCAAGTCTGGGAGGGGCCACCAAATTCCAGAAGGTTAGTAAGCGTAGTGTTTACTAACCTTTTTTTGTACCTGACGATTTTGGGTCAGGTAATGGGTCAGGTAAGCCCCGATCACGCACTCTTCTCTGTCTTCTTCCAATACTAATCTGAACACCTATGCCTTGCCAAGTTTGCAGATCGATAACTAATTAGATGCTCACCTTCATAGTCTATATTTGGTGATGGCAGTAAAAAAAACACTGCCTAATCATTTAAGCAAGCGCATTCTTATATTTAAGTCCTCATCATGTCTTGTAGCATCATATTCATAAGTATCTGCTATAGCGAATAGAAGCTTTGTCGCTACATAAGGGTAAAATGGCAAAAGTTTTTGTCCAAAACCTCTGTATTTCTCAGCTAGCTTTCGCTCTTGATTCCCACCTTCATCTGGAGATCGACTAGTTACACCACGAGAATTGTACAGGCCGTTACTCATACCCCTCATTATGTCTTCTGACTGAATGTCCTCTATGACTTCCCTGATTTCTTCGCAAGGCCAGATACCATCCTTTCCAACCTTTGAATTAGATAGAAGTTTACCAATACACAAGTCTCCTATTTCTAGGCGACTCAATTCACTACATGACTTACGGACAGACTCAATCCACTTTCTTAAGCGCTTCATTTCTAGATCTCCAAGCTCGTTGTGTCCAGGAACTACAGAAAGAGTTTCGAGCAAATTGTGTCCTCTGTTTGCCAAGCTCTCCTTTCGCTCTTTAGGAACTTGGATGTCACTTGGATCAGATTGACCATCTTTTCTCTTATAGGCCCATGTAATAGCCTGAACAAATAGCTCAGGGTGAATCTCCACGTACTTTTCTAAGTTAGAAATAGCATTGTTACTTTTTTCACCACCCAACCTTGAAGAAAGTAGCTCCAAAAATGCAAACTCAAGAACAGCTTTTTCATCAAGCGATAGCTCGGACGTAGTACTAATTATCTTAAATGCTTCCCTTACGTGGTAACTATCAAGTCTAAACAGCCCAGATTCCTCATCCCCTCCTTTTGCAATATCAGAAAGCAAGTTGTATAACGTTTTTATATCTAGATACTCAGGGTGGTGCTGTATACTGTGAAAAGCAGCCCTAGGTCGCTTCACACTTAACAACCTATGCACACCTTCAATATTTTCTTCTTTACTCGAACAAATCCAAGAAGGGGAAACTCGATTCCAATAGGACTCTTCAGCAGTTGAACCGATACTGCTTACAATTTCCCATATAGACTTCCCATATGGAGCCATGAGCAATAATTCGACGTACTCACTCTCAGACAAACTGCTAGCAACTTCTTTTAGGATCGACTTTATCTCGCTATCACCCTGTATCGCTGTAATTGCACCAGATAGTGCATTCTGATGATGATGGCTACTCCTTTGTTCCAAAATTAAATTGAAGCAATGGCTTATAAAAGCAATACTTGTTGAACGATCAAAAATAAAACGAACACAAAGTGATCCTATTTCCCACGCTGCCCCACCCAGGCTAGCCAACTCCAGCACTCCTGGAATACCTTTTTGGTCAAAAACTTCGCGAAGTGCCATGGTTTTTAACTGCTGAACATGTTTATCTCTAGCAGCAAAGTCAAAGCTATCAATATCCTCAACTTCATCCGCAGAAAGCTCTAACCATCCCTGTTGAAATAACCAACTATGTTTATTCAAAAGGTCTTTAGGCTCCAAGTTCTGATAAACAGACTTAGCAAGTTGACTAACGTCTCCTCGATTTAAAGCGCGTTTGGAGAATAATGTAGTCCGAACCTTCTCGCGCAAAAGAGCCTTCTCTTTATCAGATGCCTTAGTCATCGCCCAATCTTGTATTATCGACCAAATACGGTCTTGTTCCTTTTCATTTAGGTCTCGTAAGCTATCTACCAAGTCCGTTAGCATCGAGAATGTGTAGTCATTGCGGCTCAAGGCCAATGAAATCATTTCATCAATGAATAACTTGATATTGCTAGTCTGCCTAATTGGTTCCCCATACCCAAAACCATCCGTTCTCCATTTAGGCTTGCTACTGTAATCACCAATTGTGTTACGTGAGTCAAACTGGCTAACGCATACACGCCATCCTACATCTGGGTACTTGTTAATGATGCGTTTTACCTGAGCTATTCTAGAGTGAACATCAGCAGCGGTTTGCGGCATCCACGACCTAAAAATAGATAACAACGAATTAATTGGTTTATTTGACCAATTGTCGTCTATTTCAACTTGAGCGAGCTGAGCAAGAATCATGACTGCTCTTGGCATTGTAATTGGGTTCCAAGATAGCCCCTCTAAAGCCCAAAGTAATCCCGTCCTACTTGGATGAATAAATGGCCCTGAACCAACAGGGCGTAATAATTCAGTTATTGTCGGAGAATCACTTTTTAGGTCAGATTCTAATATCGATAAGAACTCATCTGGTGAAGCTTCCGCATACAGTGGAAGATCTCGTGCATGAGCTTCCAATTTTCGGAGCGTCAATGGCGAACCAAGCAACTCTCTTATTAGGTCAGACACCTCTAGCGACACTCTAAAGTCCAATCGACCTTTAAATAAGGTCTCTCCATGTACGGACAATAAAACTAATGTTTCTGATATGCTCTGGCGAAATACACCCGAAAACTCGCGAACCTTTCCATAAATTGATGCAGCCCACCTTGTATCCTCATCAAGGTCGAGTGCGGGATCATCTTCCCCTAGCACTATCCTAGCTACATCAAAAAATCGTTTAAGGTCTTCACTAGTCAGGACATCACTTATTGCAAATAGAACATCTAACTTAGAAATAATCCCACAATATCCATCAGTAACCCAAACAGGTGAGTCGTTCATCTGAGCTAGTTGTCGAAACTCTCTTTCTAACTGCGTGTACGTTTTGTCACCAGATAACAACTCTACGCCAATTTTATCTGTATCGTTTTTACTGCTCCACGCCCCAACAAATAAGAATGGAATCAGTTGCTCTTTGGTTTGTACATTATTAGCCCACGTAGGTAATCGAATAGCAGGAAGCTGTGATAACCTACGTCTTAAAACAGTTGGAGAACGCCCAGACTCGTTGGCTAATCGCTGTGTTTCATCTCGATTTTTCCCCATATCAGCCATTGCATCATTGAAAGACTCACTACTAGCAGGCTCTAAAGTCACATGAGGTTCAATATGCATAGCATTGCGAGGATAGACGACTATCGAATGTAATTTATGAGCATAAGGAGCAAGTTCCTGTTCAATTTTTCGATCATGAACAACAGCAATAAACTTTTGCGTACTTTCAGCTAATTGAGTTAACGTTCCGAATTCATCAAAGACTAAAGTTTGGTCTCTGTATGGCGTGAGTTCCTCTCCCCCTCTTTCACTTAATAGCTGTGATATAAAAGCCAGCCCTTCCTCAATTGAGTCCGCAGCAATGATAGTTGGCCCATCGACAGGCTTAGATAGACGAGACATAAGCGTTCTTTTAGCCGCTTGAATTGCAGAGTTGAATATTTTTTCAGATAGAGGAGGCTCAGAGACATTTGCCCAATCCTTCCAACATTTATCTAGACTTCTCGTTCCCTTCGCTGCAACATGCGTCTCGTTAGCAAACCAAACCTGGGCTGCTAGAGATTGTTCCAACCATTGCTCAATATCACTTGCATCATAAGCACGCACATCCTTCCAGTGACCTTCATTCTTTTTAGCCTCAACCCAATTCGCTTTACCTGACCATCTACGAGGAGTTACAAACACAAAAGTCATATCAGCTCTATCGCTATCACTGGTAGCTTTTACGCTTTTATCAAAATCACCATCAGCTTTGCCTTTCACATTACCTGTAACACCAAACTCCCAACCAGATTTTCCTTTGGGTATCCAGGGCGAACCTTCATCTGAGATAACAAAACCGTCCCAACCAGCACGCTCACCATCGTCATTTCCAGGGAAGTCAACTTTAGTTAGCTGCTGACCAGTGGAGTTAATAAGAATTCTCAAAAAAACAGGTAATCGGGTACGAGCGGAAATATTATTAGATGCCCAATATTCAATATCGTTAGCTTTTAAAGCTAAAAATAACGGCACATAAGCTTTACTATTTGCCGATATCTTCTCATCTGTATTCTTGCTATCGATGTGGTTTGTCTGCATTGCAAGTAAATCTTTACTCGAGCATCCAAAGGTTTTTTCTAAACGCTTTGCCATTTCATGAGATAGTGATGATTTTCCATTTAACAAGTTTGAAAGAGCGGGCCTTCCAACTCCAATAAGTTCGGCCGCTTTCTTAACTGACATCCCCTGAGGGATAACATTCTTTCTGATATATATACCCAGATGAGTATTTTGGTCATTATTAGTCATATTTACCCCTCAGAATTGTTTAATTTTCACACAAACTGTAGCCTGTAACGCTACACAATACAACACAATCAGAACATAAAAATTCTTACTAGAGTTAAAGAAAAATTTAACCGTATAATTTTCAATTAGTTAATCTAAGAATTTAAATACAACTTGTCATTTTCTACACAGCTAAATTGCTCAGTTGAAAAACAACAGTTCAGTGACCACGTCGGGCGGGAAGAAGATACAGAGAAAGGTCGGTAGGAAAATACAATCATGCTTCTTAGCAAACAAACTTTCTGTGGAGGCTTGAGCGAGAACAGTGTTCTCGCAGTAGCATTCTTCTCAGGCAGTTAGTTAGACTCAATAGGTTAACTTTTATGTTCTGAGAACACCCTTCTATACGGTTAAACTGCTTGAATCCTCACTCATATTCAACAGTCGCAAGTGTAGCGACACTTAGGATACGCAGAGCAACCATAGAAACTTTTACCCGCATTACGGCCTTTTCTAGCAACACGAATCACAAGGCTAGACTGGCAGTTTGGGCAAACCTTGGAATGAGGATCGGGTGTAGGCTCATCAATGACTGGCTTATTCATAAAGCTGCGACCATCTTCAATCATGTGGACTAGCTCGCTACCATTAACCAACCAGAGGCGCTTCTCTTGAGCAAAGGCGATGGCTTCAGAAGTAAAATCTCCCGATGTTACGATGATCATTTTGCTAGCACGATTGTCGATCATCACACCATACATTTCTCTTAAGACTTGAACTCCGACTTTTCTAGCTTTCCAGTGCTTACATTGTACAAGACTCAACTCACCGTCTTTAGTTAACCAAATATCTACCCCACCATCGGCCTGCTTTGAGAAAGATTGTTTAACGTCGTAGCCTTGCTGCTTAAAGTACTCGCCAATGTAGCTTTCAAATTCAATCCAACTGAGGGAATTAAGCGGAGTCGTGTTTTTGTGTGCTCTGATTTGAGACGTCGTCGCAAGATAATTATGCTTTCGCTGATACTGCTTAAAGAACGCAATTGGAGCTGGAATTAAAAACAAAAAAGCAAAATACGGTGCCATTTGCGGAAGATTCGGCCCAATGGCATTGAAGATGAAGTTATCACTGCGAGCCGCTAAACCTGGCAATAGGAAAGATAAACCAACATAAATGCCTGCTGAGAACAAGATACTCACCCACCACGGCGCATCCATCAAATGCCAAATAATTCCATCATTTTTCCGAGCCATAACTCCTCCCAATAAGCATCAAAATGCATTAAAGCACAATTGCCAGACCTAATACATAGAGTTAAATCATGTATTTAGTGGGAGAACAAACAGCTAGAACATAGTTCTAGCAAGAGCATTTTTTATTTATTAATTAAATGACCAAACTTTAGTTTTTGATGATGTGAGCGAGAACAGTGTTCTCGCAGTAGCATTTGAAAGCTATCAGCCTTTGCCTGAGATACCCAAACACTAGTCGGATAATACCTAACTCTGCCTCTCGTCATTTCGGAGAACATCGTTCTCCGTTCAACTAATGAAGATTCGAGATGAAATTAGCTCCCTGAGATAGACAAAAGCAGGAACAAGGTTCCTGCAAGAGCATTTTTATTCGTGTTATTAATCATGTACACAATGACTTACTTTATATTTATGAAGGTCCCGATTTCAGATAATAAGTGCGACATTCATGGAAATATGTAGAAGAGGAAGCCAACTGCTGAAAGTGGTACGCTCTTCTCGCCAAAGAAACAAGCAGTACTACCATGAATTATCAACAGTTGACCGAAGGCAGAAGATACCAGATTTCTGCTCTTTTGGAACGGGGAATTTCGGTTCCTGAAATAGCTAAAACAGTTCAGTGCCACCGCTCGACGGTATACCGTGAGCTTAAACGCGGTCGGAAGGGAGAGCATTATTGCCCTAACGAAGCCCAGATGTCGTCTACCAAAAAGCGCAAAACAGCACGTAAATACCGAATACCAAAGGAACGTGTCGATTTTATCCGCCTTCTTTTAGAAACAGATTGGAGTCCAGAGCAGATTTCTAATGTATTAACGAAAATTGGTGCATCTGTCAGTCATGAGTGGATCTATCGCTTTGTTGCTCAAGATAAACGCTTGGGCGGTAAGTTATATCGTCACTTGAGACAAGGTCATAAGCGGTATCGCCGAGGTAAACAAGAGAAAGCTCCAGCGATAAAAAATGCCGTTTCGATTGATGATAGACCAAGCATCGTTGACAGTAAGGAGCGGTTTGGTGACTGGGAAATCGACACTGTGCTAGGTAAGCATGGTACAGGTGCAATGGTGACTATTTTAGAGCGTAAGACTCGATTTTACGTGGTAAAGAAAGTGCCATCTAAGTCAGCGGATGATGTCACCAAAGCGACAATAGAGCTACTGAAGCCCTATAAGAAACATGTCCATACCATTACGGCAGATAACGGGCGAGAGTTTGCAGGTCATGAAACCATCGCAAAAGAATTAAAGGCTGATGTGTACTTTGCTCATCCGTACAGTTCTTGGGAGCGTGGTGCTAATGAGAATGCGAACGGTCTTTTAAGGCAATATGTGAAGAAAGGAACCGATCTAACGACAGTGACGGACATCGATATAGAGTTCGCTTTATCGCGGATAAATTACCGTCCGAGAAAGTGTTTAGGCTTCAAGCAGGCAGCCATTATATTTGAGGAGATGGCTTTAGCTTCTTGATATTGGAGAGTGTCGCACTTCGCAGTTGAATTCGGGGTTAAGCGAGAACACTGTTCTCGCAGTAACAAGTGCATCTATTTTTGTTCTTCTAGCCATCGCTCAATGTCTTTTCTTTGCCACCCAACAACTCTAGAACTTAGCGTAACAACAGGTGGTATTTTTCCATCTCGACGCCAGCGCCACAAAGTACTAACACTTACTCCCATCTCTTTAGCTAACTGATCTTGTCTTACAAACATTTTATTACCTTTATTTCTCTATTATTTAGTCGCATCTTAGATTCTCATCACCTGACTCGTAATATAGAATAAGCAACAAACCATATTGACATGATGGCTCATGGACTTAGATCAAAAACGCAATGCATTGAGACTACAGCTAGAAACAGCAATCAATGACTTAAAAAAACAGGCCGAATCTCAAGGTTGTAAAATTGCTCAGCGACGTCGAGTTGGGTATTTATACGCTGTTGATGCCGCTCGGAACATTGTTCTGGAAACGTGGTTTACCAAGTTACTCAGCCAGCATGGTTCTGTGCTCAAAAAGCACCGTAGCTCTAACGCTATCAAGCTTGCGGACATCGTAGAAATTTATGGCGGATTAAATAAAACAATCAAACTTATCGAAGCGGTATTAGCCTTGCGGGGAGTAGGGCTGCATACTCAACAACGTATCGATTATATGGATCAAGTACTGTGGGGGTTAAAAGATTTACGTTCACTCACGCCACAGCACCAAGAGGAAGCGATACGCTGGAACAGTGTTCTTCCGTATTGCGCTTTATGCTGGCGTCTACGCAGCCGATCTCACTACTACTGCGAAAAACACCATCCCATCAAGTCCACTAAACTTTATAAACAGCAAAAATACGCAGCTATCACTGCATTGAAATATCTGCCCAACCAGAACAGTGCAGCTTACGAAAAGTATCTAGCACAACCTAACAAACAGAAAAATCTGGGACGACAATTGTATGATCTGGTCGGCGGCTATGCGCCGCATCCACGAGTATTTCTACGCCACTGTAAAGATAGCGCGAAGGCAGGAGACTGGCTCTCGCTATCAAAGAACATTGTTCAGACATGTAAAGTAAACTACCCAGCGAGCTATAAAAAAATAAATCAGATCAAGTCAGATGATTTTGGTCAATGGTCATCATGGTGTATCGCGATTGTGAGATGTTTAGATCTTAAAGAACCAAACGCGTGGAGTGATAAAGAGTGCCTAACGCTTTTCAATGAGTTGAATACTTGGACCACACTGATTGGGATCTTGCATCGCTTCAAATGTGTAGAACGAATCAATAGCATTGAAACTAAGCGGGGCCCAGACGTTGGATATGGAGCTAATCTAGAACAACACCAGTTGATCAAAGAGCTGTTAAAACAACAACTAGCCACGAATAGAAAAACTAACTTAAGCGATATCGCCAGAACGCTTGGGCCTTACGAATCCCCTCATAATTTCTATATAAAACAATGAGTAGACGCACATCGCTCATTCTGATCTAATGAATTTCGCCAAAAACACACTTGATTCAATGAATTTAATAGGGAGCCCTAACGATGCGCGATGTTCAAATTCTACAGCAAACTCTTGAAAACCAATGCCCTGGTATTCACAAAAAACGACTTAGATCTCTTATGCTTGCAACCAGAGCGGTACTGGGCGGCTCTGATCTCACCCTCACTAAAATTGGACGAGCTCTCGACACTGATACCACGGTGAAACATGCCATCAAACGTATTGACCGATTGCTTGGTAATCGCAGTCTACATCGTGAAAAAGAGTCCATATATAAATGGCATGCGTCCCTTATTACCCGAGCCAATCCTTTTCCTGTACTACTGGTTGATTGGTCGGATGTTCGTGAGCAACTGCGCTATATGACATTGCGAGCTTCGATATCCGTTAAAGGTCGCGCCGTCACGCTTTATGAACAGGCATTTGAGTACAAAAACTACAACTCACCCAAGAGCCATCAGCACTTTCTCGATAAGCTTCAATCCTTGCTCCCCCAAGGTTGCACCCCTATCATTATCTCCGACGCTGGCTTTAGAAATACGTGGTTCAGGCAAGTCGCCAACAAAGGTTGGTTCTGGCTTGGGCGTGTACGGGGCGAAGTCTCGATTAAGTGTGGCGAGAGCGCTTGGCAATGGAATAAAGCCTTTTACCCTCAAGCGACTGATAAGCCGCTGTTTTTAGGAGAAAGCCAACTGGCTAAGCGCTCACCGCTTCAGTGCTTTGCTTACTTATACAAGAGTCATCCCAAAGGCAGAAAAGCCCATCGGCATAGTCGAACCTGTCAGAAACACTCGGCTGGAAAAGTGTTCCATAAAGGAGCGAAAGAGCCTTGGCTTCTGGTCACTAACATCCCCAACCATGTACTTAACGGCATTAAAATTACCCGTTTGTACGCCAAAAGAATGCAAATTGAAGAGTCGTTCCGAGATCTAAAAAGTCCAGCCTACGGGTTGGCGCTTCGCCATAACCGAACACGTTGCACCAAACGTATTGATATCTTGTTGCTCATGGCATTGATGGCCGAAATCATCATGTGGTGGAATGGCTTAATCGCCATGCAAGCCAAATGGCATTATGACTTCCAAGCCAACACCATCAAGCATCGCCGTGTGCTCTCCATTCCTAGACTTGGTAAGGAAGTACGTTGCCACCGAAGATACCGAATACAAGAGTCCCAATATCATTGGGCAATGGTCGAATATCAACGCCTTACGCATACCTGTGGGTTGGGGGAATTATGAGGGGATCCGCCAGCGCTTGGGCTTAGCAGACAACGCATACACCAGATCATTAAAAAACATCAATTGCTCTCCTAAGCAGCAAAGTAACTGTGCAAAAAACAATCAAATTTATTTTGCATTTTTAATTATTAAATCAAATAAAAATCATAAATATAATTACGAATAATTTAATTATTAAATTTAGCCAAGATAATTATGGCAATAAAATAGTTTTTACTTGTTGACTTTTTCATGTTATAACTATTATAACTGTTATAATTATTATAAAGTTATAATTCTAATATAACGTTCATCTATTAAATTTTGGATTCTTAAACGGAATATTCTAATTTTTAGGTCTAAATTTTAGTGCCACCATTGGCACATTCGCTGCCCACAGTGGCATTTTCTCTGCCAAGATTGACAGTTTCGCTGCCAATCTTGGCAAAACAATGTGCCAAGCAATTTTGGTTTAAAAAACTTAAGCAAACATACAGTGCATTATTTTAATAAATAAAAAATAGCACTTTGTGTTTATTATTTTCTATATATTACATTAAGGGTAAAGAAAAATATTTATTTGAATAACGCTACAGTTCAAGTGTATATTATTCATAATATCGTTACTGAGAATATTCTTATGAGTAGATTTGTACTCTCCGCGGACTTACATCTAGGGCATGATAATATATTGAAATATCGTTCAGGATTCGATTCTCCTGAAGAGCACCATAATATTCTATTTGATAACCTTGCATCATTTGTACAACGTCGTGACACGTTAATCCTACTTGGAGATATTGCAACGACCCCATTTTGGCTAGAGAGAGTTGCAAGTATTCAATGTACGAAGAAAGTGCTCGTACTTGGCAATCATTGTACAAACATGAGGGTCAGCGGCAAGATGCTCGCAGATGGCTTCGATGAGATTCACTCGATGCTATCTAAACGAAATACCTGGTTTACACACTGCCCTATACATCCTCAGGAATTACATGGAAAGCTCAATGTTCACGGACATTTACATGACAGTATCATTCTAGATGATGCAGGCAAACCAGATCCCCGCTATATCAATGTGTCAGTAGATCAGACTCAATTTAGACCAGTATTGTTCGGTGACGTCGTTAGTCAAATCACTCGCTAAGTGGCTCTTGCCAACACTCTGTTTGATAAACGAGACAAAACCATATAGCAAAAAAGGCTCACTGGTAATGGAAACGCTAACTGCATATATGAACAACGAGCTTGTCGGGACTCTAGCAAAGTACCCAGACAACAGACTCAGCTTTAAATATGATTCTTCCTGGCTGAACAATGACAACGCTCGGCCTTTATCTCTGTCTCTTCAAATGCAGAAAAACATTATATCTTCTGAAGCGGTCTTCAACTACTTTGACAATCTTCTCCCAGACTCAACAGATACAAGAAGCCGTTTAGCCGCCAGATTCAAAACCTCCACTAAACAATCGTTCGATTTACTCACAGTAGTTGGTCGAGATGTTGTAGGTGCTCTTACTCTACTGCCACCTGATACAAAAAATGATAAGCCAGACTTGGAGTATGAAATCCTAGATGAAAAAACGCTCGAACTCATATTGTCAGCACTACAGGCAGGAACACCACATGGAATGATTGAAGAATCCGATGATTTCCGTATAGCCATTGCTGGCGCACAAGCTAAAACTGCGTTACTGAAAGTGGATAACCATTGGTGTTTACCAAGTGGCAATACTCCGACAACTCACATCATCAAACTCCCAATGGGAGTTCTCCAACGTAAGCGCACCACAAACCCCACATTCTAATCACGCATTGCCCACTCTATGATCACATCTCCAATCCAAAGGAGATGTGGCATGAATAAACGACGCACCGATCAAGAATGGCTTTCTCTGATTGAGCAATGCCAAGCCAGTTCGCTTACACAACAAGATTTTTGCCAAAAACACGACATTAGCGTATCGACGTTTTACGCTAAGCGGCAGCAGTTGAGTGTTAACCCATCTCCAACTCAGAGCGGCTTCGTTAAGGCCGAAATTATTGAAAAAACCACCTGTCGCAAGGTGACCCAGACGTCGGTAGCCAACATGATTTTGATAGTAAATAACATCGAATTGAGTATTCCTCAAGGCACGCCACCACACTATCTTGCTGAGTTGATTGGAGCCTTGTCATGAAGCGCATGATGACCGCGCCAGTGGTGTATTTATACCGCGAGTTTGTCGATTTCAGAAAATCTATCAATGGTCTGGCGCTGTTGATTGAATCCGACACCGACCTTGAGCTAGGCTCAGGGGCATTGTTCCTCTTCACCAATAAACAACGCGATAAAATAAAAGTGTTGTATTGGGACCAAACGGGTTATGCGCTCTGGTATAAACGCCTCGAAAAAGCCAAGTTTAAGTGGCCCACGCAAGAGAAAAATACGGTGTTTACCTTAACGCAATTTGACCTCGACAGACTGCTTTCTGGCTTCACAATAATCGGCCATAAATCGGTAAAAATCGACAGTTTTACAATGGGTTAATGGCAATAAAAGTCAGATAAACCAAGCCTTTTTTATCGGTATTCAGTACAATAACGACCATGAAAAAGACGACCCCCGACATCAATCCAGACAGCCAAAACATCGCGGAACTTCAAGCGATGGTGAAGGCGTTGATGTCTGAGCAAGAAGCTTGGCAGCAAAAAGAATCACAATGGCAACAAGAGCGCCAATCCTTGATTGAGCAGTTCAAACTGGCACTTGACCGTCAGTTCGCCAAGCGCTCTGAAGCGTTAAAACCGTATAACGAAGCTCAGGGCGACTTCTTTAATGAAGTGGAATGCGAAGCGGAGAACGTCGACGAAGACGTGGTGACCACGACGACCACAACAAAGCGCCGTGGTAAACGCAAGCCATTACCGAAAGACTTACCTCGCGAAACCGTGGTTCTTGACCTGGACGAGCACGATAAACAGTGTCCTTGCTGCCAACATTCTCTGCATCAAATCGGGGAAGACCGTAGCGAGAAACTGGAGTTCACGCCTGCGATACTCAACGTTATCGACTACGTTCGTCCTAAATACGCGTGCCGTCATTGTGAGCAACACAGTGAGACTAACCCCGTTCACCAACAGCCAGTACCCGACAGCATTATCCCGAAAAGCTTCGCCACAGAAAGCTTGCTGGCCCATATCATCTTAGGTAAATACCAGTACGCCTTGCCGCTGTATCGACAAGAAACCTTGTTCACGCAATCGGGCATCGACTTATCAAGAACCACTATGGCTCGCTGGGTTATCCAAGTGAGCGAGAAGTTCCAACCCTTGTACCAAGCCTTAAAAACGCACTTACTTGAGCAAGTGGTGGTGCATGCTGATGAAACCCCATTGAATGTGCTGCAAGAAGAGAAGCGCAGTTACATGTGGCTTTACTGCTCAGGCGCTGACTCTCCGCAAGCTTGTTTACCGGAGATGAAAAACATCGTCTTGTACGACTATCAAAACAGTCGCGCGAGAGCGTGCCCAATGGACTTCTTGGGCGATTACTCGGGTTACCTGCAAACCGATGGTTATGTGGCGTACGATGGTCTCACTCAAGTGACAAACGTCGGTTGCTTCGCTCATGCTCGCCGTAAGTTCATGGAGGCAAAAAAGCTCCAGGGAAAAGGCAAGACTGGAAAAGTGGATATCGCGCTGGCGAAAATCCAAAAACTTTATGCGCTTGAAGCTCACTTAAAACCGTCGTCAGCCGAAGAGCGTTGGTCAGAGAGACAATCACACGCCAAACCGATATTGGACGACCTGTATCAATGGCTCACGACACAGAAAGTGTTCGAATCCAGCCCACTGGGTAAAGCGATTAAATACACCTTGGGTCAATGGCCAAAGTTGGTGCGTTATGTGGATGATGGGCACGTATCCATCGACAACAATCGAGCAGAGCGTGCGATAAAATCGATGGTCATTGGCCGAAAAAATTGGCTCTTCGCCAACACATCAAGAGGCGCCGATGCTAGCGCATTACTCTATAGCATCATCGAGACGGCTAAAGCCAATGGACTCATTCTCTACGATTACATGGTCAAGTGCATGAAAGAGCTGGCGAAAGCAGAGCCCGACATTGACTCACTTCTTCCGTGGAACTTCTCACACTAAAACGCCCCGTGTGTTCATGGGGCGCTTACTTTGTATATCAAAGTTACCTCAAGATCACTGTTTGAACTTTGGGTTGTAACTCATAAAGGGGCAGATTCGTGTCAGTCAAGAGCTCACTGACACGTTGATGTTTTATTAGATTTAGCTCTCACTTCTTGAGTAAGCTGCTGCTTGTTCAAAAAGTTCCTGGCTCGGTTTAATTCCGGTGTATAACTGAAACTGTTCAACAGCTTGAATAGCAAATACTTCACTACCGGTGATAACGCTTTTATTGATAGATTTTGCAAACTGTACTGCGGGGGTGACAGCCGGGATGGCAACAACATCAAATAATACTTGCGCATGTTCAATTTCATGCTCACAAAAGCACAGTTTTCCTTCTTCTATACCACCACTCATGCCGAGTGGCGTTGCATTAATGAGTAAATCAGCCTCGATGCCACTCATATCGGTTTGCCATTTGAATCCACACAAATCGGCTAGCGCCCTACCGCTTGCCTCATTTCTCCCTACAATAACGCCGTTGGTGAATCCCAAGTCTCTTAACGCACATGCCACCGCCTTCGCCATTCCACCGCTTCCTTTTAAAGAAAATGAAAAATCCGTTGGAATCGCGTATTGAGTCAGTAACGTAGAAATAGCGATGTAGTCAGTGTTATACGCCTTAAGATGTCCATCAGTGTTCACGATAGTGTTAACGGAGTTAATCGCTGCCGCAGAGGGATCGAGCTCATCCACTAATGCTATGACTTCCTCTTTAAAGGGCATGGAAATAGCGCAACCGCGAAAATTGAGAGCTCTCACACCCGCTATCACGCCAGCAAGATCTTTACTGGTAAATGCCTTATAGAGGTAATTCAGATCCAACGCATCGTAGAGGTAGTTATGGAAGCGCGTACCGAAATTGGTAGGTCTTGCCGCCAAAGACATACAAATCGTTGTATCTTTATTAATTTTTGTGTTCATCAAAACTCTCCATTTCTTTATTCACGAATAGGTAGAACTACTATAAAACATGGGTGTCTCATTTATTTTTGAACGTCTTGTTAGAAGTTTCTTTCGAAATTGCAATGCTCTACATGAAACTGTTGATTAACAGGGCGTATTGGTGAATAGACCAACACTCGATCCCCTCCTAAATAAAGTAAGCTCGCTGCTTCTTTTGACCAACTATCAGTACATAAGTGGTTACTATTAAAATCAGCCCATAAAGCAAACTGTTTAGTAATTAGTTTTGCATTTGATGATAGGTTAGTTATTGTTCCAACAAAGAAGGAAAATAGAAAGATAACTAATAAACTTACCCCAAGGATTTTCAAAACTTTCTTAAAGCCAATAGGGAGTAAAAACAAGATAGGAAGAAGCCCGCCCCAAATCAACCCTGCAAAAATAAGCGCATTCCATAAACCACCAACTACTGTTTCTTGGTAGAAAATACCAAATGGTGTAAACAAGACAGCTAACAAGGTACTGGTTATGCCTAGACTACTTCCATCAATATAGAAGATTTCATTTAAAAATGATGCCGTCCATTTTTGCGCAAATAAAGCATAAGCAAAAGCAACCCAAGTAAATATTACTGCCCAATGCCATTTTTTTAGATTTTCTCGGATGCTTTTACCAACTAAAGACACAGAAAACCAAAAAACAAACAATAAAAACGGTAGTAATCCAGTTATGAATATTGTAACTGCAGCTACTATTCCATTTGATGTCAGTATTGTGGTCCCTAGCAACAACAACCAAAGTGTAAGAATTATAAAATATGGACTTTTCAAGTTAACTTTCACTATTAATTACCTATAAACTTCTAACACTGAGTTAAGCAGTGCTCCCACTTAACTTTCAACTAAATCAAAACCTTATACCAAAAACACCGGACTTTAAATGCATCTGCTTCAACGACTTGTTAGGGCTATGGTTTACACAATATGTGAGCTTGCACTCCAAAATCTTTACATGAACTTATAAACGTATTGATTAGCCAGATTAATTGCACATAGTGTGGCTTACATTTTTGACCTAAAGCCAATTTGTTTAATTCTGCTATCAACTTGGCCTTACTCAAAAAAGGTGTTGCAAGTACAATTTTCTTTATAGAGTTAGGATTTTGATTTACAGCATCGAGAGCTACTTCTAGATCTTTCCAGTTCTGAGCCCCTCTGACCCTACTAATATTGGTACTTTCATAATTTTTGTGCCACTCATTATCGTATTTATTTTTAAATAATTGTTTTTCAGCTTGAGTTCGACCAATGTTTTTTAGTGCTTGAGCGACTACGTCGTGGAAAGCACTAGCGCCATACGTATCTTTATTAGTAAATTTTGAATGTATAAAAGAGATAGACGGGATATTACTATTGCTATCTATGGCAATATGATCGGCCCATTCGTCATTCATGTCATCACAGATAATAATATTATGAGGAGCACAATATTGATCTTCAACTTTCCGAAATAGAGAGTCAACAGGGAATCTTGTTAAATTTTTTGCATGTGGTTTTTCTTTTTCACTGGAAACCCCATTAAAATTATAACTATCATCAAATATGTTAATTATCGAATGAATATTATTTAATAAATGCTTATCTTCAAAACATGACTTAGAATAATATGAGTAGTTTGGAGAGTCGAACACAGCAGAAAATGGCTTTTCTTTATTTACATATTTACCAATAGTATAACTGTTCGTGCCATTTTCAGTAACTAAAATGTTATCGAGAACCTGATTTCTAATTGTAATTAAATTCTTTGAATATGAAACCTTACCGGATAAAGCTGTACCTTTAACTTTCAATATGTCACCGTCAACTAAAACAGGAGATTTTAATTGATTAAAAATCCTATGTATTTCTCCTGAATTTAACTGACTACCATCAGTCTTACTTAGGGTAATTTGACCATCCAGAAACTTAGTTTCAATTTCACTCAAATCAATAAGAATCGCCACAACTTTATGCCCCAAATCTATAATATCCTTCAAACAGATAGGGGAAGCAAAATTACTAAGAAACTCACTTTGGTTTGTAGTTACCTTTATTTCATCTTTAATTTCAATAACCCAGTCGATTAATTCATCTAATGTTGACTTTTTATCTCTATGGCTAACTCTCGAAGTACTTGGAGTTAGAGTATATGAGTCTGCGCCGACTTTCATTCTGAAGTTGCTTGGGATTGATCGACTAGACGAATTAGATGAGACAATACCATTCAAGCTTTTAGCTTCTAATGAACGGGATCTGATAACAGCATTTGATATGCTCATGTTTTTCATGGTAACCCTTTCATATTCTGGGCTTTTATCACCATGAAAATGACAGAATTTTTGGTAATCAAATTCATCTATAAAAGAAGAAAAATACTTTTCTGGTGAATCAACATATTTCTTCAAAATAGCTAAGGCATCATCACATTCTATTAATAACAAATAGGCATACTTTTGTTCTTTAACAGAAGTTCCTACTAAAAATGAAGGCTCTGCCTCTATCTTGTATGCAACGATAGAGTATACAACTTGATTACCAGAAGCTGTTGTATAACTTCTTTTAGGCTCGTTTAGAAGGTAGTTACCTACACGCTCTTTAGAGATCTCTTTGAATGTATCTTCAATAGACTTCTTCGTAAGTGATTTATTCAGCTCATAAAACTGAACATTCTTGCTTAGACTTAAATTTCCAATCATTTTAACTTAATCCCTTCATGTACAACTAAACTCGCAAAATAGCCCTAACAGTCTTTTTTAAGCAGACATTGTCTATATAACATTTTAAGAAAATACAGACACCATCACAGCAAGACGCTGATTTATATTGTTAATTTTCTTAAACGCTCTGCAACTACAGAACATGTCTATCTAATCACCAATAATCCACTAAACTCATAATCTGCCATCGATAAAAGGCGGTCAAGAAATGACAAGAGAAACGTGCCCATTATGTGCTGGTTAACCGATTTCTTAACGGGGGATAGATTGCGTCTTCTGTCTTAGGGTATAGGTGTGATGAAAGTGATTGCTCGAAAAGTTCTGAAATCACAGAGTGTGGGTGCTGTACCGAAAAAAGGTACACTAGAGGTACAGTCACTAGTTTTGACACTTTTACCAAAACTACACTAAACTACTGTTTAATAAATACTTTAAGGTGTTTTTAATTACGCTTAATTTACCTCGGTTTTCCTAGACTTCCTGCGTTAGTGGCTAACTCATAATCGATTAGTCCGCGGTTCAAATCTGCGAGGGGCTGTTAGGCACAACTTGAAAGGCACTTTCTCCTTTACGGCTGAGTCAGTTTTGTATCCGCGCCTGTTGGTAACCACGCTGAAATAATCGTGGTCAAGGTTAAGAAGCCCAATGCTACCCACAAACACGCCGCAAATCCCCACGCTTGGAAGACCCAGCCCGATAGCACCGTGCCTATTAAGCGCCCCATGGCATTTGCCATATAATAGAAACCGACATCCAAAGAAACCCCATCGCCTTTGGCATAACTGACAATCAAATACGAGTGGAGAGAAGAGTTTACTGCAAACACCGCACCAAATATCATCAATCCGACCACAATGACCCTCTCGGGGTGCCATTGCTGTTGCACGCTATAGGCAATCACGCCCGTCACGACAGCCAACAACAAAGCCCAACCAATCGCGGACTTGCCATCAGGAACATGTCCTGACTGACGGCCAGTGATCTTAGGCGCCATTCCTTGAATAATACCGTAACCTATAATCCAAAGCGCTAGAAAGCCCCCTACCGCGCTGTGATCCCATCCAAACACAGAGCCGAGATAAATCGGCAACGCGATGACAAACCAAACATCACGCGCACCAAATAGAAACATACGTGCCGCAGAGAGAATATTCACACTGCGAGACTTGGAAAAAATATCTGAGAACTTAGGCTTATTTTTCGCTTTTCCCAAATCCGATTTGAGACTCACCAGACTACCAACGAAGACACACAACAAAACCCCTGCCATGGTCGCCACGGCATATTGAAACCCCATCACAGAAAGTAAGGCACCGCCTAAGAAAAACCCCACTCCTTTTAACGCATTTTTTGAGCCCGTCAGTACTGCAATCCACTTGTACAATGCCCCCTGAGCATTGTCCGGCACTAACGTTTTTATCGAGCTTTTGGCACTCATCTTATTCAAGTCTTTGGCAATCCCTGACAACGCCTGTGCCGCCATAACCCATGGGATAGACAACCAACTGGCGGGACCAGCCAGCATGGCAAGTGCGATAATTTGTATTCCCAACCCGATATTCATCGTTCGGTTCAAACCAAGGCGAGCCCCTACCCAGCCACCAATCAGATTCGTGACAACACCAAAAAATTCATAGAAAAGGAACAACGAGGCAATGTCTAAAGTGGAATACCCTAGCTCATAAAAATACAGCACAATTAACATGCGTAATGCACCATCAGTGATGGTGAAATTCCAATAGTTAAACGTCACCAACATGTACTGGCGAACATTGGGATTGAGATGAGACAACATATTCACTCTCTTTAAAGGGGTCACCGAATGCAGATATCGATTTTAATCATACGTTGAACATTGGCTGGATATCCATCTGTATTTTGCTCCACCGTTCATCACCAACAAGCGCAAGAAGGAACAAAAGCGTCACAGTAATATGAAATAAACAGCCGATGCTGTCATTCTATTACACTTGTATTACAGCTAAATGATCGCTCAGTGGAGACCGTTTAAAAATGCAATATCCAATCAGGAAATAGTGGCACCCGCTGATTTCTTAAATTGCCCCGGTGTTTCAGCAAACCATTGTTTAAAAGCACTAATGTAGGCACTTACGTTACTGTAACCACTGCGCTCAGCCACATTTTGTATCGACATGCCGTCGAGTAGCCATTGCATAGACGTTATCAGTTTAGCCAGTTGCCGCCATTGATTGAAGGTCATGCCCGTTTCTTTGATGAAGATTCGACTTAATGTGCGTGTGCTGATACCAAAGCGGTGTGAAAGTGTTTGTTGAGTGGGTATCTTTTCGGGCTCGGAGAGCAAGTCTGTCTCCCATAGAAATGGCAAGCGAGAGAAATAGCAAGCGCGAGTCAGTGACACGGGATGCTCTACCAGAACAAAAAAACGGCCCCAATTTAGGGCCGTTCGTATGAGCAAAACTCACTATCCAGTTCGTTCCAAAAACGTCAGGTGATAAGAGCAACTCATCATAGCGTTCAAGAGCGATACACATGGTTGGGGGTATTTATGCTAACGCTTCTTTCTCTTTGTTGTTATTTTCAACAAACTCCGCAGCTTGTTTGTCATTTTCGATGCGTACCAAGTCTTCTTTTATTTGCGCCAACTTTTGATTATCAAGTTTATAGAAGAACATGAATATCGCTAAAGAGGCAAAGAAAACGCCAGGTATCACCGAGTATAAAAGATTGATGGCGTTCACCACTTGCTCTGATTGTTCAACGACACCACCTTGGTAGCCAGCCCAAGCTAGGATATAACCAACGCCGGCTCCGCCTAGCGCAACACCCAGTTTAATTGCAAATAAGTTGGTCGAGAAAACCAAACCACTCAATGAGCGGTTGCTGCGTGTTTTTTCGTAATCCACCACATCCGACATCATACTCCAAAGAATTGGCGTGGTTGCCATTTGTACAATACCAAGAATAATCACCAACGCAAATACGGCAATGATATTGGCAGGATCGACGAGGTAAATTAGGGCCGAAAGTACGCCAGAGATAACGATCAGAATTTTATAAACCGTAGGCTTGTTGTATTTACCCAATAATGGAGCCGAGAAAATCGCACCGACAATATTGGCGAGCATCCCAGACACCATGAAAATGGTCGCCAAATCCGCTCTGCCCATCACGACTTTCACGTAATACATGGTCGATGCCCCTTTAAAGACCACGCCAGTCAGCAACACAATGTTGATAATAAACAACACTCGCCATTGGGTATTTTGCGCTAACAATTTTAGATCTTTGAATACAGATTGGGTTTCTTCTTTGGGAACGTGACGCTCTTTGATGTTTGCAAAGCAAACGAAGAACAAGATGATCGCGGCGAAGCCCATTGTTGCCATAGCTCCGACATAGCCTCGTTGCTCATTACCTTGGCCATAGAAATCCACCAATGGCAATGCCACCATTGTTACCACTAAACCACCAGCCGTACTTAATGCAAAGCGATAAGATTGTAGTGAGGTACGTTCGGCAGAGTCATTGGTCATTGCATTGGCCATGGCACAATATGGCACATTGATCGCGGTATACATCAAGGTCAAAAAGATATAAGACGCATAGGCATACACAATTTCTCCCGTTTCGCCAAACTCCGGTGTGAAAAATGAGAACATACAAGCGGCACCGAATGGAATCGCGATCCACAGTAGATAAGGTCTGTAGCGCCCATATTTCGACTTCGTTCTATCGACGATCGACCCCATAATCGGATCCGTCACGGCATCAATGAATCGAACCAATAGGAACATCGTCCCCATATGGGCCGGAGATAATCCATAGATATCGGTGTAAAAGTAAGCCAAAAATAGCATCACAGTTTGCCACACGAAATTACATCCGGTGTCACCTAAGCCATAGGCTACTTTCTCTTTTACTGATAATTTTTCGGTGTTTGTAGTGCTCATTTTTATTTTTTCTCCAGGGTACACGTCATCAATATCTATTCTGAGCGGTCAGTGGATATAATCAACCGACTAAAATTATCAATGCATTTATGATATTTATTTTATGTGATAACCATGGCAAAAATCGCCCATTAAAATACAAATATATCTATATATCAGTAAGTTAAGAATCGACATGGCGATTAATGAGTTATATTTCTGTGATATAAAACACAATTAATAAAATAATTAAATGATCAATAAAAAACATAATTGATAAAAAAATGCAGTTCGATAGATTCATAGCAAATAGGAAACTACGAGACAATGTCGTTATATTACGAATAAAGACGGTCTATATACCTTTAAGCTGTAGGATTCTTTCATTGCGATTGAAAAATCAGTGACAGTGCAAGGTAGATGGAATTATCCGACCTGATTTATTTGTCAGTAGATCCTTTATTAGACAGTCTTTGGCTAATAATCTGAAGCATGGGCTTGTCTCATTATGATCTTTTTCATTCATTACAATAAAAGAGACGAAACAATGACGGATACCAAAACAGACCCTACCGAACTCAGTGATGCGGAAAGAGTTACTCAGCGTGATCGAGCAAGAGCCGACTCTCTCAAGGCCATCTCCGCACCGCTCGTGAAGCATATGTATACCGCGGATCCTTCCGCACATGTGTTTAATGATCGCATCTACATCTACCCGTCTCATGACATTGAAACCAATACCCCACTGAATGACGATGGCGATCACTTCGCCATGTCCGACTATCACGTTTTTTCTCTCGATGAATCATTGGACGTGGTGACAGACCATGGGGTAGCGTTAGATGTCAAAGAGGTTAAGTGGGCAGAGCGCCAAATGTGGGCCCCCGATGCCGCAGAAAAAGACGGCAAGTATTACCTCTATTTTCCGGCTAAGAATGCACAAGGTGTCTTTCATATTGGTGCCGCCGTTGCTGATAATCCGGAAGGCCCCTTCTCGGCTGAAGCGTCTCACATTGAAGGCACCTTCAGTATCGATCCCGCTGTCTTTCAAGATGACGATAGCGACTACTTGTATTTCGGTGGCATATGGGGAGGACAGTTGCAAAAATGGACTCGTAGCGAATTTGGGGCCGACGATTACCCAAGCGATGATGCGCCAGCCTTGATGCCCAAAATGGCCAAACTGGCTGACGACATGGTGAGCTTGGCAGAGCCCGCTCGAGATGTCGTGATTGTCGATGACAAGGGGCATCCTTTAACCGCCGGTGATACCGAGCGTCGTTATTTTGAAGGCCCGTGGGTCCATAAACATAACGGTGTGTATTATTTCTCTTACTCGACCGGTGATACCCATAAAATCGTTTATGCGACCAGCGATTCACCCTATGGACCATTTACTTATCAAGGGGTCATTCTAGAACCCGTCTTGGGTTGGACGACTCACCACTCTATTGTGCAATACAAAGGTAAGTGGTACTTGTTCTATCATGACAGCTCGTTATCTGGTGGGCAAACGCATTTACGCAGCATCAAAATGGCTGAGCTGCATCATAACGATGATGGCTCCATTGCAACGATTCGCCCTTATTTCGAGTAAGGCCAGACTAAAAAGTATCGTATGTCACCTCCATGGTCATGGTGGTGACATACTCTCTTATGCAAATAGAAAAAACCGATCAACGACATCAGTGAAGGTCGAGACGCAACACTAGTAGTAAGGACAGGTATCTCGGTATTCGCTGATTCTCAAGCTACTATCAAAGTTTTGCCCGCATAAAAATTGGTTGTAGCGTTGGTCTTTATCAATAAAGCGTTTCATCCACGCAATGCCATTTCGCCCTAAGATATCTTCACTGGGATACCCTGAATTCGCACAAAAATGACTGCCCGCAGCAATTTCTAAAAAGGCTTTGGGTGTCGAGCTTGGGATCTGATTATAAAACCGAGACGCATGGACAGCCACTGGAGCAATCGCATCGATCTGACACGCAATGATCATTGTCGGAGCCGTGAGACTAGAAAAACGATTCAAACCTAAATACCAAGGTGCTTGAGGGATCAACGCATCAATTTTTCTATCGGTGGCAAGTTTCAGTGCTCCGCCGCCCCCCATAGACCAGCCAATGACACCGACTCGATTGGGATCCACTAACCCATACAGACGAGATAGCCGATCGTTGCCTTGATCAATCACATAATCGATCGCGGCGCTCAATTGACGAGCTCGGCTATCCGGTTGATCATAGATGGTATTGGTATCGATCGTAATCACCGTAAACCCCCATGAGGCTAAACGAGGTCCCCACCATTTGATGCTTCTTTCATAAGACACATAGCCGGGCACGACCGCGATGATTCCCTGCTCTCCTCCTGAGTCGGTCGAGTAATGGATTGTCCCACCAGCAAACCCTGGCGTCAGCCTTGAGACACTGATGGTTTCCACATCATAAGGTCCACGGTTTGCTTCTAATTGATAGCGGCTAGGTACCTCGCCACGTTCGAACCCATTGGAACAGTCCGAACATGGCACGGCAAAAACTGACGAGGAAAAAAGACCCACAGCGATTCCTACTACGAGCTTCCCTTTTATAAAAATATTCATAATCACTCCGTTATATGTATAGTGTTCGTCATTGCATACTCGCGCTATACAGCATGAACGAGTATATCAGCCTTACAACTAAACCCTAGAGGAGCCCGAATTCAACTGCGAAGTGCGACATTCTCCAATATCAAGCAACCAAAGCCATTTCCTCAAATATAATGGCTGGCTGCTTGAAGCCTAAGCACTTTCTTGGACGATAGTTTATCCGAGATAAAGCGAACTCTATATCTATGTCAGTCACCGTCGTTAAGTCAGTTCCTTTCTTCACATATTGCCTTAAAAGACCGTTCGCATTCTCATTAGCACCACGCTCCCAAGAGCTATAAGGATGAGCAAAGTAGACATCAGCCTCTAATTCTTTTGCGATGGTTTCATGACCTGCAAACTCTCGTCCGTTATCTGCCGTAATGGTATGGACATGGTTCTTATAAGGCATGAGTAGCTCTATGGTGGCTTTGGTAACATCATTCGCTGACTTAGATGGCACTTTCTTTACTACGTAAAATCGTGTCTTACGCTCTAAAATAGTCACCATCGCACCTGTACCATGCTTACCTAGCACGGTGTCGATTTCCCAGTCACCAAACCGCTCCTTACCGTCAACGATGCTTGGTCTGTCATCAATCGAAACGGCATTCTTTATCGCTGGCGCTTTCTCTTTTTTACCGCGGCGATAACGCTTGTGTCCTTGCCTCAAGTGGCGATATAACTTACCGCCCATGCGTTTATCTTGTGCGACAAAGCGATAGACCCACTCGTGACTGACAGCGGCCCCAACTTTCGTTAATACATTGGAAATCTGCTCTGGACTCCAATCTGTTTCTAAAAGAAGACGGATAAAATCCACACGCTCCTTTGGTATGCGGTATTTACGCGCTGTTCTGCGCTTTTTAATCGACAACAGCTGGGCTTTATTTGGGCAATAAATGTTGCCTTTACGACCTCGCTTAAGCTCCCGATATACTGTCGAGCGGTGGCACTGAACGGTTTTAGCTATTTCAGAAACCGAAATTCCCCGTTCCAAAAGAGCAGAAATCTGGTATCTTCTGCCCTCGGTCAACTGCTGATAATTCATGGTAGTACTGCTTGTTTCTTTGGCGAGAAGAGCGTACCACTTTCAGCAGTTGGCTTCTTCTTCTACGCTTTCCATGAATGTCGCACTTATTATCTGAAATCGGGAGTTAACTTTATTTTCAACAAGAAGTGAGAAGGAAATACGCTTTATTTTTCACCCTTGATACCAGTTCAATAAATAATAAAAAACGTACAACAACGACATTAAAATTTATAATGAACATCAAAAATTACAATAAAAGATAATGTAAATAACTCTATATTATCGCTTTTTATTTTCTATCTCACTCGTCAACTTTTATAAAGCCCTTCTATTGACCATCAAATAAAAAACATACATTAAATTAAAATCAATAAGTTAGGAAGATTTATTAGAGATGAATATTAATCAGACTATGGTATCAAGCAATACAGTGATAAAAAGCCCAATGAACATTCACAAGGCTTTTTATGATTAGCTAAAAAAATGATGAACGGAAAGTTTATTATCAAATAACTGATATAAATAAACTAACCTAATGTATATTAGTATTTTTTTATAATGTCTAAAATATCACTTTCCGTTTTGGCTTGAATAATGGCCTCGATATCGCCCTCGTTTTGAAAAAGTTCAGAAAGTGCAACAATGGTTTCAATATGATTATTGGCATCCATCGCCGCCAACGTAATGGCAACATACACAGGACCATTTTCTTCGGACTGGAAATCAACCCCTTGTTTAAACACGGTGACTTGCAAACTGGGCTCATTGACACCATCTTCAGGGCGAGCATGAGGCATCGCAATTTTGGGGGCTAAAACATAATAAGCCCCAATGTCGTGATGTTTCTCTTTGATCGCCTCAAGGTAACGAGGCTCAACTTTGCCCTGCTCGATTAATGTCGAGCAAGTCACCTCTAGCGCCTCATTCACACTGAGGTTGTCTTGTGTTGAGATAACAATAGTATCTTTAGTGATTAACGTATCAAGGCTCATGAGACAATCCACCCTAGGATAAGCCCGACCACACCAAAGTCAAAATCGGCAAACGTCGTCGCTTTTAGACCTAATCCGCCCAAGACCGGTAACAACATCATCGGCAAAAACGAAATGCATAAACCTTGAGTAAACGCGCCTAGTACGGCACCTCGCAGCCCACCCATCGCGTTACCATACACGCCAGAGGCACCACCCACAAAGAAGTGCGGCACAACGCCCGCCACAATAATGGTCCAGTCCAGCGCGCCTTGCACTGCCATTGCCACAAGACCGGCGGAAAATGACGATAAGAACCCAATCAATACCGCATTGGGCGCAACAGGGAATACCATCGGGCAATCTAATGCGGGTTTAGCGCCTGGGACGAGCTTATCGGAAATCCCTTTGAAAGCCGGGACAATTTCAGCAATCAGCATTTTGACCCCTTGCAAGACGATGTATACCCCTCCGGCAAATACCAGTGATTGCATAAAGGTAAAGACCACCCAGTTCTGACCATTGGACACCGTTTCAACAAATTCGCCTCCCGCAAAAATGGAAGCAACCATGAAAAACAACGCCATTGTGACCGCAACGGCAACCGGTGTATCACGTAAAAACATTAAGCTTTTAGGGACGTTGAGATCTTCTGTTGATTTAGACGTATCACCAAACTTAGACCCCACAAAACCGGCAATAAGGTATGAAAACGTAGAGAAATGTCCCATGGCAAGCTGATCGGTTCCCATGACCTTTTGCGTATATTTCTGTACTAACGCCGGCATGACCACCATCAGAGACCCGACGGTAATCGAGCCAATGGTCACCATTAACACGCCTTTAATGTTTGCGGTCGATAATATGACAGCCACCAACATCGACATAAACATGGTGTGGTGACCCGTTAGAAAGATAAATTTTAATGGGGTAAAACGAGCCAGAAGAATATTGACGATAAAGGCGAAAAACATAATCAGCGCCATCTCGTAACCGAACGCTTCCTGTGCTAACGCCACAATCGCTTCATTATTGGGAATCACGCCATTAACGCCAAATGCTTCAATAAAAACCGTCGAGAAATTATTTAAAGCACCAATTAATGCTCCTGCCCCAAACCCTAAAATAAGGAAGCCCATTACGGTTTTAATGGTACCTTTCAGGACCGTAGAAATATCGGATTTTTGCGCAACCAAACCGATAAAAGCAATAATACCAACCATAATGGCAGGCTCTTTTAATAAGCCTAACATGAACTCAAAAAAGTCTTTCATGGGACCTATCCTTATAGAAATAGCTTAATTTGGGTTTCTATCGCGTCTTTATCAAAAATATTCGATAAACTCACAATATTGGATTTACCTTGATCGGCTAATTGATTCGCGACGTCTGTCGCCGCTACCCAAATATCGGCTTTACTTGACGAGGCTGAGGATAAATCTTCATGTTCGACTTCCGCCTCTACACCTATTTTTTTGATCACTTCTTTAACGGCCATTTCCATCATGAGAGATGTGCCCAGACCATTTCCACATACCACCATTATTTTTTTCATCATCGTTCTCTCTGTAGGGTTTATTTATCAATAGATTTGTTATTTTTAGAGAAAAACAATAGCGAAATACCACAGTTTTGAACGAGATCATCGTCTCAAGATGGAATTGACCTTGTGAAGTAGATCAAATAAATAGAGAGGATATAAACGTGAGAAATAATTTATACAGAAAAATAAATCATGAAAGGAAACAGAGTAATGATCAGCCAATCAATCACTACACCCGCACCGTGCGATCACAGTATTGACGCTATTTACCGTAGTCGGACAGCATTTTTTTGAAGAGGCGATTGATGTCTTTGGTTTTTTTACCGCGTTTGGTTAGAGCATCTAATGATGTTGGTGTATTGCCCTCCACCGGGTCTGGCGTATTATGGCTGCGCAGTTTTTGCACCGATGCCATAATCATACGAATTTCTTCGCCGTCAGAGTCTTCAAGAACCACGATGTTTTCCGGCTCCACCTGAACAATCGTCAGCGTACCGTATTTGACTGACTCTACGGTTTCTCCCACCATGAGAGACTGCGGCGCTACCGAACGATCGAGAACGTGTCCACTGCGTAACTTAGCAGCCGTTGTGGCACGAATGGTTCTTGTATTTTCAAAAGCGACGATCACCGTATAGGTATTGTAATATTCGACGACGGTAACACGGCCATGTTTGTTCGTTTCAAATTTTGCACCTATATGCATGTCATGAGGCGCATCTAACTTTTTCATTAACATTTTGAATTCCTGAGGCTATCTACTGTCATTCTGACGTTTAGATAAAGAAGACACTGATTCAAAGTATATACGTTCGGTGACTTGATAGAAATAACGAGATCTCGCGAATCAACTTACTCACCTCAGCCAATGCATCCAATAGATTCGGTTTAACTGATAAAGAAAAAGCGCAGCTCATCGATGGTGGGGTCGGCAACCTTTAGTCCGCCTGTCTACATAAAAGCCTGATGGGAAGACACATCAGGCTTTCAACGTTATCGATGATCAGTGTGTAACATTACGACTACACGGTGTCACCATTACTCTCAATGACATTTTTATACCAGAAAAAACTCTTCTTACGGCTGCGCTCCATGGTTCCCGTGCCATCGTCATGGCGATCCACATAGATGAACCCATAACGCTTACGATACTCCCCGGTTCCATAGGACACACAATCAATACAACCCCACGGCGTGTACCCCATCAAATCAACACCATCGTATGCCACCGCGGTTTTCATTTCTTCAATATGGGCTTTGAGGTATTCAATCCGGTAATCATCATTGATATCACCGTTCTCTTCAACGTGGTCAACGGCCCCAAAGCCATTTTCGACGATAAACAGTGGCTTGTTATATCGTTCATGTAACTCGCATAATGAATAACGTAGCCCGACCGGATCAATCTGCCAGCCCCACTCAGAGGCCTGAACATAAGGGTTTTTCACGCTACCAGCAAAACCACTCATGGAGCCTTCGGTACTGATTTGCGAGTCAGCTTTGACGGCCACTGACATGTAGTAACTAAAGCCAATATAATCACACACGCCCTGTTTCAGAATCGTCAGATCGTCTGGCTCCATTTTGATGTTATATCCCTTACGCTCCCACTCTTTCAGTGTATAAGCTGGGTACTCACCGCGCATGTGAACATCACTAAAGAAGAAGCGATTGCGCATTGCTTCTTGAGCCAACATCACATCCTCTGGGTTACAGGAGTAAGGGTAAATCGGCACCCACGCGACCATGCATCCGATCTGAAAGGCGGGATTAATTGCGTGCCCCAGTTTGACAACTTTGGCGCTGGCAACAAACTCATGGTGCACCACTTGGTACATACACTCTTCTGGATTGTCTTCCACGGTATAATCCACACCTGAATTGGAATATCCCCAGAGTGGCAAATTCAAATCACGTTGATTATTGATTTCGTTAAACGTCATCCAGTATTTGACTTTGTTCTTGTAACGGCGCATGACGGTTTCTGCATAATGCACAAAGAAATCCACCACTCGGCGATCTTTAAACCCACCATACTCTTTCGATAAATGCAGAGGCATTTCAAAGTGAGATAACGTGATCACCGGTTCAATACCATGTTTGAGCATTTCATCGAAAAGATCATCGTAGTACTGAAGCCCTGCCTCATTCGGCTCTTGTTCATCCCCCTGTGGGAAAATTCGCGGCCAATAAATGGACGTACGAAAACATTTGAACCCCATTTCAGCGAGCAACGCAATGTCACCTTTATAATGGTCATAAAATGCGGTGGCTTGATGATTGGGATAATGTTCACCAGCAATGATGCCATCGGTGACTTTACGTTGGGTGTTGACATCACCACCAGATAACACATCGACAATACTTAGGCCTTTACCATCGCGATCCCAAGCGCCTTCGACTTGGTGAGCCGCCACGGCGCCACCCCATAAAAAATTGTCCGGAAATACACTACTCATTTCTCTTTATCCTTAAGCCATCTGAATGACTGGCTGTCCTACTTCAATGTCTTGTTTATCCTGAGTCTGTTCGGTCAGGTGAAATTCGAATTCATCACTGTTCATCACAATGAAGGGGGTGGTGAGGTCGTACCCTTGCGCCTTGATTTTTTCGAGATCAAACTGAATTAATGGCTCACCAACAGTGACCGATTGGTCGCGAGCAACTAAATAATCGAACCCCTCGCCTTGCAACTTAACGGTATCAAGACCAACATGAATGAGGATTTCAGCCCCATTGGCCATGGTCATCCCAATCGCATGTTTCGTCTCAATGACGGAGGAAATCACCGCATCACACGGCGCTCGCACCAAGCCTTCAGAAGGAATAATCGCAATGCCATCCCCTAATAGCTTCTGGGCGAAACTCTCATCGTTGACCGTGGATAATGGAACAATCTGTCCCTTCAATGGGCTCACCAATGTCGCAGATTGTTTGACAGCTGGCGCCTCGGCCGTTGGATCGAGAGCATTAGGATCATGGGCAACCTTTTCCTCTTGCAGCTCTTCATCGACGGGATCTTCAAACCCGACCATGTAGATCAACGCAAAGGTGGCCACAATGGCGACGCCAACCCCAGCTAATTCGCCGATAAATGACGATGGGTTATCCGGACTAATGGCGTTAACAACGGTTAATAAACCAGGCAGTCCGGCATACGCGTAATAATAAGTCCCAAATAAGCTGGCAACGACCGATCCCAGCGCCCCGCCTATACAGCCACAAACAAACGGTTTTTTCAGTCTTAATGTCACGCCATAAAGGGCAGGTTCGGTAATCCCAAACACGGCGGTTAATCCCGCAGAAAAGCCCGTCGCTTTCATACGTTTATTGCGAGTTTTGCAGGCCACTGCCACTGCGGCAGCCATTTGCGCGACGACGGCAATGGCTTGAAACGCTTGAAAGTTGTCGTACCCAAAGTTTTCATAGTTGGCAAAAACCACCGGTGTGATTCCCCAGTGAACGCCAAAAATCACAATGATTTGCCATACCCCACCGATTAACGCGGCCGCCAACACTGGCGCTGCATCAAACAAGGCGTTATAGCCACCAGCAATGCTGCTCGCCACATAGCTCATCACAGGCCCTATGACCACGAGCGTTGTCGGTACCATGATCAACATACAAATCAGAGGCGTAAATAATTCGCTGATCACGCCCGGAATTAGGCGCTTCACATAAGATTCCACATAACTCAACGCCCATACCATAAAGATCGGGGGCAAAACGGAAGAGGTATACACCGTTTTTGCCAATGGTAATGAGAGGAAAGTAATCACTTCCCCATTGGCAATTCTTGAGGCAATTTCCCCCCATGATGGGTTGATAATGGCGCACGCACAGAGCACGGCGATAAACGGGTTACAGTTAAAATGTTTGGAAGAGGTAATCGCAATAAAAACAGGTAGAAAGGCAAATGGCGTCCATGACATAAAGTTCAGGACTTCAAAGGTGCCTGTCGCTTCAATGGTCGGAAACATAAACCGCGCGAAGATGAGCCCACCTTGCAATATCCCAGATCCCAGCCGCTGCTAGAATGAAGATGATCGGTGCAAAAATGGCGGACATCGCGGCAATAACCGAGTCAATCAGGCTCATTTTCTGTTGTTTATCACTCAGCAATTGGCTATCGAGCAATAAAGACATGGCTTGATAAACATCCGACACATGAGTGCCAATGACAACCTGAAACTGACCGCCGCTCTGAACCACGGTGATCACGCCCGGCATTTTTTTAATGCGTTCTGCCGCGCCTTCTGGAACCTCATTTAATATTAAACGCAACCGTGTCGCGCAACGAGAAAACTGACTTACATTATCTTGCCCACCGACTTCGTGAAGAATATCTTTCGCCAGTTGTGTGTAATCTCTGATCGCTGCCATATGCCAACCTTTTCATTCATTTTCAGCTATTGGATAAACTAAGCATATCTCTGTTTATTGTTTTTGGGACCGGTTACAAACATATAAATATGTCGATTTAGACGCAATATCTAGCATGGTGAATAGCGAGAGTTCTCACAGTAATCTGCTAAGACAAACGTAAAAATCAGCAGTAGATCTCGTAACGACTCGGAGGAGGCCATAAAAAATGCGTGGCTCATCAGCGAAGGCAGCATGGCTTAGCAAGCCGAACATTGAAATGCGTTGTCGAGGACGAAGTGATGACTGAGGACGGGGATATTTACCGCCAATACCAAGGCCAAGCGATGGGCTTGGCCTTGGTCGGTAACGGACAGCGCCTGACGACTTTTACAATTTAAACGAGTCCATACGCATTTTAAGATGATGCGCCAACCGACTGATTTCTTGGCAAGACTGCGCGGTTTGCGAGGTGCCTTCATTCATCTCAGAGGCCGCGCTATTGATGTATTCAATACTGCGGTTGAGCTCTTCAGACACAGAGTTTTGTTCACTGCATGCGGTGGCAATTTGTGTACTCATCTGCGCCATGCTATCGACAGCGTGATCAATGGCGGTGATATGCTCTTTGGTTTCACTCACCTGTTCAATACACTGCTGAATGCCCTCTTGGCACTCCGCACTCGACTCACTCATTTTTTGCGTACTTTCCTGAAGAGTACTGATGATGTTCATAATTTGCGAGGTGGAGTCGGTGGTACGTTGTGCCAACGAGCGCACTTCATCTGCAACCACGGCGAAACCTCGTCCTTGTTCTCCTGCTCGTGCCGCTTCTATTGCCGCATTCAGTGCCAATAAGTTGGTTTGTTCAGCGATACCTTGAATAACGTCGACCACCATATTGATATCGTTAGAGCTTTTCGCCAATTCTTTCGCCAATTCATCAGAATGTTGTACCGCAATATGCACCCGGTCAACCACGCCAATTGTCTTGTCGAGCGTGAATGAGCCTTGTTTTGCCATATCGGTAGCGGTTTGCGCCGTCGTGGCGCCGACCTCGGTATTCTGCGCCACTTCTGCGACCGCCGCTTGCATTTCAGTCATCGCCGAGGCAACCGACGTTAATTCTGCATGTTGATTTTGCATACCAGAAGCGGTTTGTGATGCAATCGCACTGACTTCCTCAACCGCCGCGGTCAATTGAATCGTCGAGTCATTCACCTCCGACACCAGACCATGCAAGTTACTTTGCATTTTTTCTAAGTCTTTGAGTAACAAACCTAACTCATCTTCCGTCAAGTCAGCGGCATCGAAGCGATTATTTAACTGACCATTGGCGATACGAGTGGCAAAGTCTAAGGCTTTTTTAATCGGCTGGCAGATCGCTCGAGATAAAATCGTTGCCGAGCAGGCGATGATGACCAGGATGACACCGATGCCTATGATTGCAGTAATACCGGTCGCTTTAGACTCGGAAATAATGGTACTTTTTATCGTATCAGAGAGCTGATCATTTAATACCAGCACCGCTTTTAAGCTGTCGTATGCATTAACATACGTCTGATAGCTATTTAATATAACTTCGTTAGCTTGCTGAGGTTTGCCTGCGCTCAATAAGGAGCGATAACTAGCGGTTTCTTGTGCATATTGAGACCATTGGCGTTTAAATTGAGAAAATAGCTGCCGCTCTTCAGGGCTGAGTGCTAATCCCTCATAGTCGGCAATCTCTTTTTCTATCGTTGTCTTCACTTGATCCAATTCATCTAACCATTCACCCAATTTAGGATTATTCGAATTGGGTAATAAAGAAAATTCATTTTTCCGAACCACCGTGATATTCACTTGCATGCCTTTAAGCAAGTTCACGGAGGGGAGACTTTTACTGGTCAATGTATTCAGGCTGTGTCCCAAATCAAGCCAACTATTGGCAAGCACACTAGACACAATCCCTAACATGACTAACACCGCTAAATAACTCAGCCATATTTTTTTTACGACACTGATATTCTTAAATTTTATCATTATGTTACCGACAACCCCCATCCAAACTATTGTTAATGTTGGATGTATATTTTTTATTATCAACACCATAACTCAATGAAAAATATCATGAAGTTATGAAGCATGTGTTCATCTGCACCAGCGATAATCTGGCACTATTCAATCACCAATATTGATATAAACTTCACTAAAAATACTCAAGTGAGCCTATTGATGACGGCTTCATTGACTATTTTATAAATTAACAATAGCTCACGATGGACAATTTAAAAGAATAACGACGGACTTTATTGAGGTATCAGTTAAAAATAAGGTCGCGCTGCTTGAGCGATGCCTAGGCTGTGGCCAAAAGCATATCGGTTGCCAAGTGTGCGCCCATCCCTTACCCTAAACGTGCAATTCGTATTGATTGACTTGGTTTGCCCTGTCGATTGGGTCGGTGTTGTCTTTACACACCGGACCGACTAGGCACCTCCTCATGATCACTACTTCGCAATAATAAAATCGTAAGGATACCTCACAGATGAAAGTTCAGTTTTCTCCACTTGCTCTACCGACTCAGGGCACGGTCATTTTCTTGATGGCTCAAGACGCTCCCTTATCAACGCTGGCTCAAAAGCTCGATGATCAAACCCAAGGTGCGCTCTCTCGTGCCATGCGTGTTGAGCAATTCACTGGTAAGAAAAATACGCTCGTGAACTTAGTGGCCCCAGCCCATACCGAGCTTGATCGCGTGATTCTTCTTGGGGTGGAAAGCCAAGCTGAAACCGATGTTCAGCAATCAGCCGATACGCTGGTTAGCTATGTGGAAACCTTTAATCTCACGGATATTCATGCCATTGCTGAAACCGACTCACAAGCCGCGCACTTTGCCTACGGCCTGCAGTTAAGTCATTATCGTTTTGACAAATACCGTACTCGTGCAGAGCTACAAGCCAAATGCGTGTTAGAAACGTTGACTGTGGCTACCGATGATCCTAAAGCGGCTCAAGCACTTTACCTACCTCTTGAAGCGGTTGCTGAAGGAGTAAAAGTCACCCGCGATCTGATCTGGGAGCCGGCCAATGTGGTCTACCCTGAGTCTTTCGCACAATTTTGTATCTGCCTTAAAGAACATGGTCTTGAGGTCGAAGTCGTCAACAGCTATCAAATGGGTGAGCTCGGCATGACGTCTCTTTTAGGGGTTGGTCAAGGCTCGAAACACGAGAGCCTTATGGTCATTCTTAAGTATACCGGCACCCAAGACAGCGATGAGCCTATTGCCTTCCTCGGTAAAGGGGTCACCTTTGATAGTGGCGGCTTGTCACTCAAGCCAAACGCGTCCATGAATACCATGAAAGAAGATATGGGCGGAGCGGCTACCGTGACCGGTCTCATGGTGGCACTGGCAAAACGTAAAGCCAATGTGAACGCCATAGGGGTATTGGGCTTGGTTGAAAACATGCCAAGTGATAAAGCACAGCGTCCCAGTGATGTCGTGACATCCATGTCAGGTCAAACCATCGAAGTGATGAACACCGATGCGGAAGGCCGCCTAGTACTCTGTGATTTGATGACTTACACACAGCGTACATTCAAACCTAAAGCCATGTTCGATTTAGCCACATTAACAGGGGCGGTCCTCGTGGCGCTCGGTGAAGAAATTGCGGGTATCTTCTCCAATAATGATGAGTTAGTGGAAAAAATCACTGCTGCTGGGGAAGCCGAACAAGAATACGTCTGGCGCTTACCATTAGGTGGACAGTTTGATCGTCTACTGAGAAGTGAGATCGCGGATATGCGTAATGATGGTAATAAACCTCGAATTGGTGGTTCAAGCGTTGCCGGTCAGTTCCTCTCTCGCTTTATCGAAAATGACACCCCTTGGGTGCATATTGATATCGCAGGAACCGCATGGACTAAAGAAGGCCAACCGAATAAACCCAAAGGCGCAACTGGCTATGGGGTACGTTTACTGGATCGCTTAATCAAAGAGCAATTCGAAGCAAAAGAAAAGTAACACCTACACTCAACCTATCCATTTAGAGTAAATAACTAAAAAAGCAGTAAAACGGCTGCTTTTTTAGTGATTCAGAGCAAAAATGCGTTCAAGCCTGACCGAGGCTTGTAATACACATTGTTATATTCTATAAATTAGGCTCAAGGTAAACAACGGTATGCCATTACAACATCCAATACTTCGCCTCCCCCTTGAAAGTATTCGATACGTCATACCGTTATTTACCTTGTCCTCATGCTAAAATACCTTTGTTCCCTCCTCCATACCTCTTAAGTGCAATTCTTTGCATGCGCAAATTCAGCCTGTCACAAAACTCTCATCTCTTTGCAGCGTCGCTGACACAGTCACTGCTTAACATAACCACTAAACTTTATGTGCAAGGTGGTTGTTATGTTATCGACGAGTCCTTTTAAATTACCGCGTAAAACGCCATTCGGTTTAGGCGAGAACATTGCCGAATGGGCAACGGGGTTAAACCAACTCGATAAATTTTATGCACAGCGCCCAGCGAACTGTGATACCCGCCAGTTTCTGCGCTTTACGTTGGATGTCCTCAATATCCATTATCAAGTTGTTCGCGGCACCTTAAATACCATTCCTGAGCACGGTCCTACCGTTGTGGTCGCCAACCATCCTTTAGGCTGTGTTGAAGGGGTCATTCTCGCTGAACTGTTGCTACAAAAACGCAGTGATGTGCAGATACTGGCCAATCACTATTTAAAAACAGTGCCCGAGCTGGATGAGCTCTTTATTGGTGTCGATGTCTTTGAGGGTACCAAGGCGATCCGCTCCAATCTCGTGGCGATGCGTCAAGCGCATAAACATCTCGCGCAAGATGGTTTGTTACTGATTTTCCCGGCAGGCGAAGTCTCTCAACTGGTCGATCGCAAAGCGCGCCGCCTCGAGGATAAGGAATGGAGCCAGTCAGTTAGCCGGCTCATACGCAAACACAAAGCGCAGACCGTGCCCGTTTATATCGACGGAAAAAATTCCCATCGCTTTTATATGGCGGAAAAGATTCATCCTTTACTTCGTACTCTGATGTTAGGCAGAGAGCTTCTCAATAAAAAAGCCTCGACGATTAATCTCGCCATCGGAGAAACCATCCGTTTCAAAGAAGTCACGCACCTTTGTGACCAACAGTTGGTCAATTACTTACGACTCAATACCTACTTACTGCAACCCGTCTCCAGCCAGCCACGGGATAAAGCCACACATGATCATTGTGTGATCCCAATTGCCGAAAGACGGCCTATTGATGAGTTGCTACAGGATATTCGTCAACTCTCCGATGATGAAAAAATGCTCAGCCATAATCAATTTGATGTTTTCTGTACGACCGCTGAGAACATCCCATCTATGTTGCTGGAAATAGGCCGTGTTCGCGAAGAAAATTTTCGACTGGTCGGTGAAGGAACAGGACGAGATTTAGATATTGATGAGTATGACCGCCACTATTTACACCTCTTTATTTGGGATAACGAACAACAACAATTAGTCGGGTCCTATCGCTTAGGGCTGGTCGATAAACTCCTCGAACACGGTCATATTAACGAATTGTATTCCAGTTCTCTGTTTCAATACGATCTTCAATTTATTGAAAATATGGGAAAATCCATCGAGATGGGCCGCTCGGTTGTCGATCATCGCTACCAAAAATCCATGGCACCGTTACTTCTGCTTTGGAAAGGGATCGCGACTTACGTGGCTCGTCATCCTGACTACACCCATTTATTTGGCCCAGTCAGCATCAGTAATGATTACAGTGAACAAGCGCGTCGCCTACTGGCTGATACCATGACGCTGCATTACTACGATACTCAGCAAGCTCAGTGGGTCGCAGCCACAAATCCACTGCCGACTCAGCAAGCGCAATGGAATGCGAGCTTGCTGACCTCTTTAGCCGACTTACAGTTATTAGGTCGCGTTATCTCACGCATCGATGAAGGGAAAGGGGTGCCAGTGCTACTGCGTCAGTATCTTGGGTTAAACGGCAAATTAGTCAGCTTTAATGTCGATCCCGATTTTAATGATGCGTTGGATGGTTTAATTGTCGTCGATTTATTGAATGTGCCAGAGAAAACCTTGGCACGCTATATGGGCACAGACAGTACAACACAATACCTAAGTTATCATGGTAAAAAGCGTTAGGCCTACGATGATCCAAAAGCTCATTGAGCGTTTGGCCTATGATGCTCCAAAAGCTAATTGAGCGTTTGGCCTACGATGTTCCTAATGCTTGCTCAGTCTAGCAACTCTATGTAATTGCGGCGTAAATAATAAAAAGCCCGCATGATAATGTCTCATGGTGGGCTTTTTTATTACTCGACTTTGAGTCGCTCAGGGTGGGTATAGATATTGGCGCGCCCACGGCGACAATAGCCGCACAGAGTGACGTTCAAGCGCTCTGCAAGATCGGCGGCCATGCTGGTGGCAGCAGAGACGGCAAATAACAACTCCACGCCACATGCAACGACTTTCTGTACCATCTCAAAGCTCGCACGACTGGTGACAAGTATCGCCCCACCGCGTTTATGATGACGCAACATCCATCCAATGAGTTTATCAAGCGCTATATGTCGCCCAACATCTTCAAAGATGGCTTCTAACTCGCCGTCAACATTCAGGTAGGCCGCCGCATGGGTCGAGCCTGTGCGTTGATTCAGTGTTTGATGACGATGCAGTTGCGCCAAAGCCTCATCAAGTCGCTCAAGATCAAAATGATCACGTGTTGGTAATGGCGTATGGTAACGGCATACGGAATCGAGCTTTTCAGTACCGCATATGCCACATCCGGTCATGCCAGCTAAAGACCGACGTTTTTCTTGTAAGCGTGCGACGCAGCGGTTGGCTATTCGCACATTCACGGTAATACCGGTATCTTGAGAGGAAATGTCGATGTCGTGGATGTCTTTACGCGCGTCAATGATGCCCTCGGTCAGGGCAAAACCACTGGCAAATTCCTCTAAATCGTGAGGCGTACACATCATCACCGTATAGGCGATGTCATTGAAGGCGATGGCGACGGGCGTTTCTTGGATAAGATCATCATCAGCCACATCCCAATGCGCGTTTTTTGTATAACGGGTGATGACTCGAGTTTGATAAGCGGGGAAAGGAGATGAATCATCAACGCTCATAGTATTCCTAGAGATATAACCTACCCCCGGGCGGGAGTAGGTAATAAAGTTGGTGCAGATGGGGAGACTTGAACTCCCACGACCGTTAGGTCACTAGCACCTGAAGCTAGCGTGTCTACCAATTCCACCACACCTGCGATGTGTGCAAACACTATCCTGCTGTTACTCTAAGATGAAAAGCGCCAGACAATCAAAAAGTGACAAAAATCACACTTTATGGCAATTTCTGGATGAATGGTTGTCATTCGTCAACCTCACCAGCGCCCCTACTCTCATGTCATTGCTGACACGAAGCAAAAGGCTGAGCTAAATTAAAAACTTATACCCTAGCGATAACATCAACAGACTCAGCGAAACAGAGATGGTGCGCTGAATCAGCTTAGGCCCGTACTTCATAGCGGAACCACTGCCCACATGATTACCCAGTAAATTCATCGCCACCAGCGGAATGGCCAACCAATACATCACATGTCCTGCCAACATAAAGGCCATCAGCGCGCCAATGTTGGAGGAAAAATTAAACATTTTTGATGTGGCAGACGCAGACACCAAGTCAAACTTGAGCAGGTAATGCAGAGCAAGAATGAGAAAACTTCCCGTCCCCGGACCAAAAAAGCCATCATAAAATCCAATCACAAATACCGCAGCAGGCACGCCAAATACAATGACGGTCTTATTGATTGGCGCGGCGCGATCCTCATGGCTATTTTTCTTCGGAATGAAGGATAAAACGATGCCAAAAGGAAGCATAAAGAGAATAATTTTACCAATCGTATCTGGGTCAAAGTAGAGAATGGCTTGCGCCCCTGCGTACGCACCGATAAGTCCTGCAGGAATACCGGTTGCCACAGCCGCCCAAATGACTTTTTTATTGCGTATAAAATTATGGATTGCGGCGATAGTACCGAAGGTACTGACCATTTTCTCTTGCCCAAGCGCCAATTGAGGTGGCAATCCTGCCAGGATAAAACTGGGCACTAAAATTAAGCCGCCGCCACCTGCCACTGAGTCAATAAACCCAGCCGCAAACGCCGCGACCATTAATGCCATCAGTATGAAAAGTGTGAGATCGTTACCGAAGAGTTCCATTCTAAAAATTCCTGCCTAGTTATTGTTCATAGATTTTGAACAGCACCGAGGTATCCATGCGCCCCAAACCTTGGTGTTGTAGTGACTGATACTCACGGTCTACCGTTTGAGTTAACGGAAGTGCAATCCCCATCTTCTGTGCTTCATTGAGGCAAATACTGAGATCTTTATGCATCCAATCAATCGCAAAACCAAAATCGAACTGACCTTGCGACATCGTGACGGCTCTGTTTTCCATTTGCCATGATCCCGCGGCACCATGCTGTAATACATCAACTAATTGACGAATATTGAGACCGGCTTTTTGTGCCACAAGAAGACCTTCGCTTAGCCCTTTTAATACGCCAGCAATACAGATTTGATTGACCATTTTACTACGCTGCCCCTGACCATTTTTGCCCATTAGAGTCGACTGCTGGCCATAACTTTTCAAGACAGGTTCTACGCGTTCAAAAACCGCTTGTTCGCCGCCACACATAATGGTTAAAGCAGCATTTTCAGCGCCAGCCTGACCGCCAGAGACAGGCGCATCAATAAACGAAAGGTTCTTCTCCAAACAGGCTTGAGCTAACTCTTCGGCAAACTCAGCAGATGTGGTTGTATGATCAACCAACACAGACCCCGGAAGCATCCCAGCGAGCACACCGTCTTCGCCATATACGACACTTCTTACATCGTCGTCATTTCCCACACATAAAAACACAATCTCAGACTGATTAGCCGCTAAGCGTGGCGTTGACTGATATTCACCAGAAAACTCTTGAGCCCAGCGTTTTGCTTTGCTTGCTGTGCGATTAAATACGGTGGTTGTATACCCTGCTTTGGCAAGGTGCCCCGCCATTGGGAACCCCATTACACCTAATCCTATAAAAGCGACGTTGCTTGTTTTCATTGTATTGTCCTTAATTTTTTCGAGAAATGGGAAGTCTTGAATCAATCAACAGCCTTGTTGTGCGTATTTCTATCTCAAAGGTTCAATTACCGCCAATTGACATAATTCAATATAAGCTAACATTTGGTAGAATAAACGAGTGAGCCAGAAACATCACGGTTGCTCTATTGACGGATATATACCGTGCTACTTGCCTTGGTATCTCGTATAAACTCGCACTAACCTGCCATTATCACAAAGCAAATTGAGTTAACTCAATATTGTGATTTTAGATTAATAACATAATTGAACTATGTCAATATTGAGTTGGTTTTTTATTTAAAGCCATCAACGCCTAAAAAGACCTATGTTATAGTCAGCTAAACATCTGGCTTATTCGAGGAGACACCTTGTGAGCAATAGTAAATTCATTCACATAGCAGAAGTGATAGAGCAGAAAATTGAAACAGGTCAGTTTCCGCCAAACTCTAAGCTCCCTACTCATCGTTTACTCGCTGAGGAACTGGAGACAACCCCTGCTACCGTTGCGAAAGCGTATAAGCGACTGCATGAAAAGGGACTGTTAGAATCATTTATCGGACGAGGAACGTTTGTACGAGGCCACTCGGAATTAGACCAAGCCATCCAAGCCCCTGAAGATGATGAGCACCACTACAACTTCTCGTTGTTACAGCCCTGCTTGTATAAAAATTTACCGGCGCTCAAACACGCCTATCGGCAATCAGCGGATCAGCTAACCAACTCGCTGATTGGGTATACCGAATATACTGGCCATGAAGCTCATCGGGCGGCAGGTGTGAAGTGGGCGCAGCAATATGGGCTAGAGGGCGGCAACACGCGTAATACTTTGCTCACTAACGGTGCGCAACACGCGTTATCTCTGCTGATCGATGCCCTCAGTCAACCAGGAGAGACTCTACTAGTGGATGAACTGACCTACCCGGGAATTCTTGCTATCGCGAGTATGTCTGGCCGTCAAGTGGTTGGCGTCAGCTTGGATGAACATGGCTTATGCCCTCACGCATTAGCCGCCGCGATTGATGAACATGAGCCAGCACTGGTTATCACCATTCCCAGCCATCAGAACCCGACAGGTATTTCAATGCCTGAGTCGCGCAAGAAAGCCATCGCTGAGGTCATCAATCAAACGCACACTTGGTTAATTGAAGACGATATTTATGGCTTCTTGGATGAGCAGCCTATTGCGCCCATCGCGAATTTTGCACCGGATTATACGTTTCATATTTCCGCGCTCTCCAAAGCCATCAGCCCAGCCATGCGGTGTGGCTATTTAAAAGTCCCCGATGGGCAAATCGCCAATTTACACGCGCACATTCGAGCAAATATTTGGCTCTCTTCACCTATCAATTTCATTGCGGCAACGCACTTGATTGAATCTGGCGACGCGTTTCGTTTAGCAGCCGAGCAGCGTGAAACCGCACAAGAGCGACAAAAAATCGCGCGCTCAATACTCACGGCGGTCACCTGCCGCGCATCGGGTTATCACATCTGGCTCCCCCTGCCCTCACAATGGCAGCCGGATCGATTCACGCTCGAAGCGAAAAATCGCGGCATTATTGTCACCAGCGGCAGTTACTTTTGTGCGAATGGCGAACAAACGCCGCACGTACGCCTATCACTCATGGCCATCAATAATGAAGCGCGCTTAATCGCTGGCTTAGAACAACTGCAGACCTTACTGGCGACGGATATGACCTCGTTTTTCCCCTATTAGTGCCGCCAGTTAAACCTAGCGATATGGGCCAGTTGGTAACCCATGTCGCTAGGTTATTGCCAATATAAGGGATGACCGTAGACGTCAACAAAGTAATCAATCACCGTTCTCACATTGAGTGGTGGGTGGCGCACATTGGGATAAACCGCAGCAATGCTTTGAGGTTGCGTATTAATCGCGGCTTCATAGTCGGGCAAGAGCGCTACCATCTTCTCTTCCTGTAGCTCTTGACCTATTAGCCAATCCGGAAACAGCACGATCCCCATCCCATGAAGAGCTGCGGTGAGCAGTCCATTGGCATCATTGGATGTGAGTACTGGCGTCACCGGATGCTCGCGCCAAGCTTGGTCTGGTTGGCGGAACAACCACCGGTTCGCGCCCTCAAATCCTTTATAAACCAAGCAACGATGGTGATTAAGTTCACTTAAAGAGGTAGGCGTACCGTATTTGGCAAGATACTGGGGAGAAGCCGCCAAATGGTAGCGTTGCGTTCCTAACACGCGAGCATGAAATGAAGAGTCAGCCAGATTCCCTATCCGAAAGATAATGTCTGTGCGCTCTCTTAATGGGTCGATGAATTCATCCGTTAACGTCAATTCAACCGATAACCGAGGGTATCTTTCTGATAACTCCGCCAGCCAAGGGGCAATATGGCGCTGACCAAAAAAGACAGGCGCATTAATACGGATGAGCCCAGATGGTTCCTCTCCTCTATCTTGTAATGCCTCTTGCGCCTCTTCCATTTGTTCAATGATTCTTTGTGCGTAACGAAAGAACAATTTTCCTTCTTCCGTCGGCGTGATTGAGCGCGTATTGCGATAAAACAACTGCTGGCCCAAGGTATCTTCAAGCTGATGAATGGTCCTTGAGATCATCGATGCGGACACGCCAGCACGACGTGCCACAACGGAAAAATTTTGCGCATGAAAGACACTCACAAAAAAGTGCAGAGTTCTAATATCAATCGTACTTGCGAGATTCATTAATGCAATTCCTGCAAAGGTGATTGTTAAATTATGCCGTTTTTCTCAATCAATCACCACCGTATGATGCACGCCTGATTTATCAACCTCATAGTATCATGCAATTTTTGTTAATTTTATTCGTCATCGCCGGAGGGATGGGACTTTCAGTGGAAGCTGGGATTCTTGGACCACTCGGGGAAAAAGTCGGTCACCTGTGGGCAACATTGAGTATTTTTGGGGTGGGCGCGGCTCTCACTTTTTTACTGATGCTGTTCTTCAGCCCACGCAATAGCCCTTCCTTTTTTGAACAACCCGCTTGGCAATTAACGGGCGGTATTTTAGGGGCAGGTTATGTCGTCATTTTAACCGTCGCAACCCCTGTCATTGGTATTGCAATGACCATGGTCGGCATTCTCGCAGGACAGATATTCAAAAGCGTCATCATTGACCATTACGGCTTGCTCGGTACACCAGCGCGCAAAGTCGGTAAAAAGCGCTTATGTGCGCTCGGGTTTATCTTAGCCGCCTTAGTGCTGATCGCACTCGACTAATAAGGACATATCATGACGATTTTAATGATTATACTGGCCGTATTCGGCGGAGCATTATTGAGCATCCAAGCGGCGATTAATGGACAATTAGGTAGTAAGGTTGGCGTATTTCGCTGTGCGTTTTTAACCTTTTCTACAGGAGCGCTTATCACAGCATTAATGATTTTCTACTTCGATACTGGCGAGCACCAAAGCCTGATGGATGTGCCGAAGTGGCAACTGTTAGGCGCGATGTGTGGTGTACCCTATATTGTGATCATGGTGTTTGCAGTGCAACGTATCGGTGTCGCGGTCTCCACGGTCGCGGTGATTTTCGGGCAACTCACGATGAGCATGTTAATTGATAACTTTGGTTGGCTTGACAACCAAACATTGCCCTTCTCCATCAATCGTATTGCGGCGGTCATATGCCTAGGCGTTGCGCTGTACTTTATCTATTCAAGTAATCAGGAATCTGATAACCACAATAGCTAGCGAATAAACAGAACAAGCCAACAAAAAGCCGAGCTCAATGCCAATGAGCTCGGCTTTATTCGTTTAGTCACCTGTTGGCTATCCGGCCAAACAATCTGTCCCCACTGTGACCATAACCCATATTACCATGACCAATACTCGGTATTACCATGAATAGTTCAATGCGGCATTAAACGAGCGACTCGGCGTGTAGTAATTCGCGGTGCCCGACCCCACAACGGCTTGTTTATCCGTTATGTTGTGCACATTGAGTGACAGACTCGCAGCACTAGAAATACGATAAGCAAATGCTAAATCAAACAAGGTGGTGGCAGCACTTTTGGCACTGTTGTCAGCATCAAAGTAATAACTGCCGACATACCGCGCGCCCAATCCCACATCCATGGTCTGATTGGGCAAGGTGTAGTAGCCCCATAATGACGCGGTATTTCTTGGCGCCGTAACAAACTCGTTGCCATCAAGCACTTTTCCCGTACTGGTACTGCCGCGGATCACTTCAGACTTCATATAGGAGTAACCGCCGATCACCGTCACATCGTCAGTCAGCTCAGCCTTCATTTCAAAATCCAATCCGCGCACACGAGTCTTACCAATGGTTTCTTGCTTGATCGTCCCGTTATCTTGAACAATCGACATGTTCACATCATCTTTTTTCAGATCATACACCGCCGCCGAGAACAGCGCGTTCTTGTCTAACGGCGCGTATTTGACCCCTAACTCAACCTGCTCACCTCGCTCGGGTTTCACGCCAATCGTCGGTGGCGCTACCGACTCAACTTGACTGATATAGGTGGACCATTCTTGGTTTAATTTCACAGTAAATGCGCCGCGCAATGAGGTTTCCGAGAAGTCATCGCTCTTCTTCACGCCCGTTAAATCGCGATTGGAAAGATCCATATCATCATGGCGAATACCCACGGTCACAATATAGCGATCATCAAATGATAGGTTTTGCTGCAAGAACACCGATTGAGTCGTTTCATTTTGATCATTTTGACTGTAAGGCGTGCCAATTGCTGGCTTACCGCTATAAACCGGGTTTTGCAGATCAATGCTGCTCGCCGCACCATATACCGAGCTATCTTGGGTGGAAGAATCACGATACTCCAATCCCACCAGCGTACTGCTGTCTATGCGCGCAAAACTGATCGCATATTCCAACATCGTATTGCCAATAAATTGCTCTGATGAGGTGTCAGTGCCAAAGTAAGCACGCGGTATCACACGACTGGTACGGCTTTTCGAATCCGTTAAATACACGTAACCAAAATCGTCGCTTAACTTGCTGTAACGCAGATTACCACTTAACGACAGGCCATTATCAAAATGATGGGATAACTGGGCTGTCACATTGGTTCGTTCCACATCATGCTGGTTATAATCGGGCTCACCAAAAAAGTCCTCCCGATCGTACTGTCGATCGATGGGGTATCCGCCGCTATTGGGCGTGCTATCACGACCTAAATAGTCCACCACTAAGGTCGCCGTAGTGCTGACCGAAGGCTGCCAAGTCAGCCCACCCATGATCAGTTGAGCGTTATCTTGGGAATGATCGTATTGCAGATCGCCATCTTGCACTTTCGTCGTCAAACGGTAAGCGATCGTCCCTGAGTCATTTAACGTATCACCAAAATCCAACCCCATTTCTTTATGATCAAAAGATCCGTACGCCACATAGCTATTGCCAAAGCGTTCAAACTTAGGCCGTTTACTGACAAAGTTAACCGATCCTCCCGGATCCGCTGGGCCAAACAACGTTGAGTTCGCACCGCGGATCACTTCAACCCGCTCATAGGCGTAAGGATCTTCACGCACACCACGCATCGAGCCTAATGTCATCCCATCGCGATACGTTGTCGCCTGAAACCCACGAATTTTAAAATAATCATTACGATCATCAGAGCCATAATAATCCGTCACCAGCCCTGGCGAGTATTGCAACACTTCTTCTGTCGTCGTCGCGTTTCTCTGAGTGACTTCCTTTTCAGTAATAATTGAGACTAACGCCGGAGTATCGAGCACGTCGGTGGCCACTTTGCCCCCAACCCACATTTCTTGGGCAACCGTGGTATCGGCATCGGAAGACGCAGGCTGACCATAAACGGTAATAGTATTCACTCGATGCGCTTGCTCAGCTTGGCTCCTCTCTTCAGATTGTGCGAACACCACGCCAGAATAAGACACAATAGGAATAGCACACAGCAGCAGTGGCATCGCACAACAACGTTCCCTACGCGAGCGTTGACCACCTTGAATATTTTTCATTTTTATCATCCTGTTATACCAATTCTATTGTTAGCTTGCGTTTTTAATAATGAGAACGATAATAGTTACTATTTGTAAAAAATAGAATTGATATATCGTTATCAACCGATACCAATAGAGAAAGACAGATATGGAGTTACGCCACCTTAAATATTTTTTAGCGGTTGCAGAAACACAAAACTTGCGCCTAGCCGCGCAAAAAGTTCATGTTACGCAGCCGGCCTTATCAAGAAAAATTAAAGAGCTTGAGGAAGAATTAGGATTACAGTTATTTGATAGGTTACCGAAAGGATTGCATTTAAACCGCACCGGAAAGTTTTATCAAAAGCAGTTAGGAGGCATCATCCGGCAAATTGATGATGCGAATGAGCGCGTACGCCAATTTACTCACACAGAACGTGGATCACTCACGCTGGGCGCGCCAGATTTCGTGTTATGGCAGGGCGAGGTGAATCAATCGCTCAGTCACTTTCGTCATCAGTATCACAATGTCGAACTCGAAATGTATTCAGATACGCCGATGGTGCTGCTAAAGCGTTTAGAACTCGACCAAATTGATGGCGCCTTTCTCTACCATTATGCAGAGCTGCCGCCAGAATATTCCGTACAACCTATCGCTCAGGATAAGCTGGTGCTTGCTTACCCAGCCTGTTGGGAGTCATCCATCGCCTCGTCACTGACCATAGACAAACTCAATCAATTCCCTGCGGTGCGCTTACCACGCAGCGTTGACCCTTATTATTACGATTGGTTAGAACAGCGGTTTAACCGTATTCATTGGGCCCCTAATACAGTGGAATGGGCCCATGGTGAAAGTACGATGTTGGGATTGGTCGCTTCAGGAGTGGTGTCGCCATCGTCAATGAACGACATTTTTTCCGGCCATCTTCAATGATTCAATACACATCATTAGAACAGTTACCCGATACCTCCCCCCTGAGTTTTGTCTATAAAAATACCTCAGATAATCCCATGCTGATGCGATTTTTGCAGTTACTCGCCAAGTAAACCGCATGCCGACGTCAACTCTCATTCAAGTACGTGGCAATGAGGGGGATTTGACGACAGTCACGCGGTCGCAAATCTGGTCAGCGCTTCCCCAGACAAGCGATACACTCGCCATTCTGACTGCTCTTGTGCACCAATGTGCTGATAAAAATCGATGGCTGGCTGGTTCCAATCCAATACTGACCACTCAAAGCGTCCGCACCCATTTTCTACCGCGTGTTGCGCCAATGTTTTCATCAATAACTTACCCACGCCCGATGAACGATAAGCGGGCGTTACGTACAGATCTTCCAGATACACCCCATTCTTGCCAAGCCAGGTCGAGTAATTGTAAAAGTACACGGCAAACCCAACCGCTTGCTCCTCGACTTCACAAATCAGCGCATGCGCAGTCGAGTTTTCACTAAACACGCTGTCAATAATATCGGCTTCTGTCGCGGCAACGCTGTCTAAAGCATGCTCGAATTCCGCTAACTCTCGAATTAACTGCAAAATCGTACTCGCATCGGCGATATTCGCCACTCTTACCTTCATGATGTCACACTCCTTTTTTATTTGTTCGCAGTGTAACAACTTCCTTGGTATGCTTTAAATGCATTGTTTTCATTTATAACCTGCATGGTATTCACAATGAATATTGACCATCTCGATCTCAATTTGATGAAAGTCTTTTACCACATCTATCAAACTCAATCTGTGCGTCAGGCGGCCGAGAAACTTCATATCAGCCAATCGGCGTGTAGTCATAGCCTTAGCCGATTACGAGAACGCCTCAATGATGAGCTCTTTATTCGCATTAACGGTCACATGGTCGCCACAGACCAAGCACAACGCCTTGCGCTATCTGTTATTCCTGCGTTGCAATTGCTCTACAGCGGACTAACCACCGCGACTCCCTTCGAGCCTGACGTGGGAGAACATCATTTTACGCTCTCAGGGTATGACTTTGCGACTTGGTGTGTCATGCCGCAATTGACCACGTATCTGGCTCAACACTTTCCCAATATTACCGTGCGTTTTGTACACACACAGCCGAAAATACCGACCCAACAACTGGAATCTGGCGAGATCGATCTGGCTCTGGGGTTTGATCACGAGGAAGAAAAATCCAACCATATTGGCAATGCGGTGTTACTCAGTGGGCAATATTGCATTGCCATGGATGAACACCATCCGGCTCTACAAAGATCGTCTTCACTGCAACTGGCTGACTTTTTACATTATTCGCACGTGCTCATCGCACCATGGAGCGAACAACGCGGGATTGTGGATGTGACATTAGGCAAACTGAATAAGAAACGCCGCATTGCCACGACATTGCCGGGCGTGCTCAGTGCCCCCTATGCATTACCGGGCACAGATTACTTTCTTGCTGCGCCTCAATCGTATATCAAGACGTTAGCGTCCACACTGCACCTGAGCTATTGCCAGCCCCCCATCAGCCTGCCTGATTATCAAATCAAACTGTATTGGCACAAAACGAAAGAAAAGGATCCCAAATTACGTTGGATAATGGAGTTACTATTGACGCTTTTTACAGCCCATCCCTCTGTTGGCAGCAAGAGTCAGAATTTCATTAACAAAGAGGATGTATAGGTAAGGCATCAGCAGCGCAGATACAAGTACAAAACTAAATTTGTAGCGTATGGGCATTGTCTGCTTACGTCCTTGGTCGAAAATCGTCGACCCTGTAAAAACAAAAAATACGATAGTGTAGATTGTCGCTAGGTAACCTAAAGTCATATAGGTTAACGTTACAAGAGTATAGACATGTTCCATATTACATCTCCTTTAAAGATGACTGATTCACCGTAGTTGTTATCAGGTTTGGCTAGTTGGGCGAGCTGTATGAAGTTCCGTTTCAGAATGAATACCGTCATTCACAGCAATAGCCTTGCATCCGACGTTATTCACCAACGACATCCAACGCCATGATTTGTGGCGCTTGAGTTAACGCGCTCGGTTGTTTGCTGGTTTCGGGCGAGCCACATATACCGAGACAATAATGGCGACCGAACCAACAAGTTGTAGCTGAGTAAACGACTGACCAAGGAAGACATACCCCAGCAAACAGGCGGAGACTGAACTGAGAAAACCAAGAAACGACGTCGTGACCGGATTTAACCTTTCAATACCACGGAACCAAACAAAGTAGCCAAATACCCCACCGATCAGACTTAAATAGGCATAACCAGTAATATTGAGAGCCGTCAGTGTTTGAGGGAAATCCTCATGCCAAAGGGCGATCGGCAACAGCACCAAACCACCCAGCGTCAATTGCCAGCCAGTAAAAGCAAGTAAAGACATGCCTTTTGGGCGTCCCCAATGCTTCGTCAGTAAAATGCCCATTGCCATACTGCATGTGCCAATTAAACCGATGAAAACTCCCCACCCATTCAGTTCGACCGCGCTGTTCAGAACCAAGACACCAATACCAGTAACCCCCACTACGGCAGAGACGATATGAGTTACGCTGAGTTTGTTTTGAAAGAAAATCGCCCCCAATCCCATAACAATGAGCGGTTGAATCGACATAACCAGAGCTGCAAGTCCACCTGGCAAGTAGTAGGCAGCTGCGAACAGGCAATAAAAGAACACCCCAATATTAAGCATCCCAAGCACTGCGATTTTTCCCCACCAAATACCACTTGGCCGAATCTTGCAAAACAACAATAAAATCAATCCCGCCCCAAGTGCCCGAATAACAGAAGCTAATAAAGGCAAGTCTGCAGGCAGCAACTCTGTTGTGACGATATAAGTACTGCCCCATACAATGGGCGCCATTGCTGTCAGAGCGACATTCATCAAGGTTTGATATTTATTCATCACTTTGTACCGGGTATGTACCAATATAACGATCGCCAAAACCTGCCATACCAAATCCCATGAACGCTTCATCATTCATGGTCTCTTCGATAAATTCGGTGATCAGTTGAACGGAAGGATGTACGGTCATTAAGCTATCCAGCCCTGCGGAAGACGCCGCAGAAACCTTTTGATAGCACTTTTCGCTGATACACATCACCAATTGGTGTCGTGACATGCTGCTTCGAATCATCTGAACACTAAAATACGTGAATGCCCTTACGTCAGCGTGCTTATCGCGGATTTTAGTATGCAGACAGGCTAGCTCGGAGATGTGAGGTAAAACATGAACACTTCCTTGAAGACTCATAATACGTTTCCTTTTAGTGTTTGTTACTAACAAGGTTGGTGGTAGAATGCTTGTAACTTTTAAATAAGTATCTTTTTGAAAAGATATATCAGCAAATATACCTGTAAAAATCTTTTTTTCAAGTATCTTTTTAAAAAGATACTTTAAGGAGTGAAAATGGATTACGATCATGTAGACCGGTTGTTGGTACAGTGGCAACATCAGCGACCAGATCTAGACTGCTCACCGATGGGGGTCATTGGCCGCTTAAGTCGAATGAGTCGAATTGTGGACAAAAAACTAAACAAGACATTTAAAAATAATAACTTAAGCGCGGTGGAGTTCGATATTCTAGCCACATTGAGACGTGTTAACGAATCGATGACCCCCACCGAACTGTATCAGACACTGATGCTATCCTCCGGTGCAATGAGTACGCGTATTGAGCAGTTAGTAAAACGGGAGTTGATTGAACGTATCGCAAGCCCAGAAGACAGAAGAAGCTGTAGTGTCGTACTAACAAATGAAGGTAAAGCGTTGATAGATAAAGTTCTTGAGGAGCATATTATCAATGAAAAGGCCACCCTTGACCCACTTACTGACGAACAACGTGAGCAATTAGCCAGCCTACTTAGAATCTGGCTGTTGACCAACGAATCTTAATTTCTCAAGCCTGCAGTTTTGCAGGCTTTTTTTACGTCAACTCAATAGCAATTTAATGAGGCCCCCTAACATACCGGAAAGAACGCCCTAAAGGAGCTTGCTCTATCACGATGGACTTAAACCGTCATTGTCTTCTTTAGGTAGGATCTTAAAAAACTATATAGCATATTGATAATAAATGAGATATTGAGAAGCTAAATGCCACAATGTCAAAATTGATTGCCTATCAGCATTGATTGTAAGAGAGGAATAAAGGTTCATACTAATTACGACCATCAAGCCTGAACCAAGCGACAACTGAGTATTAAAATAGCATACTGGCTGTAACTCACTTTTGGACAAAACCTTCTTAGCTAAAATGACTTAGTAGCATCAGTTCAGATAAGAAAAAGTATCTTGAAACCTTAAACGCTTGTATTGTTAGGTTTATGCCCCTTGACCTTTCATTACACCAAATAACTCCAGCACTTGCCTACCATCACTGGGCATACCCTCATACGCACCAAAGTAGCTTGGATAGTATATTGGTATTGATGTAAATAAAAATTGAAACAGTAAAAAGTACAGCCCAAAATCTACCAAATATTGAGCTAAGTACGGTAATTCATAGCGCCTAAGCAGATATAAGCCGATACATAAAATTAGAGATACAACAGGACCCATTAACAACGAAACAACTTGTAAATTTTTGCTTACATCTCTTTCTATTGAAACAAAGCCAACATTCATCGACAAAGGTGTGATTAGGAGCTTTAATTTACCAACCTGAAATTCCTTAGCATTACTTCCACTTCCCAATCGAATTTCTACCGCATGACCTGTCAATAATTGAGGAGTTGCATGCCCTAACTCATGAAGTAGCACAATCAATGGCATTACCAACACAAATCCCAAAACTAGACCAATTAAAATTCTCACACACAACCTCCTTATTACGAGTAAGCAACAAGATTAATATATGTCTTTTTGAAGCTTGAATAAAGCATAAAGCTTGGATAAAGCGGTCAGGCCTTGCCTTTTGACAATCATTACTTTTCGTATGTAAAAATTAAATGAAAATCTATGTTCGTACTTTGGTTCACAATACGTTTCGGGGCATTTGGAGCTAAAAAGCGCATGTATAAAAATTCAATCTGAGAAGTCTTTGGATAAAAATGTGTTTTGGAAAATCAAACATTAGCAAATGACTAATAACTTCAGGTATGACAAATAGCTAAACCTGATAGAAAAACTGCCACCAAAAAGCAAAAAACAAGACCTGACCCTATTGGTTTGACATTTTTAAATGTATGAGAACCTTCTTTATATTTTGTCACAGCTTTAAGGCCATCGGCACATAACGAATGCCATTTTTAACTTGCTCAGTATCCACGGACCGAAAACCTAGCCGCTTATAGAATCCTACAGCGTTAACTGACGCTTTTAATTCAATGCTCGAAGCCCCACTATATTTTTTCATTTGGTTAATCAAGCCTCTACCAATCCCTTGATTCTGATTCTTTGCACTGACATATAACTGTGCAATATAGTTTTCTTGTCTCCAAGCAACATAACCGACTATTACACCGTTTTTAACTGCTTTAATTGATGTGTAGATATCGGTATTTGTAGCCTGCTCAATATCAACTTTACGAGCATTTCGCATCGCTTCCTGGCCGTCTAGGCTCAGATAGGGAATCACAAACTCTTCGTTAACAGATTCGCCTAAAGCTAAAATTGACGGCTGATCTTCCTGAGTTACAAGTTCATAGCAAATACTCATTTATCCTCCAAATACATAATCATAGTGAATAAAGGGGTCAGGTCTTGCCTTTTGACAACCATTACTTTTCGTATGTCAAAATTAACTGAAAATCTATGTTCGTATTTTGGTTCACAACACGTTTCTGGGCATTTGGAACTAGAAAGCGCCATGTATAAAAATTCAACCTGAGAAGTCTTTGGATAAAAATGTGTTTTGGAAAATCAAACATTAGCAAATGACTAATAACTTCAGGTATGACAAATAGCTAAACCTGATAGAAAAACTGCCACCAAAAAGCAAAAGACAAGACCTGACCTGACCCTATTGGTTTTGCTCTGTCAGATAAGAAAAAGTATGTTGAAGGCATAGATCATATTTATTTTCTTAATGTATACTCTATAACCGCATTTCTAGTGTCGATCTGAGCTTTTACGATAGCGAGAAAACAGTATGTCCAGCCTAGTCCAGCAAGTGAAATCACAATTGATGCGACCCCCCAACCAATCGCTGCTAGCCCTGCGAATATACCAAACTGAAATGCTCCTAATCCTCCAATGATAATCACCAAGCCTAAGAGGCAACCGAAGCAAGCCCCTACTTGTGAAACGACCTTAGCGAGAGCGGCATATTTAGGCATTACCATCCGATCTGTAGGCTGGTTTATTCTTCGTCTATTAGGATTGCCATTATCTATTTCTAAATCATCTATACGGCCTATAGATACATCAGCATGGTGATTCATTTATCCTCCATATTTACAAAATATAATGCCCAAAACAAGCCATGAGGTACGCCTACAAAAACAGCAACATACTGTTATATAGGTAGGTCTTATTCTTCCTTCCACTCACAAATTGCAGAGCATGTATGTAAAGCACTACTTATTCAACCGAGCTTATAATCTACTATTGGTATATGTAGGTCAACAACTGACATGAGAATGTGGTCAGGAATCTTTAGTTAAACAGTTTTGGAATATCAGGGTCAGTTCTTGCCTTTTGACAACCATTACTTTTCGTATGTAAAAATTAACTGAAAATCTATGTTCGTACTTTGTAAGCGCCCCATGAACACACGGGGCGTTTTAGTGTGAGAAGTTCCACGGAAGAAGTGAGTCAATGTCGGGCTCTGCTTTCGCCAGCTCTTTCATGCACTTGACCATGTAATCGTAGAGAATGAGTCCATTGGCTTTAGCCGTCTCGATGATGCTATAGAGTAATGCGCTAGCATCGGCGCCTCTTGATGTGTTGGCGAAGAGCCAATTTTTTCGGCCAATGACCATCGATTTTATCGCACGCTCTGCTCGATTGTTGTCGATGGATACGTGCCCATCATCCACATAACGCACCAACTTTGGCCATTGACCCAAGGTGTATTTAATCGCTTTACCCAGTGGGCTGGATTCGAACACTTTCTGTGTCGTGAGCCATTGATACAGGTCGTCCAATATCGGTTTGGCGTGTGATTGTCTCTCTGACCAACGCTCTTCGGCTGACGACGGTTTTAAGTGAGCTTCAAGCGCATAAAGTTTTTGGATTTTCGCCAGCGCGATATCCACTTTTCCAGTCTTGCCTTTTCCCTGGAGCTTTTTTGCCTCCATGAACTTACGGCGAGCATGAGCGAAGCAACCGACGTTTGTCACTTGAGTGAGACCATCGTACGCCACATAACCATCGGTTTGCAGGTAACCCGAGTAATCGCCCAAGAAGTCCATTGGGCACGCTCTCGCGCGACTGTTTTGATAGTCGTACAAGACGATGTTTTTCATCTCCGGTAAACAAGCTTGCGGAGAGTCAGCTCCTGAGCAGTAAAGCCACATGTAACTGCGCTTCTCTTCTTGCAGCACATTCAATGGGGTTTCATCAGCATGCACCACCACTTGCTCAAGTAAGTGCGTTTTTAAGGCTTGGTACAAGGGTTGGAACTTCTCGCTCACTTGGATAACCCAGCGAGCCATAGTGGTTCTTGATAAGTCGATGCCCGATTGCGTGAACAAGGTTTCTTGTCGATACAGCGGCAAGGCGTACTGGTATTTACCTAAGATGATATGGGCCAGCAAGCTTTCTGTGGCGAAGCTTTTGGGGATGATGCTTTCGGGTACTGGCTGTTGGTGAACTGGGTTAGTCTCACTGTGTTGCTCACAATGACGGCACGCGTATTTAGGACGAACGTAGTCGATAACTTTGAGAACGGCAGGCGTGAACTCCAGTTTCTCGCTACGGTCTTCCCCGATTTGATGCAGAGAATGTTGGCAGCAAGGACACTGTTTATCGTGCTCGTCCAGGTCAAGAACCACGGTTTCGCGAGGTAAGTCTTTCGGTAATGGCTGGCGTTTACCACGGCGCTTTGTTGTGGTCGTCGTGGTCACCACGTCTTCGTCGACGTTCTCCGCTTCGCATTCCACTTCATTAAAGAAGTCGCCCTGAGCTTCGTTATACGGTTTTAACGCTTCAGAGCGTTTGGCGAACTGGCGGTCAAGTGCCAGTTTGAACTGCTCAATCAAGGATTGGCGTTCTTGTTGCCATTGTGATTCTTTTTGCTGCCAAGCTTCTTGCTCAGACATCAACGCCTTCACCATCGCTTGAAGTTCCGCGATGTTTTGGCTGTCTGGATTGATGTCGGGGGTCGTCTTTTTCATGGTATTCATTGTACTGAATACCGATAAAAAAGGCTTGGTTTATCTGACTTTTATTGCCATTAACCCATTGTAAAACTGTCGATTTTTACCGATTTATGGCCGATTATTGTGAAGCCAGAAAGCAGTCTGTCGAGGTCAAATTGCGTTAAGGTCAACACCGTATTTTTCTCTTGCGTGGGCCACTTAAACTTGGCTTTTTCGAGGCGTTTATACCAGAGCGCATAACCCGTTTGGTCCCAATACAACACTTTTATTTTATCGCGTTGTTTATTGGTGAAGAGGAACAATGCCCCTGAGCCTAGCTCAAGGTCGGTGTCGGATTCAATCAACAGCGCCAGACCATTGATAGATTTTCTGAAATCGACAAACTCGCGGTATAAATACACCACTGGCGCGGTCATCATGCGCTTCATGACAAGGCTCCAATCAACTCAGCAAGATAGTGTGGTGGCGTGCCTTGAGGAATACTCAATTCGATGTTATTTACTATCAAAGTCATGTTGGCTACCGACGTCTGGGTCACCTTGCGACAGGTGGTTTTTTCAATAATTTCGGCCTTAACGAAGCCGCTCTGAGTTGGAGATGGGTTAACACTCAACTGCTGCCGCTTAGCGTAAAACGTCGATACGCTAATGTCGTGTTTTTGGCAAAAATCTTGTTGTGTAAGCGAACTGGCTTGGCATTGCTCAATCAGAGAAAGCCATTCTTGATCGGTGCGTCGTTTATTCATGTCACATCTCCTTTGGATTGGAGATGTGATCATAGAGTGGGCAAAGCCTGATTAGAATGTGGGGTTTGTGGTGCGCTTACTTTGGTTCACAACACGTTTCGGGGCATTTGGAGCTAGAACGCGCCATGTATAAAAATTCAATCTGAGAAATCTTTGGATAAAAATGTGTTTTGGAAAATCAAACATTAGCAAATGACTAATAACTTCAGGTATGACAAATAGCTAAACCTGATAGAAAAACTGCCACCAAAAAGCAAAAGACAAGACCTGACCCTATTGGTTTTATATATTTCTCAATTTCAAATATTCGTAAGAAAAAAGCTATTCTTTTCATCGATTCCTCAAATCGTATAACGCTAAGCTTTGCGGCAATTTTGGAGCCGAGAAGCGGCGAAAAATTGTCCGACAACAGCGCATGGTTAAGCACGACTTCCTCTAAGCCTAAAAAGCATATCCCTTCCTCTTTCCAAAAGATCCTCATAAGTCAATACTTTTATTTTACCATTAAAAAATATATTTCTTCTACGCAACCTTTCTTGATCTGGTTCCGATAGACTTTCTCGCCGACCTATTACAATAAAACCCGAAGGAGAATAAAGCCCATTTAAGGTTGTTCTGGCGTATGGGTTATTTTTATCGATCCAGTCCAACCGATCCAATATTTGTTGCTCCGCATGCACCAAATGGCTAGTTGGATTTCCGCTCTTTGTATATAGCTTATGGGTAGATGCTTCAAGCTCCACAACATCACACGAGCCATCATGTTTTTCCAATGCATAATCGGTTTCGTATTCACCACCAAGCTTATGTTTAGGTATGACTCTCTTATATTCGAACCCGAACAGTATGGGGTTTTTTGACAGATGTGCCTGAATAGAATTTTCATTTCTAGTTTTAGACCCTAATAATACTGAAAACTCATCTATTGCCATTTGCAAGCTTAGAAGCAAACGATCTGCGTTCTCAAGACTAGACAACTCTTCTTTTATTATTTTTCGAATAATTGAAATATCAGAAGGGGAGTAGTGTTTATCTGGATCTATACTAGAAATTAGATTTTTTGCATTTTTAAATTCATCGGATTGACGAGATGTCAATTTATATCTATTCCCTTGAATCTCAAAACCACCCTCAATCATTTTTCGATGTAGGTCAGCCAATTCTTCTTCACAATCTGAAGTATTAGGATAAACTGGTACTTCGGATATCGCAGCTATCGCTAAGGTGCTTAGAATATCTTCTTCGTCTTCTTCAAGAATCTGTTCTATCAAATTACAGACTTCAATCTCACCACGTTCAATGTTAAAAGAAAAACAAACAAAATGAATGGATTTTTTACCATTTTCATTAGAATAAATGAGTTCTTTCGCAACATTTATGAGATCAAAATGGTTAAAACCCGGGCCATCATCATCTTCAGGCTGCAGAGCATGAATAGCATCTGCAAGCTCCTGATTTTCACCTGAGAGAATCGTCAGCCTACGTTGGTCATTCTTCCATTTATCTAATCTGCTCAACCGCTTCTCCATATTGCTTAACAGTGTCTTTTCAGCAGACATTGTCTTTATAATATTTTCAAAAAATACAGACACCAAAGCAGCAACATACTGTTCTATCGGTCTTATTACTCCTTCCACTCACAAATTGCAGAACATGTCTGTATAAACGCAAGTGCTCAACTAGGCTCATAATCTGCTATTAGTATATATAGGTCAAGAACTGACATGAGAAAGTGGTCAGGAGTTGGATGCTGAATGATTTTGGGGCATAAACGTTTAAAAAAGGCAGCGTCCTAGTTGAACGCTGCCTTTTTAGTATGAGATTAAATGACTCTCTCATAATTGATGTGGGATGACAAAATAGTCCTAAAATAAACTACGCTACAAGCCATATTTTTTGGCTCTACTTTAAAAATAAATGACAAAATAGATCTAAAATAAATTTTAAGCTTGCCATAATCTCGCACCCAATAAGTGACAAAATAGATCTAATATGATATCAGGACATGGTTAAACATCTGTTTTAAATCAACTTTTATTTGTTTAACTATTTAACCGACCCACAACCGAAGTTTCTCATAAACAAAATCGATAGGTAAACGCTCTTGCTCTAAACTACTACAAAAAGATTGTAACAAACCGGCTAAGGCAAGGCGGATATGCACCAAAGCTAACCGACAGTGAAATTATCACCATGGAGATAGTGGATGAGTTTTTACAGATGGACACCGACTCACAAATCCATCAGTATTTTAAACAGCATTGGCAAACATGGTTTCCACAAATAGGCTCATATCCCAACTTTGCCAAGCAGTGCGTCAATTTGTTACAGGTAAAAACTTTGATACAACAGCATATCGTTAAACAGCATGGGCAAGACAACATTCATTTTATTGATGGCTTTCCCATTCCTGTGTGTCAATATGCCAGAGCCTATCGGCATAAAACCTTCAAATATGAAGGCAGTTATAGTTACTGTGCCTCAAAGCAACAAAAATATTTTGGCTTTGAAGGACATTTACTCATTAATCTATCGGGCATGATAACCAATTTTACCTTTGCCTCTGCTAAGATAGATGAAAGATTAGTGGCACCTGATATGCTTGATAATATCAAAGGCTTGTTAGGTGCAGATATGGGCTATATTAGCCCTGATTTATCTGAGTATTGCTTTAAGCGATGTGTTGATTTGCAAACACCGCTTAGAAAAAATATGCCCGATAAGCGACCAATCAGTGTACTTAATCGTCTTAAAAATGCTCGTCGCAATATTGAGACGGTGATTGGTCAGTTATCACAGCGGTTTAATATGCAAAAGGTGAGAGCGAGAGATTTATGGCATTTATCCCACAGATTTATGCGTAAAATCTCGGCTCATACTCCAAGCACGATTTGGCAAATAACAACCACTCAATGCAATTTTAGATTTGCCGTATTTGGCTTGGATCGCTTCAAAGGCTTGCATGAGATTTTCGTTTTTTTCATGTTGACTATGGTTGCTGGCAGATCGCTTAGAAAAGTTGGGTGTGGAAGTGGTTAATAAAGAGATGTCGAGACAGTGTATTCAAGACCGTAAGTTAATTACAGGAGATAGTCCTTTGGCATCGAATACCTTGGGTAAAATGGCAGCACAAACGCTTTTGGCCGAGGTTCAGTAGTTATATTTTCTTCAATCAAGAGCGCCGTGGCGCTCTTTTTTATGTCCAATTTGCTTGTTAAAAGTTCGATTTTTTAAGCTTGGAAACTGATCTTGAATGTGGATCAAAGATTAAAATTAAGCACTCATTTGTTCCAACCAAACTGTTTAAAAATCGCATGGCCTTGTGCAGAGCTTAAAAACGTAATAAAACTTTTTGCTTCAGGATTTTTTAGACCGTGTTGAGTTAGTGCAACACCTGTATCACGGTAAATCACCAGTTCAGGTTCGATCGGGATAATTTGCCCAATGTCTGGATTACTGACTCCCCAAATATTAAACACCAACCATGCATCATAGCTGCTGTCAGTTTCCCATGCTTTTTTCGCTGTGCCTGTATTGGGTGCATACATGGCGATATTTTTACGGAAGGATTTTGTGAGCTGAATGTTGCCCGTTCTACCTGCAATATCTTCCCACATGCCGACTTGGCCTGCGCCATGGGTGACCAAAACTTTAGTGTTTGGCCTGCTTAGATCTTTAAATCCTTGAATATGTTTGGGATTGCCTTTTCTGACTAAAATGGCAGCAGGGCGTAGGTAAATAGGCTCAATCGAGTCCTTTACGATTTTGTCGGCAAATAAGCTTTCGAAATCAGACATCATGGCTTCCGAACCACTATAGATGACGTCGGCATCAAGCTTGGCTTTGTCGCTCCATTGTGAAGTAGGGCCCGCGGTTACATGGACATCAATCCCTGTTTTATTTTTAAATTGTTTCGCTGCTTCGTGCATCGCTGGTGCTGGTCCACCTGGACCATAGACATTAATTGCCGCTATAGCATTCATTGATAAAAAGCCCAGCATGAGCGGAAAGATATAGTGGCTGAGCTTATAATTTTTTGACATTTTTATTCCCTTTATTGATATGTGAATGTTGATAATATTTGTTTTGCTGATGTATTTAAATATTTATATTATTTTTTTTTGTTAAAGAGTTTTTTAAATATTAGCGCGATTTTCTTACTTAACTGAAGTTACGCACCGCTAATAGCCTTAAGCTGGGCAAAAGCCGACTGATTAGCGGAGACGAGTAACTTTAAACGCAAAGCGAAATGATTTAACTTGGTTTTGATTTTCAAACACTCAAGCTTAAACACCGCATACGTGGCTAAAAACATATGATTAAACCGAGCTCTTTGGCTATGAGCAGGCGACTTACCCAAATTGGCATTTTGCTTTAACGACTTATGATACACTTCAACCTGCCATCGTTTTTGATAGCCGTTGATAAATTTATCCTTGTCGCATTGCAAATCTGAGCATACCAGATATAACACCCCTGTAGAATCGTCCTTGTTTGTAAAGACTCGGCGTAATAACAAGACTTCATCATGATAGTCATTTAAAAAGCCGTGAACAGGGGTATTATCGGGTAGATTAGATTCATCAATACGTACAAAGTTACCTTTTTCTCTATCATCAGGGGTTAAAGCCACCAAGCGATTTGACTTTAACGCAAAGATGAAATGCTTGTTAGCTTTACGAATATGTTTGAATGTCGCTTTGGCTGAAAACCAAGAATCGGCTAATACATAGTCGAATTTGACTTGGTTTTTGATTGCCCTATCAAACATATCAAGCAGTCGCTGATTTTTGGTTTTATCACTTTTACGTTTAACGTTGCCTTTGTCATCGGTAAAGACATTGGGTTTGGTGATGATGTCAAAGCTTAAGGGTATGTCGATATCTTTGCGATGATACAGACAGTTAAGCAGGTTAATGCCTTTAACATTTTTGTTTTGGGTGTGGTCGTAGTGCCAGCAGTTGATGTCGTCGACGCTTGTGTGCGGTTTGGGCTGTATGGTGTCATCAAAGATGAGATAGCCGATGGCATTGGGTGTGGCATTTTCATGCTGTCTTAGCATGGGTTTAATCAGTTGCCATTGTCTCTGGCTATACTCGCTATCGACCGCCCTGAGCTTATCGCTTCTTGCACAAGAAATTCTTTGAATTCATCGCTGTAGTTCTTACGCTTGGGTTTTTTTAGTGTGTCTTGTATCATCTTCGTGTCCACGATTGTTTAGTCATGGACACTATCTCTAATTTCTTGTGTGTGGAAAAGATGGGATGGTCGGATGCTTACAATGAATCTGCCTTTTAAGCATATCTATTATATAGATATTAGATGTCAATATTTAACAGATGGTGGCCTAAAGAAAGCCATTCGCCTTTGCAAAACAATAAAAGCTGATTTAGTTGAGGAGGGTAAAGAAATTCATTTAAGTAGTTTTGATTTAGCTTCAATTATGTATCATTCTAATCTAGATAATTTAAAGAAAGGGAAAACCAATGCTTTAGCAATTGTTCTTGAAACTCAAAGATTTTTTGATTACCTATATCATAATCCGAACTATAGAAATGGCTTATATACACCTGATTGGACTAGAAAGATTTTTGACAATCCTAAAAAAGAGACTTCTCTCACCATAATGAGCGTTGCACTTGATAAACTCGTTACAGCACTACGTGAAGATTTAGGTTATCACTATCCTAGCACCCTTAATTTACATCCATTAACTATCTAGTTTTTCCCATAACATTGTTCCCATCGTTCGTCGGCCCGTGACATTATAATATTTAGCGCTGGCACTTTTATTATCTTTATGAAGTGAACCGTACCGGGTTTGTCGGAGAGTCAATATTCTGAGAGACTACCCCGATGACAAAATTAAAATATACCCCTGAAATCAGAGAAAGAGCGGTTCAATTATTGATTGAATCTGAAAAAGATTATCCTTCTACTTGGGCTGCAATCACAGCAATTGCGCCTAAGATTGGTTGTACTCCTGAAACACTTCGTGCCTGGCATCAAAAGCATTTAGATCAGCAAAATCCTATTAAAGTACAACAGATATCTGATCAAGAAAAAATGAAGCAAATGGAACGTGAAATTAAAGAATTAAAGCGTGCCAATGAAATTCTACGTAAAGCAGCCGCTTTTTTCGCCCAGGCGGAGCTCGACCGCCCACACAAATAATGGTGGATTTCATCCATAACAATAAAGATCGATATGGTGTTGATGCGATTTGTAGGATTTTACCGATCGCAGCTTCAACCTATTACCGAACTTTAGATCTCGCGGACAATCCAGAACATCGAGCGAAACGAGATCTACATGATGAGCATCATGCTGAACAAATTAAACGAATTTGGAAAGAAAGTTCAGGTCGATATGGTGTGCGTAAGGTCTGGCAACAATTGAAACGTGAAGGTTATGTTATCGCACGTTGTACAGTTGCTCGATTGATGCAGAAGCTAGGTATACAAGGTGTTTGGCGTGGTAAGAATAAACAAACCACCCGTAGCCGAGATGATCAAAAAAGAGCAGATGATTTAGTGAAACGTAATTTTAATGCTGATCATCCTGACCAACTGTGGGTGAGTGACTTTACGTATATTCAAACTCATTCAGGCTGGGTCTATACCGCCTTTATTATTGATGTGTTCTCACGAGCAATTGTTGGATGGAAAGTATCGACACGGATGAATACAGATATGGTGCTCGATGCATTAGAGCAAGCCTTGCACGATCGAGGCATGCCAAAGAATGTGATTCATCATTCCGATAGAGGTGTTCAATATCTTTCTATTCGCTATACCAATCGTTTAGAAGCTGCAAATTTACGAGCATCAGTCGGTACAACTGGTGATTCATACGATAATGCTCTGGCTGAAACGGTGAATGGCTTATACAAAACAGAGGTGATTGAATATTTAAAAGCAGATTGGCAAGGTTTAGCAGATGTACAACTTGCGACACTAAACTGGGTAGATTGGTTCAATAAAAAGCGTGTACACAGTGCACTGGGTTATGTATCGCCTTTTGAGTTTGAAGCAATGTACTATGATAAGATTAACCCGTTAGGTCAGGTGGCCTAACTTAAATAAAAAAGTCTCCGACAAACCCGGTACAGTTCAGTTTTTACTCAGATACGCTTAAAGAAATGATCTCCTTGCTCAAAAAGAGTAACAATATTCATTGGACACATTGGTTTCAAATTGCCCTCGATTTATATGAGTCAAGCAGAGCACTGAGCTCATATGCTAAGAAGCATTTGTAGTCAAAGCAGAACAAACAATAATGCTTCGACCTTCAGCTTCTTATATATACACGACTTACAGCTCAATTCTAATTTTACTCACATAACCTCTATTCACTAAACAGGCTTTTTTCAAATGCTTGTGCAGCATGCGAAGACGGTCTGTCTTTATAATGCAGTTGGTATAGCGGCCGAGAGAGTTGCTCGTTATTTTTTTGGCTCAGGCGCGCTAATTTGCCTAACTGCACTAAATCTTCTGTGACTACGTTTGGCAATAAAGCGACCCCCATACCTTGAGCAACAGCTCTTGCTATGGCTTCGTTGCTGCCTAATTGCATACTTTGCTCTGCTTGTACGCCATGCTCTGCTAATAACTTTACAGACATTTCTAACGTGCCAGAGCCTGGCTCGCGTAATAACCAAAACTGCTCGTTTAACCATGCTTTTAAGTCTTTAGTGGGCTTAAAGTTGCTCGGTATAACCACACTCATTAAATCACTTTGCCAGTGCTTACTAATAATGTGCGGCTCGGTAGGTGTGCCTTCAACCAGTGCTAAATCGATAGTGCATTCAAGTAAGGCATGCTCAATTTGCACGGTATTAGCCACTTGTACTTCTACTTTTATATGCGGGTACTGCGCACAAAATTTGGCTAAATAAGGCGGTAGCCAATAACTGGCAATGGTGGTGCTGGTGCCTATAACTAATGTACCGCGCTTAAGCCCTGTTCGCGATTTAATATCTTCAATGGCGGCTTTTTCGATAGCAAAAATACTGCGGGCGTGATCATACAAAGCTTGGCCGCCCTCGCTTAGGGTGAGCTTTCTACCCTTAGATGCACGTTCAATAAGTTGAATGTTTAACTGATGCTCTAGCTCTTTTAGCGCTTTAGAAACAGCGGGCTGGCTTATAAAAAGCGCTTCGGCTGCGCCTGAAAAACTACCCAATTTAGCCACTGTATAAAACACCCTAAGTGAATGTAAGTTCATTGAACAACCTTAAATTGCATAACTCTAAATTGTATAACTTTGAGTTATCAAATCATGATTTTAATATATTGGAGTTATATTTTGAGCTTTCTTACAATTAAGTCAACACATCAATTTGGTTTAAGTGAGGGAATATTATGCTTAGCGCTATTAAAAGTAGTTTTCAGCCTTTGACTAAGCAATACGGCGATACGCGCTGGTGGTTAGGTATGCTGCTGGTGGTTGTGTTAGCGGGGGCATCTGTTGCATTAAGTAAGTTACCTATAATGCAAAGTGCGCAATTTAGCTCCTTAACAATTGGTATTGTGCTTGGCATTATTGTGGGTAACAGTGTGTTTGCGCGCATTGCTACGCGTACAGATGTAGGCGTTGATTACGCTAAAAGTATATTACTCAAAGCGGGCGTTATTTTATTTGGGTTTAGGATTACTTTTGCACAAGTAGCGGGTGTAGGCTGGCATGGCCTATTAACCGATGTGGTAATGCTGCTTGGTACGTTTATATTAGCAGTACAGCTAGGTAAGCGCGTTTTTAAGCTTGATGAACAAACAACCATACTAATAGGTGCGGGTAGCTCTATTTGTGGCGCCGCAGCGGTAATGGCAACAGAGCCAGTAATAAAAGCACAAGCGCATAAAGTATCTGTAGCGGTGGCAACGGTTGTGGTGTTTGGCACGTTAAGTATGTTTGCCTACCCAATTATGTTTGAATATATGGGTGTGAGTGAGCATGCGTACGGTATTTTTGTTGGTTCAACCATTCATGAAGTTGCGCAAGTGGTAGCAGCAGGGACTGCGGTAAGTGCCAATGCGGCTGACACCGCCGTGATAGAAAAAATGCTACGCGTAATGATGCTTGCGCCATTTTTAGTAGGCTTATCGTTTTGGCAAAGTAAAAAGCATGCAAACATAAACGCACATGGCGGCGAGCAAAAAGCGGGTATTTCAATCCCTTGGTTTGCAGTGTTATTTATAGTGGCAAGTGGCGTGCATTCGTTATCGGTTATTCCGCAAGGAACTACAAACGCTATTATATGGTTTGATAATATACTACTTACCATTGCCATGGTCGCACTTGGGCTGCGTACACATGTTGGCGCTATTCGCCAAGCGGGAATAAAACCACTGTTATTAGCAGGCTGTTTATTTTTGTTTTTAACCTTAGCTGGCTTTGCCATTAATGTAGGCATTGCGCAGCTGTTTTAAATATAATCTGGTCGAGGGAGATTGGCTTAAATAGGCCAATCTACTTCGTTTAAGTGATCGAGCTGCTGTGTTTTATTACGATGAATCCGCAACTCGTTATGATCCAAATCTTTTGGTTTATTTTCATAACTATAAAGAACTTTATATTCCTCAATTTCATCATAAATAATTGCAGCAGAGATACTATCAGACGTGGAAAACTCTGTTTCTAGTCTGATTCTTACTTTATCCCAGCTTTGCAAGATTGTTATTTGCGCCTCCCATTCTCTATTATGTCTAATCATTTCAGCATTTTCTTCTTGGTAATCTGAAATGCCTTTGCATAGCCATTGTCCTGAAATATCAGGATATTTTAGTATCTTAAAAAATAGACTTGTGAAGTATGTCGTCGATATTCTTAAAGGTCTGTTCAAACATTGATGGTTAGTCCCTGATAGGCGTTTGCCTATAAATTCATCTTGAATCTGTAATTGCGTGAGTGCTGAAAATCTAATGCTGATGATAATTCAATTAAGTGACTCTGTTTAGAGCATCATGCCCTTTACAAAGAGTTTGTTTTATATGGTGTTCAATTTACGTTGTATTAAATATCGGGGCAAGAAAATTTATGGTCACTAGTTCATAAGTACAAAGCTTTTTGAAACGTTTTGAAAAAGTGATGAGCTCTCGAAATTTTCGAGAAGCTTGGTTAAGGTTTTGATAGCAAATGTCTGCTTTCAGTGATAATCCGACAGTTGGCCTAATCCTGTACTTTTCTCCTTCGTCAGCGGATCAATAGTGCCTAATTCGGTCTTTATAGTCTGATAACGCAGCCCAATACTACCTAATTCAGATCTCAGAGCCATTAAGCTCGACTTTTAGAGTCTAATTAGGGGCTGAATACTGCCTAATTCGGTATTTAGAGTCTGACAAAACAGCCCGATATTACCTAATTCAGGTCTAAGCGCCATTAAGTTCAGCCTTTAGAGCCTAATTAGGGCTGAATACTACCTAATTCGGTCATCATGGTCTGATAACGCAGCCCAATACTACCTAATACAGTGCTTTTGTTCGTATTACTCTTTAAGCGGATAATGAATGTCCTCATACTCTTCTATCAACCTTGCAAGGACCTCAAACTCTGCACCTTGAGGCGTCCCTGGTTCAGATTCAAGAAGCTGTTCAATGGCTTCTAATGCGGATTTATATTCCTGTTCGTTTTTTATCGATGGCCTTGTTGTCATCTTATTACCTTATGGAGTTTATTGGCTTCCGACAGTCTTTAGTACTGCCATCATTCGTCAGGCATGGTGTTTATCACGCGCGTTAAATTCCCAGCAGCTAAGATCTGTTCATCAGTTAATGTCTGGTCTGTATGCTTTACCATCCTCATTTCTGAGCGGTCTTTATTCATCTCACAAACCAAAATATCTCCTACGGAAAAACCTAGCTCAGTACACAGCTCATCAGGCAGAGGCAGAAGGTTATTATTGATAATTTCAACGGAGTAGCTCATGGTATCCCTCTGTGTAACAGCTTTTACTAAATGATTAAACTTAACTCGAATGGTATGTTTTTAAAAGCTAGCTGCAAAACGTCATCTCAATTTACCGCCAGTTACACTTTCATAACCACCAGTTTCAGCAATCATCCAGTTATTTGAGCGTCAGCTCTGAGCGAATAGCAGACAGAACGCCGTGTTCACCGGCTTGTCCGCTGCAACGCATAGTTATGAGTGACCTTGATCTTCATCAGAATCATCAACATCTTTTAACAATCGTTCCTGATGAACCCATTTATCTAAGTGGTAATCAAATGGCTCGCGAATATATCTCAACGGCCCCATTCCAGGTCTCATTTCACTAAGTGCATCTACTATGATTTCCCGCGTATCCTCAGATAGCTCCATAAACGCTTCCCACTCTAAAGATAAACTGTGGTAAAAATCTGGAGAAGTTCTTAACTCAAAAAAAGTACCGTCATTTTTGATTAAAAACATCCTCGGACGTGGGCTAAAGTTTCGTTTATGGTATAGGAATTCCTCTGGTATCTCTGCTGCATCAAGGACTTTCTCGATTTCGGCATAACGGAGCAGCTCATCCCAGGGATGACGCCCTCTTATCAGGAAGTTGTGATCTTTTAGGCCTAACGCTCTGACAAAATCGATCAGTCTTCTAAAGCGGACCACTCCTCTGGCGACATCTCTTTCATTAGTTGTTCCGATCGATGTAAGAATAGCTGTCTTCAGATCCTCAAACTGCTCAGTCAGATTATCTAAACGTTTTGCTTCAAACGCTCTGCTTCTCTGTTCTTGAATTAATTTTTGAAATAGAGAAGACCATTGTCTTCTTAAAATGTCTTCGATGTCCTGAAGCTTGGAAAAGGTAAAAACGCTATTCCCTCTTGCTCGATGCCTAAGAAAATTAATAAACTCAAAAATAAAAGAAGCCGTCTCAGCCTTTTCTATGGATGGAAATGAAATGTCATTTATTATTGGTTTATCTTTGTTTTTTTCGTAAAGCGCATGGTCGTGCCAAACTGACGAATCTACAAACGCCCGATTTCAGATAATAAGTGCGACATTCATGGAAATATGTAGAAGAGGAAGCCAACTGCTGAAAGTGGTACGCTCTTCTCGCCAAAGAAACAAGCAGTACTACCATGAATTATCAACAGTTGACCGAAGGCAGAAGATACCAGATTTCTGCTCTTTTGGAACGGGGAATTTCGGTTCCTGAAATAGCTAAAACAGTTCAGTGCCACCGCTCGACGGTATACCGTGAGCTTAAACGCGGTCGGAAGGGAGAGCATTATTGCCCTAACGAAGCCCAGATGTCGTCTACCAAAAAGCGCAAAACAGCACGTAAATACCGAATACCAAAGGAACGTGTCGATTTTATCCGCCTTCTTTTAGAAACAGATTGGAGTCCAGAGCAGATTTCTAATGTATTAACGAAAATTGGTGCATCTGTCAGTCATGAGTGGATCTATCGCTTTGTTGCTCAAGATAAACGCTTGGGCGGTAAGTTATATCGTCACTTGAGACAAGGTCATAAGCGGTATCGCCGAGGTAAACAAGAGAAAGCTCCAGCGATAAAAAATGCCGTTTCGATTGATGATAGACCAAGCATCGTTGACAGTAAGGAGCGGTTTGGTGACTGGGAAATCGACACTGTGCTAGGTAAGCATGGTACAGGTGCAATGGTGACTATTTTAGAGCGTAAGACTCGATTTTACGTGGTAAAGAAAGTGCCATCTAAGTCAGCGGATGATGTCACCAAAGCGACAATAGAGCTACTGAAGCCCTATAAGAAACATGTCCATACCATTACGGCAGATAACGGGCGAGAGTTTGCAGGTCATGAAACCATCGCAAAAGAATTAAAGGCTGATGTGTACTTTGCTCATCCGTACAGTTCTTGGGAGCGTGGTGCTAATGAGAATGCGAACGGTCTTTTAAGGCAATATGTGAAGAAAGGAACCGATCTAACGACAGTGACGGACATCGATATAGAGTTCGCTTTATCGCGGATAAATTACCGTCCGAGAAAGTGTTTAGGCTTCAAGCAGGCAGCCATTATATTTGAGGAGATGGCTTTAGCTTCTTGATATTGGAGAGTGTCGCACTTCGCAGTTGAATTCGGGCCTAACGATGGAACGAAAAATGCCATGCGTTGGGAATCGCTCTTAAATTGTTTGTCAAGCGGGATTATTCCAACAGCCTTTACTTTTACAATCAAAAAATACCACCTCAATTCTTCTACCTATGTAAGTTGCAATCATCTCAGCCACTCTTCGGCAATAAGACTGGTCATAATTAAACACAGAAATGGCGATTCGATTGAGCCGAGAAAAGCGACTACTACCTAGACGCTTAAGGATATGTATATCGTTTTCCCACACTCCCCAACCATAGATAACCAAACTGGACCCTATGTATGGCAAAACTTCTCTATAAACTGTATTTAAATAGTGACTATTTTGTATAGATCCGACTTTTTGTTCTGATGTACCCTCACTAACAAATAACGGAACAAACTCTTCAGACTCCCAACTATTTAGTATAGAACGTAAGAGGTCATTACCTTGTCGAGCATCCAACTTAACTTCTTGTTCAAGAATATTTCGAGCAAGTATAAGGCTACCATGCGGGTAAAAAATCAATGTATTTTTCTGATCTCGATGACCAATAGGTCTACGGAATCGACGCCAATCTTCAGAAAATTCACCATGTACCATACAATCCTTAAATGAATGCCCATTTTTTATACGATTGGCGTACATAACTACCCAATACAGTGTTAGATCATAATTGAGAGATAAAACTGTCCTGAATGAACTCAAGAACTCTGCTATATCTGGAAATTGCTCTTCAACTTCGAAATACTCAGGGTGAACGCTTTGCACAGTCCTAATCAAACTGTCTCTTACATGTTCATAAGCAACCTTTGTTGTTTTGTCCTTGATATCTAATGCATCATTTACTTTATTTGCTTGCCACACTAAACGTAAGATTAATTCAAAATCATTTGTTTTAAAGAATGCAAATAACTTTCTTACGTTTTCAGTGAGCAAGCCATTTTCAATTGCATGTTCTTTTAGAGAACCATAATCAAAGCTATCGTTAATACTTCTGGATGCACCATTACCAATTAAAATTGCTTCACTGAAGTGATGAGAGATATCTAGCCAATTATAAATTCGGTACGACATTCCTGAATCCTCCTAATACTGCTTAACGCTAACATCACAGGAGGCAAAAGTAGAGTGAAGCGACGCTTTTGACTTCCTGTGCATGTGCTTGTTAAATTTTATGTGATACTAAACCCCTTTTTATGTACTGCTTCAGTTCCTTCACTTTTGTAAAGCATAATTCTTATACACATTATGTATCTCGGATCCGTGAAAGCATATGCGTTTGAATTAGATATCTTATGAAGAACAGGGTTATCCCCTTTTGACAGAAAACTTAATACTTGCCCAATTCCCGAGTTACTATCTGGAGCCGTGCTAGGAAATTCTTTCCGAATTATCTCGCCTATTTTATTCGTATCTATTTGATGCGCCGAGTTTTTTCCAAGAGCATAGATAACTTGGTTTCGCCTCCCCTCAGATGTTTCGTCCGAGTTCAAGTACTTTTCGATAGTTGAATATGATTCTCTAAGGCCCCTTAGAAGCCATGCTTGATCAGCTTCTTCTATAAGCTGAGTGTTATACTGCCAGTCGTTATCTTCAATCTCATAAGCAAGCACCTCACAGTATTCGTGCACTCGCTGAGGTATGCCGAGAGTGATGTTGAATATATGAACTGCCAGCCTTCTTGTTTGTGTTTCAGTTAGCTCAACTTTCAACTGATTAACGAAACCTCGCTCAAAAAGCTCCAAAACTTGCTGATAATCAAAGCCTGTTACTCTCGATATCTCTTCGATTCTATTGCCTACGGACGACGAGCTTTTTGACGAAGAAAAATACCTTATTGCTTCGTTTGGCACGCCAACTATCAAAAATTTTACTTTGTATTTTGCATACCTTTCATCATCCAATAGAATTATGATGTCTGATAGTTCATCCATCAGCTCTTCATTTTTGAAAATTGTCTCAAGGTTATCAAACACCAATACTGTCTTTTTGTTACCAGATTCTTTGCTGAGACTTTCAAAGGCTTTTATTAAATCATCTTCCTGTACAACAGTATACTCACCTTGATGCTTTAGCTTTGCAGTCGCGCCGGCAGATAATCCAGCTTCTTTAGATTCTGAATATGACTGTTTCTGACTAGACCCCGCCTTCAAGCTTACTGATAATATTTCATTAGTTATTGATCTCTTAATTGACGCGCTCGCACAATTAGCAACCACATATTTAATGTTATTCTCACCAAAAACCTTTTTGTAAAGCCAAGATTTTCCGGTACCACTCTCACCAAATAAAAATGAATGCATTGAGCCGTTTATAGATCTTCGCAAGCTCTTTTCTAGATCTTTTCTCTCAATATACATTTTTGGATTTACGCTAGAGTTTCTTGGTGTAAATACCTCTGATATGTCTTTTCGTCCGAAAATCATGAATTCGCTTCCTGATTACCTTAAAATTTAACAGTGTCTTTTCAGCAGACATTGTCTTTATAATATTTTCAAAAAATACAGACACCAAAGCAGCAACATACTGTTCTATCGGTCTTATTACTCCTTCCACTCACAAATTGCAGAACATGTCTGTATAAACGCAAGTGCTCAACTAGGCTCATAATCTGCTATTAGTATATATAGGTCAAGAACTGACATGAGAAAGTGGTCAGGAATTGGATGCTGAATGATTTTGGGGCATAAACGTTTTAAAAAAAGGCAGCGTCCTATGTGAACGCTGCCTTTTTAGTATGATGTGAGAGAGGAATAAAGTTTCATACTAAAAATCTTCTAAAGCCGCATTGTGCAATGAGGTTGCGATTTTAGTAAAAAAATAAAGTATCATACTGAATTAAAATAAATGGCTCTACCCCGTAAAAAAACAAGTATTAAAGTATCATACTAACTATCCAACCATCCCATAAACCATCCTGCCCATTTATCAATATCAGCAGGGTCGATACAACCTTTGTGTTTACATGGAGGATGAGAGATTCCCTTGAAGTTACCACCTCCACAAATTAGAGAGATATAATCGCGCGGCCAAGCAAGCGACTTCTTGAGCAGTCGAACTTCTAACTCAGCGATTTGCTCAAGTAACGCTACGTTATCTTTTAACTTTAATACCATGGTCGATATCGAATTCTTCGCATCAGAGGTGTCAACTTCAACAAAATGATACACCTCTCCATGATAAGTAACGCTGATGACAGCCATACATCTCGGATTAGCATCATCCGCCATCATGTGTTTGGTACAACGTGCCAATTTAGGCAATTTTCTCAGCGGATAGCGATACGTTTGGCATCCGTGTTTAGCTTCCAAACGAGCAATAACTTGAAAGAAAACCTCAAATTTACTTGCATACAGATGAGAATCATCACTTTCGTCATTCAAAACGTCATAATCAGCACCGGCAATTGTACCTGTAGCATTATTATCATTTGGAGATAACGTATTGGGAAGTTGTTCATTAGATTCACGATCATCGGGCTTGCCGCTATTAGCCTTCCGAGTTTTATCAGTTACTCGATTAGTCTTAAATGGCTTACGAAATGACAAGCCAACTGATTCTGTATCTAAAACAACACGTTTTTTATCAGGGTCAGCTTCTTCCCCATCATCAAGTTCGTGCTCTTCTGGACGTTTAGGCCTACCGGAATTAGCTCCGCTACCTTGACCTGTTACCTGCCTTTTGAAATCAGGATGATAAAAATCCAGTTCATCAGGCATACTCGATGGCAAGTCTTCCACCCTTCTAATTTCCCAGACAAAAAAGCTGTTACTGTTCCAATCGTGCCACCCTGACACTTCTAGTTTTGTTCTATTTAAGCGAGGAGGTGTAAAAGAGAAATCCCAAAATTTATACTGCCCACTGGATGTATGCTCTCTCATCATTGTCTGGTGAATACTTTCAAAGGAAGTTCGAGCCTCAGGATCCATCAATATCCAACTTAAAAATCGCCGTGAACGTTCATCATTGAAAGCGGTAATCGGATAGCTAGAACTTGGCATCACATCAATTTGCCAATGCTCATTTATATTGCTGATATTGAAGTCTGATGACAGCTTTCCGTGTTCCAAACAGATTCTGGACATATAGTTATCATGCAGAAAAAGAACACGTGATAATTCAAGCTGAGGCAGGAAAACAGTTGGGCCATTGGGCACATCAAATTCAAAGCACCACTGTTCAGAATTGTGCCCATTCCCCATTGAATGAAAAGCCGGGCAGTCCCTTAAACGCTTTCTGCCCCACTGCTGAGCATCCCTAATGGTAAAAGTTAACTGTCTTCCTTTTAACTGATTAGACTGATTGGCACTTAATGATTTATAGCGCCGAATCAATGGTACACCAGCAATGGGTATTGATGGACGATCAAGCTTTTTTGAAAAGCTGAGGTTAATTCCCCAAAACACATTACTATTTTTCTTAAACAAAGAACCCACACCCAACACTAACGCATCTTCTGGAATGTGCTTAAACCTGTAATCGCCCATATACCTTCCGTTATTCCTGTTAAAAAACATCGAGCCAGTGGCGTTAAACGATCCTCACTTAGCCCAGAGCTTCGCAGTAAACGCCACCGTTCAATCTGAATATTTTGTAAATAGAATGAGATGTACTGATTTCCCAATCGCCGAATTTGGTATTGAGCGACCGATTCCGAATACTTAGAGAGAAATTGCTTCGTTAAAGGTAAATACCTAAACTTCCTTTCCGGCATTGCACCCAACTTTAGTTTTGACAGCAAGAAAGTACTCGTTATACGAGGAGAAAAATTATCTTGTTCACACTCCTGTCGTAACTGACATAATCGACGAACGAGCGAACGATCTCGCTTAGGCCAATCGACCCGACTATCTTCATATATGATCGGGTGCTGATAGCGTCGATTTATTTTCATCAACCACTCATAATCATGTCGGTACAACCACATGTACAAACCTTGCGAACCATGTAATCGAGCGTGTTTGCACCCATACTCTTTCAACAGCTTCAGCCATTGATCTCTTTTGTCTCTATTAATCTGCTTCGGCAAAACTACTGGATGGACATTTCTTTGTTTTTGCGGGTAACGCTTTACATTAGCCAAAATGTCAGATAATGAAGTATCTTGGTCTAGTAAACTGGACTGAATGATCAGGTGTTGCATAAAACTGAAGGATTTTCGGTGCTTTCGTAAAATGGTTCTGGCCCAGCAGGAATCTCGCTTCGTCAGGGTGAGTTGGTTATCCGACAACCAATCTCTGCTCCAGAACGAATGGATACGCTCCCGAACTTCATCATGTTTTACATTAGCTCCTCGGTTGCAACCGGCCAGCACGACCAAATCATGGTAATAGCAGTTCCATTGATGAAAAGTTGGCGATGTTTGTTGTTCCACTTGCAGAAGTTGTTCGACAACATGGCTGATGCGTAAAGATTCCCTTTTATGATGCCGTATTGGCCTGTCATCCGGTGTTGTGTCTGCCGCATAAAATTCATGACGATGTTCGTAATGTGGTTGAATAGAAAATTCACACAAAGGGATTGAGTGTTTTTTGCACCATGTAGCTCCTGACACTTGCCAGTTACACATCCAATACCGCTCACCATATTGGCCTAATTGCTCTTCAAAACACTGAGGACAATATCTGAGTAGCTTCGGCTGCTTAACAATTGAAGCGGCAATTCCGAATACCAAGTGTATAAGCCCTTTGGATTGATTTGCCATCCAACGCATGCCTGCCAGTCTTTTTCTTTCTTCAATAAAGGGGGCATAAATAGGGAAAAGCGTGTGCTGGTATATCAGTGAAGCCGTCGTAATATTTAAAATCGATGGGTATTGCCCGGAAATTTGAGCCAGATGACTAGGTAGGTCAACCGTAGCGATAATCTTTCGGTCTCCATAAACTTCACCTAATAGCCGCTTTGGAGATGTGGTTCCACTATGAACCCCAGCCCTAGCAACCAAGCTGTAAATCAACTCATTTGGATATGGGACAGGGAATCCGAGCATTTAACAGACCTTTTTTAAATCCAAGATAAGTTTATTGGCCTTGAGAGCACTATACATATCTTCTTTCTTGGTCAATTGTGAATACACAAATCTCAAATCGCTAGTTTCAAGGCTTGGCCAGTCGGAACGTTTAACTACAGTCGCTTTTGGTGCTTTCGGTTGCTGATCTACAAACTGCTTACTTTCGTCATACCAATCAAGTATGACCGGCATCATTTCTCGCATCGTCAGTTTGGGCTGTTCACGGAAAATTTTTTCAACCAACGGAATGAGAATTTCAGACTGGCACTCGGTTTGTACGAGTAACTTATATAGCCGCATCGCTTGTTCGTTATTACTGAAAGGTAATTCCGGCTCATCAGGGATCTGATTGATTTTTTGGTGAAGGCTAAGCAGTCGTTTATCGATATCTTCTACTCGGAGATCGGAGTATTTAGCTATCAAGGTTGGGCTACCACGGCGAATAGCATTCAGCATAGGATGTACCGGTTTAAGTTCATCGTCGTAAACAGAGCGTAAAACGTTAACCGTGATACGCTCCAGTTTAGACACGATGGCTCGTAGCTGAGCCAGGACAAACAACTTAACCACGATATCTAAAACACCTTGAGACAGCTCATACCAACAATCTCTAATTTCATCAGTCAGTACTTCATCACGCCGATTAAGCCACTGGTATTTCCAAAGCTTATTCGTAAAAGCAACCCATTCACTTTTGACATTCGGATTTTCCGGATATTGCGGCATGGGTTGCCAATAGACAGAACCGATGCCAGTGGTTCGTCTTGCAGACTGCAATTCGACTTCAAACAAAGGGCGAGCTTTTGGCGTACCAACCAATATCACCGGAATACCGACGGTGTTAACCAGTTCAACGAAAAATTCTAACATTTGCTCTCGGCCAACCGCCTTGCGAATTTTCAAGCGCTGAATTTCATCGATAACCAGAACACCAATAGCACGTTCATTCGCAACCTGGCTCATTAGAGCCAGTAACGTTGGCACCCCGTGACGTTTACGGCCATGCGTATTTTCATAATTAGTACCTAGCCGCTTATCCACCTCACGGAAAAAATTCAGACACAAGCTTTGCTGTGATCCATTATTCGGGCATTCGATTTTCAGATAGCTGAGTTGAAAAAAGTTATGTTGTTCGTGATAGATGACCTGAGGGTATGTAGCAAGAATACGCTCAAGGGTTGAACTTTTACCGCTACCTGAACATCCGATAAGAGACAGACAGAGCGCTGTCGTTGACACATCTCTGAATTTATAACTCTGTAGATCACCACTCATTACTCTTTGGTAACCATTTTGCAGATGCTTATTAAGTGAACCATCCAATAGGTTTCGACCAACGTAACCACGCCGCATCATGATTGAAATACGTTCTTCCAGTAATACATGCTGGGATAAAGGCTGAAAGAAATCATGAAGCAACGCAGCAACCATATGAGCCCGTTGTCGAGGTTTGTCTTGCAGGTTATTTAACGAGAAAGTAACTTTGCCTTCCAATCCTTCTTTTAATTGCTTAATTTCCATGATTGGCGGCAACGCCTCTATAAACGGATTCCCGTTGTAGGAGGGATTGCCGGTATTCTGATAAATGGCAGTGACGTATTCACTTGGCAAACTCATTCGTTATCATCCTCATCATCGAATAACTCATCGACATAGCTCGGGTAGTCATAGTCTTTCTCCGGAATACCATGTAAAGGAATGATATCTGCCGTGTCTTTCACATCTGTTTGTATTTTCGGTTTTCTGCTGTCGCGTTCATTTTGTAGTTCAGCTTTTCGGTTCAACCTAATCTCACCGATGCGTTCAGTATTCGGAATGCTTGAGGTATCCGGGCTTAATTTTTCTGCTTGTTTGATTTTGTCAATCACTCGCTGCTCATGCTTTCGTTTGTGCTTATCAGCTCTGACTTTACTTTCAGCATGAGTGAATTTTTTCTGCTCTTGTCTCTGCCACACTTCCCAGAAAGAGCAATTAACAAACTCCCTGGAGCGCCCTGATAGTTTGCAAACCCAGTACTCAGCACTGTTTCGACTAGGAAACAGGTAAATTTCATCGGCAAGGTTGGGATCATATGCCACCAAAACTTTTTGCGGACGAGTCACTTCTTGGGCTCGATGCATCCAACCTTCGACAATCGCCTCTTGGCAGGTATAGTAGATACCAAAAATGCATATCCCCAAATCAGAGACAGTTGCATCTGCTCTGGGAAGTAAACTTAATCTTACTGCTTCTTCAGGAGCTGAGCGCAAGCGACCAGTACGGTGTTGAATCCCCCAGTTCCACAGTTCTAATGGTACAGAAGGCAAATCAAGCGGCATATCGGCAGATCTGTCATAGGTATTCATCACATGGTACTGATTGTGATAAAGAATTGAGGACAGGATAATTTCTTTAAAATCTGAAATAGATAACTTGGCATCAAGACGATAATCCTTACCACCACGTTTTTTAACGATGGTTCCCGTAACGACACCAGGAGCAAATGGAGTAAAGTCTGCTTGCAACGTCTTGAAATTGCGCTCAACAATTCCCTTGGCGTCGCCTCGAAACGGAGGCGTATTTTCAATTCGCACCGAGAAACTTTTTTCGAGATTTTCTATCTGATAGCCCAGTAATTCACCTCTGTCTGCCAAAATAGCATCTGGAAATCCGATAGCGGGCCAATCTTGAGATTCGATTTCTATCCCATATTGATGACATAGCTCGACCTTATCAGTCAACGCAACTTGTAAAGCCTGCATAGCGGCTACATAAGAAGGATTTTCAAAACCAATGTAACACCCAACTATCAGGCGGCTAAATACGTCGATAACGATGTAAACAACCGGACGCCCAACAATCCAACTTCGGTTCACGTCGGAAACCACGTAAATATCTGCGATAGTCGCATCAATTTCAAAGCGGGAGCCTGGCCCTAATGCATGCATAGTCGCCGTTCCGGTCAAAGGTCGAATATCTTTGTTATAGGCATTTTGACTTGCCCGGCTTTTGATTTTTTCTACCTGGGTGTATTCACGCTGATAGAAGTGCTTCATTTGCCAATTCGTTGGGATTTCTGCCTCGGGCACATCCGGAAAATAGGTTTCATACATATCTTTAAAACGGCGGTGCGCGTAGGGAAATGAATATCCTTTTTCAGTTAACAAATACTTCTGAATAGCAATTCTGAATAGCTTTTCGATGAACTCGTCAACATTGACACCCGAGCCCGGATCATACTTTCTGGGTCTCCCTAATTTTATCACTCCCGGGATTCGTTTTTTGCCTTTTGCTCCGGAGTTTTTGTAATCAGGAAAAAGCGCGTTAACAATCTGTCCTCGTTGCCAGTATTGGCGAATTAATCGATACAATGTTTGTTTGGTTGTTTTGTGATTAGCCATGACCAGTTCAATGGCTTTAGCTCGTTGTTTCGGCTGATAGTACTCTTCAAGATGGATGATAGGGCGTATCAATTTATAGTTTTGATCTCGTTTTACTTGATCTGTACTGCCATCTTCAGGCGAGAGCATAATCAAATAGGAATAGGGATCTTCGACTCGGTGTAATGATTCATCTTGAATCGCCAACTCCAGCGAATATAAGTCAATAATGCTGGGGAAGGCGCTTTTATTATCAATCGATATCCAAACTAAATTGCTTCCAAATCGACTCAAAATCCGGAATCGCTCGTTCTCGAACTCTAAAACCTCATTGATTCGAAACATGACGAGCTCCTATTAAGTTCCCCATATCCTCAACAACGAAATCCTTACCCTTTAGCAGATGGAATGGTTGGGACAACATATCAAAGTAGAAACAGCGATTAGCCAATAATTGCCTGATTTCATAAATAGAAGAACCATCAGGTTGATTGTAAATACGGTCAGTCAACTTACAGATATCAGTAACCGTTTTATTCGGATTTTGCTGAAAAAGGTCACTGTAGTACGTAGTCCTGTCTAACAAGACTTCATCATCAATCTCATCCTGCTCAGCCGGGTATATCCAGCTAATATTCTGAACCAAAGTCGATGAGACATCTTTTTCAGTGACCAAAAACCAGGGGATTTTTTTCAATGACCAGTAGCAGCGCTCTATTTCAAGCTTTTCAACAACACGCGGATCCGAGAGAAAATTAGAGTACTTAGCTTGAATGACATACTGTGGGAGTTGGAGATCCAAGCTATCAACCAAAAAATCGGATGACATGTACGTTTTTACACCGGTTTCAGTTGGATGTTTAATTCCACTATCAAGTGCAATATCAAGTGTTTCTTCGAGCCTAAGAGGAAACTGCTCACGAATATCAGTTGTTTGGGAGTTCCATTCGAGGGTTAAGAATACGGCAAGTTCTAAATCAGATAGCAAATGATGAGTACGCTGGCTTTTATGACCAAAGACACGATGAGAGCGACCATCCGATGGAACGTCGCGGACCGTTATCCAAGGCAGATAATCAGAGCCACAGCCATTGCCACGACCTTCTTTTATCCAGCGTTTGTATTTCGTTTCAGAGGGTGCATACTTGCTTCTTGCCATATAAATCACCACATTTTTCTTATAAAACAAGCATAAGGCTAATAATTCTAGTATGCAACTTTATTACTCAATGCTTTTTATTTAGTGAGCACAATCAAGGGGTATCAAGTGATACTAACAACTTGATACTTCGTCTCATGACACGGATTTGGCACGACAGAATCGCTTGGTGATCACAAGTCTAAGTAGGCCACCGTAACAACCTTTTTACCCCATTGCGAGTTGCAACCAAACTTGCTCAAACGATCTAGTTCGATCATATTGACCAAATTTTAGTAATGCTACAGAGTGACTAGAGATTCAGGGGAAGATCAGACTGATAGTTAAGTTATTAATCAAGGAACTTTAAAAACTTAACAGCCAAGCTTAGGTCAAAAGCTTTTGCTCCATACCCAATGGATAGAATGCTTTCCGGCAAGAACTCATCGAACTTCTCGATACGTTTTTCCAATACTTGTTGTGCAAGTTCTGTTTCTGTTGGGAGTTCCGTTGAAGCAAGTTTGAGCAATGTTAAGCGAACACTTTCTAATGACGCTTTTTCTACTTCTATGACTCCTGCATATGCGCCAGCTTCAAAGCCATGTTGGATTAGCAAGACTACAATTGTATTTACCACTTTGTCGCCAAGCCATGTGAATATATAGGTAGTATTGCCATCTTGAAGTAATGGTTCTCTAGAGAGCTTTGCATCTTCGAAATATCGTACGCTTTCACCAAACAGTTCTCGTGCGGCTGAATCAGCGAAGTCGACTTTCTGATCTCCGATAGAAATTCTGTAGTCACCATCTTTTAATATTTGGAACATTTCTTGGCGGACAACATCATGTATGTTCAAGCCAGTACCACCAAATTTAGGTGGCTTACCACCTTTTGCATGCTCCACATAAATAACTTTTTTTTCACTATCTACGTCGTTTACTTTCCAACGTTTTCCACCGAAAACAATATGCTGCCCTTCTAGTACTAATGAATCTACAGGCAGCGTTCCGAGTGATTTGGTTCCACATACAATCCGGAATTCTTCAGGTGTTTTAAAAACAGCATAGAACGAGTAATGGCTTGTCAGCTTTTCTCCCAAAAGGCCAAGCACCAATTCACCACTTCCTAACTGAGTTATGAGTTCCGTTTTGCCCATGTGGACAAGTAGTGCTTTGAAGTTTTCAACATTAACGTTTTGAAAAGGGCCATCTTTACAGAGCAAACTAAATAATTGCTCTGCTCTAATTCCTCCCCATTGTGCAGTAACCGCAAGTACTTGATGAAGGAGTGTTGAGAAGTGATAAAGTGAAGTATCAGCTGGTTCATACCATTTACTGCCGATAAGAAGTCTGATCATGGCCAGAGACTGAATAAGCTCCAGCCTCAGCTTGTCGATGACGCTAGAGTCTTTTATCAATTCAGCTTCAGCGATGAGCATTCGCAATATTGAGGCTCCGCCTCGCCTTCCTGATCGTCCCATTCTTTGACGTAAACTTGAAATAGAGTGGGGGGCTGTTACTTGAACTACTGAGTTTACCTTGCCGATATCAATGCCTAGTTCAAGAGTCATTGTGCAAATCGCTGTGGTAGGATAATGCTCCTGCTGCAATCGCTTTTCTAAGCTTTCTCTAAGCTCTTTAGATAACGAACCATGGTGAGGAAAAAATTCATTCGGTACAATTTTTTCTTCACAGAAGTCAGATAATGTAGCCGTAATGCTTTCTGTACGGCTCCTACTATTTGCAAACACAAGGTGATTTCCGCCTCGACAAAATTTAAATAAATCTTGGCAGATCGTATATTCGGCATCACTGGAAGACTCAACTTCTAAGTTAGCAGGGTTTACATACCCCTTTACCTGAACCTTCAAGGTGGATGTCGAATGTGTATCTTTGATGATCTTGCAAGGTAAAGAGCGATTAGGGCGAAGTGAGAGAGGCACTTTCTCTAACTCACCAAGAGTTGCACTCAAAGCTACTCTAGGGATTGGTGTTTCTAGTCTTCCAAGAAGGTGTTCAAGTCGATGAAGTAAAGAGAGTAAGTGATGGCCGCGCTCAGAACCAATAAAGGCATGAAACTCGTCAATTACGATATATTTCAAATTAGAGAATGCAGCTCTGATCCAGCCAGTGTCTCTAATGAGTAATGATTCCAATGACTCAGGTGTTATTAACACGACACCAGACGGCGATGCTTTTAATTTCTTCTTTCGGCCCTGTGAGCTATCACCATGCCAGGGAGTAACCGATATTTCTAACAGGTCAGACAGACTTTCTAAGCGCCTATCTTGGTCATTTATAAGAGCTTTTAGAGGGCTAAGGTAAAGGATCCCTACCCCCGTTTCTTGAGGTGCAATAGCGCTGAGAGCAGGCAAAAAAAATGCCTCTGTCTTTCCTGCTGCGGTTGAAGCGCTGATCAGCACATCTGTCTTTTCAGACAATATCGGTTCAATAGCAAGGCATTGTATTTCTCGTAAGCCAGTCCAGCCTTGTTTGAATATCCAGCGCTGAATCCGATGGTCTAATTTTTCATGTTCATCAATCATAGTTTGAAGTCAGCAAACCCATCTTCATTGTCCTCTATTTCGAGTTCAACATCGGAAGGCTTATCTTCATTAATTGCTACTGATGAGATTAGACTATGCCATGCAATTTGCGGGTTTTGGTCGATTACCGCGAGCATGTCTAAAAATGCTTTAATGGTGTTACGTGGCGTTCGAAAATAAGCATCCCCTATAGTTTGGCTGCAATGCTGTAAAAATGCTTTGAGAGATTCGTCTGGGACCAAGTACTTCGCCTCGTTACCTTCAGCATAAACATGGCGCAAGTTTTTAAGCAAAATATAAAGCTCTTCAGGAGTTAAGCTAGCGAGGTGTAGGGCTGGTGACGAATAATCAATCACGCCCGCTTGTTTAGCAAAGCTGTTATCTGCCAATCTAGATTGTAGTGCTTCATAACTATACAAGCCTTTACGTGGATCTAGTAGAAACTCAGGGGTTCCGCCGAGAAGGAACCCCAAATACTCAGCGCTTCCTTGCAAGCAATCGTTTAGAATTCGGAGTATTTGTTCATAGTTAGAAGTTCTCGCTGTGGTGTTGTTCAACTTATACAGATTTACCATCTCGTCTAAGTTAACTAGAAACCCTTGGTAGCCAGCTTGTCTGACAAATAAACTCATTAATTTCAGCGCATCATAAAAAGATGTATCCGAAATAATTGTTCGAACTCCTAGTTCATTTCGGGCATCGGTTTTAGTTGAATACTCTGCTCGTAACCATTTTATGGCGTTAGCTTTTAATATCTCATCATCTTTCTCATGACCTATCCAATAAGCCTCAATAACTTTAGCAAAATCATAACCGCCAACGAGTTCAGAAAGTGATGCTAATTTTTCATGGATAATTGAATTTATACTTTTTCCTGAAGTATCAGCTTCTTTCATTGCTTCTGTGATGAACTTTTCAACTACACTGGTTAAAGCATTACCATCAGGTTTGTTGCGAGTAGCCATGTTACGCATTAGCTCAGAGTAAAGGTTTCTAGCTTGACCAGCCGATGCATGAATACGTCTATCAGGAGATAAGTCTGCATTGACAGTTACAAGCTTATTCTCTAGGGCAATAGCGCGTACAACACTTAAAAAGAATGTTTTACCAGAACCATAATCGCCGATAATGAGCCTGAAAGCTGAACCTCCATCAGAGATCCGATCAATGTCTTGGATCAGAGCTTTTAATTCATTTACTCGGCCTACTTGGATATGCTGGATTCCAATCTTAGGAGTGACACCTGACTTCAGGGATTGGATAATTGCATCTCTTTCTTTCGCTCGTATTCTTTTTGCAACCATTATTTATCCCTTCAATTCTTCTACGATTTCTAGATCGACATAGATATCACCATCGTCATCTAGAACTGGCGCATCGACTTTGTCATAAGCCCAGTCATTAATAGTTTCTAATGCGGCATCAACCATTATGTTTAGTTTGCTGCACAGTTCATGAACTTCTTTACGTGACCACGATTCTTTAGCTATCAAAGTTTCAAAAAGTTCGTTGTAAGGGCTATCTAAGCCTTCATCATTGACATCAGCGGTTGGGCTCACTTCCAGTTCAGCTTCTTCATCAACGGAAAATATACTCTCCAGCATACTCTTCGCATCGATGGTGTCACTTTCATGCATAGCTAGAATACCTTCATCCAACTGAAAGGCACTTTTATCAATTGAAGCGTCTTTAGATGTGGCTGAGATAGGTTGTTTACTGGAGGCAAACGCATGAATGTCACTTGTAACGAGTGATTTATCTAAGCCTAACGAGGTATATAACTTTTCAATTTGCTTAATTTCAGAAGCATCGATTTTTCCATCAGCAAGAGCGATGGAAAGCAGGAATTTTTTCAATAATTCTACCTGTGAAACGCCGAGTTTTTCAATCCTAGCTTTCAACCCGGCATTATTTACAGGAGAATTTAGACGCCAAGTTAAATATGCATTTAACGAGTTCTTTTCAGAAGGTGAGAGTTTGTCATCGTGGTTTATCAACGTTTGTAAGGCGATTTTCTCATGATGATCTACATTACCATCTATCGTTGCGACCATTGCCCCTAATCTAATTGCTAAACTTACTTGGTTAAATGCTGAGCTTGGCTCAAAAAACTCTCCATGGCCCGGAGAGAAGAGCACAATGTTGTCATCGATTTTCAATTTTGCATGGTGAAAACGTTGGTCTGGGGCAATACCTATTTCAGCCTTAGCAGCCAAGTTAGCGACTAGTTCATTTTCTTTTTTGTTAAACGCCTTAGGGAGAGGTGTACCTGTATGGGTCCAGAAATCCTTGACTGTGGTTAGTCCATCATTTGAACTAATTATCTGATTTGCCCAAGACTTAAATGTTCCTATAACTGGTGAATTTGCTTCGTTTACCAGTTCTTTAGGTAATAACATCAACGCTGCAATATCACCCTTTGAGGTATCAGCTTTTCCTAAGTAACGGCTATAGCTGCTCAACTCTTCTGTACATTGTTCGGCAATAGGAATGAGCTTTTTAATTGGGCTTTTGAGAATACTTGGATCAGGTAAGTCACCCAACTCCAAATCAACCCCATGCACACCATTACTTGCCGCATGGTATGACAGCCGCAGTTTAGTTTTATTGGATTTTACGGAAATTCCTTCGCCAAACTTTTCAAAAAACCTAACTTGGAAAAGCTGGCTAAACTCTTCTTCACATCTACGGGCGGGAGTTTTTAGGGAATATTCGAATGTATTTTTTAGCCACTCTAAAGCTAAGGGAGCTGTTACAGGGTTTCCATTGGCTATAGTTGTTGCAAGTTTAACTTTGAATGACAATGCATTATTAGTTTCTGGTATGTCTGACAGTCTATCTTCAAATAAGGCGGGTCTTTGAAGTGCTATTAGTTCGAGGAAATTAGCAGAGTATCCTCTGAACGAACGATTTGCGTTATAAACGCTATTGAGGCGCAATACTTCTTCAAAGATTGCTATGTACTCTTCATCAGATATTTGATTATTGGATTTGTTTTCGATAACTCTTCTCTCAAATCCGTAGAAATAGATGAAGACATAACCAATTGGAGCATTGGGGTTTGAGCGATCAGAGGCGAGCCAATCTAGGTAAGCGCCTCTACAGCCTTTAGATAAGGATGCGTAAGTTGGCCAGTACCCTAAGGATTCATCAGTGTATATTTCTGAATCTACCGAGGGACTTGAAGTCGGGCGTTTATCATCCACTAGAGATGGCTCTATACCGTACCCATCTAGTGAATTCATTACTCCACCAAAGTAGAAAAAGCCTTTCGTTAACTGTCTTCCATGGACAGAAAGTTGTTCATCTAAACTTATCCATCGACCTTTTTGTTTATTCGTTGTTTTTTCTGGTTCTCGGCCAAAGCTTGTAGTAATAGTAAAAGTAGCGAAGTCATCATCATCGTCTAAATAAGCATGATTAGACTTACTAGATACACTTGTACTGGAAGATCCTACAGTCATACTGGGTGATGTCGTTCTACTTTCAGGTACTTTTGTTTTTTCAGAAAAAGGTTGGGGAGTTCTTTTTGAGGAAGGATTGTGTGCAGAAGGTTTACTGTTACCTTTAAATAATCTATAAATCAAATAAATTACAAATAACCCAATAATAAATTCCATTTTATTTCCTCTTTTTCCAAGGCTCTAAATTAGGTTACTTTGATCCTTGCTTTCTGTATGTTTTGATTGATTTTTTGTAACTATTCAGCCATAAGCTATTGACGACCTTTTATGCTAAGAACGACGGCGTCTTATACGGCATCTTGAGCATATGATATTCAACGATTTTTCGAAGCCACTTATAGGCAGAGATCTGTTGCAATTTTGCTGTCTCGATCAGTGAGAACATGCGCTCACGGAACAGATCGCCTCGATAGGAACGGGTCACATAGCAACACTTTCGCATTAAGATATAGTTGCGTAAAACTCGCTCTGCAGCATTATTTGTCAGTGGGCAATTGGTATCGTCCATAAATCGCCACACCATTACATCATCGGCGATCAAGTTGCGGCAACGCCCACGATATCGCTGTGAACATTGATAACTGCCCAATTTGAGCCAGTGGAGCCAACTTTTCCTTAACCGCCTGAGTCGCCGATAATACAGAGTGTCTGTTATTTTGTTTTCCGTATACCGATGATGGCTTCTGAAGACGCTATGAGCGATCAATGCGAGCTTTCCGCCAATTTTTTGATTTTCAGGTGAAATACTCTCCTCGATTGCAATGACGTTTCTCAAGATATGTGCCCAGCAGAGTTGTCGATTGGATTTATCGATATACTTATAGGCGGAGTATTGGTCTGTGACTAAAAGATGTGAGATAGCATCACCAAGAAGTCGCTTGGCTGCATGTTGATTTCTACCACTGTTTACTTGAAAGAAGGCTGCACCTTTACTGAGCGCAGCCCACATCCATCGTTTGTCATTATTGCGCTGATGAGAAGTTTCATCTGCCATAATCAGGTCAGACGCTCTTACTTTATTGTGGATATCGGTATGGGTGTCAGCAAGATACGCGGTGACTCGACCTTGCGCTGCTGATATCGCTCCTGTTGAGAAGTGAAGTTGGAAAACGTCTTTCAGCATGGACTGTAACTTTCCAATACTTTGATGGTGCTGCGTAGCTTGAATCGCAATAAAGCTATGTAAATTAGGGCCCATCTGAGATCTTGGTACGTACTCAGGTAGCTGAGCCTTATGTTTCTCGCCACACCATGCACACGCGCCCATAAAGGCTTGATGTTCAGTAAGAGTGTAAGATATATCGGGTAAATCAAAAACTTGATGACGTTTGTAAGGTTTTCGATTTGGAATGACACAGCCACCGCAACGGCATGTCTTGTTTGGCAAATATTGCTCAACCGAGGCACTGTCTTCAATAGGATGAAGTAGTCGGCGATGGCCTTTATGACTTGGTTGAGCACCTGGCTTTTTTCCAGATTTTTTCCTGTTTGGCGAAGTGTTCTTAGCTTTGTTATGCAAAGCTTGTTGGGATGGGGGCACAGATGAGTTTCGGCTATTTTGATTAAGCCGATCTTCAAGTTCTGCCAATTTATTCCATAGAAAGTGGATGATATCTTTCGCCTCTTCAGGCGAATCGAAATCTGGCGGTGGAGGTAATGTTTTCTTATTCATACCTCCAGATTGCCACCTGAAAAAGATCATTCAAGTCGAATGTGGGATCAAGTTAACTATGTCACACACATTTATTGTCAAGGCTTCGCGGGTGAAGTGTTACGATTTTTTTATATCAAATAAAGATAAATAATGCAAAGTTTGAATCAGTAAACGTGATTAATAGTGTTGTGATAATTTAAGCTTTTCAAGGGCTCTACTCCCTTCTACATAAATACAACCCTAAATAGCTTTATGCGGCTATTCAATACAGAAATGAGTTTCAAACCATAGCGGCATTTATACTCTTCGAATTACTTCTAGTATTACAACCATATGACCAGCCTACATGTGACTGGCCCAATTCCCTTATTCACTACACAATCAAATATCATCAATGAAAAGTTTTTCGCCATCGATTTGGTGTCACTTCGTAACGTTCTTTAAATTTATCTCTAAAAATTAGAACTGAGCTAAACCCCGTTTTTGCGACAATTTGATCAATCGACAAGTCTGTAGATTCAAGTAGATCTTGCGCCAAGTTTAGTCGCTCTGTTGTCAACCACTCTCCAAATGACATTCCCGTGGCCTTATTAAACTTTCTTGTAAAAGTACGGCGGGTCATCATTACCGAATCGGCTAACTCATCTAACGTATATTTTTGATTAATATCATGCCTGATTTTATCCATTAGCATATTGATACGAGAATCTGATGTAGTTACCGGTATTGGTTGGTCAATAAATTGAGCCTGACCACCATCACGATAAGGTGATACTACCATTCTTCGAGCCAAACGATTTACCACTGAGCTACCGTAATATTTACGGAAAATATAAAGGCAACAATCGATTCCAGCAGCAGTACCCGCGGAAGTGATCACGCCTTTATCTTCAACATACAACGCATTAATATCAAGAGTAACTTCAGGAAAACGTTGACTAAAATCTTGCTCTAATTCCCAATGCGTCGATGCCCTTTTACCTGCTAATAATCCTGCGTAAGCAAGCACATATCCGCCAAGACATAAACCGACAACCAATGCACCTCGGGCATGAGCTCGACGAAGCGCATCGACCAAGTTGTCATTAGGCCTTGCATCAATGGTTCGCCAATAAGGTACGAGAATAACATCGCAATGCTCCAAAGCATCTAATTGGGCATCTGTATGAATCTCCATGCCCATATCCGATAAGATATGCCCCTCTTCTCCTGCGACAAATTTAATGTCGAAAAATGTTTCTCCGAGGGTATCGTGACCAAAGACAAGAGTTGGCACAGATAAATGAAATGGGCTGAATCGATTAAAGACCACAACAGCCACCGATGGCGGAGAGTGGTTGGTAATAATAGACATACAAAGTCTCCATAATAAAACAGAGCAAAACACTGCGTCTTACTCTGTTTACGCATCAATAACCCTAGCTTTGCAATTGCTTCATCATATCAGCCATATTGAAATGGGCACGTTTTTCGATGATTTTATTATCTTTAATAGTTAACAGCATCATTAAAGAAAAACGGACTTTTTTATTGGTTGGTAGTACATCATGCATCTGCGCTGATTGAACGCCTTCAAATATCATATAACAAGCGACTTTATCATCATGAGCGAAGATGTCATGAATGCGAAAAGTAAAACCTGGAAAGCCATCCATATTACCTTTCTCTTGAGCGAGAAAACCATTAACGTCTAATGGTGTATCGACTTGAGAATAGAACCGGAATTCCTTATGACACATTGCAGCTACAGCATCGTAATCATTATCTTCAATAGCCTGATAGAAAGACTTTACTAACTCTTGAGTTGTTTCAATATTCATTATCTAAATCCGCCTAGAAAATTAAAGTGATACCATTTCGCCATCTTCAGGAACAAGAACAAAGTCACCGAGCATATTTGCAGCTACATAAACACGCATCTCTTCAGCGGTAACCAATGCATGATTAACGGCGCCCATATGTGTCGCGACAATTTTAGCTTCAGGCAATACTTGGTGTGTTTTTAATACGTCTTCTTTACCCATAATAATTGGGCCAAATCCAAGAACATGCGCCCAACCGGTATTGAGAATAACAACTCCAGGTTGCTCTTTTTCCATGGTATCTTCAACATCTTTAGTCCAAATGGTATCGCCTGCTACATACAACTTTTCTTCATCGGCATGTGAGAAGATAACTCCGTTCACTTCACCTAGCATTTCTGCCATCTGCTCATTTTGAAACAACGCATCAGAGCCGTGTTGGCAAGCCGTTGGTATTAAAGAAATACCATGATAATCCGTTTCTTCAGAAAAGATTTGTACATTGGTAAAGCCTTGCTTACGAACAAATTCTTCATCACTTTGGTCTTGTACAAAAATCAACTTATCTTTAGGAATAACCTTAGCAGCAACTTCATCCCAATGATCTCCATGTGTATGAGTCAATAGAACTGCATCGACGTTAATAATACTTTCAATCGATTGTGGTAACTCTACGGTAGGATAATTTATATGATAATTAGCCGTGCCTTCAAAACCTGGGTAAGTCCCCTTTGGCGCTAACATCGGATCAATGAGGAATTTTTTCCCTGCATAGTCGATAATTTGTGTCGCATTGCGGATTTGTGTAATTTTCATAATGGTGCTCCATATTAGTTTAATGTTGCTTCAATGGAGTTATTTTATGTAATAAATGGTATAAGCATAAGTGGCTTAAAGGACACGTAAAGATACTATTGGGACAAAAATTCTATTGGAGACATTGATTATTAGATAGATGGAGGGAAACTATTTTAATGTTCGTTAACTGACGTGACACTATCTAAGGCAAAAGATCACTCAGTAGATAATCTTCTGACTCACTGATGGACACAGGGGGATACGTTAGAGCTGTTGCTCTAAAAATTCTCTGTGGGATTAGGAAAAATAGGTCAAAAACGGACACATGAAAGAAGCCAAGAATCTAGTGCTAGATGATTTTGGGGCAGTTTTGAGTTCATTACGCAACTTGCGTTTCGCAAGCTGCGTAATAACAGTGAAAGACGCTTTGGGACATTACATGCTAGTCGGAAGCAAACATGTAGATGGATAGAAATAAGCCTCGCATTCGCGAGGCTCAATAATATTTATTTGTAGTACTGGTGACGTCTTTTCGAATTATGCTTCCAGCACTTAGCAACGTCATATACGTATGCAGGATAGTCGTCCCAAGGATTAGCCAGTGATTTCCCTCTAGCCGCTCGCAGTTTGATTGGATACTCACGATACTCAATTTCATGAAGGAAAAAATAACTCTTTTCCTGCTTAGTTGAAAAGTGCTTATGAATTCCACTACGAACACAAGGATACACATCCCATAGAAAACGCCCATCAGCCTTTATATGGCTTCGGTACTGTTGCTTTAGTTTTTTCATTTACCCTCCAGGTTTACATTACCTAGAAGGGGTCCTCCGCAAAGTAGTCCATTCGTCCACCTTTATGTACTCTCTTACTTAGTCTAGCAAATTAACGTTAGAGTCTGAAATCACAACCAAAGCTTATCAAGCAAAACATACTTCTTAAAACACTTCGGGGCATTTTTGATTTAAAAATGGCAGCAGTTAAACTACCATCTCAGCCATTTTAGTATGATACTCCCGATTTCAGATAATAAGTGCGACATTCATGGAAATATGTAGAAGAGGAAGCCAACTGCTGAAAGTGGTACGCTCTTCTCGCCAAAGAAACAAGCAGTACTACCATGAATTATCAACAGTTGACCGAAGGCAGAAGATACCAGATTTCTGCTCTTTTGGAACGGGGAATTTCGGTTCCTGAAATAGCTAAAACAGTTCAGTGCCACCGCTCGACGGTATACCGTGAGCTTAAACGCGGTCGGAAGGGAGAGCATTATTGCCCTAACGAAGCCCAGATGTCGTCTACCAAAAAGCGCAAAACAGCACGTAAATACCGAATACCAAAGGAACGTGTCGATTTTATCCGCCTTCTTTTAGAAACAGATTGGAGTCCAGAGCAGATTTCTAATGTATTAACGAAAATTGGTGCATCTGTCAGTCATGAGTGGATCTATCGCTTTGTTGCTCAAGATAAACGCTTGGGCGGTAAGTTATATCGTCACTTGAGACAAGGTCATAAGCGGTATCGCCGAGGTAAACAAGAGAAAGCTCCAGCGATAAAAAATGCCGTTTCGATTGATGATAGACCAAGCATCGTTGACAGTAAGGAGCGGTTTGGTGACTGGGAAATCGACACTGTGCTAGGTAAGCATGGTACAGGTGCAATGGTGACTATTTTAGAGCGTAAGACTCGATTTTACGTGGTAAAGAAAGTGCCATCTAAGTCAGCGGATGATGTCACCAAAGCGACAATAGAGCTACTGAAGCCCTATAAGAAACATGTCCATACCATTACGGCAGATAACGGGCGAGAGTTTGCAGGTCATGAAACCATCGCAAAAGAATTAAAGGCTGATGTGTACTTTGCTCATCCGTACAGTTCTTGGGAGCGTGGTGCTAATGAGAATGCGAACGGTCTTTTAAGGCAATATGTGAAGAAAGGAACCGATCTAACGACAGTGACGGACATCGATATAGAGTTCGCTTTATCGCGGATAAATTACCGTCCGAGAAAGTGTTTAGGCTTCAAGCAGGCAGCGATTATATTTGAGGAGATGGCTTTAGCTTCTTGATATTGGAGAGTGTCGCACTTCGCAGTTGAATTCGGGCTTTAATACTCAGTATGAATCTTTATTACTTAGTATGGAACTTTATTCTACTCTCACATATGAGATTAAATGACTCTCTCTACTTACTCTACCGTCACCGCTTTCGCTAAGTTACGAGGCTGGTCGACGTCGGTGCCTTTAATCAACGCCACATAGTAAGACAATAACTGCATTGGGATGGTGAAGAAAATCGGAGCCGTGATTTCATTAACATGTGGCATCTTAATGACCGTCATGGTTTCATCACTGACAAATCCTGCGTTTTCATCGGCGAACACATACAATAAGCCGCCACGAGCGCGCACTTCTTCAATGTTCGATTTCAGCTTTTCAAGCAGTTCGTTGTTGGGCGCGACAACCACAACTGGCATATCGGCATCAATCAAGGCTAACGGGCCATGCTTGAGTTCACCAGCGGCATACGCTTCTGCGTGAATGTAAGAAATCTCTTTAAGTTTGAGTGAGGCTTCTACCGCGATAGGGTAAAACTCACCACGACCTAAAAATAGTGTGTGGTGCTTATCGGCAAAATCTTCAGCGAGCGCTTCGATTTCTTTTTCCGTTTTAAGTGCCGCTTCAATTTGGGCAGGCAAGGCGTGTAACGCTTGTACAATTTCTTTTTCTTTCGCTTGATCAACCGTGCCTTTCTGTTTACCGACCGCGACCACCATCATGAGTAGTGCCGCCAGTTGCGTCGTAAATGCTTTCGTAGACGCCACACCGATCTCGGTCCCTGCACGTGTCATGAAGGCGATGTCTGATTCACGAACCAATGAGGAACCGGCGACATTACAAATGGTCATCGCAGACATGTAACCCTTTTCTTTCGCAAGACGCAGCGCCGCTAACGTATCCGCTGTTTCACCAGATTGAGATAACGTCACTAGCAAACTATTCGGACGGGTGACAAATTGGCGGTAACGGAACTCTGAAGCAATTTCAACACTACAGCTCACGCCTGCAATGGCTTCAAACCAATAGCGAGACACCATTGCGGCATTGTAGGATGTGCCACACGCCACTAATTGAATGTGCTCGACTTTTTCTAGTATTTCAGAGGCGTGCACACCAATGCTATCCGTAATCACGGAATCGTGCGTCACACGGCCTTCAATGGTATTTTTAATGGCTGTTGGCTGTTCGTAGACTTCTTTTTGCATGAAGTGACGAAACGCCCCTTTATCACCAGCATCGTGCTCAGCATTCGATTCCACGACACTGCGTGTCACTGGCTCGCCATTGTCGGCAAACACATTCACTTCGCGGCGCGTGACTTCCGCTACGTCGCCTTCTTCTAAGTAAATAAAACGACGCGTCACATTAAGCAGTGCCAGTTGATCAGAAGCCAAGAAGTTTTCCCCCACCCCTAGGCCAATCACAATTGGGCTGCCTGAGCGAGCAACGATTAAACGTTCCGGTTCATTACGATCCACAACCACCGCCCCATAGGCACCGTCTAATTGCTTCACGGTATTTTGAACCGCTTGCAACAGTGTGTCGGTGCTGCGGCGCTCCCAGTTAACCAGGTGCGCAATGACTTCGGTATCGGTTTGCGACGTAAAGGTGTAACCGCGTTCACGCAGTAACTCACGCAAAACATGATGGTTTTCGATGATACCGTTATGCACAATCGCGATGTCTTCTGACACATGTGGATGGGCGTTAATTTCTGAAGGCTCGCCATGGGTTGCCCAGCGTGTGTGAGCGATCCCGGTACCACCTTGCACTTGCTCAATTTCTAGTGCATCAGCCAGTTCTTGTACTTTACCCAAACGGCGCACACGCTTCATATTATGGTCGTTATCAATGATCGCCACACCCGATGAGTCATACCCGCGATATTCTAAACGACGCAGACCTTCAAGTAGGATTTCTGCCACATCTCGCTGTGCTACCGCACCCACAATTCCACACATGTTCAATAAACTCCTAAATTTTGACGTTGTTCGGTAAGAGTAATGACTTACCTACACTCGATTTAATGTTCTTTTTTCAAGCACGAATCACTCGTACTTGATGAGATTCTATTTCACGGATGACTTCATTCGGCACATCACGATCAGTGACTAACACATCGACTTGTTGCCAACTCAGTTCTAAATTGGGAATTTTTCGTCCTAATTTGTCCGATTCCACCATGACGACCACTTCGCGCGACACCTCTGCCATCACTTTGCTCAGCCCCAACAATTCATTAAACGTTGTCGTTCCCCGAGCTAAATCAATGCCATCACACCCAATAAAAAGCTGGTCGAAGTCGTAGGCACGCAACACCATTTCCGCCACATTACCTTGAAACGATTCAGAGCGAGTATCCCAAGTACCACCTGTCATAAGAACGGTCGGCTCGTTCTCTAACTCAGTTAAGGCATTGGCGACGTGTAATGAGTTGGTCATGACCACTAGCCCACGTTTCGTGTTCAGTTGTTCAATCAAGGCACCGGTGGTTTTACCGCTGTCGATCACAATTCTGTTATGATCTCTAATCAGTTTTGCAGCCGCTTTTGCGATAGACAACTTTCGAACTGAAACTTTTTCACTCAATTCTTCATTCACAATATCTTTCGGTAATGCCACCGCGCCACCGTAACGACGCAGCAGTAATCCATTTTCTTCTAATGCGGCTAGATCTTTACGAATAGTCACTTCTGATGTTTCAAACTGGGCCGCTAGTTTATCAACGCTGACTTCTCCCTGCTCATTAACCAGTGTCGCAATGGCATGGCGGCGGATTTTAGTATTTCGTTTTGACATCATTCATCAACAGCATAAGTTTCGAAGTGAAAGTTATTATAGTTTAAACGAAACTTTCATGTCCATTTATTTTGCTCCAAAAAATTATTAATTCGCGTTAAAACCTTGTCCTAAGACAATTCTTGGACAGTGCTATTGGTAAGAGAAAATGATAGAATTCCAGCCCTAAAGAAAAAAAATTACAGAAAAAACCGTGATATTTTTGTCACTTTCCCGCTGTACCCTAGGGATTGACCATAATTTCTGACATTTTGCCATACAGGTTTGGTCTTTTTTGATCAAACTTGGTGAAAGACTTTCAGCGAATAGTGAGTGGTTATTCATTAAGCGTTTTATTATCAATGGATAAAACCATAAAAGGCTGAACGAATGTCAGCCAAACAAGACTAATGCCCCACTGTTAGCGTTGAGCAGTTTCTTAATTAAATTATTGAATACCGGAGATAAGCTTCATGAAAAAGACCAAAATCGTTTGTACGATTGGCCCAAAAACAGAGAATGTTGAAAAACTCACAGAGCTTGCTGCTGCTGGCATGAACGTGATGCGTCTAAACTTTTCTCATGGTGACTATGAAGAACATGGCAATCGTATCAAAAACTTGCGCCAAGTTGTTGCAAACACAGGTCAACCGCTTTCTATCCTATTGGATACAAAAGGCCCAGAAATCCGCACTATTAAGCTAGAAAATGGCAATGATGTGGATCTTGTTTCTGGTCAAGAGTTCACATTTACCACCGATGATACCGTCGTGGGTAACAAAGACCGTGTCGCGGTAACCTATAAAGGCTTTGCTCAAGATCTTGCTGTTGGTAACACCATTCTTGTCGATGATGGCCTACTCGAAATGGAAGTGATTGCCAAAACCGATACCGAAGTAAAATGTAAAGTATTGAATAACGGTGCATTAGGTGAAAACAAAGGCGTTAACCTTCCAGGCGTAGCCGTCAGCTTGCCAGCACTCGCTGAAAAAGATAAAAACGATTTAATCTTTGGTTGTGAGCAAGGGGTCGATTTCGTTGCGGCTTCATTCATCCGTAAAGCTTCAGATGTCCACGACATTCGTGCACACCTAAAAGCACATGGCGGCGAAAGCATCCAAATTATCTCTAAGATTGAGAACCAAGAAGGTGTCGATAACTTTGACGAAATCTTAGAAGCGTCTGACGGTATCATGGTCGCTCGTGGTGACCTTGGTGTGGAAATCCCAGCAGAAGAAGTTATTTTTGCTCAAAAAATGATGATTGAGAAATGTAACCGCGCTCGTAAAGTCGTGATTACAGCCACTCAAATGCTGGATTCAATGATCAAAAACCCTCGCCCAACACGTGCGGAAGCAGGTGACGTGGCGAACGCCATCATGGATGGTACCGATGCTGTGATGCTATCGGGTGAAACTGCAAAAGGTAACTACCCTGTAGAAGCCGTGACCATCATGGCGCAAATTGCTCAACGTACGGACCAAGCGTTAAAAGCAGAGCTTGGCTCTCGCTTAGATAGCCCTCGTCTGCGTATTACGGAAGCGGTCTGTAAAGGTGCCGTCGATACGGCTGAAAAACTGGCCTCTCCAATCATTGTGGTGGCGACAGAAGCAGGCAAATCGGCTCGTTCTGTGCGTAAATACTTCCCAACCGCACACATTCTTGCGATTACAACCAATAAAAAGACCGCCGCACAACTTGTTCTGTCTAAAGGTGTGACGCCCGTTGTGGTTGAACGTATTGCGAGCACGGATGATTTCTACGTTCTTGGTAAAGAACTGGCGCTAGAGTCAGGCTTAGGCAAGAAAGGGGATATTGCCGTAATGGTATCTGGTGCGTTGGTTGCTTCCGGCACAACGAATACCGCCTCTGTTCACGTATTATAATACCCACACAGAAAAGTAAACGGGGCCTAACTAGGCCCCGTTTTTTTTACTGATAATGGACGGATAACGTGATTAGACAGCGCAATGCCCTAACCTTTAGCGTCCAAAAAACTCGTGGAAATGGGTGTTCAGTAACACAATCATCGGCAAGATATACAGCACATTGACGGTCATGGTCAATAACAGCAAACTGACGATAACGGATCGTACAATATAACGATGTAACATACTCGGTCTCACAGCAATAACCCCAAGTGTTCGTTATATATCCTTATGGCTCATCACTAAGAGATGGGTGACCCCTTAGCTTACGTTTCCAAGTACGTCAGGGAGCATGCGTTAAAGCGTAAAGTTTACTCGATCATTCCATAAGCTCAAGTCGATTTTATGAAGCTCCCGATTTATCGCTCAAACATGAGTCATGCCCCCACCACTCTCGCGAAGGCATGCTTGCTCATCGTTATTACACGCTTCTGTCTGATTAAGGATGAATTTTATACGTCACATCGACACTATCACGGATGGTAATCGTCTGATCGGCGTAGCTGTCATTGGCGGACACTTTTGCCTCACGCAGCATCACCGATTGTGGACGAACGGGAGACACTTGCGCGTTGTTATAATGAATTTCCCACACTTTCCCAAGTTGGCTATTAAAGCCTGATGCTAATGCTTGAGCTTTTTTCTGGGCGTCTTTGATAGCAGCCGTTCTTGCTTTCTGTACATAGTGTTCCCGATTATGCACGCCAAGTTGAATACGATTCACCTGATTCATACCACTTTTCAATGCGGTATCCAAAACAGGGTTCAGTGTCTTAATCTTACGAACTGTGACCGTCACTTCACGTCGACCTTGATAGCCGACTAAGGTTTTCTCTCCCGATTTTTGATACTGGTATTGGGGGGAGATGAACAAATTACTGCCTTCAATGTCTTTTTTCTGGATGCCTTGCTGAGTTAAGCGTGTCATGAACTGGGTCACCGCCTTATCAACACTCGCTTTCACAGCTTGGGTGGTTTTCCCTTTTTCTTCAATCTGTACTGATAATGTCGCCATATCGGGCTTGACCGCCAACTCAGCACGTCCTGTGGTCATGAGGGTTGGGAAGGTATAATCAGCAGCAAAACTGCTCAGTGAATAACACAGCCCCAAACTTACGAGGGCAACTTGTCCAATCTTACTTTTCATTTGCAATCTCCTTCATCACTCTTATTGATCAATATGTCTTAACGCTATTGATTAGTTAAGACCATAATCGCAACATATGATTCAACATGATGCATAAAAAAACGGAGGTAAAGACCTCCGTTCCGATAAATAGACGAAAACTATCCGCGATCCCAATGAACATCCATTTGCGGGAATGGAATTTCAATACCATTTTCATCGAGCGTTTCTTTAATGCGCAGCATCATGTCCCAATAGACGGGCCAGTACTCTTCCGTTTTCACCCACGGACGCACAACAAAGTTCACCGATGAATCAGCAAGTGTATGCACTTCAACCGTAACCGCCGGGTCTTTCAGCACGCGATCATCGCTTTCCAGCAAGTCTTTCAACACTTTACGAGTTTGACGTAGGTCGGCGTTATAAGAGACACCGATCATTAAATCAATTCGACGTATTTTGTGACGTGAATAGTTAGTGATAGGTCCACCGATAATCGAAGAGTTCGGGACCACAATCATTTTATTATCGGGAGAATTCAAAATGGTCTGGAAGATTTGAATCGAGCTTACCGAGCCAGCAATGCCACCGACTTCGACATAATCCCCGGATTTGAAAGGACGAAACGCGACAATCAAAACCCCAGCGGCAAAGTTCGACAACGAGCCTTGCAACGCTAAAGCCACCGCTAAACCGGCGGCACCAATCACTGCAACGACAGACGCCGTTTGTACACCCAACTTACCCAATGCCGCAATCAGCACAAGAATGAATAATAAGTAGCGCACAATTGCATGGACAAAATCGATCACCGCTTTATCCATACGGCGCTTCTTCATGAGTTTACCAACACTGTTGGCCACCAGCCTTACGGCAATATTACCGACAAATAAGATTAAAATGGCCCAAATGATATTCATTGAATACTCAAACATGAGGTCTGAATTATTGCTAAACCAATCCGTAATATAACTAATATTGTCGATGACGTTCGTCTCCATACCAACCGCTTCACTCGCCATACTGATATCCTCTTTTATGCTGTTATTAAGCTCGGCATGATGGATTATCCATGCCTATGAACGCTGTTAATGTCTCCGTCATGATGCCGTTTCAAGACGTCATTCGTTCATCACTAAAAGCGTTAGACTATGCAAAATTCCCGTTTGAAACCAGCCTTTAACACAAAAATGACGCAATAAAAAAGCCCGCTGAAACAGCGGGCTTCTCATTACATGCTACTGAGTCATAAATGACTTATAGTACGTCTACAGAGTTCAAGTTAGCGAACGCTTGCTCTAGGCGCTTAACCATAGATGCTTGGCCTGCACGTAGCCATTGACGTGGATCGTAGTATTTTTTGTTTGGCGCATCTTCACCCGTTGGGTTACCGATTTGGCCTTGTAGGTAATCGTGATTTTCTGCTTCATAAACACGAATACCATCCCAACATGCCCACTGCGTATCAGTATCGATGTTCATTTTGATCACACCGTAACCGATAGACTCTTGAATTTCAGCTTCAGAAGAACCTGAACCACCGTGGAATACGAAGTTCAGAGAGTTTTCTGGAAGGTTGAATTTCTCAGAAACGAATTTTTGAGAGTCACGTAGGATGGTTGGAGTCAATACAACGTTACCTGGTTTGTACACACCGTGTACGTTACCGAAAGACGCTGCGATAGTGAAACGAGGGCTGATTGCGCTCAGTTTTTCGTAAGCGTAAGCCACGTCTTCAGGTGAAGTGTACAGTTCAGAATCATCCATGTCAGAGTTATCGACACCGTCTTCTTCACCACCAGTACAACCCAATTCGATTTCTAGAGTCATGTCCATTTTTGCCATGCGCTCTAGGTATTTCGCACAGATCTCGATGTTTTCTTCTAGTGATTCTTCAGAAAGATCGATCATGTGAGAAGAGAATAGCGGTTTACCTGTTTCCGCGAAGTGTTTTTCACCCGCATCAAGTAGGCCGTCAATCCAAGGAAGTAGTTTTTTCGCTGCATGGTCAGTGTGCAGAATCACTGGAACACCGTAAGTTTGAGCAACGGTGTGAACGTGTTTTGCGCCAGCAATGGCACCAAGCACTTGTGCTTGTTGACCTTCTAGCTTAAGACCTTTACCAGCAAAGAAAGCGGCGCCACCGTTAGAGAACTGCACGATCACAGGTGATTTAGCTTTCGCAGCCGCTTCTAGAACAGCGTTAACTGAGTCAGAACCGATACAGTTGACTGCAGGCAGAGCAAAGTTGTTTTCTTTTGCGACTTCAAATACTTTCTGTACGTCGTCGCCAGTGATAACACCAGGTTTTACGAAATCGAAGATCTTAGACATTGAAATGATCCTATATATTGTCGTTTTAAGAATAAAAACGTTAAGTTAAAAACTTGTTAAATCTTATAACTATCCTTCGCAATATATTAACAGATATTAGGACGGATAGCAGTAAAAGCGAGGGACAGAACCTCGCTTTCGATGTTGATTATTTTGCGCGACTTTCTAGCATTTCTACCGCAGGAAGAGGCTTACCTTCAACAAACTCAAGGAACGCACCGCCACCAGTTGAAATATAAGAAACGTCAGCTTTAATGCCAAACTTATCGATTGCCGCTAGCGTATCACCGCCACCTGCAACAGAGAAACCTTCAGATTGTGCAATGGCTTCAGAGATGCCTTTAGTACCGGCTTCGAAGTTCTTGAATTCAAAGACGCCAACAGGGCCATTCCATAGAATGGTTTTGGCATTTTTAAGAATTTCAGCCAGTTGTGCGGTTGAGTCAGGACCAAGGTCAAAGATCATGTCATCGTCTTGCACATCTTTAACATTTTTAATTTCCGCTTCCGCGTTTTCATCAAAAGCTTTGGCACATGCCACGTCAGTCGCTACAGGGATATGACATTCTTCCATCAAGCGTTTCGCTGTATCAACCAAATCCGCTTCATAAAGCGATTTACCCACATTGTGGCCAGCAGCAGCAATGAATGTATTCGCGATACCGCCACCAACAACCAATTGGTCAGCCACTTTCGATAGTGATTCAAGAACCGTCAGTTTTGTTGATACTTTTGAGCCACCCACAATCGCAACCATTGGACGCGCTGGTTTATCCATGGCTTTCGCAAGTGCTTCAAGTTCATTCGCCAACAATGGGCCTGCACACGCGATTGGAGCATGAACACCTACGCCGTAAGTCGATGCTTGTGCACGGTGAGCCGTACCGAAGGCATCCATGACAAAGACGTCACATAGAGCGGCGTATTTTTTAGAAAGCTCGTCTTCGTTTTTCTTCTCGCCTTTGTTGAAACGCACGTTTTCCAGTACCACCAACTCGCCAGCGTCTAATTCAAGGCCATCAAGGTAATCTTTTGCTAGGCGAACATTGCACTCAAGTGCATCGTTCAGGTAATTCACTACAGGTTGTAGAGAGAACTCTTCGGCATACTCGCCTTCTGTTGGACGGCCTAGGTGAGATGTCACCATGACTTTGGCGCCCGCTTCCAAACAATGTTTGATGGTTGGGATAGATGCAAGAATACGAGCATCAGAGGTTACTTTGCCTTCTTTTACAGGAACGTTGAGATCAGCACGAATAAAAACACGTTTACCTGCTAGATCCAGGTCAGTCATCTTGATTACAGACATGGTTTGTCCTCTCAAATTTTTATGAAGAAATAAAGTTTCACCCCGCCTATAAGCCGGGCAACGGTATTCTTTTGATTGTCATTGTTTCACTTGGGTCTAGAGGATATTTTCTTCACGCAGAAAAATAAATATTTTTTCCTCTTAAATGTGGGCTATGACTCAGTTGCTTGCATTGCTAGCGCTGTATCGAGCATTCGATTCGCAAAGCCCCACTCATTATCGCACCAGACTAACATTTTTATGAGTTGTCCGTTGCTGACCCGCGTTTGATTTCCATCGACAATCGCACTATGAAAATCATGATTAAAGTCACTCGAAACTAACGGTGCTTCGATGTAATCTACGATACCTTGTAATGTACACTGAGACGCCTGCATGATGGTTTGATTTACGTCATTAACACTCACTTTAGTGTTCACGGTCACACTTAAATCCATCGCGGTGACATTCACCGTCGGCACGCGCACTGAGATGGCTTCAAATTTTTCAGCAAACTTGGGAAAAATTCGTCCGATCCCTTTGTGTAACTTTGTATCAACCGGAATGATCGATTGCCCAGCGGCCCGTGTGCGACGTAAGTCATCATGATAAGCATCAATCACCGGCTGATCATTCATGGCCGAATGTATCGTTGTTATCGTACCGGAATCAATCCCAAAGTGGTCATCCAAAATCTTAATTACCGGAACTATACAGTTGGTCGTACATGACCCATTGGACACAACTTTGTGCTCATGCGTCAAGGTGTGTTCATTGACACCATAGATCACGGTGTTATCCAAATCTTGGCCACCAGGATGAGAAAACAGCACCTTTTTGGCTCCGGCTTTAATATGCTGCTGCCCGTCGGCTTGAGAGCCAAATACCCCGGTACAATCAAGAACCACATCCACCGCAAGATCGTGCCATGGCAACAAAGGAATATCCGCTAAGTGCAACATCCGTATCGAATCATATCGCGTCTCATCATGATGAATGTATAAATGCTCTTGATCATGAGAGACTTTTTTAAAAAAGCGTCCATGGCTGGTGTCATATTGAAGTAAGTGAGCCATTGCTTCAGGTTTTGCTACCTCATTCACGGCCACTATTTGTATCTGTGCATATTTGTCACTTTCATAAAGTGCTCTCAACACATTACGACCAATGCGACCAAAACCATTGATAGCGATTTTCAGCATATTTCCATTCATGATATTACGAGACTGTCTATGGATACTACTCCATTTAAAACCAGTTATCATCCGATAAAATAATGCCCTCATCATTGAGGGCATCGCGAGTATTTGTTGACTATTTACTCATATTTCGACATCAGAACTGAATATCGGTTCCCAACCAATAACGACGCCCATCTTCTACATAACCGTAATCGTCTACGCCAATGTCTTTATCGAAAACGTTATAGACCGCCGCTTTGAGCATCACATGAGAATTGAGTGCATAAGTCACCCCCATATCGACCAATGTGTAGTCTTTAGCAGGCTCCGCTTTGCGCGCTGAATCATCTTTCATTTCTTCACCGCGATACGTCAACTTCGTCCACGAACTCCATTGTTGGCTCACTGCCCAATTGGCCTCTGCACTGAAGACATGTTTAGGCAACTGCAATAACGGCTCCCCTTTATTGATGCCCGACTTCTGTTCAGAGTGCGTATAAGTGTAGCTTGCACTCACATCCAAGCTATCCGTTAGCGGATATGAGGCACTGACTTCTGATCCATACGTGACCGCTTTATCAACGTTGATGCGATATTTAGGATCAGAGCCAAACTGGTTCTTACCACTGGTACAAATGGAATTTGGGCAACGGATGCTTGAGATTTTGTCTTTAAAATCATTATGGAAGAAGGTCACGGATGTATTGAGCCCGTTATCCTGATGATAGATCATGCCTATCTCAGTATTCACCGATGTTTCTGGCTCTAAATCGGGGTTGCCATATAGGTTGCCTCCACGACTGACTGAAACCCACTCTTCGGTAATCTCTCGTAACTGCGGCGCATGGAACCCTGTGGAAACTCCACCTTTTAATGTCCACTCTGGGTTGATGTTCCAAACCCCATAAGCTCGTGGGCTGACATGGGATCCAAAATTGTCATCATGATCGAGGCGGGCGCCAAGAGTCAGACGAACGCTTTCCACAATGCGCCATTCATCTTCGGCAAAAATAGCCCACTGGGTTTTAGACATGGAGGACAAGTCAGAGCTTGGGTTTTGGTTACCTTGATCCTCCAAGTGCTCATGTTTTATTTCCGTACCTAACGTCAGAGAGTGTTGAGCAAAGGGCATGATTAGGCTGGAATTAAATACGGTATTGTCCAACCGCATTTCTCGCGATTTATTATCATTATCTTCGTATTCGAGGTACGTCTTTGAGTCGCCGATATCCCACGACCCATTATGAGTCAGGGCAATATGATCACGGCGATATTCTGTTTCAGAATCGGAACAGCCGCCACGGCAATTCTCTGAGCGCGCAGACGCTCCGACGTGGCTCGCTCGCTCTTGTTCTGAAATGCCAGCTTCTAAAGTAATATCGTGATAATCATTGAGGCGGTACGTCAGTTTTCCCGTCATATTTTTGAGTTGTTTGTCGGCAAACCCCTCCTCTATTTTATCTTCGTCACGATCGGTATATTGACCATAGAGTTGCATCGAGAGTGAATCCGCCACAGGGCCACCGACGAAAAAGTTGGTGCTGATCTCATTGCCTGAATCATGATCTTCTTGTAGCAGCGTGCTCAGTTGCACTTTACCATGCCATTGTTGGCTATTTTTTCGAGTAATGATGTTAATCACGCCACCAATCGCGTCGGATCCATATAACGTCGACATGGGACCACGGATCACTTCGATACGCTCAATGGCCTCTAATGGCGGCAACCATCCGGCTTCAATTCCCGGACCATCGCTGTTAGGTCGAGTCTGACGAGACGACTGACGTTTACCATCGACCATTAATAAGGTATATGCAGAACTCATTCCCCGCATGCTGATGCTCGTTTTCCCGCTGCCGCCACGCACAATCACGCCTGGGACACTTCGCAGTGCATCGGTGGCATCTCGATAATAATGCGCTTCTAACTCTTTTCTCGAAATAACACTAATACTGGCTGGCGCATTTTCCACCGCTTGCTCAAAACCTGACGCCGTTACCACGACCGTTTCATCAGCAGGCTGTGCCTGTAGCGCGCCAGATAACACCAGAGAAATCATCCCTGCAAGCGTGAAGGGGGCTTTTTTGATAGACATTCGTTTTTCCATAAATGATAATGATTATTAGTTAGATTTATATTATTATTCATTTACGATTTTTTACATAGACAGCAATATGGAATTCATCGTTCCATTTTTCGAACACTCGCCATTGGAGCATTTCAATGCATGACTTAGCCGCGATTCGCGCTTTCAATGCGCTTTGCCAACATAAGAGCCTAACGGCCGCCGCCAAATATCTTGAACAACCTAAATCCACATTAAGTCGACGTTTATCGCAACTGGAAAATGATTTAGGCCGAGCATTATTGGCGCGCGAGGGGAATCGGTTAACGCTAACGAAAGCGGGAGAAGTTTACGCGTCTTATGCCGAGAGAATTCTGCATATGGCGATACAAAGCGAAGAGGCGTTACAAGAGTTAGATCAACAGGTAACGGGGACGATCACGCTGGCCGTTGATGCCAACGTAATGCGTGGCTGGATGTCCGGTGTGATTGATGAATTCATGAAGGCTCATCCGAGCATTCATCTACGTGTCATTTGTCAGTACTCATTACATGATCATCATACTGTCCCGGACTTAATTATTTGGGTCGGGCCTATCACCGCGGAGGGATACCACACGGAGCGTATCGGGCATTGGCGGTATGCGCTGTACTGCTCACCGGATTATTTATCTCAACACCCTAATCTTCATCATCCTCGTCAGCTCAGTGAGCACCCTTGGATTGATTTTATATCGCTTCGTCAAGATGGCCTCACCTTAACCCACGCCCAGCATGGCTCTTATACGTTGCCGTCATTAGATAGCCGCTTGCAAAGTGATCATCTGCCGATGCAAGCCGACTGTATCAGAAAAGGACGTGGCATAGGGTTACTACCAACCGCATTTGCCGAAGGGCTAAGGCATGCTCATCCTGATGCAATCACCCCCTGCTTAGCTGGCTGGTATACCGATCCTCTCCCTATTCACTATCTCTATCCATTAGGCCGTCAGCCGCTACGCGTAAGGCTTTTGATCGATATGATGCGCGAGAAACTGCCACAACATTGGCATAACCCCATATAAAGGGAAGGAAAAACAAGCACTCCTCACCCTGAACACGCGTAGGGATTGATGCTTGAGTGGAAAAAGATCTTGTAATTTAACCAATGAAAACTAAAATAGACGTCTAGATGTAGAAACACCTACATATTCCTCGAAAGTGCAGAGTAGCCAATCCTAAATGCTGCTCTATGAGTAAATATTGGAGTTATCATGGCTAAGCACCTGTTCACTTCTGAGTCAGTCTCAGAAGGTCATCCAGATAAAATTGCGGATCAAATTTCAGATGCCGTTTTAGACGCAATTTTGGCACAAGATCCAAAAGCTCGTGTTGCATGTGAAACCTACGTAAAAACCGGCATGGTAATGGTTGGTGGTGAGGTAACCACATCCGCGTGGGTTGATATTGAACAATTGACGCGTGATACCGTTCGTGAAATTGGTTACATCGACTCAGATATGGGCTTTGATGCGAACTCATGCGCGATTTTAAATACCATTGGTAAGCAATCACCGGATATTAATCAAGGTGTGGATAAAGCCGATCCGAAAGATCAAGGCGCTGGCGACCAAGGTATCATGTTTGGTTACGCAACCAATGAAACTGAAGTGCTTATGCCTGCACCGATTACCTACTCACATCGTTTAATGCAACGTCAAAGTGAAGTGCGTAAGAACGGTACTCTGCCTTGGTTGCGTCCTGATGCAAAATCTCAGGTAACGTTCCAATACGACAACAACCAAATTGTTGGTATTGATGCCGTGGTATTATCAACTCAACATGCTGATACCGTAAGCACCGCGGATTTACGCGAAGGCGTCATGGAAGAAATCATTAAACCAATCTTGCCAACAGAATGGTTAACTAAAGACACCAAGTTCTTTATTAACCCAACAGGTCGCTTTGTGATTGGTGGTCCAATGGGTGACTGTGGTCTAACAGGTCGTAAGATCATCGTGGATACCTACGGCGGTGCCGCTCGTCACGGTGGCGGTGCTTTCTCTGGTAAAGATCCATCGAAAGTAGACCGTAGCGCAGCCTACGCGGCTCGTTATGTTGCCAAAAACATCGTTGCGGCAGGACTTGCTGACCGCTGTGAAATTCAATTGTCTTACGCTATCGGCGTTGCAGAGCCAACCTCTATCATGGTTGAGACATTCGGCACCGAAAAAGTAGACATTGAAGTGATTGTTCGTGCAGTACGTGAAAACTTCGACCTGCGTCCATACGGGCTGCAAGAAATGCTGAACTTACTGCAACCAATCTACAAACAAACTGCCGCATACGGTCACTTTGGTCGTGAAGCGTTCCCTTGGGAAGCGACGGACAAAGCCGCAATGCTACGTGAGTTTTCGGGTCTAAAATAAGCGCTTCATCGCGTTGACCATTAAAGATTGAGGCTCTGAAGTATTCAGAGCCTTTTTTTATCGCTCATCATTCTGTTGGATGGATTGCCGTATGCTTACTCCCCATTTAATTGAACGCGCCCAAGACAGTATCCGCGAGTGCTACCAGCAGGTGAATCAGTATTTTTCCACCCAACTTGCTCTGCCTAAATTGAGTTTTAAGCTCCGTGGAAAAGCGGCAGGTAAAGCGTATATGCACCTCAACGAAATACGTCTCAACCCAACACTGTTTAACGAAAATCAGGACGCGTTCATCGAACAGGTCATCCCTCATGAAATTGCTCATTTGGTGACGTATCAACTGTTTGGCCGAGTCAAACCGCATGGCAAAGAGTGGCAAGCCGTGATGAGTCAAGTCTTTGGGCTCGTACCGGATACCACGCATCAGTTTTCGGTACACTCTGTACAAGGCAAAACGTTTGAGTACCGTTGCGCCTGTCAAACCCATGCGTTAACCATCCGGCGTCATAATAAAGTTCAGCGAGGTCAAGCTGACTATCGCTGCCAACGTTGCCATAGCACTCTTTGTTTTACTGGTCGTCAACTGAGCTGATGGATAGGCATGGTCATCACGTCTAAAAGATCGCGCGACAAAAAGAAAAACCCGTAACACAAGTGCGCTGGCCCCTTGTTTTTTCGCTTAAAAGCATCCATGTTAATCGCTAGTTAGAAATCATTTATCGAGAACCCATTAATGCGAATCCCCCGTATTTATCATCCTGACATCATTGAACAATTGGGAGAGCTTTCTCTCGGTGACGATGCCGCTGGTCATATCGGACGTGTGCTACGCATGCAGCCAGGACAAGAAGTGTTACTATTTGATGGCAGTGGCGCTGAGTTTCCAGCCACCATTACGGAAACCACAAAGAAGCACGTCCGCGTGAATGTCACGCAACGTATCGAGTCCAGCTGTGAATCGCCCCTTGATTTGCATTTAGGCCAAGTGGTGTCACGAGGGGATAAAATGGAGTTTACGATTCAAAAATCGGTCGAGCTCGGGGTGAATGTCATTACCCCATTGATCTCTGAGCGCTGTGGCGTGAAACTGGATGCGAAACGGTTTGAAAAAAAACTGCAGCAATGGCAAAAAATAGCCATCGGAGCGTGTGAGCAAAGTGGACGCAATCGTGTCCCTGAAATTCGCCCCATTATGTCATTAGAGCAATGGTGCGCTGAAAATAGCGACGCTTTAAAGCTCAACCTTCATCCGCGAGCTCAGTATTCCATCAATACCCTACCTGAGCTTGCGACGAACAAAATTCGTTTGTTGATTGGTCCTGAAGGCGGGTTATCCGCGGAAGAAATTGCCATGACCCACCAATACCAATTCGAAGAAACATTATTAGGCCCCCGCGTTTTGCGCACAGAGACAGCGGCCTTAACTGCTATCACAGCCCTGCAAGTCCGCTTTGGTGACTTGGGGTAACGGAGAAAAATAATGATCAAACTCGGCATTGTAATGGACCCTATTTCGTCCATAAATATCAAGAAAGACACCAGCTTTGCGATGATGCTTGAAGCCCAAAGTCGTGGTTATGAAATTCACTACATGGAAATGAATGATCTACACTTAGATCAAGGTGTCGCGTTTGCCGATACGAAAACCGTCACCGTAAAACATGATCCCGAAAACTGGTATGAATTTACCTCAGAGCAAACCATACGCTTGTCTGAGCTTGATGCCGTACTCATGCGCAAAGATCCACCGTTTGATACTGAGTACATTTACGCAACGTATATCCTTGAGCGCGCAGAAGAAGAAGGCACGCTGATCGTTAACAAACCGCAAAGTCTGCGTGACTGTAATGAGAAACTGTTTACCGCTTGGTTCCCAGCTCTCACCCCTAATACCATCGTGACACGTAAAGCCGACAAAATTCGCGCCTTCCGTGAAAAACACGGTGATATTATTTTAAAACCACTTGATGGTATGGGCGGCTCGTCCATCTTTCGCGTCAAGGAAGGTGATCCGAACATTGCTGTCATCATCGAAACCTTAACAGAGCAAGGCAATATTTTCTGTATGGCGCAAAGTTTCGTTCCCGACATTAGTAACGGTGATAAACGTATCTTAGTGGTCGATGGCGAACCAATGCCTTATTGTTTAGCACGTATTCCAGCGAAAGGGGAAACTCGAGGCAATTTAGCCGCTGGCGGTCGTGGTGAAGCACGCCCGATCAGTGACACCGATCGTCGTATCGCCGAAACTGTCGCGCCGATTCTGAAAGAGAAAGGGTTGATCTTTGTTGGTCTTGATATTATCGGCGATAAACTGACCGAAATTAATGTGACCAGTCCGACATGTGTTCGTGAAATAGAAAATGCCTTTGATATTTCTATCACAGGTAAACTGATGGACGCGATTGAACGCTACGTCAACGCCTAAACATCTTACTCAGGGGGAGCGATTCCCCCATTGCCTGAGGATACAAACATGAATTTAAGCAATCATTTTCTTGTTGCTATGCCCAACATGCAGGATCCTAACTTCCAAAACAGTGTGATTTATCTCTGTGAACATAATGAAGAAGGCGCAATGGGATTAATCATTAACACCCCTATCGATGTGACAGTGGAAGGCATGTTAAAGCAGGTGGATGTTGAGCCTGCTTACCCGCAATCACAACCCGCAAGCCTCGCAAAACCAGTGATCAATGGTGGACCTATTGCCGAAGATCGCGGCTTTTTCCTGCATCGACCGGGAGATCATTACACCTCCAGCGTTACCATGTCTTCTGATATTGCCATTACCACCTCAAAAGACATTTTATCGGTGTTAGGTACCAGCGCAGAACCCGAGGACTACCTTGTTGCCTTGGGGTATTCGAGTTGGTCTGCTGGACAACTGGAAGCGGAATTAGCCGAAAATGCGTGGCTGACCATTGAAGCGGATGCCGATTTAATTTTTAATACACCGCTCAGTGAAAAGTGGCACAAAGCCATCGCGACATTGGGCATTAGCCCAGCTCACCTTTCTGGTGATAGCGGGCATGCTTAAGCGGCTTTTCTATCGATATTCACGCTAAACAAAGAGCACATTATGTCGCGTACAATTATGGGATTTGATTTTGGGACTAAAAGCATCGGTAGTGCCATAGGTCAAGAAATCACGGGAACCGCCTCTCCTCTCAAAGCGTTTAAAGCCAACGATGGCATTCCTAATTGGGATGATATTGAAAAGCAGATTAAGGAATGGCAACCCGATTTACTCGTTGTTGGTTTACCCACCGATTTATCGGGACGTGATCTTGAAACGATTACTCCTCGTGCAAAAAAATTCGCGAACCGATTGCATGGACGCTTTGGTTTGCCCGTTGAATTGCATGATGAACGTTTATCGACCACCGAGGCACGAGCGTCTTTATTTGAGCGTGGCGGTTATCGTGCTCTGAGCAAAGGGAATATCGATAGCCAATCGGCTGTAGTTATTTTGGAAAGCTGGTTTGAAGCTTTATGGTCCGAGTAGCCAATAATCAAATAAAGCGCTGAGAGTCATAAGAAAGGAGCCCAAATGGGCTCTTTTTTTATGATCAACGCCCCGCCCTCAATCGATATCGATTTTTATGCCATGCAGCGATCCGCTGCTGTCATCGGTCTCTTGTTGACTGTTTATTAATAGGCGTAAATCGTTGGCTCAATCGGCATGATGCATGGCATTTTACTCGGTAATCTTGTTCCGCAGAGTAACTGATCCCATTCCTCATCAAAGGGTTACCTACTCGACTATTTGAAACGCTTCATCGGCTTCAACCACTCCTCTATCTACTAATTGGCGTGCACTTTGCTCTAAAGTCTGCATGCCATGTGCCGCCCCGGTTTGAATCACCGATTGCATTTGCGCGACTTTATCTTCCCGGATTAAATTACGAATTGCAGGGGTGGCCAGCATAATTTCATGACAAGCCACTCGCCCACCTTGCGGTTTTTTCAGTAGATTTTGCGCAATCACGGCACGTAGCGACTCCGATAACATTGAGCGCACCATTCCTTTATCCGCACCGGAAAACACATCAATGATGCGATCAATGGTTTTCGCTGCTGAGCTGGTATGCAAGGTCGAGAGGACGAGATGGCCTGTTTCTGCCGCGGTCAGCGCTAGACTGATCGTTTCTTGATCCCGCAGTTCTCCCACCAAAATGACATCCGGATCTTCACGCAATGCAGAGCGTAATGCCGCTTTAAAGCTGTAGGTATCACGGTGGACTTCTCTCTGATTTATAAGGCATTTATCATTGGTGTGAACAAACTCTATCGGGTCTTCAATCGTCAAGATATGCTTATTCTTGGTTCGATTGATCTCATTGACCATGGCCGCTAATGTGGTCGATTTTCCGGAACCGGTGGGTCCTGTGACCAGCACTAATCCTTTTTCATAATGGCTGATGCGATTAAAGATTTCCGGAGCACCCAACTGTGATAGAGTAGGAATATCAGTCGGAATCGTCCGAAATACTGCCGAACTACCCCGTGATTGATGGAATGCATTCACACGAAAACGGCCGACATTCGCCAACTCAAAAGAAAAGTCGACTTCCAACTTTTCTTCGTATTCCCGTCTCTGGGCATCATTCATGATGTCAAACACCAGACGATGAATGTCGGTATGAGAACAAGCAGGAATGTCGAGTTGTCTAATATCACCATCAATACGGATCATGGGAGGGACACCTGCTGAAAGGTGCAAATCCGACGCATTATGCTTTACACTAAAATCGAGTAGTTCAGCGATATCCATTTATTTTCCTTAATTAAAGTCTAGCTATGAGTATTCAAGAGAACATTGAACACATCACCTCACTCATTGAAAGCGCACAAACTAAGTTTGGACGCAGTCAGGGATCCGTGCAACTGCTTGCCGTCAGTAAAACCAAACCCCCTGAAGCGATCATTGCTGCGACGCAGGCAGGTCAACGAAAATTTGGCGAAAACTATGTCCAAGAAGGTGTTGAAAAGGTTCAGTACTTTAATCAGCACTACCCTGATTTATCGCTCGAATGGCACTTTATTGGCCCCTTACAATCCAATAAAACACGGGCCATTGCTGAGCATTTTGCTTGGGTTCATACCATTGACCGTGCAAAAATCGCGCAACGCTTAAATGATCAACGCCCTGCAACCCTGCCCCCATTGCAAGTGCTTATCCAGATTAACATTAGCGGTGAAGCCTCTAAATCGGGAATACAGGAAAGCGAACTTTTTGAGCTGGCCGAATTGATTTCCACGCTTCCCAACCTCACGTTAAGAGGAGTCATGGCCATTCCTCAAAATGTCCCTGACTATGCTTCACAGCTGGCCGCCTTTCAAAAGCTGGCCAGCTACCAACAAACATTGGCAACACGCTACCCACATATAAATACGCTTTCGATGGGTATGAGTGGCGATATGGAAGCGGCGATTGAGGCAGGAACGACCATGGTTCGAATCGGGACCGCCATTTTTGGCCAACGAGATTACTCTCACGCACATACTGAATGATTCGCATAGATAACCTACGGAGAATAGACTGAAATGGAACAAAGAAAAATTGCCTTTATTGGCGCTGGTAACATGGCTAAAGCGATCATTGCAGGGTTAGTCCGCAGCGGATATCCATCTGATCACATTTTGGTGTCTTCTCCTACCCAAACACGGCGTTTACCGATGGAGCAAGAACTGGGTATTCGTACAACCAGTGATAACTTACGTGCGGTTCAAGAGAGTGATGTTGTCGTGCTTGCAGTCAAACCCCAATTGATGGCCGAGGTGTTTGAACCACTACAGGGGGTCGATGTCAGCAATAAGCTCATTATATCCATTGCCGCAGGCATGCCAGTTGCACGCATCAATGAGATTTTTGCGACGCAATTAAATGTCGTCCGTGTGATGCCAAATACCCCATCATTAATCGGCAAAGGTATGAGTGGCTTGTATGCGACGGAGACAACACCGGCGGCAGATCGTGACTTTACCGAATCCTTAATGAAGGCGGTGGGTGAGATATGTTGGGTAGAACAAGAGTCACAAATCAATGGCATCATTGCTGCGGCCGGCAGTGCACCCGCCTACTTTTTCTTGTTTATGGAAGCGATGCAAAATGAAGCCATCGCACAAGGGTTTGATCGTGACACGGCGCGCTTATTGGTTCAACAATCGGCGCTAGGCGCTGCGCACATGGTCGCCGAGAACGACCAACTATCACTCTCAGAATTGCGTGCTCAAGTCACATCAAAAGGTGGCACAACCGCAGAAGCCATTAATACGTTGCAAGCCTTGAATCTTGAAAAAACGGTTGCTGAAGCAATGCAAGCCGCGGTAACGCGCGCGCAAGAAATGGAAACATTATTCTAACTGTCATTGGCGCCGCATTGCGGTACCATTGACGTAAATTTTTATCATGCCAATTAAAAAGGGCCCTTTATGAATGCACTGACTTTTCTAGTCTCCACAGTACTGGACTTGTATATCATGGTTGTGATTTTACGCATCTGGCTGCAAGCAGCTCGAGCGGACTTTTATAACCCATTTTCTCAATTCGTGGTTAAAGCAACACAACCGGTCGTCGGTCCTCTTCGTCGTATCATTCCATCGATTGGCAGCTTGGATATGGCGACCTTACTGTTTGCGTATGCATTATGTCTATTGAAATTCATTGCATTAGTCGCCATCAGTTCAGGCAGTATGATTTCCGTCAGCCCTTACTTATTTTTCATCTCTGCGCTGGCTTTAGTCAAAGCCGCAGGTGGCTTATTGTTTTGGGTATTGATCATCCGCGCGATTATGAGTTGGGTGAGCCAAGGCCGTAGTCCGATTGAATTTGTATTTCATCAATTAACGGAACCAATGCTGGCGCCGATTCGCCGTATTATTCCGGCGATGGGCGGACTCGACTTAAGCGTACTGGTCCTTTTTGTACTATTGCAATTTGCCAATTACCTCATGGGAGATTTAGTTGGCCCACTGTGGTTCCAATTATAATGTAAATCTGCCGTTGTTAACGTCTCAACACGCCTCATAAATCTCCACCTCCGGTGGAGATTTTCTTTTTCTCGCTAAGACAAACCTCGTTGCTCTTCACAGATTCTGGTATCCTTTCGCCATCAGTCATACCGCCTAATCATCTCCATAAACGCTCGATGTAGACCGTTTCTAATGGGGCAATAGAGAGAATATCCGCATGAATAAAAAGATAGTGTTAGCGACCGGCAACCAAGGCAAAGTCCGAGAAATGGCTGGGCTGCTGGCCGATTTTGGGTTCGATGTCATCGCCCAGAGCGAACTGAACGTGTCATCAGTACCCGAAACGGGGACCACCTTCATTGAAAATGCGATCATCAAAGCACGTCATGCGGCAAAAGAAACTGGGTATGCGGCTATCGCAGACGACTCTGGCCTTGAAGTTGACTACTTACGTGGTGCGCCGGGAATCTACTCCGCCCGCTACGCGGGAGAAGACGCTTCTGACGAAGACAACCTCAATAAATTACTGGAAGCCATGCACGATGTGCCACAAGCGCAACGTACTGCCCGTTTCCACTGTGTTCTTGTCTTTATGCGTCATGCTGAGGATCCTACGCCGCTTGTCTGTCATGGCCAATGGGAAGGTCGTATACTGCAGGAAGCTCACGGTGACAACGGATTTGGTTACGATCCTATTTTTTGGGTACCAGAAGAAAACTGTGCGTCGGCTGAGCTTGAGCCATTACGTAAAAAACAGCTTTCTCATCGCGGACAAGCGCTCACCAAACTTTTTCAAGCGATTAAAGAGCAACAATCTTAATGCTAACGCCACCAGCACTCAGTTTATATATCCATATTCCATGGTGCGTGCAGAAATGCCCGTACTGTGACTTTAACTCGCATGCTTTGAAAAATGACATTCCAGAGCAAGCGTATATTCAGGCTCTACTCGACGATCTCGATCATGATATTGCACGGTATCATCTGGTCAACACTCCACGTCCACTTCATTCTATTTTCATTGGTGGTGGGACACCGAGCTTAATTTCAGCAGAAGGTATTGGCGCATTATTAGAGGGCGTGAAAGCACGGCTAGACATCACGGATAATATGGAAGTCACCATGGAAGCCAATCCTGGCACTATCGAAGCGGAACGCTTTGCCGGCTACCGCAAAGTCGGCGTGAATCGCATTTCGATCGGTGTGCAGAGCTTTGAAGCCGAGAAACTGCAGACGTTAGGCCGTATCCATGGTCGCGATGAGGCACTCCGTGCCGCTAATCTTGCTCACACCATCGGTCTTAATAGCTTTAACCTCGATTTGATGCATGGCTTACCCGATCAAACCCCACAACAAGCCTTGGCCGACTTAGATCAAGCGATCGCACTGAATCCACCGCATCTCTCTTGGTATCAGTTAACGATTGAACCCAATACTTTGTTCTATTCAAAACCCCCACAATTGCCTGATGAAGACGATTTATGGGATATTTTTGAACAAGGTCATGAGAAACTGGCAGCCGCTGGCTATGTACAATATGAAATTTCCGGTTACAGCAAACCGGGGTATCAGTGCCAGCACAATCTCAACTATTGGCGCTTTGGTGATTACCTCGGCATTGGTTGCGGCGCTCATGGTAAAATCAGTTTTGACGATGGTCGTATCGTACGTACCACCAAAGTGAAACATCCGAAAGGCTATTTGGCCGCCTTCAATAATATGGTGAAACCTTACTTGGATCAGGAAACTCTAGTTTCAGACAGCGATAAACCGTTTGAGTTTTTCATGAACCGCTTTCGTTTAATGGAGCCATGTCCAAAACAAGACTTTATCGAAACGACCGGTCTGCCCTTAACGGCCATTGAAAGCACGATTCAATGGGCTGTAAACCAAGGTTACTTGAGTGATAATGCTGACTGTTGGCAAATTACCCATAAAGGTAAATTGTTCTTAAATGATCTGTTAGGGGCATTCATGCCCGAGGATGACGACGAGTCATAAAACGCTCAACATGACGCCTCGGTTTGAGGCGTCATCGCGATGACGGACTCTAACGCGGCATACTCCGCGTCTTTGTTTTAGAAAATAGAACGTCCAATCCGCTCTGAGAGTAATTCTAACGCTCGCGTGCCTGCAAGGGAGTTACCGGATTTATCCAACTCGGGTGACCAGACTGCGATGGTCATTTCCCCTGGAACAATAGCAATAATGCCGCCACCGACCCCTGATTTCCCTGGCATTCCCACACGATAAGCAAACTCACCGGCACCATCATATAACCCACAAGTCGCCAGTAATGCATTCATTTGTTTACTCTGGACATCAGAAATGATCGCTTTACCCGTAATCACTGAGCGACCTTGATTGGCCAAATAGCTGAACGTTTTCGCTAATTCAACACAGCTCATTTCCAGCGCACATGCATGAAAATAATTATTCAGTACAGGAAGCACCTCATTCGAAAAATTATTAAATGAACGCATGAGATAGGCAATCGCCGCATTACGATCACTGTGCATCATTTCAGAGTGTGCGACCTCTTTGTCATAAATGATATGAGGATTACCGGACAGCTCACGTACAAACTCTAATAAACGATGTCGCGGCGCAGACAAACGGCTATACAGCATATCGGCAATCACAATTGCCCCGGCATTAATAAACGGGTTACGCGGTATCCCCTGCTCAACCTCTAGCTGGATCAAAGAGTTAAAGGCTTGACCAGACGGTTCTTTGCCGACTTTTTTCCAGAGTTCGGCGGGTTCATACAGCTCCATCGCGAGGGTTAAGCTCAAAGCTTTCGAGATCGATTGAATCGAAAAACCTTCTTGCGAGTCGCCGGCTTGAATCACTTCGCCTTCGTTTGTGAATACAGCAATCCCTAATTTGTCATTCGGGACACACGCTAACGCGGGAATATAATTCGCGACATGGCCTTGGCCAATTAAGGGACGAACTTCCTCTAAGATGCTGTTTAATATTTCTTGTGTCGGTTTCATCCTCTTTCTCCAAAGGGAAAAAATGCCAACATTAAACAATGTTGGCATTAATGATTCATACTTGATTGAGTGTTATCTTTACTCAGTGCGCTGGAACTTAATATCCCAAACACCATGACCAAGACGATGACCACGAGCCTCAAATTTCGTCAACGGTCGCTCATCTGGACGGGGAATAAACGGGCCATCGGTCGCAATATTTCGATAACCCGGTGCTTGCTCCATCACTTCAATCATATGTTCTGCGTAGTTTTCCCAGTCTGTTGCCATATGGAAAACACCGTCATTGAGAAGCAATTTGTGACGCACCATTTCAGCGAATTCAAGCTGCACAATCCGGCGCTTATGGTGACGCTTTTTATGCCATGGGTCAGGGAAAAATAGCTGAACCGTTGCCAAAGTGTGGTCAGGAATCATATGTGCAAACACTTCGACCGCATCGTGACACATCACGCGCAAATTGGTTACACCTTCTTCTTTCGCGGCGGACAAACACGCTCCCACACCAGGCGTGTGCACTTCGATACCGACGAAATTTTTCTCTGGTGCATTCTTTGCCATTTCAACCAAAGACGCGCCCATACCAAAACCAATTTCTAGTACCACTGGGTTGTTATTACCAAAGACCGCTTGCCAATCGAGCAGTTGCTCTTGGAAATCAATCCCCATTGTCGGCCAACATTCAGCCAAGGCAGTTTCTTGACCTTTGGTTAATCGGCCTTCACGACGGACAAAGCTACGGATTCTGCGCTTTATTTTGCCGTCTTCAGTCAATTCGTTAGTCGTTACTTCACTCATTGGTTTTGCCTGCACATTGATTAATCAGAGCGGGAATTATCCAAAGAATTGCCTTCGGTGCAAGTAATAAACCGAAAAACCTCACTGGTTTTCTTCCCTGCGGTTTAGTCTCAACAACTTATCGACTACACTATGCGGCAATTTTACATCATTATCATCATAAAAAGAGCCTGTCGTGACCCCTTTTGCAAAGTCGATCCTCAATTGGTATGACGCCTACGGACGTAAGAACCTTCCGTGGCAACAGAATAAAACCGCCTACAGCGTATGGCTGTCTGAAATCATGCTACAGCAAACGCAAGTCGCTACGGTGATTCCTTATTATCAGCGGTTCATGGAACGCTTTCCTACTGTGCAAGCGCTAGCAGAAGCGCCGCAAGATGAAGTCTTACACTACTGGACTGGGCTTGGCTATTATGCGCGCGCGCGCAATCTCCATAAAGCGGCTCAAGTTGTGGTTAACGAGCACCATGGCGTTTTCCCGCAAGATCTGGAGGCGATGAATGCCCTACCGGGGATTGGCCGCTCAACGGCCGCCGCCATTTTATCCTCGGTGTACCGACTTCCCCACGCGATTTTAGATGGCAATGTGAAACGGACATTAGCGCGCTATTACGCCATTGAAGGATGGCCGGGGCAAAAACGTGTCGAAAACCAATTGTGGGAATATGCAGAGCTCAATACCCCTGAGACCGATGTCGATCATTACAATCAAGCCATGATGGACATGGGGGCGATGATTTGTACACGTAGCAAGCCCAAATGCTCATTGTGTCCAGTCGCAACGGGGTGTCTGGCCTATCAACAAGGCAATCAAACCGACTATCCGGGCAAAAAACCTAAAAAAACCAAGCCAGTACGTGAAGCATGGTTTGTGATGCTACATCATGATAATGACGTGTGGTTGGAACAACGTCCACAAAGTGGTATTTGGGGTGGTCTATACTGTTTTCCAGAACACAAAAATAGCGCGATTGAGGACCTATTGGATGCTCGCGGAATTCAACCAAAGCACATTGAAAAGACCAGCACATTAAACGCGTTTCGCCACACATTCAGCCATTATCATTTGGATATTACCCCAATTTTGGTTGAACTAACGAGCAAACCTCAGCAAATCATGGAAGCCAATAAAGGCCTTTGGTATAACTTGACGGTTCCGGAACAAATAGGCTTGGCAGCCCCTGTTAAACAGCTGCTAGAAAGTTTACCATTTGAACTAACATCTAATTAAGGGGATAGACTATGAGTCGCACGGTATTTTGTGCACGCCTACAAAAAGAAGCAGAAGGCCTCGATTTTCAACTGTATCCAGGTGAAATCGGTAAACGTGTTTTTGATAACATTTCAAAAGAAGCCTGGGCCGAGTGGCAACATAAGCAAACCATGCTGATCAATGAAAAGAAACTCAACATGATGGATCCCGAGCATCGTAAGTTACTTGAAACCGAAATGGTCAATTTCTTATTTGAAGGACAAGATGTCCACATTGAAGGTTACACACCGCCAAGTGAATAAAACATTAGGCTGGCGAGTGTCGTCAGCCTTCTTTTTTACGTATGGATAAGGGACGAATGAAAAAAACGCTATGCACTTTACTTGTATTATCATTGACGGGATGCAGTCGAGAATTCATCGAAAAAATTTATGATGTCGACTATGAGCCCACCAACCGTTTTGCCAAGCATTTGGCGCAGCTTCCTGGTCAATTCAAGAAAGATACTGCGGCGTTAAACCAACTCATCAACGCCTTTTCAGGCAAAGTAAAAAATAAATGGGGCTCGCGAGAATTCAAAATCGCGGGTAAACGTAACTACGTTAAATATATCGATAACTATCTCAGCCGTGCCGATGTTAACTTTGAATCTGGCAAAATAGTTGTCGAAACGGTCGCCACCACAGAGCCTAAAGAACACTTACGCCAAGCGATCATTACCACGCTACTGACACCCGATGATCCCGCCCAAGTCGATCTTTTTTCGTCGAAAAAGATCACGCTCAAAGGACAACCATTCCTCTATAAACAAGTAGTCGATCAAGACCATCAGCCCATCCAATGGTCATGGCGAGCAAAACGTTTTGCCGATTACCTAATCGCACATCATCTCAAAGTCAAAACCGTTGATTTTAAAAAATCCTACTATGTCGATATTCCAATGGTGGATAATCAGGTCGAAATCCGTAGTTACCAATACGCCAGTATCGTGCGCAAAGCCTCGCGACGCTATGGAATTCCAGAAGACTTAATTTATGCGATTATAAAAACCGAGAGCAGTTTCAACCCCTATGCGGTGAGCTGGGCAAATGCCTATGGCCTCATGCAAATTGTCCCTAAAACAGCAGGACGCGATGTATTTAAGCTTGTCAAAAAACGATCAGGCCAACCCTCTCCGCAATATTTATATAATCCTGCCAATAATATCGATACTGGAACGGCTTACTTTTATCTTCTCAAACATCGATACCTAAAGCAGGTGCAAAATCCGGTCTCGTTACAGTACAGTATGATTTCAGCGTATAATGGTGGCACAGGCGGAGTGTTAAACACCTTCAGTCGTAATCGCGCTCGTGCGCTTCGGGATATTAACCAATTACAACCCAATCAAGTTTATTGGGCCTTAACGAAAAAACATCCGAACCAAGAATCACGCCGTTACCTAGAGAAAGTGACACGTTATAAAAAAGAATTTAATCAGCACTAAAAAGCCTCACTTTGTCTAAAATAACGACAAATAACACCTTTTTTCATTTTTTTTTCAAAAACAAGTTGACGGGAGTACGGAAAATCCGTTTAATAGCGCCCCGTTGCCCGGATAGCTCAGTCGGTAGAGCAGAGGATTGAAAATCCTCGTGTCGGTGGTTCGATTCCGCCTCCGGGCACCATTATTTATAGTCTGGTGTTGGTTTAAAACGTCAGAAACAATGTGAAAGGTTGATGTTAATAGTCATCAACGAGCAATAGATTTAGTGTGCCGACTTAGCTCAGTAGGTAGAGCAACTGACTTGTAATCAGTAGGTCATCAGTTCGATTCCGATAGTCGGCACCATTTATATTGCCTCGATAGCTCAGTCGGTAGAGCAGAGGATTGAAAATCCTCGTGTCGGTGGTTCGATTCCGCCTCGAGGCACCATTATTGTTCCCCCTTAGTTCAGTTGGTAGAACGGCGGACTGTTAATCCGTATGTCGCAGGTTCGAGTCCCGCAGGGGGAGCCACTATTCGAAAAGCCACAGCACTCGCTGTGGCTTTTTTCGTTTCTCCTCCCCTTTCGACTCATGCCCGCTCATCAATACTTACAGACTGATCGGTAAGCTGACCTCATTTTGTGATGACGGCATGAGAATAAGACTTATCGTTGACGTATATTGATACGTTCATGCTGATTTTATCCAACTAATATAACATACCCATCTGTGGCTTATACTTCTGTCGCCCTATTTTCCTCGGCTAACAGGGTGTTATAGATGATTGAGACTCTGATTTTTGCGGTTTTTTAGCCGATTCCCAGTGTATCTTTTTTCGAACACCACCCGAGTTTCTAGTACGCATGCGAATAAAATGGATAAAAACAGCCCATAACGTATAGAAAAACAACAAACGATCATTTTTTTGCAATTTCCTGTTGACGTGAAAAGCGAAAAACCTTTTAATACACCTCGTTGCCCGGATAGCTCAGTCGGTAGAGCAGAGGATTGAAAATCCTCGTGTCGGTGGTTCGATTCCGCCTCCGGGCACCACAAATTTTATGTTGGTGTTCAATAACTTCAACAAAACAAAATTAGTGTGCCGACTTAGCTCAGTAGGTAGAGCAACTGACTTGTAATCAGTAGGTCATCAGTTCGATTCCGATAGTCGGCACCATCTATTCTCTTCATGAGAAGACAATTTGTTCCCCCTTAGTTCAGTTGGTAGAACGGCGGACTGTTAATCCGTATGTCGCAGGTTCGAGCCCCGCAGGGGGAGCCACTTTTTACTCATAAGTCATAAGACTTGTTAGTATCAGTGCCGACTTAGCTCAGTAGGTAGAGCAACTGACTTGTAATCAGTAGGTCACCAGTTCGATTCCGGTAGTCGGCACCATTTCTCTTTAATGAGAAAACAATTTGTTCCCCCTTAGTTCAGTTGGTAGAACGGCGGACTGTTAATCCGTATGTCGCAGGTTCGAGTCCCGCAGGGGGAGCCACTATTCGAAAAGCCACAGCACTCGCTGTGGCTTTTTTCGTTTCTCCTACCCTTTAAAATACCACTGGCGCATGAGCGTTGACGGCGGTGACTTTTCAGCGACGATGTATTGCCTCTCCCCCGCAAGATACTTTGCTGCAAATTGTATAGATAAAAAAATGCGGTACCGACGCACATCGGTACCGCATGGATTCCATCGAAAGAGATCTTACACTTATCGTATATCTTTCTCTTTCTTAATCACATCATAAGCATTTTGAATTTGTTGTGATTTCTGCTTGGCCACATTCATCATTTCTTTCGGCAAGCCTTTGGCCATCAATTTGTCCGGATGATGCTCGTTCATCAGTTTACGATAGGCACGTTTAATGGTTTTTTCATCATCCGATGCCTTAACGCCCAACACCTCGTAGGCATCGGCCAACTGACTGGCTTGAGAAGCCTGTTGCCACCCCCGGCTTTGTTCAGAGCGATGTGACTGCTGCTGTCCTCCAAAACTGCCATTACCACGCTGAAAACGAAACGCCGCTTCTTGCATGCGCAAACGACTTTCTAGGTGGGCGGCGGAAAAGCCTAGCCCTTTAGCAATGGTAAACAACAGCTCTCGTTCACTGGCTTGCAATTCGCCATCAGCAAACGCAGAGGAGATTTGTAAATCCAAGAAGAACTGCAACAAATCACCCCGCCCGGAAATCATTGAGCGAATTCTTTGCAGAGTTTCTTGTAAAGGAAAACTCGACTCTTTGCCTTCTCGAAAGGCGTTTTGCGCGGCCCGCAGCTGCTCGCCGTACAAGCCCATTCGCTCCATCACCTGCGTCGCCAGCTGGATTTCTTGCTGGGTAACGTTGCCTTTGGCTTTCGCTACGTGCCCCATAACCGCAAACGCCGCATTAAAATACTCCTGCTGGAGCTCTTCTTGATTCACTCGCGGACCGCCGCCAAAAGCCTGTCCAAAACCGCCCGCTTGATTGATACTTCTCCCTTTATCAAACTGATGTCCAATAAAAAGTCCTAACGCTGCGCCAATTGGGCCTCCAAATAAGAAACCAAAAAAAGCGCCAAGAATTTTGCCGAAAACCTGCATTATGTGCTCTCACATGTGAATTTTTAACTTGTTAAGCAGTCTGGTAGTGTCTGATACTGCAATTTCCTTTATGATATGACCAACTCATTAATTTTTTGATTTTTGCTTTCGATTCTAGGAATCATTTAAGCTAAACAGGATAGTACAACCCAATGTTACTTTTTTCCCGCACGTTTTTAGCCGCTTCGATTACTGCGGCTCTATTCGCGCCGCAAGTTCTGGCAAAACAAACCCAGTCTTTAGCGGCCATTGACCAATGTGTCATCAATGAACCTGAGCCGGAAAACTCGAAGAGTCAGCCTATCAATGTAGAGGCCGATAAGCTAGAAGCAATTAACGGCAATAAAGCAACGTATTCCGGCAACGTCGTCGTTACACAAGGTAAAAAACATATCAAAGCTGATAATGTCACCTTGCACCAGAAAGAAAATGTGGTGGTTGCCGAAGGTAATGTGCAATTTAATGATGGCCAAGTCAAAACTCGTTCAGACAAAGCAACCAATAATCTTAACACCGATAAGATGACACTGGAAAATACCGACTACAAGTTCTTGTGTCAGCCAGGTCGTGGTAAGGCGGTGTATGTCTCGAGAACCGGTAAGCGTATTTATCAAATTGAAGATGGGTCAATCACCACCTGTCCTGAAGGCGATAATTCATGGCGCTTCGTCGCTTCAAGTATCGATGTCGACCAAGATGAAGAAGAAGCCACGTTCTACAACCCTCGTTTTGAAATCCAAAATGTCCCTGTGATGTATTTGCCGCTTTTGACCGTTCCTATTGGTGATAAACGTAAAACGGGCTTTTTATACCCTAGCGTTTCCTATGGCTCTAAAGAAGGGATGGAGTTAGAGGTTCCTTTTTACTGGAACATTGCCCCAGAATACGATTTAGAATCATCAGTGCATTATATGGAAAAACGGGGCGTGCAGTTGAATAACAAATTCCGTTATTTAACTGAGTTCGGTCAAGGTCAAATCACCTCTGAATATTTACCTGATGATAAAGAATACGATGAGGACTCAGCGCGCTGGGGGGTTCAATATGAACATAGCGGCATTTACAAAAAGAACTGGAAGTTCTCAGTCGATTACTCAAAAGTCAGTGATATTGACTATTTCTCTGATTTAAATTCCAGCATTGGTAACCGTGAAGACGGCCAATTGATGCAGGAAGGCGAAGTGCAATACCGGACGCATAGCTGGGATTCTTCCTTACTTGTGCGAAACTTCCAACTACTGACAGAAAGCACGGATGATTCTCCGTATAAACTTTTGCCTAAGCTGTCATTTAACTATCACGCACCGGAACTCATGCGCTTTTTAGATTTTGATGTGAAAAGTCATGTGGCGCGTTTTGAAACAGATGCGAACAATAAACCATCGGCAACTCGTGTCCATGTTGAGCCTGGCTTGACCATTCCCATTGCCAATACATGGGGCTCATGGACTACCGAAGCTCGCGTTTTAGGCACCTATTACCAGCAAGATTTGAATGGGGTTAACCTGTCCAATCTTCGTGCCGATGGCTATGACCTTAAAGAGAATGCGTCGCGCGTGATTCCTGAATTCCGTTCACATGCTGGCATCACTCTCGAAAGTAATGACAAGTTCATGGGGGAATATACGCAAACACTGGAACCACAAATTCAGTATTTGTATATCCCAGAAGAGAAACAAAACGACATATACTCGTACTACGATACCACGCTACTGCAAACCGATTACTATGGGTTATTCCGCTCGCATCGCTATAGCAGTATCGACTATATTTCATCAGCGAACCAATTGAGCTATGGGGCCAGTACGCGTTTCTTTGACGATCAATACAAAGAGCGTTTCAACTTATCGTTTGGGCAAGTCTTCTACTTCCACTCTGCTTCAACGCCTCCAGATATCGATCAAGACTCAGGGAGTTCCAACTTCTCTGCGTGGGCGTTGGATGCCGACTTTAACTACGATGATTCCATTTTCTATCATGGCGGCTTACAGTTAGACAGTGATAAAAACACCGTTCAAACTGGCAACAGCACGTTGGAATATCGCTTTGATAAAGGGTATGTGCAGGCAAATTATCGTTATGTGAGTTTGGATTATATTCAAGAGCAAGCCAGCTTTATCACCAAAAATAACTATCGTAACTACACCACAGATGGTATTTCACAGGCAGGGCTTCTGGGAGCGTATCAACTGTCACCAAAATGGTATGCGACGGGTCAATACTTTTATGATCTCACAACGGATGAACCTTTAGAGTGGATCGCTGGTCTACGTTATACATCGGATTGCTGGTACTTCGGTATGACATACAGTCGTGAACTGGATCATTGGGAATCAAACTTATATGACTACCCGAATGCCGAGCCTTCGTATGAAAACAACTTTGGCATTAGCTTCGGGATCACTGGTCTTGGTACGAACATGGGCTCAGACCTGATTTCAAGCAGTAGCTCATCGCTCGGTTATGGCCGCCCATTCTTCTTGAATAACTAAATTTTTAGGGGCGAGATTTCGCCCCTCTATTTCAATAGGATCTGAAATGAAATTGTGGAAACACCTATTAATTGGTTTCGTGACCTTAATGACATGCACAGCCGCAGTTGCGAAATCTGTCGAGCTCGATAATGTCGCTGTCGTCGTCAATAATGGCGTCATTTTGCAAAGCGACATTAATAACGCGATGAATCGTATTAAAGCGAACGCGAGCAAAAATGGTAAAACACTACCGAAAACCTCGGTTTTGCGTGATCAGATCGTCGATCAATTGATCATGGAAAAACTGCAAGAGCAAGAAGCGGATCGCATTGGTGTTAAAATCGATGACTCGCGCCTTGATGCAGCGATTAATGATATTGCCAAACGTCAATCACTCACCAAAGCGCAATTAATCAGCTCGGTACAAAAAGAAGGCATTTCGTATGCAGATTTCCGCGCGGAAATTCGCAAAGAGATGAAAATCAGCGAAGCTCGTAACGCTTTAGTTCGTCGCCGAGTGAATATCATTCCCGCTGAAGTCGATAATATGGCGAAGCTGCTAGAAGAAAAAAGCGATGCGACCGTCCGCTACAATATCAGTCATATTCAACTGCGCTATAATGAAGACAACAAAGCAGCCATGATAGCTAAAGCGAAAAAAATCATTGAGCAGTTGAAACATGGGAAAGATTTCTCTCAGTTGGCGATGACCTACTCCAAAGGTCCAAAAGCCCTGAAAGGCGGTGACTGGGGTTGGATGCGTAAAGAAGAAATGCCAACCATTTTTGCTGACCATATCACAGACGAGAAAAAAGGCGATATTATCGGTCCATTCGTCAGTGGTGCTGGTATCCACATCTTAAAAGTGGACGATGTAAAAGGGTTACCTAACGTCTCTGTCACCGAAGTCAAAGCGCGTCATATTTTGATTAAGCCGAGTATTATTTTAAGTGATGATGGCGCGAAAAAAGAACTCAACAACTTCATCAAGCAAATTCAATCCGGCCAAGCTAAATTCGGCGATCTTGCTGAGCAATACAGCCAAGACCCAGGGTCGGCCTCGCAAAAAGGCGACCTAGGCTACCAGACAGTGGATAATTTTGTTCCCGAGTTTAAACACAAAGTGGAAGAGCTACCGATTGGTAAAATCAGTAAACCATTCAAAACGGTACACGGTTGGCATATTGTTGAAGTAATGGCTCGTCGTAATGTTGATAAAACAGACGCCGCGATGAAAAATAAAGCGTATCAAATCTTGTTTAAACGTAAGTTTAATGAAGAAGCCAGCACTTGGCTGAAAGAGCTACGAGCCAGTGCCTATATTGAAAAAATGAAGGATAATAGTAGTGATAGTTAGAAAATTGGTGGTTACGGCCGGTGAACCCGCAGGAATTGGACCGGATCTGGTTCTTGCTCTTTCGCAACATGATTGGCCGCACCAATTAGTCATTTGTGCCGATAAAGCTCTGCTGCAAACACGCGCAGAACAACTCGGTATTGATGTCCAATTACTCGATTACGACGCCACAAGCCTCGCGGTGCCGCAAAAAGCGGGCTCATTGGTTGTCGATCATATCCCGCTAGCAGAACCTGTTGTCGCGGGCCGCTTAAATGAAGCGAACGGCTATTATGTATTAAATACGCTGAAAAGAGCGGCTTTAGGCTGTATGAATGACGAGTTTGATGCTATTGTCACCGGCCCTGTACACAAGGGGATAATTAATCGTGCAGGCGTCGCATTTAGCGGCCATACTGAGTTCTTTGCCGAGATATCAAACACACCATTAGTGGTCATGATGCTCGCAACACAAGGTCTACGTACCGCTCTGGTGACCACACATTTACCCTTAGCGTATGTGTCGAAAGCCGTCACCCCTGAGCGCATAGAGAAGGTCATCGACATTCTCCATCATGATCTAGTGGAACGCTTCGATATCCCCGCTCCTCGTATCTACGTGTGTGGTTTAAATCCACACGCTGGAGAAGGCGGAGTGTTAGGCCATGAAGAAGAAGTAACGATTAACCCAACGCTAGAGCGGTTAAGACAGGAAAAAGGCTACCAATTGATTGGATGTCTCCCTGCTGACACGATTTTTAGCGAGAAAAATTTAAATGATGCTGATGCGGTGTTAGGCATGTACCACGATCAAGTACTGCCTGTACTAAAATATAAAGGATTTGGGCGAGCCGTTAATATTACCTTGGGTTTACCTTTTATACGGACATCTGTAGACCATGGCACAGCATTAGATTTAGCTGGAACTGGCCTTGCTGATTTAGGCAGTTTTCAAACAGCGTTGCAACAAGCCATTGAGCTTGTTGATAAGAAAGCACAATAATTCTGAGAATACTATGAGAAATGATGTCCATATGGGACACAAAGCGCGTAAGCGTTTTGGTCAAAACTTTCTAAACGATCCGTACATTATTGACGGCATCGTCGCTGCCATTAACCCACTCCCAGGGCAAAACTTGGTAGAAATCGGTCCAGGTTTGGGCGCACTGACTGAGCCTGTGGCGCGTGAAATTGATAAAATGAGCGTGATTGAGCTCGACCGTGATTTGGCAGAACGCCTGCGTACTCATCCTGACTTAGCTGAGAAGCTAACGATTCATGAAGGCGATGCGATGCGCTTTGATTTTTCGACGCTCGTGAAGCCGAACGAGCCGCTGCGTATCTTTGGTAACTTGCCCTATAACATTTCGACCCCGTTGATGTTCCACTTATTTGAGTATCATGCGGATATTCAAGATATGCACTTTATGCTGCAAAAAGAAGTGGTGAAACGTCTGGCAGCCGGCCCCGGTAGTAAAGCCTATGGCCGCCTCACGGTTATGGCACAGTACTACTGTAAAGTTGTTCCGGTTCTAGAAGTCCCACCGACCGCATTTGTACCGCCACCAAAAGTGGATTCGGCCGTTGTACGCTTAGTTCCTTATGATGTATTGCCTCATCCAACCACCAATATGAAATGGTTAGAGCGCGTGGTAAGGGATGGATTCAACCAGCGACGTAAAACCGTTCGTAACTGCTATAAAGGCCTCGTCGATGCCGATACGCTCGAGTCTCTGGGGATCACGCCAAGTATGCGCCCTGAAAACTTGACCTTAGAGCAATTCGTGACTCTCGCTAACTTTCTTGATGCGAATCATACTGCTTAAATAACCGATCAATAGGACGGCTTCATGTCGTCCTATTGGTATGTGCTGATCATTCTAAGGAGCCTAAATGGACCACCAACCTGGCATTCAAATTCACGTTCAAACGCGATACATTCCAGAACAATCCACTCCTGAAAACAATCACTACCTCTTCGCGTATTTAATCACCATCAAAAACCTGACCTCTGATACTGTGCAGTTGCTGAGTCGACGCTGGCTGATCACGGACGCCAATGGCAAACAAATTACCGTAGAAGGTGATGGCGTGGTTGGGGAGCAACCGATGATTGAAAGCGGCCAAGAATATAGCTATACCAGTGGCACTGCACTTGAGACGCCTGTTGGCGTTATGCAGGGACATTATGTTATGAATGACCATAACGGTAACGAATTTACGACGAATATTGAGCCCTTTCGTTTAGCAATGCCCAATGTTCTGCACTAAGGAGGAGTGATGGCAACCTATATTGTCGGTGATATTCAAGGCTGTCTAGACGAGCTACAAAGCCTATTAAATCATGTACATTTTGATCGACAACATGACCAACTGTGGCTCGCCGGTGATCTCGTCGCACGAGGCCCAAAATCACTAGAGACATTGCGCTTTGTTCGCTCGCTTGGCGATGCCGCTCAAGTGATTCTTGGTAACCATGATCTGCACCTCTTAGCGGTTTCACTCGGCATTCATTCACCAAAGCCGAAAGATCATACGCAACCCATTTTTTCTGCGCCAGACAAAACCGAGTTACTCAATTGGCTGCGCCAGCAACCACTTCTGGCTGAACACCCAGAATTTATCATGTGTCATGCGGGGATTTCGCCTCAATGGGATCTCGAGACCGCTCGTGCTGCCGCCAAAGAAGTAGAGGACATTCTCCATCATGGCGATTGGCAATGGCTCTTGAAAAACATGTATGAGAATAAGCCTGATTATTGGTGCCATGATCTGACAGGCATTCAACGCTATCGCTATATTATCAATGCGTTTACCCGTATGCGCTTTTGTTACGCTGACGGACGTTTAGATATGCAATGCAAACGACCACCTAAAGATATTCAAGACCCCACGATCATGCCTTGGTTCGAGACACCTGAGCGCGTCTCTGTGGCGAAACCGATTATCTTTGGACATTGGGCTGCCTTGGAAGGATATCGTGGTGAGAACCTTTATGGGCTTGATACTGGCTGTGTTTGGGGAGGATGCCTGACGATGCTTCGCTGGGAAGACCAAACCTTTTTTGAACAGCCCTCGCTCAGCGCCCAATAATCACGCGCCAAAAGCACTCATCCACCGACAACATCAACAAAGCTTGGCCTTGCACCAAGCTTTGTTTTGATTGTTATTACCTAAGACGGCACCGTGCCGCGTTCTAAAATCACGAATTCCATATCATATTGGTTTTTGTCATCCGCAGCATACGGTTGACGATGCGTTTCTCGCCAGTCGCTCCCCCAATCCGGAAAATGCGTATCCCCGATGATATCCGCTTTAATTTCGGTAATATATAAGCGATTGGCACGAGGTAAGCACGCCGCATAAATACTCCCTCCACCAATGACCATCACTTCTTCATAGTCCGCCGCCAATGCCAGTGCTTCATCAATCGAGGTCACTGTCGACACCCCTTCAATCCTCAATTCACTATCACGGCTAATAACAATATTGGGTCGTCCCGGTAGTGGACGTCCAATTGAGTCATAGGTTTTACGCCCCATGATGATGGGTTTTCCTAAGGTGCACTGCTTAAACCAAGCGAAATCAGCGGGCAAATGCCAAGGCATTTGATTGTCCTGCCCTATCACTCGCCCATTGGCCATGGCGGCAATCATACTTATCAACATCGGAACTTCCTGAATCTGGGTGATCAATTAAATAATGGATTTACCGCGGTAGAATAACAGCCCCGGAACAGCAAGACCAATGGCTAAACCCACCAAGATGAACATCGCTTTCAAAAAGTTCTCCATAAGTGATTCCATTAATAACATAGAAAATCCGTCATGATTAATCTGCACTAAAGCAATCATCGCTTTATAGGCATACACCCCTGGCACCATCGGAATGACCCCAGCAACGGTAAAGACTTTGGGATGAGCTAAAAAACGCTTCGACCAATACACACCAATAAAACTGACGATACTCGCCGCGAAAAAGGTCGACCATTCAATCGGCCATCCATAATGCATCATCATATAACGAGAGCCATGGCCAACCGCTCCCAAAATGGCACAATAGCGCAGCGCATGAGACGGCACGTTAAAGACCAGTGCAAACCCAACAGCGGGAATCGAAGCAAAAAACATGTCATTGGCCAGTGCGAGAAGTATCTCCATCATACGACCCATCCCCAAACGCCAGTGACTCTCATCGCCGCAATGATCCCTAAGCAAATCGATAACGTGAGTAGACTGCCAAAGGCAAAGCGAGCAATGCCCATATTGACGTAGCCTTTCAGCATATCCGCGACCGAATTAATCAAGGGAAAACCGGGGACTAACATCAACACAGAAGAGGCCATGACAATATTGGGAGTGTTGCCTAAATCATAGCGCACGGCCTGAGTCGAAATAAGAGACGTCACAAAAGCGGTCGCCGCAAAGTTGAGCAAAGGATTGAAATGTCGAGCCGCCATTTCTTGGCGAAAAAACATGCCCACTGCGGAGGCGAGAAACGTCATAACGAAAACGATCCAGTCCCCTCCTGCGAGACGAGCAAAAGACGCACAAGACAAACCGATCATGACAATCACGATCCAACGGTTATAACGCTTTGGATCTAAATGATCCAATTTATGCTGGGCCATCGTATGATCTAAAATACGGTGCTCCATCATGATACAAATGCGTTGCACTTCCGTGACGATCTGCATATTCAATCCTTTATCCACACAACGCCGCGTCGTCGTAATGCAATGACCTTGATAAACCGTGGTGACGACTAAAGAGCTCGCAGACAAAGAAACTTCCACCTCACTCATGCCTGAGGCAAGACCAATCCTTTTCATAATATCACCGACTAAAGTGCTTTCTGCACCATGGGCCAGTAACATCCTTCCTGCTTGTGCAATTAAGCGAGATATCTCTCTCTGCTTTAACGACATAGTTTCTCTCTCAATAATGATGGCAACTAAGCATACACACGTGTGTGACGCATGATTCAATCTATGAGCATTATTTAGACATAAAAAAGCCGCAATGAGTATTGCGGCTTATCAAGAAAAATTGAGATATCACTCACGAACGTAGATAACGTGACCGTCATCTTCTTCATCGTCCCAGTCATCCCAATCATCTTCTGTCACAACATTATCGCCCTGCATGGCGGATTCATGATAGTCATCCCACATGAAGTCCACTTTAGACTCTTCTGTTGTCACGGTCTGCTCTTCACGCGGCACTGTCTCGATAAATTCGGCCAGTTGCATACACAGATCTTTCGTGCCATTACGGTTGATAGCAGAGATACGATAATAACGATCATCCCAACCTAACGCTTCAATAACGTTATTAATGATCTCATTCGCTTCTTCTTCAGGAAGAAGATCGACTTTATTGAACACCAACCAACGAGGCTTGTTCGCTAACTTTTCACTGTACTGCTCTAACTCAGCGATCACCGTCAGCGCGTTTTGCACAGGATCACTTTGATCCACTGGCATGATGTCGATCATATGTAACAGTACACGACAACGTTCTAGGTGCTTCAAGAAGCGAATACCCAGTCCAGCACCATCGGCAGCCCCTTCAATCAACCCAGGGATATCCGCCACGACAAAGCTTTTCTCGGGTAAGACACTGACGACTCCCAAGCTTGGTACTAATGTCGTAAAGGGATAATCGGCCACTTTCGGTTTCGCCGCTGATACAGAGCGAATAAAGGTCGATTTACCTGCATTTGGCAAACCAAGCATGCCCACATCCGCCAACAATAGTAGCTCTAGACGAAGTTCACGGACTTCCCCTTTAGTACCCATTGTTTTTTGACGTGGCGCACGGTTTACTGACGATTTAAATCGAGTGTTGCCCAGGCCATGCCAACCGCCTTTGGCAATCATAACGCGCTTACCGTGCTCGGCAACTTCACCCACAATTTCATTGGTGTGAATATCGATCGCACGTGTCCCAATCGGCACACGCAGTACTTTGTCATTACCACGCTTACCAGTACAGTTACCGCCACCGCCGTTTTTACCACGGTCGGCAGAATAAAAGCGCTGGAAATGGTAATCGATAAGGGTATTCAGGTTCTCATCCGCTTCGATATAAATATCGCCGCCGTCGCCGCCGTCGCCGCCATCAGGGCCGCCTTTGGCAACAAATTTTTCACGCCAAAAACTCACGATACCGTTACCGCCGTCTCCTGCTTGAACCTTTACTACCGCTTCATCAACGAATTTCATCTCTTACTCCGCATATTTGCGTTGCAATATCATTTACTGACAATGATATAAATAATAGCAGAACTAAGGTCACATGACCGCTGAATTCTACTTACCACATTCAGTATTATTGCGTCTTTCTTATTATTTATACCACGATCATTTATGATCGCTAGATAAATAAAAAACCCCACCTAACGGCAGGGCTTTTAAATTCAGTTAGAAACTAAACTTATTCAGAATCGATGCTAACGAATTTACGGTTCTTAGGACCTTTCACTTCAAATTTAACTTTACCGTCAGATAAAGCAAATAGAGTGTGGTCTTTACCGATACCAACGTTGCTACCAGCGTGGAAACGAGTACCACGTTGACGAACAATGATGTTACCTGCAAGAACAGATTCGCCACCGAAACGTTTAACACCTAGGCGTTTACTTTCAGAATCGCGACCGTTACGAGTAGAACCACCAGCTTTTTTGTGTGCCATTCTTAGACTCTCCTAATAACTTAAGCGTTGATGCCAGTGATTTTCACTTCTGTGAACCACTGACGGTGACCTTGTTGTTGACGAGAATGCTTACGACGACGGAACTTAACGACTTTAATTTTGTCGCCACGACCGTGTTGTACAACTTCTGCAGTCACTTTGCCACCCTCTAAAAGAGGTGCACCAACTTGTACATCTTCACCGTTAGCTACTAGAAGAACTTTATCAAATTCAACAGTTGCACCAGTTTCAACGTCTAATTTCTCTAAACGAAGGGTTTGACCTTCGCTTACACGGTGTTGTTTACCACCAGATTGGAAAACAGCGTACATATTTTACTCCGCTTTTTCCGCACAGCCGTATGCGTAATATTTTGGCATTTTGGGTGTGCGCTAAACTAATCATCAATAGGGCGCAGATTCTACTTGAATGGCATCCCTATGACAAGCCATATTTTAAAAAAATTGGCGAAAAGCTAATCGCCAAAGAAAAGTGACGAGATCATGCCTTTCTGACATATATTAATCAACGTTTTTTAGTGTATTATTCAATAATTACGAAGCACATACACGCTGTCACAGCTACAACTTCAGCCGGATTTACCATGGATTTTAAAGCTATCCAAGCGCTTACTGCCAATGATATGGCAAAAGTGAATGAAAACATTCAAGCGCAATTGAACTCAGATGTCTCTCTCATAAACCAGCTTGGTTTTTATATTGTGAGTGGCGGAGGCAAACGCCTGCGTCCATTACTTGCCATTTTATCGGCGAAAGCACTGGATTATCAGGGTGACAAACATACACTCGCTGCGGCGTTCATTGAATTTATCCACACGGCGACACTTTTACATGATGACGTGGTTGATGAGTCTGATATGCGCCGTGGTAAAGCGACGGCCAATGCCGCCTTTGGCAATGCCGCCAGCGTTCTGGTCGGAGATTATATTTACACCCGTTCATTCCAGATGATGACTCAACTGGGGTCATTAAAAATTTTGGAAGTGATGAGTAATGCCGTCAACGTCATCGCGGAAGGAGAAGTTCAGCAACTGATCAACTGTAATGATCCGGACACGACCGAAGCAAGCTACATGCAGGTTATTTATTCCAAGACGGCACGTCTATTTGAAGCGGCCACGCAAATTGGTGCGCTGTTGGTGGAGGCACCAGAGCCTATCGAAACCGCTTTGAAAGATTACGGACGTTACCTTGGGACCGCTTTCCAGCTGATCGATGATGTGATGGATTATTCATCCAACGGTGAAGAAATGGGCAAGAACGTTGGCGATGACTTGGCTGAGGGCAAACCCACATTGCCGTTACTTCATGCCATGCGCCATGCGGATCCAGAACAAGCACAATTGATCCGCGATGCGATCGAACATGCCAATGGTATGGATCATCTTGATGAGATTCTTGCGGCAATGGATCAAGCCGGATCGTTGACTTACACGTCACAGAAAGCACAAGAAGAAGCGAACAAAGCCATTGAGGCGATCGCGATTCTACCTGACAGTGACTATAAACAGGCCTTAATTACACTGGCCCATATGTCGGTAAATCGCACCAAGTAGGCGTACGTCAGGCCATCGATATTCATGAAAAAAGCCGAGGCATAGGCTCGGCTTCATCATGTAATAGCCTGAGATACAGGCAGTATGGTGGGTTAGTCGTGGATAAAATCGACCCCAGCTTGAATATCGCTGCGTAATATTTCTAGCATCCCATCAAGCGCGTTTTGCTCGTATGCGCTCAGGATCCCGTAATCCAGAACCGTTTCAATCCCCTGCTTCCCTAACTTCAAGGGCTGAGCAAAAAATGTCGCATGAGGGCTACCACTGTCGACATACGCGTATTCAATGACCCCCTCTTTACCTTGTAAGGCATCCACCAGCGATAAAGCAAAACGACAGGCCGCCTGCCCCATTGATAACGTCGCAGAGCCAGCGCCAGCCTTTGCCTCCACCACTTCTGTTCCCGCATTTTGGATACGACGAGTCAGGGCATCGATCTCCTCTTCCGAAAACCCAATGTCGTTCACTTGCGAGAGCAGAGGAAGAATCGTGACACCAGAATGTCCCCCAATAACCGGAACACGCACATCACGAGGATCTTTGTCTTTCAAATCGGCGACAAAGGTCTCCGCTCGAATCACATCCAGAGTCGTCACGCCAAACAGCTTAGTTTTGTCATAGACGCCCGCTTTTTTCATCACTTCAGCAAAAATTGCCACCGTGGTATTTACTGGATTCGTAATAACGCCGACACACGCAGTGGGACAACATTGTGCAACCTTTTCGGCAATCGATTTAACGATCCCAGCATTGACGTTGAATAAGTCGGAGCGATCCATGCCTGGTTTACGTGCAACCCCAGCCGAAATTAAAACCACATCTGCGTCTTGCAACGCTGGAGAGGGATCTTCACCAGAATAACCTTTAATTGAAACAGGCGTAGGAATATGACTTAAATCAGCAGCCACTCCTGGGGTCACAGGTGCAATATCATACAATGCCAAATGGGAATCGGCAGGTAATCGATTTTTTAGTAGTAAGGCTAACGCTTGGCCAATACCACCGGCAGCACCAATAACGGCAACTTTCATGCAATTTCTCCTCAAGACCCTAAGGTCTGCTCAGGCTAGATTCATAAGCTTTGATATACGTCTTTCGATAATGGTCATTTAATATACAACGCAATTACAGTCTATTACCGGACCATTTGCAAAATTGCGCCACTGAGGTTCTGACGTGCTTCACAAAGGGGAGGTGATTATGAAGCGAATATGAGAAATCACCAATAAAACTCGCATTAATAATGTCATTTTTTACAGTTAAAGAGAGCGATCCTCGCACATTTGATGAAGAAGTTGGCGAATTATGCATAGCTATGCGAGAATATGCAGCATCCTTTCCTTTACTAACTGAATTAAGTGACACATGAGAAATACAGATAAACAAGATAGCCTCGTTCGTGCTTTTAAAGCCCTATTGAAAGAAGAGCGCTTTGGCTCGCAAGGCGATATTGTTGAAGCTCTCAAAAATGAAGGGTTCGATAATATCAACCAATCTAAAGTATCACGTATGCTCACCAAATTTGGGGCCGTGCGTACTCGTAATGCAAAAATGGAAATGGTGTATTGTTTACCCGCAGAACTAGGGGTTCCTACGGTATCCAGCTCATTAAGAGAGTTAGTACTGGATGTGGATCATAACCCTGCCCTCGTGGTCATTCACACAGGACCAGGCGCGGCTCAACTCATCGCACGTTTGTTGGATTCACTGGGGAAATCGGAAGGCATTCTTGGCGTGGTTGCAGGCGATGATACCATTTTCATAACTCCAACCGCCGATGTACCGACACAACAACTGTTCGAATCAGTCTGCGAGTTGTTCGAATACGCAGGCTAAAAATCTTCGTTATAGCGCACGGTTATGATGTTCTATCTCATACACAGATGTAAATGTGTGTGAGGTAGATCACATTATAAAGAAAACGCATATCGCGCATACATTATAAATAAGCCCATGATTTATAATTTAATTTTCTCTAATTTACACAATATTTACGAATCTTTATTTTATCTTCAGTAATACAATCACCACCTCCCCCGCATTTTTCTACTCAATTTTTGTTATGATCACTACAATTCCATGCACTTTGCTATGGATATCTTTAGCTCCAACGATGGGGCTGTTTGGTTACCTCAATCAAGCAACGAGAGTGAAAACAAAGGAAAGGAACTCATGAAGTTAAGTAAACTATTTCAAGTTGGTGTGATCGCCACAGCTACTTTTGGTGTTGGTTCGGTCAGTGCACAAGAATTCATTACTATTGGTACGGGTTCTGTGACGGGTGTCTACTACCCTACAGGTGGGGCGATCTGTAAGTTAGTGAACAAAGATCGTAAAAATCACGACATTCGTTGTTCGGTTGAATCCACCGGTGGTTCGATTTACAACGTAAACACCATCCGAGCGGGGGAATTGGATTTCGGTATTGTGCAATCTGATTGGCAATATCATGGCTATAATGGTACCAGCCAATTTAAACAGCAAGGTCCCTACAAAAAACTGCGCGCCATGTTCTCTTTGCATACTGAACCGTTTAACATTATTGCGCGTGCAGACTCCGGCATCAATAATGTCAAAGACTTAGCAGGCAAACGTGTCAATATTGGTAACCCTGGTTCAGGTGACCGTGCGACGATGCAAGTCGTGATGAATGCGTTTGGTTGGACAAAAGACAGCTTTACTCTTGCCTCTGAACTGAAAGGTTCTGAGCGTTCACAAGCACTGTGTGATAACAAAATCGACGCCTTTATCTACATGGTCGGTCATCCAAATGGTTCAATCAAAGAAGCGACCACTTCGTGTGATGCGAAACTGGTTCCTGCCACTGGACCACAAATCGATAAAATCGTTAAAGATCACCCTTACTACACTTACACGAATGTGCCTGCTGGCATGTATCGTGGCACAGACAAAGACGTGAAAAGCTTTGGTGTAGCAGCGACCATGGTGACCAGTACGGATGTGTCAGATGACGTCGCTTACAATGTCGCAAAAGCTGTATTTGAGAATTTCTCAACATTTAAGCGTCTGCACCCAGCCTTTGCTCACTTGAAGAAAGAAGATATGGTGACCGATGGTATCTCCATTCCTCTTCATCCTGGTGCAGTAAAATACTATAAAGAAGTCGGTTTACTTAAATAACAACCGTCCTCACTAATTCGTTACGATTTTGGGCAGGAAGTATGTCTTCCTGCCACTTTTACTAGCACCGCTTCCTTGTGTGCTAGCTTCTGTTTTCAGACCTAGAAAACAATGTTCATTCCAAATATTCAATCGTATTAATAATAAGGAAAAGTACATGTCGCAGACTCAGACTTCGTCTCCTGACGTGCAAGAGATGGTTGCGCAAACCGATACGGGTGCGCGTAATCCTGGCGGACTCTCCGGCAGAATTCTCTGGTTTGTTCCGCTGTGTTGGTCACTGTTCCAACTGTGGTATGCCTCGCCGCTGCCTTTCATTTTTAACTTTGGTGTATTGAACGATACTGAAGCGCGTTCGATTCACTTAATGTTTGCTATTTTCTTAGCATTTACAGCCTATCCTGCTTTTAAAGGCTCTCCGCGGGATCATATCCCCGCCATTGATTGGCTTTTATCTCTGTTAGGTGGATTTTCCGCAGCCTACATCTATCTATTTTATGAAGCGCTTGCCAACCGTTCTGGCGCACCAACGACGCTCGATATTGTCGTTGCCGTTATAGGCATGGTATTGCTCTTAGAAGCGACCCGCCGTGCCCTTGGACCGCCATTAATGGCAGTCGCTGGCGTTTTCCTATTGTACACCTTTGCTGGCCCCTACATGCCAGATGTGATTGCCCATAAAGGGGCGAGCTTAAACAAAGCCATGTCTCATTTGTGGCTCACTACTGAAGGGGTATTTGGGGTAGCACTGGGAGTGTCGACCTCTTTCGTTTTCTTATTTGTGCTCTTTGGTGCCATGCTAGAACGTGCTGGCGCTGGGGCTTACTTCATCCGTGTCGCCTTTTCACTGTTAGGCCACATGCGAGGCGGACCTGCAAAAGCCGCCGTCGTCGCTTCCGGCTTATCCGGGCTGGTATCCGGCTCTTCGATTGCTAACGTTGTCACGACGGGTACCTTCACTATTCCACTGATGAAAAAAGTCGGCTTTCCTGCGCAAAAAGCGGGGGCTGTTGAAGTAGCGGCATCAACCAATGGGCAGCTAACACCTCCCATCATGGGTGCGGCGGCATTTTTAATGGTCGAATACGTGGGAATTTCTTACGTAGAAGTCATTAAAGCAGCGATTTTACCGGCTCTGATCTCTTACATCGCACTACTGTATATTGTTCATTTAGAAGCCTGTAAGGCAGGAATGGTGGGTCTACCTCGCCGTAAAGCTAAGACAGCGTTACAAGGATTTACCTCTTTCCTAACCACATTGCTTGGTCTGTGTGTATTAAGCGTTGCCGTATACTACGGTGTGGGTTGGACCAAACAAGCCTTTGGCGACGCCGCGACGCCTATCATGTCGGGTGCGTTACTGATCGCCTATGTCTTCCTTGTGAAAGTGTCAGCCAAATACCAAGAACACGCACAAGAACTCACTGAAGACATGACGGAAGTTCCTGAAACAGGTCCGACGGTAAAATCGGGACTGCACTTCTTGCTACCGATTGTTGTCTTAGTTTGGTGTTTAACGGTTGAGCGTTTCTCACCCGGTTTATCGGCATTCTGGGCGACGGTCTTTATGATTTTTATCATTTTGACACAACGTCCGTTAATGGCTCACTTTCAGCAAAACAATGCGACAACCCAAGCCTTTAAAACTGGGGTTCAAGACTTGTTAGACAGTCTCGTGTCTGGCGCTCGTAATATGATTGGTATCGGGGTAGCGACAGCCGCAGCTGGTACGGTTGTAGGCGTGGTCACGCTCACGGGAATCGGTTTGGTCATGACTGACTTCGTCGAGTTTATCTCAGGCGGTAGCGTCATCTTAATGCTGCTCTTTACCGCCGTGATCAGTTTGGTGTTAGGCATGGGGCTCCCCACCACCGCGAACTATATTGTCGTGTCCACACTGATGGCGCCCGTTATTGTTACTTTGGGCGCCCAGCATGGATTGATCATTCCACTGATCGCGGTGCACTTATTTGTATTTTACTTTGGTATTCTTGCAGATGACACGCCCCCTGTGGGCTTAGCGGCTTTTGCGGCGGCGGCCATTGCAAAATCGGATCCGATCAAAACCGGGATACAAGGCTTTACCTACGATATTCGTACCGCGATACTGCCCTTCATGTTTGTCTTCAATACCAACTTGTTATTGATTGGTGTCGATACATGGTGGCATCTTGGGTTAACGATCTTTTCCGCCGTTACCGCTATGTTACTGTTTTCCGCGGCAACACAAGGTTTTTGGTTTACCAAGACCAAATGGTGGGAAACGGTCTTGCTGCTTGCTTTAACCTTTACATTCTTCCGCCCCGGTTTTTGGTGGGACATGGTTTACCCTGCAACTCAGACGGTCCCTGGCACGCAACTTGAGCAAGTCGTCGCTAAGGCTCCTGTCGGGCAACCCATCAAGATGCTCGTCTCTGGCGATACGCTCGATGGTGACCACGTTTCCAAAGTGGTGACATTACCGTTTGAAGAGGATGCCAAAACCGCTCAGGCTCGTATCGACTCAATGGGATTAATGCTGAGTCCACAACCCAATGAAATGAAAGTCGATATGGTCACGTTTGGTAGTCCTGCTGAAAAAGCCGGCATCGATTTTGATTGGGAGATCCAAAAGCTGATTGTTGAGAATGAACGTCCTCTTAAAGAGTGGGTGTTCATCCCCGCGCTATTGATTACGCTTTTATTAGCGTGGAATCAAAGAAGACGCGCGAAGAAACAATGATAATACTAATGCCTGACCCCGGTCAGGCATTCTTTTAGGTGTGTAATACAGAGAGAAGTCTATGTACAACAACATTCTTGTTCCAGTTGATCTTAATGAAAAAGGATTTTGCGATAAAGCCGTTGCACAAGCGGTGTGGCTGGCGAAACAAAGCGCAAGCCAAGTGCACCTCCTCACCGTCGTTCCTGGCATTCACCTCTCTATGGTGGCGTCTTATTTCCCCAAAGAAGCCGCCCATAAAATGAAAGTTGAAACCAGTGAACGCTTACAAAGCTTTGCCAAGCAGCATATCGATGACGATATTGCATACCACACGTATGTGGCGGAAGGCCGACCTTACACGACAATCATCGACTATGCCGAGCAGCACGGTATCGATCTGATTGTCATGCCAAGCCATAAACGTTCAACACTGAATCGTGTCGTGCTAGGTTCCGTCGCCAGCAAAGTGGTCGAGCACTCACCGGTCCATGTACTGGTATTAAAACCCACCGCATAAAGGCTCGGCTCGGGCTTTACAAATCACGGCGCTTTCCGGTCACCGCAATGGTGGCCGGAAAGATGTGGTATTACTGGAACCTTGATGAACTCTCATCGCGAGGAGAAAAGCGCACGGGGGTGACTCTCGATTGGCCATCCACGTCCACATATACGTGATACTCTAAAGTGGCATCATCAGGCGAATAATAATGCGGTGCATCCACCTGAAAAATACTTTGTGCCTGTGTTGCACGCATATCTAACGGAACTTGATAGGCCATCCCATTAAACTTAATCGTCGCCGAAATGAGATCTGCTTTTAGCACCTCATAATTCATCGTAACACGTAGCTCACACAAATTATCATAGTGCCACACCTGCTCAACCGTCACCTGCTGTAAACGTACATGCTGAATAAGGTCAATTTTTGGTACTTGCCAAATGCCTATCGCAGCCTGAGCTGGAGCTGATGAAGGGAGCTGACTTGCTTCTCCGAATAAATCCTCTTCTTCCTGCACAAACAGAATCTCAATGCGATTTTTGCCTTGATGGATACAATGCGTGATCTCTTTATGATATTGCAACTGGCTGCGATCACAATCAAACACTGCCACCCCATTGACTCGGATTTGTGCATCATACTCAATCCCTGCAATGACCAAATCATAAGCCATGGTGTTTTGGAAAAGAGCCTCATTAATTTCAAAGTCGTGCATGAGATGCCATTCTTGATTAACAATGGCGCTGTTCGACAGCCTATCAGGCAAAGCATCACTGAGTGGAGCGGGTAAGGTCAAATCACGTTGAGGAAGAGAACGATCCGTTAGAGGAGATAATTGCCAAGGTTCATCCAAGATTAGCTGCATAAATTACTATCATTGAGAATTAGTGCATTCTTTATATCGAACCCAAAATAAAAATGCCAGTGTCCACACTGGCATTCATTAAGAAAGTTGATGTGTATTTCACTTAACGATTCATTCAACACTTGCGAGTCACGTTCTTCACTCTTCATGCCTCACCTTAGAAGAAAAAGGGGAAATGAAAGTGGGTTATCATCGAACTCACCTGTTCCTTTGCTTTATGACACATTTTTAACTTCAATCAATGTCTCGTTTACTGGTGCCACCTCATCAAGACACAAAGTTAATACCTAATGCGATACGGTAATATTTCTTCATGTGCTTCCCCTATGGACTCGACTCAAGCTGAGTATAGGTCCCGCCCTCAAAATAGCCAATGTCGCATGGCTGCCCTTCCCCCACGAGAAGCTAAGCCCTCTTGATCACGCCATATTGAAGACAAAAAAACCTCACCAAAAGGTGTAATGCTTGTAAGTTAAGAGGCATTTAACATCTTTTAGAAGGCCTGGTCGCATAGCGACTGGGCCTTCTTTTTACTGCTCTTGGATAGCTTCGTTCTCTCCTTTCTGGCAGCGTAAAACTCTCAGCCATATCTAAGATGTAATTCATCACCTCCGGGACCCTTCCCGGTGCCACTGACGGCAGTTGCTGTAATTGCCCTATTAAGAACAACGAAGCTTGTTTGAACCCTATCTGGTAAGGCATGACCTTGTTTTGATCGTAAGCCATTTGGCACATCAAGAACCTAAGTAAGTTGTAAGCCAGCAGCATGCCCCATAATTCTTGTTCTACTAGCTCAGGCTTTTTACTTCTTAGGGTTAGGGTGTTTTGCAGCATATATTGCTTCATTTCTCGATAACCAAGTTCGATTTCCCACCGATGGCTATATAGCTCGGCTATGTCTTGCCCTGGGTAACGCAAGGGATCTGTCATTGAGGTTAATAACCGAACTTCCTTCCCCTTTATCGTCTTGGTGATTAATCGAGCCTCGAGTGTTTCTGGTGCATCGTGCCACTTCTTCTTCGCTTGTGGGGATAGCGTTAACTCAACCAGCTCTTGACCACGTCCTAATTGGCGAAGTGTCGTGTATTGCGCCCCTTTACGCATGGGAATTAGCCAATGTCTTTCTGTCCCTGTTGTCTGCCAACGGTGTAAAAGCCCTAGCGCATAAAAACCTCTATCGAAGATAGTCAGGCTATTATCTGGTGATTGCTCTATGAGCTCCGTTGTTAGGTCCACTTCACTTGTTGATGTGGAATCGAACGAAGCGCTATTTAGAAGATGACTAGTCAGTTCCATGTGGCAGACCATGCGCACTTGAGGATATTCGGACGAGCACTTTTGATTCCGAGTCCGACTGAATGTCTCACCGTTTTCTTTCGTATCTGGCGTTCGCCAGACGACGCCGTCGACAGCATGAAGCGTGAGTCCATGCCAGTCTGGATGAGGCGTTTTATCATGCCAAATCTTCTGTGTTTGAGTAAAAACGGATTTCATGACATCGGAGCCCAACCGTTGTCTGGCTTGGATGACGGCACTTGGAGCAACAAATGGCTTCTTACCTGGAAGGAGGATATCCAGTTTCGACATAACTTTCTCCATAGACAAGTGACGATATAAAGACATCCCAACGACACTCCATACCATCATCTCCATAGGCAATCTTCGTCTACGAACTGTGGTAATTCCGGTATCTTCTAAACATTGCGAAATGAGTTCAGGGGAAAGTAGGTCAGATAACCCCGAAAGTTGTTCAGCAGAAAATTTGTGTACTTGGTTAAGTGCTTGTCTTAAAAACATAAAAAAATCCGAGTGCATGAATACACTCGGATTTTGACACGTTAGATGGATCCTTCAACCGATCATTTTAGTCTTAACTGATCGGCATTACACCAAAAGGTGAGGCTTTTTCTCTTCTCGATTTTACTCTTCGTCCATATCATCGTCAGAACCATCAGGATCTTCATAATATGTACCCCAGCCATCGTAGATAATATCGTACTTTTCAGCCAGGTGGACCATTTTTTCTACCTGTGCATCGATCGTTTCTGGATCCAAAGTCGATGACATGGTCGCATCAAAACACAGTAATTTGTGACCATCTTCATCTTCAGTTTCTTCCGCTTCCAGAACCTCAAAGCCCATCTTAAACGCATCAACAGCGGCTTTTTCCAATGTGGCAAATTCTTCAGCAAAAAAATGATGCTCGATATCGTAAAGCGCATCTGGATCACTACCATCTTCCAATAAAGCTTGAATAATATCTCGAGTTTCTTCTTTTTGAATCTCAATTAATTCTTCTACAGATAGATAATCATCTTCGTGAGACATAGTGTGCTCCGGACAGTCAAAATAGGATCGGTTTTCTGGTGCGAAATATGGCACGGATCGCGCTAGATTACCACCCACAAAGCCGATCTTAGTGGATCTTTTTCTGACTGAATCTATCGGTTATCGACAGATCGTTGCAAAACGTCGTTCTCTGCCATTTTTCATGATCCAAGTGTCTGTGGCAGCCAATCTAATCTGATCCAACCCCTTGCAAGTTCTCAGGAAACTTGTCATAACTAATAGAAGGAAAATGTGGAAGGAAATCCAATGAGCCAGCTGTATGTCGGGTCTGAAGTCGGCCAACTACGCCGAGTTTTACTCAATCGCCCAGAACGGGCACTTACTCACCTCACACCATCAAACTGCCATGATTTATTATTTGATGATGTACTCGCGGTTGAAGAAGCCGGAAAAGAGCACGATGTGTTTGCCCAAACGCTACGTAACCAAGGCGTGGAAGTGTTGATGTTGCATGATCTTCTCGAGCAAACGTTAGCCATTCCTGAGGCCAAACAATGGCTGCTCAATACGCAAATCTCCTACTTTCGCTATGGTCCAACCTTCGCGCAAGAGCTCCGGCACTATTTATCAAATCAAGATCATGGCCATCTCGCCACCTTACTCTTAGGTGGGCTGGCTTATTCTGAGCTGCCGCTCACCTCTGCGTCTATGCTACCGAGCATGCATCACCCACTGGATTTTGTTATTGAGCCCCTCCCGAATCATTTATTTACACGGGATACCTCATGTTGGATTTACCAAGGGGTCTCATTAAATCCAATGAGTAAAAAAGCACGTCAACGGGAAACGAATCATCTGCGAGCGATTTATCGTTGGCATCCTACTTTCGCCGGACAAAACTTTATTAAATACTTTGGGGATGACGATTTGCATTACGACAATGCCAACATTGAGGGGGGCGATGTGTTGGTGATTGGTAATGATTCGGTGTTAGTCGGAATGTCTGAACGGACATCTGCGCAGGGTATCGAAAATCTTGCGGCGAATTTATTTCAGCATGGCCAAGCCAAAGAAGTCATCGCGGTCAACTTACCCAAACATCGCTCGTGCATGCACTTAGATACCGTAATTACGCACATGGATAAAAATACCTTTTCTGTGTATCCAGAAATCATGCGTAATGATTTAGAAACGTGGCGCTTAACGCCAAATGCCAATGGCATAGGCCTCCGCGCAGAAGCCTCTCATAACTACATTGGGGCAATAGAAAACGCACTCGGTGTTGATCATCTCAATATTATCACTACTGGCGGCAACAGTTACGAAGCTGAGCGCGAGCAATGGAATGATGCAAATAATGTCTTAACCGTAAAACCGGGCGTGGTTATCGGCTATGAACGTAACGTCTACACCAATGAAAAGTACGATAAAGCAGGGATTGAAGTATTGACCATTCCCGGCAATGAGCTGGGACGCGGACGCGGTGGCGCGAGATGTATGAGCTGTCCGATTGAACGTGATGCGCTGGTACTATAAAAAGTGCCGCTGAGCGACGCAAGGTCGCTCAGCGGATTCCTTTTATTCTGGCGAATTTACTCCGTTCCGCCGACGGTGAGCGCATCCAATTTTAAGGTAGGTTGCCCCACACCAACGGGGACGCTTTGCCCAGCTTTGCCACACACACCCACACCATGATCTAAATCGAGATCATTACCGACCATCGAGACTTGCTGCATAGCTTCAATGCCAGAACCGATTAGCGTTGCCCCTTTGACTGGGGTGGTCACTTTTCCGTTCTCAATCAGGTACGCTTCGGATGCGGAAAACACGAACTTACCTGACGTAATATCAACCTGCCCACCGCCAAAATTAGGTGCATAAATGCCCTTTTCGACCGAAGCGATAATCTCTTCCGGCGTATGCTGACCCGGCAGCATATACGTGTTGGTCATACGTGGCATTGGTAAATGAGCAAATGACTCACGACGGCCATTCCCCGTCGGAGCAACCCCCATTAGACGCGCATTCAGCTTGTCTTGCATGTACCCTTTCAGCACCCCATTTTCAATCAGTATATTGTATTGTCCGGGTACGCCTTCATCATCGACATTCAATGAACCTCGGCGATCTTTCAAGGTGCCATCATCGACAATGGTACAAAGGTCAGACGTCACTTTCTCGCCGACTTTTCCAGAAAATACAGAGGAATCCTTGCGGTTGAAATCCCCTTCTAAACCGTGTCCTAAGGCTTCATGCAATAATATGCCTGGCCAACCGTTACCTAACACAACAGGCATCGTACCCGCAGGGGCTGCAATCGCTTGTAAATTGACCAGCGCTTGGCGAATAGCCTCGTCGGCATAATCAAACGCCACTTGCTGCTTATTAGGAGAGGTTAAAAAGTAGTCATAACTGAAGCGACCACCGCCACCCGCGCTGCCTCGCTCACGACGATCGCCTTTCTCGGCAATCACGGTAATCGATAAACGAACTAAAGGACGAGTATCGCCGGCATACGTCCCATCCGTCGCCGCCACCAGCATTTGTTCATGCACACCACTGATACTAATACTCACTTCTTTCACCAAAGGTTCTTTGGCTCGAATATACGCATCTAACTCTTTTAGCAGCTCTGTTTTCTTTTCTTTTTTCCAAGCGTCTAATGGATTCGTGGCAGCATAGTATTTTTGTGTCTCTTGACGTTTAAACGCTTGTACTTGGGCATTGGTGCCAGCCTGAGCAATACCACGCGCCGCCAATGCACTTTGCTCTAAGCCAACTAAGCCAATTTGATCGGAGTAGGCAAACCCGGTTTTTTCACCACTCACCGCTCGCACACCAACGCCACAGTCAATGTTAAACGAGCCATCTTTGATAATGCTGTCTTCCAACACCAGTGATTCATGCCAACTGGATTGAAAATAAATATCGGCATAATCGATATCACGAGTCGCAATGCTCGATAAAGTATCCGCAATATTTTGCTCAGTCAGCCCTGCGGGTGTAAGTAGTGCTTGTTCGATGCGGTTAATACTCATACTAGCTCTTTATTGATTGAAGTTGATTACAAAATCGAGATTGCTCGATAATCGGCATTGCCTGTCGGATATCAGATAAACGTTGAGTATCGATATCCACCACTAGGCTGCCTGTGTTTTGCTCTAGATGAGACACAATGTGTCCCCATGGGTCGACGACCATCGAGTGTCCCCAAGTTTGTCTTCCACAAGGGTGGGTGCCTGTTTGTCCTGCGGCGATCACCCAACATTGGGTTTCAATGGCCCGCGCTCGTAATAGCGCTTCCCAATGTGCACGCCCGGTTACCGCTGTAAATGCTGCGGGAACAATAATGATTTGAGCCCCTTGTCGTCTTAATTCCGAAAACAATTGCGGAAAGCGCAAGTCGTAACAAATCGAGAGGCCAAGCTGTCCAAAAGGCGTGTCCTTAACCACGATTCGCTCACCGGGCAAAAACGTATCGGATTCACGATAACGATGATGAGCGTCGGCAACGTCGACATCAAACATATGCAGCTTATCATAAGTAGCTTGGCATTGGCCTGTGGAATCCAGTAAAAGCGAAGTGGTGGTCACGCCTTGCTCGCGACGAATCGGAAAACTGCCAATCAGCAGCCAAACACCATAACGTTGTGCCAGTGTCGCCAATTGCTCTTGAACTGGGCCTTTACCTAACCATTCCGCATGCTCATGGTAAGCCGTGGCATCACTCAGTAATAGCACGTTTTCAGGAGTAACTATCCACTGTACTCCCTGCTGAGCCAACTGTGCAACGTGTGTTTCCAACGTCGTTAGGTTTTCCTCCACCGAGGGTCCTGATGTCATTTGTACAACGCCAACCAAGCTCATAATGATTCCTTTCCTTCTAGCTTATGCTCTAGTTTCTGAAGACTTTCGGGCAGTTTATACTCACCTTTGCTGCGCGAAATTTCTTTCACTTTGGGATGATCCAAAGGCCCTTTAATTTCATAGTTTACTTCAGTAAAGACTTCCACGACGGGAGAAATGACTGTCGTTATCGCTAACACATACAACGCCGTTTGTGGCGTTACCGCGAAAGCACTGAGCACGGGGATCCCAGACGTCATATCAGGGACAAATCTGGCTTGCGCGTCCACGGTTCGCTTGGAGAGATTAGCCATTCCTTTGAGAGACAGCTCTCCTGCGACCGCATCCATATCGATATCGTTGGTCACAAATATACCTTGGGATATTTTGCCCGTTCCCGTTATCGAGTTGAAAGCCATTCCTTTATCAAATACGTCACTGAAATCCAATTTCATGCGACGGATTAATGAGTCTAAACTGAATATTCCCAATAAATTGGCCGCGCCACTGACATCGGTAATGACCCCTTTACCAAATTTGGATTTCACTTTTCCCTTAAGAGAGCTGACCCGCATTGACCAAGGCGCACCACGCCACTCTAAATCAGAATGTAGCTCAAAGGGCGCCTTTTGAATACCGGCGGTAATACCAAAGCGATCCATCAAATCACTATTGTTCTCACCTTTCATCGATAAATTCAATGTTGTCGTCGTGGTATCACCGTTTAAAAACCAATCGAGACTGGCATGAACGTCATTAGTGCCACTGTTTATATCGATATTCTTCCAGCTTAGCAGATGCTTTTCACGCACCATATCCATGTCCAGTTCCCCAACTTTATAGCCTTGGAACCAAAAATCATGCACGTTCACTTTCAAACTAGGCAGCAGTTTAAACAAACTGCGATCCATATCGGTCACTAATGGGGTTTGCTTGGGGTTGTCTTCAACAATAATGGGTTTGTCTTGCTTGTACTCGTCGAGCGCTGGAACATAAAGATGTAAACGGTCCAGAACAACCTGCAACTGATTGGAGGGTAGATAAGTCGCATGACCTTGGGCTTCTTGGCTGTTTAGCGTCATCGTCCAATCGTCCGTTTTCTTAACGACCTGAGCGTTCACATCATGCCAATCAATATCCGCCGCTGTAAACGTCTTCACTTTGAGGTTCACTTGTTCTGGCATCGGAATCGTCATGTTTGCCGTCGCCTGACCCTTAGCGTTTGATGCTTTTTTATGCGCCATGGTGTCGTTCAAAAAACCAACCCACTTATCTAAGTTCAGTTTATCGATATTAATGCTGGCGCGATGTCCGACGATGGGCTCCAAAGCAAACTGTCCCTGCCCTAGAATCGCATTGGTGGCCACTAAACGAGGCGTTGGATGACTGATATCAATCAGTGTCTGATACTTCGCATGAGGCAAAGATAAACGAGCATTAACCTGCTGTTGATCGCCAGAAGCTTGTAAATGGGCATTACCTGGACGTTGTAGCGCTTTATTTAATGGGTACGGATAATCACTCGCGATGGTATTCAATCCCGCTTGAACATCCACTTGATAGTTAAAACCCACATCATTTAATTGTAAATTTACGCCCATTTGCCACGGCGCATGTCCGGAGAGTGGAGCGGTCCATTGCTGACCAATGTATTGACCTAATGGTTTGATTTCCCAATCGCCTACCGTATCAATGTGTACGTTGTATCCTCGCGCGGTACTTTCTCCGTTGAAATCTAACGAGATGGGTTGATCGAGTAATTCTGCCGACAATCCCGCCGCCTTGATCACATCGTTATCAAAATTGATGCGCCCTGATACATGATTGAGTTCCATTTGCGGCGCTTTAATCGCTACTGTACTGTCTTTGATATCCGCCCATCCCCACGCTCTTGCTTCTTGGTCGGAGGAAAATGGAATCGTTAAGCGAAAATGAGAGGACACATTTCCTTTAACCTGCACGGCGGTCAGTGCAGCACCAACAGAGTCGACCAACGGCGAGGACGTCATGTAGTTTTTGACATCGTCACCTTGCCCTGAGGCCTTTGCGTCGATGCTAATGTGCCCATCCGGACTGAGAGACGGAATTTCTCCGGTGATACGCTGGGCATGTACGTTTTGTAACGTCGCAGCATGCGAGTCTAAGTACATGGCATCATTTTCAAACAACAAGTTAAGTTGCAAATCTGTCAGAGGTGGCCATGCGGTATCAAAACTAAAGCGCGCATCCTTTAACCCCACCCAAGCTTGAAAAATGCCATTATGCTGCTGATAAGGAAAATCGCTGAGTCGTCCATACCACACAAGCTTCGCCGTATTCACTCGTCCGGCTTGAATGGCGGTAGACAGGTAGTTGGTTAATTCATTCCCCAAGGCGAGACGGGGTAAATAGCGCCAAGTTTGTCCCGCATCTTGCAGGTCAACTTCAGAATAAAATGATAAGAAAGGACTTTCACCATCAGGCATATCCAAACGGAACTGGCCGAGGGCATCAAGATCCGCGGTGGTCACATGCACTTGATCGCTCCATAAAGACCAGCCCTTGGCTTGTTGTTGCCAGACCAAATCCACCTTGCCTTTTGCAATATGCAGTGGCGCTTGAAACACATCACCATACGGCAGTGTGTCATCCACCAGTGATGCTTGAATATGCGCTTGCGTCAATGAGCCAGTGATCTTGGCTTGCAGATGATGGACTTCAGGTAAGAGTTCCCATTGTGACATGGCACCATTAACGAGCTGCGCTGAGTAACGCAATGAATCAGACGTTTGCCCCTGCGCTACGCGAATATCTTCCAGTCGGCCTTGCGGTTGCAGTTGTTGAATCCATTGTTGTGTGCTGGAAGAATCACTAAATAAACGCGCCAACGGGGTGATCGCTTTGATATCTAACTGGGATAAATTTAATCGCCATGATTGCGGGGTCCAATCCATGCCAATATCCAATTCGGGCCACAGCGTCTCATCAGTTCGCACCTTTAGTGAGTGCCCACTTACCTTCCAACCTTTTTCTGTCGGTAAAAGATTGACAATACCTGACTCAATATACAAATGATGCTGTTGCGTATCTTTCCAAGTGAGTTCGGAGGGTTGAAAACGTAAATAGCCACTCTCAGGTTGACTGTGTTTCAATGTCACCCAAGCATTTAGGCTGACTACACCACTGCTAATGCCCGTTTTTGCCTTCGCATATTGGCTTAACCAAGGACCGACTTGAATGTCTTGTCCATCCGCATAAAATTGTCCAGAGACATCACGCAGTGAGCCATAGTCTTCAAATCGCGCCGCGACCGATAATGAATTGATATTGACATCGGCAATGCTGACCACGCCTTCGGCATAATGTTGATTGCCCTTGTTTTTCCAACGTAATTTCTGGATATCCAACTGGCGTTTTTTACCAGACGCGGTTTGATACAACACCGTAGAATTACGCAAAGAAAAGTTATCGAGCTGACGTAAAAATAAACCATCGATACGGTCTAAGACCTCACTTTGCTGAGCACCTTTTGGCTGAGGCTGTGAGTGTGGGCCATTCTGCTGCCATGCAATCGAACTGGTATCTAAATTGAGCTGATCCAACGTCATATCAGCGATAACCGGTTTTTGTTCAAGAATCGATTTCAGTAAATCAAATTCAATCGCTATATGGCCAGCCGAGAAATGAACTTGGCTATTTTCTTCAAATTTAGCCGTGACCCCTTGTAAGACAATCGAAGGGTGGATGTTACGCCAAGATCCATGCACATTCTTCATGGTGAAATGAATGTGTGTGCGTTGATTGACCCACTGTTCAATATCACCTTGAAAACGATTCAAATTGGGAAGTAGTACTCGTAAGGAGGTTACCAGTACTGCCAGTACGACTAAAAGTGTCGTCATTAACCCTATTGTTATCCGTAAGATACGGGGAAATCTCAAGTTCACTCAGTGTCCTATCACATCATCACTACATCAAACTGTTCTTGGATGTAGAGAGGCTCAGCTTTTATGCGCACTTCTTTACCGATGAATACTTCGAGTTCAGCCAACGAATGCGATTCATCACCTTGCAAGGTATCCGCGACCGCAGGAGACGCATAAACAACAAATTTATCAGCATCATAAGCGCGGTTAACACGAGTAATTTCTCGTAGCACTTCAAAACAGACCGTTTCAACCGTTTTCACACTACCGCGCCCTTTACAGGTTGGACAAGAAGAACAAAGAATATGTTCGATACTTTCGCGCGTTCTTTTACGTGTCATTTCAACCAAACCTAAATGAGTAAAGCCATTAATGTTGGTTTTTACTCGATCTTGGCTCAGCGCAGCTTCAAGCGATGTAAGTACTCGCTTACGATGCTCGTTAGAGGTCATATCAATAAAATCAATAATGATAATACCGCCAAGGTTGCGTAAACGCAGTTGTCTCGCAATGGCCTGTGTAGCTTCAACATTGGTATTAAAAATGGTCTCTTCTAAGTTACGACGTCCGACAAAAGCACCAGTATTAATATCAACCGTTGTCATGGCTTCGGTCTGGTCGATAATCAGATACCCACCCGATTTCAGCTCAACTTTGCGTTCCAGAGAACGTTGAATTTCATTTTCTGTATCGTACATGTCAAACAATGGCTTATCACCCTCGTATAACTCAAGCTTGTCATGCAGCTCAGGTACAAATTCAGAAGTAAATTCTTTTAGATTTTCAAATTCTTGACGAGAATCGACCAACACTTTCGTAATATCGGTTGCAACAAAATCACGTAACAAGCGTTGTGATAGCCCCGGCTCTCCATACAAGGTAGAACGCGTTTTGTATTTAGCGCGTCGCTCCATAACTTTAGACCATAAACGCTTCAAAAACGCCGCATCTTGAGCTAACTCTTTCTCACTGGCAGCTTCCGCCGCGGTGCGGATAATGAAACCACCATGCTCATCGCAATAGTCTTCCACCACGTTTTTTAAACGTTGTCGCTGTTTTTCACTTTCGATACGTTGCGAGACGCCGACATGTTTGGCTCCGGGCATGTAGACCAAATACCGTGACGGTAATGTAATATCCGTGGTTAAACGAGCACCTTTCGTCCCTAACGGATCTTTCACCACTTGCACGACCAAATCTTGCCCTTGTCGGACTAATTCAGAAATATTGCGTACTTGGAACTGCTGTTTTTCATTTTCAGACACACATTCAGTGTGAGGGACAATATCGGAAGCGTGCAAAAAGGCCGCTTTATCGAGGCCAATGTCAACAAATGCGGCTTGCATTCCGGGAAGTACCCGACTGACTCGACCTTTATAAATGTTGCCCACAATTCCACGCTTTGCTTCTCGCTCGACGTGGATTTCTTGCAGGACACCGCCTTCAATCATTGCAACACGCGTTTCACTTGGCGTTACATTTAACAGCAACTCTGCACACATGATAAAATCCTAGTTTCGATAAGTGACTCAACCGCGCTCTGATTACACAATAGAATGCTTCGCGATAGGAGCCGTAATAAGATCCATTTTTCTTGATAACGGCCAAATAACCAGACCGTTAAAGAACAATGTTATGGAATAAATTTTTTGATGAGCTGATCCGTTTCGTAAAGCGGCAATCCAACCACGGCGTAATAACTGCCTTCAATACGGGTAACAAACCGCCCACCAAGGCCTTGAATGGCATAGGAACCCGCTTTATCACAAGGTTCCCCTGTCTGCCAGTACGCCAGAATGTCAGTGTCTGACAGGGAACTAAACCAAACATCTGTCACGATGACCTGAGAATAATGTTGTTGAGCGGACATGACCGTTACCGCTGTCATGACTTGATGAACTTGCCCTGATAACATGCGCAGCATCCTTTGCGCATCAGCGAAGTCTTGCGGCTTTTCTAAGACCGTCTCATTAAAAGCGATAATCGTATCGGAACCAATCACTAGGGCATTATCAGCAGACTGCTCTAGCCCTGCCCGTGCTTTATCAAGCGACAGTCTTTCCACATACTGATAGGGCGTTTCTGATTCGCATCGCTTTTCCTCCACATTACTGACAATAATATCAAAGGTATAACCCAGTTGTGTCAGCAGCGCCTTACGACGCGGTGAGGCCGATGCGAGAACTAAGTGATAATGACTCATTTTAAATGCCAATGACGCCTAACACGTCTTAATAAGAGAAACATCCACGGCCACAACACACAGTTAATGGCTCCGCTCCATAGTGACATGGTATTAAAAATGACATCTTGCGTGAGATATTCGCCTAAAAAAATCATGACTTCGAGCGCCATCGATAAAAAACCGATGACGACGGCCTGTTGCCATAACGCCATGTTGCGTAACACTAAAAAATTCATCGCAACAAAATAGATCACCAAAGAGAGCATCATGCCGCGGATCCCTAAGGTGGAACCGAGAAGCAAATCCCAAAGCAGACCCATGACTAATGCCGTCCCCACATTGACACGATGTGGCAATGCAAGCACCCAATAACAAATGACCAACAGCAGCCATGACGGTCGCAATAGATCGAGTATTCCAGGCCAAGGGATCGTTTGCAAAATCAAGGCGGCAATGAAGGTCCCCCAGATAACAAAACGACCTTTCCAGTTACTTGTGAGTGTCACGCTTATCCTCATTTTGCATCTGCTTGATATCCAATTTTAGCGCCTGCTTCTGCGCGTCATTATGCGGCCATATCAACAATAAATAGCGCAAGCGTTCAAAATTCACCACCGGTTTGGCTTTAATGGACGCAAACTCACGTCGAGTATCTTTATCAACGTTGGTAATATAAGCAACAGGGTATCCTTCTGGATACACGCCCCCCAGACCAGAGGTAACAAGCATATCACCGACCCGTAAATCGGTACTGGTTGGAATATGCTCCAACTGCATTTCATCACTTTGACCATTGCCAGAAGCAATAACTCGGATATCGTTGCGTAAATTTTGTACGGGAATGGCATTGTTAGGATCGACCAGCAACAACACACGACTGTTGTGGGCCGCAACAAATGTGATTTGCCCAACAATTCCCTTTTCATTAATCACCGGCTGTCCCTCATAGACGCCATCAGTACGACCTTTATTGATCACCACTTGATGACGGTAATGAGAGGTATCCACTGCCATTACTTCGGCTACTTTTTTCTTTTCATCTCGAACGAACGACGATCCTAGCAGCTTACGCAGACGTTTATTTTCTTCTTTATATTGATTCAATAACAACAAGTCACTTTTCAGTGTGAGAACTTCTTGTTTCAGTTGATTATTTGAATCTAATAAATGTTGATGCGTACTCAACCGCTCGTAAAAACCATCAAACATTGTTCGTGGTAAGTCGGCGGCATACTGGATAGGCGCAACTAAACTGTTCAACAAAAAACGCACATGCGAGAAAGCATCTAAACGGCTATCAGCCAGCATAAGGCTGGCTGATATCATGACAGCGAAGAACAGACGTAGCGGAAGAGATGGTCCTCGACCAAATATTGGCTTCATCTTATTAATCCCAGAGTTGTTGACAGGCTTTGTTGTGGCACAAAGCCTGACCTATAAATTACTCTTCGCTAAAGAGGTCGCCACCATGCATGTCGATCATTTCTAGTGCTTTACCACCGCCTCTCGCCACACAAGTCAATGGATCTTCTGCGATGACCACTGGAATTCCTGTTTCTTCTGTGAGTAAGCGATCTAAATCTTTTAGCAATGCGCCGCCGCCCGTCAGTACCATACCGTTCTCTGAGATATCAGAGGCAAGCTCAGGTGGGCACTGCTCAAGTGCGACCATAACAGCAGAGACAATCCCGGTTAACGGTTCTTGTAGCGCTTCTAAAATTTCATTCGAGTTCAGGGTAAAGCTACGAGGTACACCTTCAGCAAGGTTACGTCCGCGTACTTCAATTTCCAACACTTCATCGCCTGGATACGCTGAACCGATTTCGTGCTTAATTTTTTCTGCTGTTGCTTCACCAATCAAGCTGCCGTAATTACGACGGACATAATTAATGATCGCTTCATCAAAACGGTCACCACCAATACGAACCGATGACGAATACACCACACCATTAAGCGAGATGACAGCAACTTCTGTTGTACCACCACCGATATCCACCACCATCGAACCTGTTGGCTCTGACACACGTAAACCGGCACCGATAGCGGCCGCCATCGGCTCATCAATCAAGTACACTTCACGCGCTCCTGCGCCCAAAGCCGATTCACGAATCGCACGACGCTCAACTTGAGTGGAACCACAAGGCACACACACCAATACACGCGGGCTTGGTTTCAAGACGCTGTTATCATGCACCTGACGGATAAAATGCTGTAACATTTTTTCCGTCACATAGAAATCAGCGATCACACCATCTTTCATCGGTCGGATAGCAGAGATGTTACCAGGCGTACGCCCTAACATTTGCTTCGCTGCGTGACCAACGGCAGCGACTGTCTTTCCACCGCGCCCTTTATCTTGGCGAATTGCAACTACAGATGGTTCATCAAGAACAATGCCTTGTCCCTTTACATAAATTAGCGTGTTGGCAGTGCCTAAATCAATCGATAGGTCATTTGAAAACATGCCACGAAGTTTTTTGAACATATTCTTCGCTCGTCCTGCAAGAATTAATAAGATAAAAATTGCTCTAAATGTACCAATGCGTCGCGATCACAGCAAGTTATTGATGCATAAACATAGAGCGAAATAAGTAATTTCTAACAAATTCCTAACCTCAGCCAGTAAAAAGGCGAAACTTAGTTATTTATTCTGGGCTCTCCACGGTCAATCATTCTATCGTGACCGTGATATACGCCGAAGGTGACCTGTGTCGATGGATCTTCATCGCCAAGCCCTCGCCAATTAAATTGTAGCCACGGTTCACTCAGATGCCCAGCCCCACATGCTACGTCAGTCTCATTTAATTGCACGCTATTATTGGTGATACGCATCCAAAATCGCACTTGCTCACGGCGTAAATCATCACCCGATTGGCCTCAAGCCCCTCGCCGACGCCACCAGCGACGGCGTGAAGGCGACTGGAGAACGCTCATCAAGTGGAACGGTACCACGGGTGTCAGACCAAACCGACTGACGGCATACCGTTGAGTCCGCCTCATTGGCGCTCGCAAATGGGGGCCAGAATTGGCTGTGTTAGTCACAAATCGTTGCTCGTCCCAATATTGAGCCTCTACTGGGACAGCCAGAGTATCACCAGAGTTCCCACCGACATCCGCGAATTGCAAACGCCCATAACGAAAACAGCCTTCCCGCGTAATAACACGGGAAGGCCGTAAAAACCCATGATGAGCATCATGATTCATGCCTAAGCTTACAGAATTAATTATAACAATTCTTCAACACAATATTGGGCTCACTGTCTTTATCGGTCGCTTCATTATACGAGACGTAACAGTCCGAGGTTGTCGGAGAACGACTGGAAGAGTAACCCACTTCTTTCGCACGAGTACCTTTAACAAGGTTCCAATCTGTCCCTAGCCCAGAGACCAATTTACTTAAAGCTGATGAAGTGGCAACTGGATAACCAAATACGATATTGATCGCTTCGCCATCAATCGTGATAGTGGCTGACGATGCGGCTTCTTGCCCCTCAGTGGCCGCCTTACTGTAGACGATTTCTGCCGCCCCTTTCATTGCACTTTTGAAACCTTCTGCTGCGGCCTCACGGGCGTCATCCTGCAAGTTTAAGAATTTTGGTGCAGCAGTAATCGCTAAAATACCTAAAATAACCATGACTATCACTAACTCAATCAGCGTAAAACCGCCTTTTTTTGTCATACTTGTTATTACCTATCTTGTTAAAAATGTTCCATTGTCGCCAAGAACTGTTATCGGTTTATGGTTACTTGGTTTATGGTTACTTGGCTTGTGGCTAATGAGTACATTAATTCCGCTGTAAGATAATGGTAGATTAAATTAAGCGCATCTAGGGGCACCACAACATACACGTTCGCTTGAGCGAATACTTTGCAAGCAGTTGTTGCTTGAATTTCGTCAATATCATTATTTCGTCCGCCACCGGTTACGTCGTCCAAGTTTTACTTTTGATTGCGGTTTCATTTTCTTTACGCGACTGGGAATGAGTGGAATTTCTTCATCAAATAGACGGCCTTGCCCACCATTAACCCCTAAAGATTGTAGCATCTTCCATTCATTTTGCGCTTCAACCCCTAACGCGATCACCTGAATCCCTGTGCCACTGCACACACCCAGCATGCTGCGTAAGAATAATTGATGCTCATGACGTTGATCGATGTTCTTCATCAAACTCCGATGCAGTTTTAAAAAGTCCACAGGCACATCTTTTAAATAATGCGTACTTACAATGGTTCTGCCCGCTTGACCAATCACTATTTTACAACCGAGACTGTGAATCATTTTTAATATAGGGCGCATATAATCAAGATGTTGAACTAAATGCCCTTCAGAAAAATCAAAAGACAACCGCGAGCGCAACGCTGACGTTTGCTGCATTAACTCATCTCGAAACCAACGTACATAGCGTTTATCAGAAAAAGGTAACACACTCAGATTAATCGAAAAATGATCCTGATTAGGCGATGTTTTCAAAAATTGCAACATGCGTCCAATCACAGAGCGATCCATGAATCCCTCATAACCAACCATCTCAATCGCAGCACTAAATCGTGACGCTTTAATAATGCCTTGCTGGGGATCATGAATTCTGGCAAAGATTTCTCGATGAGTCTGCGTCAGGTTTCCTCGACTATCTAACAAGTAACAAGGTTGCTGATACAAAACGATGTTTTCAGGTTTGAGTGCTTCATCCAATAATGAACGCCAGCGTACACTGCCTCGCTCATCATGGGGCTTAACCAGCTTTTTAAAACGACTCCACGAATTAAGGCCTTGTAACTGGGCATTTTTCAACGCCGTTTCTACTTCATTGATAATACGACCGCGTTTTTCTCCCTCGTTGTACATTGTGACTCCAATGTGAAACCAGTTTTCTTTATCAATCGGAGAAGGAGGCGTCAATCTTTCTAAGAGCTTGAGGCATTGCGAGGCAGAGTAAGCCACATCTTTAGAGGATTGGTGAGGAAGAAAAATGGCAAATACACCGTCATAATAACGGGATAAAATCACGTCAGGATAGCGGGCCATCACGTTTGACAGACACTGACCAACATTAATGATCACATTATCGACAACTTGTCTGTCATTCTCTTCTCGAGCAATATCAAGGTCATGAATAGACAACATGATCACACCGCCGTGTGCTCCGTTTTCTTGTAGCGCCGCCTCAAGTTTGTTATCAAACAACACTCGATTGGCAGCCCCTGTCAGTTGATCTAAGAAAGTTTGGCTACGAATAAACGTATCAAACCGGCTTCTTTCTTGGCGAGCATCTTGTAATTCTTCAATCAACTTATCGAGCGCTTCACTCGCGGTATAAGGCCACTCTCTTTCATCGCCCTTCGCAAACTTTTCGACTTGTCCTGCTAACAGCATTCGGCCGCGTTCCTCGAGTAATTCCGATCCCATTAGTTGCTCTTTAAGCCACTTAACCCCGCGCAATAAACAAAACACCACCAGCAATACGGCAAAAGTAATGGAAAACATTGCGCTAAAAGAATAACTATAGCCGTGGTACGGAGGAATAATCTTAAAGCTGACTCGGTAGTCTTTATGCCCCTTAAGCGGAAGAATTTCTGAATAAAGACGTTCTTTCGGAACACGGTTGGATGTGTCCTTAAATCGATAAATCACCCCAGATGGCGATAATAGCTCCATCTCAACAATACTGCTCGCTTGCAGCATCTTTGGCATCCAGCGCTGCATCGAATACACTGCGTCAGGATCATCCATTTCATTATCGAGAACATTCACCACCCCCTCTAAGTAATGGTGAACATATTCTTTACCCAATCGCTGAAAAGACAATGCTCCGCCGACGAATAAGATAAACATGGCACTGATCACGATAACGGTCACAAACGCCACTAAGCGAGTACTTAACTTGAGTGTAGGGGTATACCTCATGAAAATAGCATTCCTTTTCGTTCTTCCATGCACAATCGTGCTCTGTTTAAAATGAACTATTTAGTCAGTATATAATAATTCATTATTTCAATATATTTTCATGACTAAAAACATTTCAAACGACCCAAAATGGGCGCGCTGGCCAATTATAACAGCATAAATTTAACGCAATTTGATATCGCTCCGGTGATTCACACTCTTTATGGCGGAGATTTAAACAATGCATAATGTGAATAAAATTATCCAGACGGAGCAATAACGCTTATCCCATAAAAAAAGCTCGCATAATGCGTAATGCTTGTAAGTTAAGAGGCATTTAACATCTTTTAGAAGGCCTGGTCGCATAGCGACTGGGCCTTCTTTTTACTGCTCTTGGATAGCTTCGTTCTCTCCTTTCTGGCAGCGTAAAACTCTCAGCCATATCTAAGATGTAATTCATCACCTCCGGGACCCTTCCCGGTGCCACTGACGGCAGTTGCTGTAATTGCCCTATTAAGAACAACGAAGCTTGTTTGAACCCTATCTGGTAAGGCATGACCTTGTTTTGATCGTAAGCCATTTGGCACATCAAGAACCTAAGTAAGTTGTAAGCCAGCAGCATGCCCATAATTCTTGTTCTACTAGCTCAGGCTTTTTACTTCTTAGGGTTAGGGTGTTTTGCAGCATATATTGCTTCATTTCTCGATAACCAAGTTCGATTTCCCACCGATGGCTATATAGCTCGGCTATGTCTTGCCCTGGGTAACGCAAGGGATCTGTCATTGAGGTTAATAACCGAACTTCCTTCCCCTTTATCGTCTTGGTGATTAATCGAGCCTCGAGTGTTTCTGGTGCATCGTGCCACTTCTTCTTCGCTTGTGGGGATAGCGTTAACTCAACCAGCTCTTGACCACGTCCTAATTGGCGAAGTGTCGTGTATTGCGCCCCTTTACGCATGGGAATTAGCCAATGTCTTTCTGTCCCTGTTGTCTGCCAACGGTGTAAAAGCCCTAGCGCATAAAAACCTCTATCGAAGATAGTCAGGCTATTATCTGGTGATTGCTCTATGAGCTCCGTTGTTAGGTCCACTTCACTTGTTGATGTGGAATCGAACGAAGCGCTATTTAGAAGATGACTAGTCAGCTCCATGTGGCAGACCATGCGCACTTGAGGATATTCGGACGAGCACTTTTGATTCCGAGTCCGACTGAATGTCTCACCGTTTTCTTTCGTATCTGGCGTTCGCCAGACGACACCGTCGACTGCATGAAGCGTGAGTCCATGCCAGTCTGGATGAGGCGTTTTATCATGCCAAATTTTCTGTGTTTGAGTAAAAACGGATTTCATGACATCGGAGCCCAACCGTTGTCTGGCTTGGATGACGGCACTTGGAGCAACAAATGGCTTCTTACCTGGAAGGAGGATATCCAGTTTCGACACAACTTTCTCCATAGACAAGTGACGATATAAAGACATCCCAACGACACTCCATACCATCATCTCCATAGGCAATCTTCGTCTACGAACTGTGGTAATTCCGGTATCTTCTAAACATTGCGAAATGAGTTCAGGGGAAAGTAGGTCAGATAACCCCGAAAGTTGTTCAGCAGAAAATTTGTGTACTTGGTTAAGTGCTTGTCTTAAAAACATAAAAAAATCCGAGTGCATGAATACACTCGGATTTTGACACGTTAGATGGATCCTTCAACCGATCATTTTAGTCTTAACTGATCGGCATTACGCATAATGCGAGCTTTTTTAGGACTTATCGGCCATCCGTTAAAAAGGTTAACTAAGACAAATAAAATCAAAACAGGGTCAGTACAATTAAAATTTCTATATTAATCAAAAATATAGATATACTGACCCCATTTGAAAAATCAACCTTTAACGAGCTAAACGTGTAAAAACATCCGCATTTTTTACTTAATTCAGCTCTACTTAAGCATTTTTCAACATTTCTGACAAAGCTGTTTTGCGTGTATCCAAAGCACTGCGCTTGTTTATCCCATACTGAAAGTCATACTCCTTACCAATGATATGTACCTTACTTTCGGCTCGTGTTATGGCTGTATAAATCCAACTTCGATCAAGCAACAAGCTTCGCTCCAGCAGCACGATTACATTCTCAGCTTGCGAGCCTTGCAACTTATGTAGCGTTAGTGCGTAAGCCAGCTCTATGTATTCGAATAGCTGCCAATCGACCTTTAAAGATCTTTTGCTTCCATCCTCGCCAATATCCTCTAGCTCAATGACACAAGCATACTCTTCGGTTGCTTCAGCGTTTGTTATCACGCCCAAAGTGCCATTTTGAACATCGTATTTATAGTTTGTCAGGGTTATAACTATTGGATCGCCTTCTCTGAACTCATAGTTTCCTTTAGTGATCGGCATATTTGTTAGATCAAGTAACCGACCATTAGGGTTCACCTCTGCTTGTAACTTGAGGTTAGCATTTCTTACGGTGGCATTCGTCGATGCTACAATCATCGCCCTGTCGTATTTCAAATACACCGACACAGCGTCCTGAAGCAGGTCATCACTTGATTCATGGAACGTAATATCAGACGTCGTTAAAGAAGATGGCTTATTGCCATTGCGTATGTCATTCGAATACGCAGGAATAGAACTAATAGCGCCTTGTCGCTTAACCACATCTAGTTCGACATGATTGATTACCCCACTCTTAATAACATCATGCAAAATTAACCCTGCATTGATCGGAGGTAACTGATTAGGATCTCCCACGAGTACGATCCTTGACTTGTCGGAGAACAAAGTAACCAAACGCCACATAGTGTAAGCGTCTAGCATCGACGCTTCGTCAATCAGTAAAACACTGTTATCTGGAATACTGTCTTTACGTAATAATCGCGCTATCGTCATACAATTAATGCCAATAGACTGCTGAAGGCGTCTAGCTGCTTTTCCTGAAAGCGCTACTGGATAAATACTAAAACCTAATTTTTGATAGGCATCAACGATAAGCTTCGTGGTTGTCGTTTTACCTGTGCCAGCACCTCCAGTGAGAGCAAAAATATGGCTGACTAATGCTGTCCTTACAGCTCTTACTTGAGCTTCCTCAAGTTTCCAACCTTCAGGGATAGAAGTAGTGAACGCAACCTCTAGTTCACTTCGCCAAAGGCTTCCCATCTTGCTGAGTTTGCTGAATCGTTTGGCTATTGTTTTTTCAAAAATATAGTTGCCTGAAGCGTAGTATTTGTCATCGTGTTTTACAAAACCGATGATGTCGCCAGTTAACTGTTTAGCCCTTTCAATAAGTAACTTGTCGTTATTTAAGTAAGTGCGAATCGTATGTTCTATATCACGCCAAAGTGCAACCGTATGCCCTTTGTCACTCCATAGACGCAAAGATTGTTCAATTATAGCTGCAAGCCTTATTTCATCACTTGGTTCAACTTTGAAGTGCTTTTGTGCGATCTCGTCAACCTTGCTAAATCTCATACCCAAAGAGAACAAGCGGTACGGATTCGTTTTCAAAAATCCAATTGCATCCTTACCTGACAATCTAAAAAGTTGACGTTGAATAGGTTCTTCTACCTCCCACTCAACTAACTGGCTCGCATACTTGAGATTGGCATATTTTCTAAAACCTTGATAAAGCGCATTTACCGTCCCATCACTCCTCAAAACATCCTTGATCGCTTGAAAGTTACTTATTGATTTATCATGTTTATATGGTTCATCTTTTTCGCATTCGAGCATGGTGAAAATGTCACTACGGAATTCAGCCCAGAGTAATTGTGCTTTCACCCTGCCAATACCGACAAACTCTTTCTCAGAGCTTAAAAAGTTAACGAAACCAATACCATTGTCAGGCATCACACACTTAAGTTTGGGTTGCATGAAACGCCACACGTCCACATAACCACCCACACTAACTGGCTGTTGTCGCACACTATAGTTATTCTCTTTTAATATCTCCCATTGCTGCCCTACTTGCGGCTTCATATTTAGTTGGTTTTGAGTAGTTAGCAATACGATTCGGTGTGCTCCAGCGTTTTGGTTAACAAACACAGCACCTAACTGAACATTATCAGGATGATATTGATATATCTGGGTAATCCGAACCAAGAAAGTACCGTTACTCATTTCCAAAGCCCCATTTCAATGAGAACTTCTTTAAATTCAGATAGCCTAGCGACTTCGGCGGTAAGTTTTGCATTCTCAGCTTGTAACCGAGCATTGAACCGCTTTAAGTCACGAACCTTGATGCTATCTGTTATACCCTCGTCCATATTGTCCTGGAACACTCCCCTGACTTCAGCGCTCTGTTCTTCCAGTGGCAGATTCTCTTTCCGTTTTTGATACACCCCCTCTGTTGCAAGCTCTTTCTTAAGCTCATCGAATAGTTCGAAGAGTTTTTTGTTTCTAGATGCTTTGAATGCAGACGAATCAAAACCAAGCTCATCTGCTATCTTTTTGGGACTTAAAGTATCACCATGCCAGTAATCCAGCCAATTCGGAGGGTTCTTGGCCTTCATTTCATCAACCCACGCAATGAAGAGATTTCTATTTCTTTGTCCTTTCTCTTTGCTCAACTGGTCTTCTCCTAGATTCTATTTGCACCAATTCCCAAATCCCGATATTTCAAATTAAAGACGCTATTTAAACAGACTCTCTTGTTCCAAATCTGGTGCCGCATCTAGATATCTGTTGAGCGTTGGCCTAGAAATATTGAAGTGCTTAGCCACATCAGATTTTTGTACTGAGGGATCTTGTAGCATCGATTTCGCGAGCTTAATTTGCTTATCTGTGAGTTTTTGCTTCCTGCCACCTTTTCTGCCTCGCGCTCTTGCAGCTTTAAGTCCAGCCTTGGTTCTTTCCACGATAATATCTCGCTCAAACTCAGCTATAGCTCCAATCACGTTAAACACTAGCTTCCCTGTAGATGTTGTTGTATCAATGTTTTCGGACAATGATTTAAACTGAACTCCGTTGCTCTTAAACATCTCAAGCAAAGTAATAAGATCTTTAAGACTGCGTCCAAGCCTATCGAGTTTATAAACTACAACTATGTCATCCTGGCGAAGGGAGTCTAGTAATCTAGTAAGTTCAGGGCGATCTTTGGTCTTAGCTGAAGCCTTTTCTATAAAGATTTTTTCACAGCCAGATTTGGTTAGTTCATCAATCTGATAATCACAGTTTTGATCTGTAGTGCTTACTCTCGCATATCCAATTATCATGAAACACTCCCATACGTTTATGTTACATAGTTTAGTTTACGAGTTTTGTTACGGAAAATGGAAGGATATTCATTAAAATATGATGAGAAAGGAGATGTAACACAAACCTTCGTTTTATTTACATCAAAAACGGAAAGAACTACACGGTACTTGAAACACTTTTCAAAGGGTAAAATTGTTGCCCATGACGATCTCGAACTTCGTAAACAACGCTATTGGTCGAGATTCCATTCCCCTAACATCCAGATAAGCAAAGCCCTTAAATGAAAGAGCTTCGAAAGCATCAGTAACATCCTTGATACTGCGCCCACTCATTTCAGCAAGTTCATCAAGACTGTTTGGCTTCTCGCGAGCAATCAAATTCAACAGTTCAACATTTTCGTTAGACAAGAGTTGTGAAAGCGCAGCCAGTGACTCAAACAAAAATTTTGGGTAAGGTTCTTCAGGCGTCACTTTTCCTTCTGCAATGCGAATCATGCGCTTACGAGCAAGCTCTTCTGATAGAATGCCGATTTTTGCTTTCATACAATCCTCACTCCTAATAGTCGCCATCTAAATCGACTGAATAATCACCGACGATCACATCTAATTCTTTTTTCATTTCTTGGGAAGGAGCAATCAACAGAAGTGGTTCTCACACGAAGTTTCTGTTAGTCCACTGATCTTTTCTTTTTCGCGCTTCATTGCTGGATACTCCCATTTTTTATTGACGCAATCACTTTTAATAAATCGGCCGTGATTGCTGAACATTTGTCATTCATAAAAAACGTTACTTCATCTCCAAATTTCATCGTTACGATACCGCTTTTATCGACACTTAACAGCGCGAAAGACTGCTTCAAGTCGAGAGTCGTGTTACTTCCATTGGTCGTGGTTTCAGCCATATTTCCCCTCACTGCTAACGAGTATGTTTACAACACGGGCAACCATTGTTACACCAGATGTTTACTTAATTGTTCTGTTTAACTTTTCAACGACTTCAGTGGCATGTTGAAATATTGCATCCTTTACCAACGCAAACTCCTGTCCAGGGAATCTTTTGTCTATAGAACTCAGTGCGCTACTAAATTGAGCGAGAAAGGCATAGACGATTTCATGGCAGTTCGCATTGCTGATACCAAACTGACTCGCTGTCTGCTCTATATGCCGTAAGCAAATCTTGCTGATATGGTATTTGTATCCTCGTGATGCTTGCAGTCCCATTGCTAGTTTTAGCTTGCGCTTATTTAAGCCCCTATTACCGACAGCGGGGTAAGCTGATAGCAAATCGTAGAAAGGTGTTAGTTGATAGTGCCCGCCAGGATCAATATGCACGGAAAAATTCTTGAGATGACCGTCTGTAGCACCAAGAAGGCACTGTAAAATCATGAACTTAAAAAAGTTATGATTGTTCGTCTTGCTTTGCGCAGAGAGACTTAAAACATCAACAATTTTGGAGACACTTAGGTTGTTCTCCGATTGATATTTTTGATGTTCAGGTACACCCAAAATCTGGCAGAAATCTTCTTGGTGTCTACGAGTCACAACTCCATCACCAAAACATCGGTCGAACCGTTTTACTGCAAGGGCTTTAGCTCCTGATTCTACGGTTATTATGTCCATATCGGGGACTTTAAAACCAAGTTCCCTCGCTATTTGAGTACAGATGAATTCATTCTCAACACTGCCGCTCATATCTAGTACTGAGTTGCTTTGCGCGATTACATCCATTGGGTATTTGATAATGTGGCTACTTAGAGATTTCTCTTGAGGTACATACCATTTACCGTTCAACCTAGTTAGCGTTGTTTTTCGCTGTGTTCCCGAAATACAAGGTCGATAATCCCCAAAGAATGGAAGAAATGACTTACGCTGGGTAACAAGTTCATTTAATTCACTTGCCGAGATCTCTCGATATTTCCACCCTATCTTTGGCGGCTCCCTACTCTCAGTATATGAAATACCGCCCGTGCAATCGTGACCAATTGTTGAGAGTAAGGTCAATACATCGTTGGATTGCACACCGACCGAGTGAGCTAGGCTTAATCGTTCTTCTTTCAAGTCAGGAAGCAGGTTATGCATAAAATTCAGTGCATTAAATGATGGACATTCTCCCTTTACAAGCGGCAGGCTTAACGAGATCGGGAAAGCAGAATCATATGCTAACCATTGTTCAGAATACGAAAATGACCAGTAGCTCTTCGACTGTTGGACAAACTGCCCCACGAGCATGTTGTTATTTGTGGCATGTGCGTAAACTATAGGATTATGCAAATTAGCTCTCACTTTCTTCTAGTTGGGCTGTGTTTTTGTAGAAGGTAATTGCGTTTTCTACTGCCTGCATTTCGGCTTTGAGATCCAATCTACGATTGTCATACTCGGATATATATTCGTCTAAACACACCCGAAGTTCTGAGTGTTGAGTACACAACCGATTGAAATGCTTCCATGTCCTTTTATGAAGAGAATAGGACTCTGACAGCTCTGACTGTTTATCTTGCAAAATCGTCAAAAGGCTTTCTTTTTTAAGAGAAAAGCAGTTGGTGTCCTCACTGTAGTTGTCGTAATCCACGACCTCCCAGTCGATATGGTTAAACATAAAACCTTTGGAAAATTCTTCATCACCATGCTTATCGAAACCACACGAAAGGACTGCGCCGATAAGCGACATTTCCTTCAATTTTTTTTCGACGTATTCATCTGATAAGTATTCTTTCTCATCACAGTCTATTGGAAACGACGTTAAGTCATTAGCAGAGAAATGTTCATTGTAATAAATGGCGAGAAATAACTCTTTTCTGATCTTTACCTTCATGTGTTCAATAACGGCCTTTATTGATGATTTTGAGGATTATAATCCGTGGAGTTATATGCCGCAACTGTGCAATTGTTCAACAAATTAATTTCATAAATAAAAAACATGAACAAGAAGCTTGCAGCACTTGTGGGCAAACGCATTGCAAAGATGAGGAAATCCAAAGGGTTAACTCAAGATAAGCTCGCGTTGCTCGCAGAGATAGATAGAAGTTATGTGGGACGCATTGAGCGCGGTGAAGTCAATATCACGATTGAGAAGTTGTATGAGATTGCGGAGACTTTGAGCTGTGATGCTAAGGAGCTTCTACCCTAAATTACAGTGAATTTTCATTCAGTTCTGTGTGAATACCATCAATGTCACTTACAAGATTTTTCGGTAGTATTTACTGCACTGTCAGCAATCGGGACAATCTGATTTGTCTTAACTAGGCTATGCGTAATGTGTGGTTTTTGTTAAAGTAATGACTGACTATAGAGTCATCAACTACCCTGTCCTTACGTGTATAACTAAAGTCTATTGAGTGATCTTTAGTTCTTCAATATCAGCGAGGATGAGAACGAGCGTCAGTTTGCCTTGATGCTAACTAGTAAGCTTTAACCCTATTTATACACTTAAATCACGTCAGACAGCACTTACAGGTGATAAATAAATGTCAGAATTAAAAGAATCATTAACTTCCATAGCCATAGAATCATGGCGCTTCAGTAAGGTCTTTGAGCGTATGCTTGAAAAGGTGGAGCCGCACGAACAAGGTCGGTATGCAAACCAATACAAGTGGTTTCAAAAGAAACTCAACGAGAGTTTGAATCAAGCAGATTTGCGATTAGTGAATCTTGAAGGGCAAGCCTATGACATTGGCATGGCTGTAACTGCAATAAATATCGAGGACTTTGATGAAGAAGACGAACTAATCGTTGAGCAAATGATCGAGCCTTTGATTATGAATGAACAAGGGATCGTAAAACCAGGCACAGTTGTTTTGAGGAAAGTATAAAGTGAAACATTTTATAGGAATTGATTTAGGAACGACAAACAGCGCGATATCTTCTTTTGATGGAGTAAATACAAGAGTCTGGAAAAGCCCAATTCAAACAGACGTTACACCCTCGGCAATATATATTGATAGGCGAGGTAGAAAACTAGTCGGACAATCGGCTTATGAGCAGGCGGCTCGAAGTCCAGACAACGCAGCCGTGCTGTTCAAGCGACTAATGGGGACTAGTAGTACACTCCAGTTTAAAGCTGTTGGTGAGTCAAAAACTCCCGTTGAGTGCTCATCAGAAGTACTAAAAACACTATTCGGTTATTTGACTGAAGAAATCAGAGAAAACAAAGATACTGGTGTAGTAATTACTGTTCCAGCCGCATTTAATCAGATGCAAAAAGATGCAACGATGGAAGCTGCTTCCCTTGCAGGCTTTAATAACGTTGCATTAATGCAAGAACCTGTTGCCGCAGTGATGAGTGTTATGAAAAACAATGCATCCGATGGTGTTTTTCTTATCTACGACTTAGGTGGCGGTACACTAGATATCGCAATTGCGGAAAGTCATGCAGGAAAAGTTAATCTCTTATCTCATGGTGGGATCGCGATGTGTGGAGGAAGAGATTTCGATAGAGAAATTTTAGACAATATTGTTCGACCTTGGTTGCGAGAGAATTTTGAATTACCTGATGATTTCGTTACTAACCCTAATTATAAAACGCTTATCCGTATGGCAAATCATGCAGTAGAGAGAGCAAAAATCGAGCTATCTTCAAGAGAGGAGTCAATAATCTCCCTTACAGAGACAGAAGCTCGAACTCAAGATTTGTCAGGAGAAGAAATATATATTGATATTGAGCTTACAAGGGAGATGTTTAACAAGCTTATTGATAAACGAGTTAATGCATCAATCGACGCAGCAAGAGAAGCATTGAGTCAAGCTCACCTAACACCAGACTATATCAATAAAGTAGCGTTTGTCGGTGGTCCAACTAACTATAAACCACTCAGGGATAAGGTTTGTTTCGAGTTGGGGATAGAGGGAGACAATAGCATTAACCCAATGACAGCAGTTGCTGAGGGTGCGAGCATATTTGCAGAGTCCATAGATTGGGATTCACAAGATAGGTCAAGAAAAAGCTCGCGTGGCAAGTTGTCCCTAGAAGGTAACGTCAATCTTTCATTTAATTTTCATGCGAGAACACCGAAGAATATAGCTCGAGTGCTTGTACAACTTTCAGATGCTCACACTCAAGATGAATTAGAGTTTCAAGTTGATTGTATTAATACAGGTTGGACATCTGGTTTACTCAAGCTAAAACATGGTGCAGCACTAAATCTACCATTAAATCAGATGGGTGAGAATTCATTCAAAGTTTTTGTCTTTAACAATCAAGGTCAATCTGTCGATATAGGACAAGATGTTATTACAATAACTAAAACGGCCGCGAGTGTTGAAGCAATCCCTGCATCACATACGATTTCTATTGAGGCGCTTAATCAGCTCGGTGGTAGTTCTGGCTTGGTTCCCTTGGTTAAAGCTGGTGACACTTTACCTGTCAAGGGTAGAGCTAATTTTAAAGCAGCAGAATCTCTAAGGGCAGGAGCAATATCAAGTATTAACATTAAACTTTGGGAAGGAGACATCAAAGAACCAATTAGCGACAACCGACCGATTGGTGTCTTAAAGATTTCGGGAACAGACTTTGAGCAAGGAGTTATTCCAGCGGGTGCGGATATTGAATGTGAATATGAAATATTGGACTCTGGCGCTATAAAATTGGAAGTATCAGTGCCGAGCATTGGAAGTGTATTTGATTCGGGGAAAAACTTCTATTCTCGTCAAGAAGGTCAAGTGGATTATAGTTCTTCACTTGAACTTGTTAAAAGCGAGGGTGAATCATTACTTGCAAGGATTGAAGCTCTTGAAGGGGTTATTGATAGTGAAATGCTACAAAATGCAAAAAATAAAGCTGTAGTAGCAGCAAATCTTGATGCTAACACTCAGCAAGCTGAAGACACACAAGAAGCGATGGAACAGATTTACGAAGCTAAAAAACTATTGTCCAAGACTCGTGACGCGAATCTAGCTCAGATACGTCAAATTGAGGTCGATGACCTAGAAAGCTTTTATACTGACTATTTATATGAACTTGCTTCAGAGTCAGACCGCTCCCTGATAAACCGTTTGTTTAGTTCCGCAAGAAATGCCCTATCAAGTCGTAATGGTGACTTTGAGAATATCGTTGAAGAGATTCGAGGTAAAAACTTCCAGATTCTTTGGAATCAGGACTGGTTTGTTGTCGAGAAGTTCAAGTCTATGGCTACTTCAGCACATCTTTTCTCTGACAGAAGTATGTTTGACCGTTTAGTAAACGAAGGAGTCAATAGGTTAGAAAATGATGATATCGATGGAGTGAAAGAAATCATATTACATCTAAGTCAAATCCAGATTGGTATGATATCGGACAACGAAATTTTGGCAAATGCAAATATTGTGATGGGATGATAATGAACGATCTCTTTTTGCCGAATGGCTATCATTTACCTAGCGGTCATAAAGTTACAAAAAAAATTCAATCAGGGATTGGGTGGCAAATTTTTGTGACTAGCAATGACTCTCGAGTGCTAGTCATAACTGAGGAGTTAGTGAACAATAACTTTGACAATGGTATTTTGCCTCGGAAAGTATTCACAACCTGCTATATAGGCGGAGAGATCTTTTATCTTCATGAATCAGAACCTAGATATGAGCTAAGTCATATAAAATATAGTAACGTTCCCAAGGATTTCTCTGAAGCTAAAGCATTCGCTCATGCTTTTAGAGCCACCAGAAATTTAGCTTCTGATCTTGACCTATCTGATGCTATCTACATAGAGAAATTCTCTCGCCTACTAGTTGTTGGAACTGATACTACAGCACCTAAATCCGATGAATTGGTCTTGGGAAAGTGGTTAACAGGCGGCGTCGGTTTAAGTGCTACCAATACAGATAGAATAAAAAGCTTAAGTGGTATCAATGATCTTAGGCTTCTACACGAAATATTACTTGATTCTGGTGTTATAAAAGAGACTATTTCTGTTGTTGAGATTGAGAAGCCACCTCTCAAGGAGTTCCGTCTTGTAGGTAGGAATCAACTTGAACATTTTCTCATTGAACATGTGGTAGATATTATTGAAAATCCAAGTTTTTACGCTAGTTTAGGTATTAATTTTCCTACTCCTTTTATACTTCATGGCCCTCCTGGTTGTGGAAAAACTTATGCAGTTGAGCAACTAATTGATTATTTAAAGTTACCTTCCTATCATATCGAATCAAGTACTGTAGGCAGCCCTTACATTCATGAAACGAGTAGAAAAATTTCTGAGATATTTGAAGGTGCAATAAATAATTCTCCAGCAGTTATCGTTATTGATGAGATGGAGAGCTTTGTAAGTAGTAGAAGTCATGGTGATATTGGATTACATCGTGTTGAAGAAGTAAATGAATTCCTACGACTTATACCTAAAGCTATTGCCAATAATGTCTTAATTATTGGCATGACCAATCAATTAGACATGCTTGATTCAGCGGTGACCAGAAGAGGACGTTTTGATTTTTGCATAGAAGTTAAAACACCTACTAGAAGTGAGATCGAAGAGCTATTTGATCACTTAGTGATGAACTTTCCCTGTGACTTAGAGCAATGTACAGAGAATATATATAACGGACTTTATGGTCGTCAGCCATCAGATGTTGTGTTTGTTGTTAAGGAAGCGGGACGCATTGCAGCAAGGCGAAGAAACAATTTATTAACAGCCGAGTGTTTTTTGATGGCGATAGAGAAATTACCAAGATTAGATAACAAAAAGAAAAATAAAATAGGCTTTATTTAAAATGAATATAATCGATAACCCTTTTAACTTGCTAAAAGCATCAATTAGAGACAATAAATCCACTCTAGTGGATTTAGCTGAAGATTACTCTCTTATAAATAATGATGATTTGGGAAGCAAATATTTTAATGAACTTACATCTCCAAGAAGAAGGTTAAGGATAGAGGTATCTTGGTTACTAGGTGTTACTGACACAATTATTAAAGATCTAGTTAACAACATTTTTGATATTAATTTTATATTAAAGTCTACAAATCTAAACCCATTATCTAAAGCAAACTTACTAGCTTCTTCTATAGAAAAACAATCATCTATTGATAAAAAAATAGCTATTGAACTACTCCATGAGTTAAGTCAGACTTCTGAAATTATTTATGCAGATGAAACTCAAGTATTGATTAATCAAGAACGTAAACGTTCTAACTTTCTGATGGTCGAGTCTTTGGAAGATATAGAACAAGAATTGGAAGTTAGAAAAAAATATTATAAGGATTCACTAATAGGTTTACTAGACACTCTATCATCGAATGATATTGTTGAAGTGGTAACGGAAGCTACTTTGCTAGAAACAAATAATGGCAAAAAACACTGTAGTAATCTAATAAAAGAGATCGTTGGATACTATGAACTTAAAGCCCAACATTTTTTAAAAGAAGAAGAAAAGAATATAGATACTATATTATCTATCATAGATGACTCTTTAAAAAGTAGTACACCACAGGGTTCTATATCAGTTTATGTTGAAGAGCTTGTTAGAGTATTGAGAAACTGGGATCTTGTTGCACAGCCTATCCAAATATTATACATGAGCCAAGGTCTAAAACATGAAATGAGCAACAATCTTGCTTACAAAGTGCGCAACCTAAGCTTAAAATTGTTTAATGAATATGATTATGTAAAACTAACACAAAGGTTGACTCATGTCTTGCAAGAAATTTTTGAAGAAGACTTTGAGTTTAAGGAGAGATCTGAAAAAGATTTATCCGATATTGATGATATATTACATGATAGAGAATTAGCAGAAGAGTCAAGTAAGAAATTTTCGGAAGAAATAACATACCAAGTTGATATTGGGTTTGCTTTTAAGAATAGGTTCTATATTAACCCTGAGATAATTGAATGGAAAGGTACTGTTATAAAAATCGCAGACATTCAATATATTAGGTGGGGTGCAATTTCAAGAAGCTCTAGTACTGAGTATCATATTTCATTTGGAAACAAGAGAAATATGGAAGAAATAACAATACGCAAGCAATCCACATTCTCGGATATTGTTGACCGTTTATGGAAGACAGCAGGAGTTAATCTACTATTTAGTTTCATGGCAGCTCTAAGAAACGATGAAAACATTTCTATAGGAGGTGTCGTTATTAATGATTATGGTATTCAATTAGAGAAATCAAATTTATTTTCTAAAAATGAACAAGAATTTTTAGGTTGGAATGATATTGAAATATACAGTAACAATGGCAATTTCATTATAAATAAAATTGGGGATAGAAAAATGAATTGCACTCTTTCCTATTTAAGTGTAAATAATGTTCACATTCTTGAATCGATGATTAGAATGAAGTTTAAAAAGCCTGGTGCAAGATTAAGTGATGCACTAATGTCAGATTGAGAAGACCAATATGAATAACAAGAAACCTATGGGCTTTAATGGTATATCTAGTCTTGTATCCAAACTAGATCTGACTGGGCCTGAAATAGCACAAGAACCTATAGACGAGACTGCGTTACACAATAGTATTTCTAAAGAAGAAGCAACACCAAAGTCTTCAACTAGAACAGAAAAAACTATTGAAGAAGAGTCAAATTCAAAATCTGGCTTCAGCCCTTGGGTATGGGTAGCTCTTTTAATAATCATTATTGTTGCAATCGTATCATCTCAAGAAAATCATAATAATAGCTCCTATTCTGAGAGCAAAAATAAGAACATAACACCTGAAAGAATAACAGTTCCTCGAACCGATAAAAACACAATCAATAATAATAACAAGCTCACATTCTCAATGCCTGAGCCTGGTTCAAATAGAGTTCTTAGCGTTTCAGAGTTAAGGTGGTGTTTACGAGAAGAAATAACATTAAATACCTATCAAACTGAATTAAATGTTAATCGCTCTAATGATAGGGTCATTGATAAGTATAATGAACTTGTTGAAAAGTATAATGCTCGATGTGGTAGTTATAAATACTATGAGGATCAATTAAATAGAGCCAAACGAGAAGTATTTTCACTGAAGAATGAAATTGAATATAATGCACTAAAAAATTTCAAATTATTAGATACAAGAACGAACAGCGTCAACTCAAATAAGTACGATGTGCTCGACGTGCAAAATGCCTTAAAAATACGTGGTTATGATGTGGGTACAGTAGACGGACTGATGGGTAATAGGACAAGAGATGCAATAAAGCAATTTCAACGAGATCAGTTGTTAGAAGTCGATGGTAAAATATCACCGAAGCTCTTAAATCGCTTACAGATTCGCTAATTGACTATTGCGTTCATTGATGTCTTTTTTACTGTATGGCGATAAAGGACAATCGGGAGACTCGAAAGTGCTTAATTTTTAAAGATAATGTGATTAGGCTACACATTATCAAACACTTAGCTTACGCGAAGATAGCGATTCCTTAAATTTACTACAAATATACCTTTGTATTCGGGTACATATAGATAAGATCTGTCGTTTGCCCCTCCCCTATGACGAAGATGAGGGGCAAAGGACACATTATTTGGACTTGGCAGGCAGGCCATCATCAAGTGTAGAAACTAACTTATTGAGATCAACGCCATCCATTTTCTGAAGGTTGTATTGCCATCTCGCAAACCTTTCAAGCAACATATCATTTTGAGAATTAAGCCTTTTATTTTCTGAACTAAGCCTTTCATTCTCTTTTTCAAGCTTTTCTACTTGCTTGATTAATTCTGCAATCGCTACGTCATCATTCCCTAGATTAGAGATAAGATCACTTAATTTGTCAGTACTTTCGAACAACGACTTGGCATCTTGGATAGCTTCTGATTTCTTTTGCCTTAGCTGCTCTTTCTTCAAATCAAAAGCATGCTTAATTTCATCATACTTGGTGAATGTGAAACGTGATGGCGGCTTTTTTAGGCCAAGTTCTAACTGTAATTTCTCAGCCAAAAGCTCATAACTAAGTTTGCCAGTCCACCCATCGATGATAGCCAGTATCGTTTCTTTGTTATCTGGAACAAAAGCCATTATGCCTCCCTCATATCAGATAGTGCTAAAGCCATAAGATCAAACCCTTGGATAGCGCTTTGTTCATTTATATTCAGTGAGCGCTTCACAGGAGATGGTGATAGTTCATCAGGTATTCTAACGTGTGCGCCATCCGCTTTTTTTGGATCTTCAAGAAGAAAAATGAGTGTTTTTATCTTAGACAATCGAAAGCCCAGAGCTGTAACCCATCTATCCGCTCCAAAAACCTGATCTTCTGTGGCGGCTTTTGCATGCCTCAATTGCTCTTCATATAGCGCTTCAAGAGTTTTTAACTCATCAAGAGAGTGAGGCATACCTTTAAGGCAAACATGTTCATTACAGACCTCACAGTCACCATTTTTAACACATGGACTTTCGGCATAGTTATGAACACAGAAGCCTAACCCCGTGAACTGAGCAACACCATCCCTATCAACCCCAAGAGCTTTCAGTGAGATGGGAAGTCCAAGGTCATGTAAAACCATTGGCGGTGGCGGCGCTTCGGCAGTGTATGGTTCTAACAACTGGTTAGCTTGAGCAACAGTCATGACACCAGATCCAATCGTAACATGCCCAATACGCTGAGTTAGACGTGACTTTTGCTTTTCAGTTCGTCCGTCGTAAGCTTTGTTTTGCTTGATATCAGCTCGCCCTGACCATTTGGCGATAAGCCAATCAGCTTCACCTGCTAACTTTAATTTCGTGTTTAACCAGTGACGAAATTGGTGACTATTTAGCTTGAGAGGTGTCCCATCTTCATCTGTGATACCTAGCTCATCAAAAATTGATTCTATGCCTCTGTCAGAGCCGATAGCATCACTCAGAGAGCCATGTCCAAGATGAACCCATGAGAAGGGCTTAACCGCGAATTCCTTGTGAAATTCATGATCTCTGACTAATGTGATGCAATCCCATACTTTCATGTCGCCATAATTTGGGAAATCCAGCGTCTTATATTGTTCATCAATAACAGAACGGAGATCCCTGTAACTAGGAAATCGAATGACGATTCCTGTTGGCTTACCAGTGTATCTATTTACGATCTCATTGTTCGGGAGAACGATGTGTCCTTGACACAAGTCCTTTTTCCAATCGTTCACATTGTTCAAGCCGCTAATTAAACGATTTAACCACTTGACGTTGCTACCATACGTCGTCCAAGTGATGTCGGTTCCTCTTTCTGATTTACCTGTTTTAAATCCCATTACTTTCGCGAACTGATTATATGTCAAAGGCTTGTCTTGAGAGCTTTCTGAGTCACTAGCCAACATGAACAGATCAGGATTGTCGTACGCAAATTTTGCAGCAGATCTGGCTGGAGCAGAAATCTCAACAAGTCTTTCAAATGCTTGTTTAACAACGTCTTCTAGCAAAGCTGGCACCCACTTTCGAACGGCATCCCCTCCTTTGGCAGGATGCCACATCAAGTACCAACGACCTTTATCACTTTGCTGTAATGAATTGACAGTCAAACCATTCAATTCGGTATTTCGGCTGGGCTGGCACATCAACATAACGCAAAGACTACTAAAATACTTCTGGCGTGGTGTCTTCGCTTTATGAAAAGCGTCTGCTACTTGCAACATCTGATAATCTGACGGGCATTTATCTTCCATTTCCTTGCGACTTTTTTCGTCTAGTTTTATGCTCGCGTCAGATTGACGAGGAAACGGGTTCGACCAATCTTGTAGATCTAGTTTAAATCGTTTTTCTTTGATGAATTTCAATACCTTTTCGAACGAAAGGCCGATATTGCGTTTGCCGCCAGCGCCTAAATCACTGCTCCGTATCTTCTGCTCTACGCGATCAATTACATTATTGTTGATGTTCATTATATCAACTGAAGATTTATCATTGTGAGCAGCGTGCTCTTCTAATGCTTGATAGAGGAATACAAGTGATGAAGCCCAAGTAGTTGAATCTTTCTTGTTAAGCGATTGCTGGTAGCGAACATATGCTTTCGCAAAGTCAGAAAAAGGAAGCTGGAAAGGTGTATATTTTGAATGATTCTGACTTGCCCCAAAAACAATCGTCAGCTTTTTTCCTTTTTCCGTCTTCCACGACCACTTATCACATTCCCAGCCATTCTGAATAATGCCTTCAGGGGTTTTGAACTGAATGTCTTCAAACAGACTCAGGTCATTTTTTGCAAAAGCGATAAAATCATCATAATTTTTTTGAAAATCAATTTGATGCTTAGGAGTAAACAGCAAAACATTAGACATTTAAGGCTCCTTCATTTTCTAACTCTTGCTTTCTTGCGTTGCACTTTAGAATGACCGCCTTAATAGCATTGATACTGCGGTTATGTCCTTGTAAAACAAACTCACTGGCTCCCATTTCACGCTTTCGATCTCGTTTCAAAACGACGCTTTTCAGCATTTTCTCATGAGGAGCATTTAACCAAGGTTGAAATTTATTGCATGTGTAGCAATGCACAGAGCCATTAGCACAAAAGCCAAATGTTCCACAATTTCCTAAAGGGTTGCCTTCGTCATTATTAATTCTGCTTCGGGGATCGTTAGCTCGAATTGCGTCTTTTTCACTGTCTATTAACGTGCCAGAAAAAGCTTGAGCTAATGGGGTAAGATCGGTAGCTAGCGCCTCGTCGATTCTATCCGCCATCTCTTCATTAAACTCGGTATACACGGTGACCTGTTGAGTATCTTCATGCCCTAACTCCTCAGCTATCGTATGCTCGCTGGCTCCAAGCATAGACATGTTCGTCGCATGAGTGTAACGAAATCGACGTGGATTAATATGCAAATCTCCATAATCCCCACCCACTTTAATTCGGGTTGTTTTTAAGGGGCAAAGCCGAGCTAATCTTCGTGTTATTTCCCCTATGCGTATTTCGGTGATTGCGATCGCTTGTTTCGGTTTATTCCGATCACCTGATCCTGTCATTTTTCTCTCTTCCTATTTTTACTCTAAGTGATCGGATTGCGCCAGTTTTCTCATTGATTCACCTCCCAGTTCTATTCGATGACTATTGTGTACCAGCCGATCCATGAGAGCATCTGCGACGGTGGCGTTGCCGATCATGTTGTACCACTCTTTTACAGGTAATTGGCTGATGACGATTGTGCTGCTGTTTTGGTAACGATCTTCAAGCACTTCTAATAAGTGGCCCGCGTGTTCCTGAGTCAGTTTTTCCATCCCCCAGTCGTCGAGGATCAGTAAGCCTTTCTTAGCCAACGATTGAAGTTGTTTTTGATAGCTGCCATCCAGACGTCCTGCGGTCAGGTCATCAAGCAAGCGAGTTAATCGGTAGTATCTGACCGTTTGTTGTTGGTCGCAGGCACTGGTTGCCAGTGCACAACCAAGATACGTTTTACCTGCTCCTGTTGGGCCTGTGATCAAGATGTTTTGGTGCTTGTGTAGATAACTGCCCGTTAGTAGTTCGCTCATTTGTTTACGGTTGAGGTTTCGTCCCTCCTTGTAGACGAGTTGGCTCGGCTGTGCATCCACTCTTAATTTGGCTTGTCGTTTTAAGCGTTGGATTTTGGTCTGATTGCGATTCAAGATTTCGCTTTCCAGAAGCAGGCTTAGTCTCTCCTCGAAGTCCAGCTCTGCGTAGGTCGTCAGTTGCTCTTGTTGCTGCTCTAACGCTTTCGCCGCATGGCTCAACCGCAGGGTTTTTAGTTGGTTATTGAGTGTGTTCATATCCTTTCTCCTAGTGATAACAGTTCGGGCCACGGACATTGCTATGAACAAGGTTCGGCGTGCTCGTGTTGTCTTTGCTCAGTTGTCCTTCTCGATTGTTTTTCAGTAGATTGTTTATGAAGGTGTAGTTCGGTTTTGTCAGCATCAGCGCATCTTTACAGGCTTGCTCTAAGCGTGATTCACCATGCGCTTTACTCAGATTGAGCAGCCCAAGGCAGGAGCGATACGACTGCTCTGGATGAGGTTTGGAGTTGAGCATCTTATTGATGACTTCTCGTGTAGCCGGGCCGATATTGGCTCCCCAGTTGAGCAAGCGTCCAGGGGACCACTTTTGATGTTGATGGTTACTTGGCATATGCTCTGCGTTGGTGCTATTTCCTCGCTCTCGTTGGCTGCGTGGATGTTGAGCGACCAAGTTACCTTGGTGGTAGATCTGCACCAGACGATTGGTGGCTTCTAGCTCAACATAGTGGCCAACAAGTTGATGGGGAACCGAGTAGTAATGACGGTGATATTCAATGTGATAATCAGGCCCAACTTTGGCTCGCTTGGTTTCGGTATACAGATAACGCTGTTTGGGGAGAGGCTTTAACGCTGGCTTGTCGAGTTTATCGAACAATGATTGACGACTCGCGCCATACTGTTTCATCTCACGTTGGTTTAACTCATTCATGAGTTCTCGGATAGCGAGATTCAGCGCCTTGAAGGTATAGAAGGTTTGGTGTCGCAGCCGCATCATGATCCAGCGTTCCACTAGAAGCACGGCATTCTCTGCTTTGGCTTTGTCTTTTGGTTTGTAGGGACGAGCTGGCATTACGGCGGTTTGATAGTGATTAGCTAGTTTTTGATAGCTGTCGTTAAGTCTCGGCTCATAACGATTGGCTTTGGTGACCGCGCTACGTAGATTATCGGGAACCAAGAGCTGTGGTACACCACCGAAGTGTTCGAACGCATTAGCATGCGCCTCTAACCAGTAGGACTTACCTTGGCTCGGGAAGGCTTCAACATAGGTGTAATTGGATGCGCCTAAGGTCGCGACGAACACTTCCGCTTCACGCACTTCTCCTGTGTCAGGGTTGACCACCTGAAGCCTTGGCCCACAGTAATCGATAAACAGTTTATCACCCGCGACATGAAGCTGGCGCATGCTGCGCTTTTGCGTTTTGAACCAGCGCGTGAAGTGCTCACAGAACTGGGTGTAAGCGTAAGCTTGTTCTTGATATTGCTCATGATATTCCTGCCAGAGCAACATTTTCGTCATACCTTTACGTCTGAGTTCAACAGCGTATTGAGTGAAGTCTGGCATGACTTTATCGCGACTGGTTTTCTTATCGTGATACAGCGCTTGCGTGAGATCAGCATCACTGCAACTTTCGGGTAGAGGCCAGCCAAGCTGGCTTTGTTTAAAGCGAGTAAGGAGTTCTGATATGGTGGACGGGCCGAGTTTAAGGCAAGAAGCGATGCTGCGATTTGAGAGACCGCAGTCGTACTTAAGGCGTAATACCTCTTTGATTTTGTTCATTGGAGTTCTCTTTTTGGCCATTGTCGCTTCCTTACGTTCTTGATTAAGAAGTAAAGAATAACGAGCTATTGATTTAAAAGAGAAAAAATAAGGATTTCGGGCATTCCGATCGCGGTTTTCGCTATTCCGATCACCGATTTCGGAGTTAGGCTAAAAGTGATCGGATAATCGCGGAATCAGTGATCGGTTTAAACCGAAATGGGTGATCGGATAATCCCGAAATGACTGATCGGAATGCTCCGAAATATGCACCCTACTGATGGATTTGCACCTCTCGTCCGTAAGCACAATAAATCAGGCGTTTTCTGTTGTATTTCTTCGAATGCACTAAAGTCAGTGAGATTCGATATCTCTCGCTCATTAATAAAAATGGGGATATGCTTTTTCTGCTGACTAGTAAGGCTAACGTTGAAATGTTCTTCAACCATTTTTATTGATTGTTTTGCCTGTGCAGTCAGCACCAATATTAGGTCTTCACTCACATCTTTTTTGATTTGGTAAGACCCTCTAAACGTTTCATTACGTTTTTTGGCGTTAGGTATTCGTAAATCAAAGTGCTCAATGCCAGCTTCTGTTCTTGTGAGTAGATCCTCATAATACAGATGGGTTAATTGAAGAGACCGAGCACCTGTGTACTGCAATGCCATGATAAATGCATAGTCATATAATGAAATGAGCTGCTCTGTAAATGCATCTACGTACCACGTAATGAATGCGGATTGCTCCTCCAGTGTATAAGCACCGCTAAACGGGCAACCAAGTGCAACCGCTTTCCCTTTTTCATTTCCTGAAATTTTGAGCGCTGAGAGCAAGCCAACAACTTTCTTATCAACACCGTAGATTTCCTTGTCATGCCAATCAAGCAAAAAAGCACGGATACTCCCTAGCTTGTATTCTGTGTTTTTAGTCAAGCTGCTCTTAAAATTGACGACGTGCTTCTCACTGATTTTATTTGTCACACCAAAAGCAAAGAGAGCACGACACTCTCGAAAAATATTGGACGTGTAAGAAGATGAAAACTCAGCAGCGTAGTCCGCTAAAGCAAGTCTGAAACACTCAGAAAACTTAGGAGTAAGACTTAATGGTTCTAAAAGAGTCAAATTCAAACGCACATTGGTATCCAACTGCCAATTATCAGAATAAACGTCAAACTCATAGTTAGCTTTACTTAGTCGCTTGTCTGACTTTGACTTTATATCTCTATAAGCACTGTTTTTTTTTCGTATTAATAGCCATAAACACCTACTTCAGCCTTATGTTTTAAATTTTCATGCATCTTTCTCCGCATCTTATTGGCTTGTTCTATAACTGTTCGTTTCAAGTAAGGTCTGCCAGAGTTTAGGTCGGAATGTCCATTCTTCTCAGCTCTAATCTCTAGCTCACGCTGTTCGGTGATTTTATTTTCATCTGCATATAGTTTGGCTGCTTGGGGCTTCCCTTCGGCTTCTAATCGCTTCACTTCTTCCTCAACCGCTTTTTTTTCTTGGTCAATACATTTGGATAGCTGATGGTTGAAATAATGCCTAAAGCTGTGTGGCGTGATCCCCCAAAAACGTTCAAAATTAACCTTGCGAATACGATTAAAAATATCGTTTATCGTTTGTTTTACAAGCGGTTGACCTGATTCATGGCTTCCACTTTTGGCTTTGTGAGAGACAAATATAAATGGATGTTTTTTGGCCGCCTTTGTATGAAAACGATGTGTTTTAACGTAGATATTTAGCAAATCTCTCAGTTCTTTCGAGATTGGGACGGTTCTACCAAGCGTCTTCGCTGTAGGCTCATCTAAACGAGGATCTTCTTTACTATTATGTCTGCGTACAATTGATAAAGTGGGGTTGTCAGTGTCAGTACCGATGTCACCAATTCTTAGAGCTGCTAGTTCACTGCGTCTAAATCCCGTTTCATACAAGATTTGAACGATGAGGTAATTTCGAAACCGAATGACAGGGTTACGAAAGGGATTGTGTTCAGAGTTGGGTTTGGCCACGGCAACAAAATCTTCAAATACATCATCTGGTATCCCTGATTTATCTAAAGCCATTTGCTTGCTTTTTAAGCGATCCTTCGGCATGTCGCTTTTTAACTGCGTCTTCATTAAATTAAGCGCATCAGATAACTGCACAGCGGAAGGTTTCTTCTTAACTCGCTCTATCCCACAAAAGTGCAGATATTCAGTAATGTGAGCTATGCGAGAGATATACTGAGACTTTGTGACGGTAGGCTTATCTTTTGATTTAGAAAGATGAAATTTACCCATATCGGTAACATTTGTTTTAGTCTGATTTTTGAAGACGCTAGCTCGATAGCTACAATGCTCTTTCAGAGCATTGATATCATCAAGAGTTGGAATGACACCATTGTAAATTTCTTCAAGCAGATCTCTGCCATTTATACTTTCCCAAAGTTTTAAGTGTTTGATGGACTTTAGATACTGCTGAATTGAAGATGTCGTTATATGCTTTCGGAGTTTCATAGTGACAAAGTGCGTTACCCAAAAATCAGGCATGCCGTCATCGTCTAGTAAAAAGACATAACGCTCACCGCTCATAAACTTCTTTATCTCAATCTTCATACCCAATCCAAAAATCAACATAAAAACTTGTAAGTTAATAATATACACGCCCAACCTAAAAAAATAAACACTTTTTTTCAGCCAATAAAAGAAAAGGCCGCTATTAGCGGCCTTTAGTGTATTTTTCAACATTTTTTATTTTGTCTTAGTTCAGAACGGAATGTCGTCATCAAAATCCATTGGTGGTTCATTGTACTGTGGCTGCTGCTGTGCCGGTTGCTGAGCTGGCTGTTGCATCGGCTGCTGACGTTGCTGAGGAGCGGGCTGTTGTGGCTGACCCCATCCCCCTTGCTGAGAAGATTGACCTCCCATGCCTGAGCCTTGCTGAGCTGAACCGCCATTACGTCCACCCAGCATTTGCATCACGCCGTTGAACCCTTGCACAACTACTTCTGTTGTGTAACGGTCTTGACCACTTTGATCTTGCCATTTACGCGTTTGCAGTTGACCTTCAATATACACTTGAGAGCCTTTGCGCAAATACTCACCGGCTACTTCTGCAAGTTTTCCAAACAGAGCCACACGGTGCCATTCGGTTTTTTCGCGTTGCTCACCGGTTGCTTTATCACGCCAGGAATCTGATGTAGCGATAGTGATGTTTGCAACTGCACTACCATTTGGCATGTAACGAACTTCAGGATCGCCACCTAAGTTACCAATTAAAATTACTTTGTTCACACCGCGGCTTGCCATGTTCTGCTCCGTCTTCAACTGTGAGAATGAAATGAAATATAGTGGGCTAGGATATCATGCTTTCGAGTCCTGACCAATCACTGACTATTGTGAATAAAGATGAGAATGCTTCACCTAAATATCAACCAATTTGCGAACTGAATCCAATCCTTCTTCTCGCGTTACATCGTGCGGTAATAAATCGTCCGTGTTGATACGCAAATCAGGCAATCCAGCTTCGTTTCAATGCTCATGCTGACCAATACTATCAATCTTCATTGAGGAGATATGTATGCAATCATCCATCTATTCCGATCACATTACGCTCATTACTCAGAGCCGCTTGCCAGCTCAGTCCTACATGGCCGGCGTATTAGCCGAACTGAACCATCCCTTTGTTTGGTGCTCAGTCGATGAGCTACTGAGCGCCCCCATACAATCACATCGCTGTCTCTTACTCGACTACCAAGATGGCTCAACCATACGACGTGGGCTTTCCCCACAGTCAATTCCCACCACTTCGTGTGATATTGTGATTTATAATGCACCGCAACGAATCCGTACTGAGGCGCTATTATCTCTCGGTCGCCTGCGCGGCATTTTTTACACTGACGATACCCACTCAGTAATTCGGCAAGGTTTGCAACGTATTCTCTGCGGTCAGATCGTCATTCCAAAGACAATTTGCCATCAATTACTGAATTATTATCAAGAGCAGTATCCGGCCCCCATCAATACAGGCACTGCGTTAAGCCCGCGTGAATCACAAGTGTTACGCGAACTATTATCCGGCCATAGTAATCTTAAAATTGCCGATAGGTTTTGTATTAGTGAAGTGACCGTCAAATCTCATTTGCACAATATTTATCGCAAATTAGAGGTAAAAAATCGCCTGCAAGCCATCGCCTGGGCAAAGCGCCATTTATCGACCTGCTAAGACCTTAAGCCGAGCCGAGCGCTCGTCTGCGTCTTGTCATATATCTTTGCTATGCTTAGGGATGACTTTAAAAACAACGTTATAGGTTTTCACGATGATTAGAAAATGTCTTTTCCCTGCGGCCGGCTATGGAACACGGTTTTTACCTGCAACCAAATCAATGCCCAAAGAAATGATGCCTGTCGTTAATAAGCCCCTTATAGAGTACGGGGTCGAAGAAGCGATCCAAGCCGGACTCGATAGCATGTGTATCGTCACTGGCCGGGGCAAATATGCCATCATGGATCACTTTGATAAAAACTATGAGTTGGAGCATCAAATACAGGGAACCAACAAAGAAGAATTATTGGTCGATATTCGTGATGTCATGGATCAAGCCACCTTTACTTTCATTCGTCAACGTGAAATGAAAGGCTTGGGTCATGCCATTTTAACGGGTCGTGAATTAATAGGCGATGAAGCGTTTGCCGTGATACTTGCCGATGACTTATGCGTCAACCCAGATCAAGGTGTGCTCGCCCAAATGGCGGCACTGTATAAGCAATTTCGCTGCTCGATCGTGGCTGTGCAAGAAGTCCCTAAAGATGAAACGCATAAATATGGCATCATCTCTGGCGAAATGATCAAAGATAATATTTATCGCGTTGACGACATGATAGAAAAACCCGATCCAGAACAATCACCAAGTAATCTCGCTATTATAGGACGTTATATTTTAACCCCAGATATTTTTAAGATCATTGAGAATACCGAGCCGGGCAAAGGTGGTGAAATACAAATCACCGACGCACTGCTCAGACAAGCCAAGACAGGCTGCGTGCTAGCTTATAAATTCAAAGGCCATCGTTTTGACTGCGGCAGTGTGGAAGGCTACATCGAGGCCACGAACTATTGCTACGAGAATCTGTACAAAAAAAATGAAAAAACGGTATCACTCAATCAATTCTCAACATTTAGAGAGAAGAGATAGCACGTTACTACACGATGGCTATCGCCATGCCAAACAGTGTCACTCACTGGAATGACACTGTTTTTTTATCCAGTACCACCTTTGCACAAAACTCACTCTATGTAATACTGACACTCTCGGTATCACCTATAGAGTAAACTGATGGATAAAATCGACATACGTGGCGCTAGAACTCACAATCTCAAAAATATCAATCTCACAATTCCTAGAGACAAACTGGTCGTGATCACTGGTTTATCCGGTTCAGGAAAATCATCGCTTGCCTTTGATACGCTCTACGCTGAAGGTCAAAGACGTTATGTAGAATCATTATCCGCCTATGCGCGGCAGTTTCTCTCATTGATGGAAAAGCCCGATGTGGATCATATTGAAGGCTTGTCGCCTGCGATTTCTATTGAGCAAAAATCCACATCTCATAACCCGCGTTCTACCGTTGGCACCATCACCGAAATATACGATTACTTGCGCCTGCTTTATGCGCGTATCGGTGAGCCTCGTTGTCCTGAGCATCAGGTTCCTTTGAAAGCACAAACCGTCAGCCAGATGGTAGACAAAGTGTTAGAGATGCCCGAAGGCGCGAAAGTCATGCTGCTCGCCCCCATTATCCAAGACCGCAAAGGCGAACACGTTAAAACCTTGCAGAATCTAGCCGCTCAAGGATTTATTCGGGCACGGATTGATGGCGACATCTGCGATCTGTCTGATCCACCGACATTAGAACTGCAGAAAAAACATACTATCGAAGTCATTGTCGATCGTTTTAAAGTGCGCGATGATCTACAGCTCCGTTTAGCCGAATCGTTTGAAACCGCTTTAGAGCTGTCAGGCGGTATTGTGATCGCCGCTCCGATGGAAGGTGACGGTGATGAGCACATTTTCTCCGCTAATTTTGCTTGTCCACACTGTGGATACAGCATGAGTGAACTCGAGCCACGTCTTTTTTCCTTCAACAACCCTGCTGGCGCCTGCCCGACCTGTGATGGCCTTGGGGTACAACAGTATTTTGATGCGGACCGGGTTGTACAAGACGAAAAACTTAGCTTAGCCAATGGTGCGATTCGGGGTTGGGATAAAAGAAATTTTTATTATTTTCAAATGCTAACTTCACTTGCTGAGCATTACTCATTCCAACTAACGACCCCATTTAATGAACTGCCGAAAAAGATCCGTGAGGTCATTTTGCACGGTTCAGGACGCACCGAAATTGAATTTAAGTATGTTAATGATCGTGGCGATCTCCGCGTTAAACACCATCCTTTTGAAGGTATCTTAAACACCCTAGAAAGACGCTATCGCGAGACAGATTCGAACTCGGTACGTGAAGAATTAAGCAAATACGTGTCGACCAAGTCCTGTACCACCTGTTCAGGAACCCGCTTGCGCCTTGAAGCTCGTAACGTGTTTGTCAATGATATTACCCTCCCAGAAATCGTCGCACAGAGTATTGCGGGCTCATTAGAGTTTTTTGAGACCTTAAAACTGGAAGGACAAAAAGCGAAAATAGCAGAAAAAATTCTTAAAGAGATCTCAGACCGACTCACATTTTTAGTCGATGTGGGACTCAATTATCTCAACTTATCTCGTAGTGCAGAGACATTGTCTGGCGGTGAAGCGCAGCGTATTCGTCTTGCCAGTCAGATTGGCGCAGGTCTAGTCGGGGTCATGTACGTCCTTGATGAGCCTTCTATTGGCTTACATCAACGCGATAATGAACGCTTACTTGGTACGCTGACACGCTTGCGTGATTTAGGAAATACCGTTCTTGTGGTCGAACATGATGAAGATGCCATTCGTATGGCCGATCATGTGATCGATATTGGCCCTGGTGCCGGGGTGCATGGCGGGAATGTGGTGGCAGAAGGTACTGTTGATGACATCATGAACACGCCTGACTCCCTCACTGGACAATATCTGACAGGCATTAAATCTATTGCCATTCCCGAAAAACGCACCCCGATTGATAAGAAAAAAATGGTGCACGTTTTCGGCGCTTCAGGTAACAACTTACACAATGTGGATTTAGCGATCCCTGTTGGCTTGATGACATGTGTTACCGGCGTTTCTGGCTCAGGTAAATCCACCCTGATTAATGACACTTTCTTCAAAATAGCCCATACCGCGCTAAATGGAGCAACGACCTCGAAGCCGGCCCCCTATAAACGCATTAAAGGTTTGGAACATTTTGATAAGGTTATCGACATTGACCAAAGCCCAATAGGCCGCACGCCACGCTCGAACCCAGCGACCTACACTGGTATCTTTACTCCAATAAGAGAATTATTTGCTGGCACTCAAGAAGCACGTTCTCGCGGTTATAAACCTGGACGCTTCAGTTTTAATGTGCGCGGCGGACGTTGCGAAGCTTGCCAAGGCGATGGTGTAATCAAAGTGGAAATGCACTTCTTACCCGATGTGTATGTACCTTGTGATGTTTGCCAAGGTAAACGCTATAACCGGGAAACATTGGAAGTTCGCTATAAAGGCAAAACGATTGACGAAGTGTTAGAAATGACGATCGAAGATGCGCGTGAATTTTTTGCTCCCGTACCAGCGATCGCGCGTAAATTACAAACGCTCATCGATGTGGGACTCACTTATATTCGCTTAGGGCAAGCAGCGACAACCTTGTCTGGAGGGGAAGCGCAACGGGTAAAACTCGCTCGTGAGCTATCGAAACGTGATACAGGAAAGACACTGTATATCTTAGATGAGCCGACTACCGGCCTGCATTTCCAAGATATCCAGCAACTCTTAGCCGTCTTGCATCAATTACGTGATCGTGGCAATACGGTCGTCGTTATCGAGCACAACCTTGATGTGATCAAAACCGCCGACTGGATAGTCGATTTAGGCCCTGAAGGTGGACAAGGTGGCGGTGAGATCATTGCCCAAGGCACACCAGAGCAGGTCGCAGAAATCGAGGGCTCACACACAGCCCATTTCCTAAAGCCTATGTTAAAATAGTTCAATCATAAAAAAACAACAGACCAGCGTCCTGCTGGTCTGCTTTGGAGATAGCGAGAAAAACATGGCAACAGTGCTACTAGGCGGCACCCAGCTAGAACCTAAGCCCCCCAAGATTCCACTGACAAAACCCTTCCTGTATGCCATTGCATCACTTTATGTCTATGCCATGCATTTTGTCATGTCGAACCCAGGCGGATCAGGATTAGCATTATCATCCAATGATACCTCATGGATTGCCATCAGTTTAGTGCTTGGCATCGGCCTATATCAGCTTGCTAACAATAAAGTGATACGAGTATCTAAGCTGACTCTTGGGCTGTTTATCGCGTGCCTTCTCATGACCGTACCGGTGTTCTACCATAATGCCGCGCCTGAACATTCCACCCTGCGATTAATGGGCTTATGGGCAGGTTTTGTGTTTTTTTGGTTACTCCAGCAATTTCGTTTTTCGAATCGAGAAAAACAACGATTATTATGGTTTATCGTTATTGGTACATTCATCGAAGCCTGTATCGGCCTATACCAATACTTCGTCCTTGCTCCGGAAATCTTAGTTCGCTTCGACCGCTTTACTCGCCCTTTCGGAGTATTTCATCAGCCCAATGTGATGGCCAGCTTTCTCGCCACGGGTTTATTGGTGGCCGGTTATCTATTAGCAAGACAGCCTAAAAAATATGATCAGCATTGGCTACACACCGCCCTGCTCTATACCACCTCTTTGGCCAGCGCTTTCCTATTAACCGTTTTAGCCTCACGTACAGGTTGGTTGGGCTCCTCTCTTGGCATTCTGTGTTTATTACCCTATTTAAAAAAATACGCCTCTAGGCAGCGTTTTATTTTATGGATCATCGCCATCATCACAGGCGTCTGCATTGCCTTATTCTCAATGCAACAACAAGGCGTATCAGGTTTTGTTGCAAATAAAGTCGACTTACAAAGTCCGCGCCGTTATACCTTTCCTCAAACGCTAGACATGATCATTGAAAAGCCATTTACCGGATATGGTTATGGACGATTTGAATCTCAATACATTCTTTATACCGCTCGCCAGCATCAATTAAATCCAAGTTATCCTCCTGGCCTTCCATCGATGGATCACCCTCATAATGAGCTGATGTACTGGGGCGTTGAAGGTGGCGTGGTGCCGGTGCTGGGTATGCTGATTGCGGCAAGCTTAGTCATTATTCGTCTCTTGTCTGCTAAAAAAGGCACTCGTCTTGCTCTACTTGCGCTTCTCATCCCAATTACATTGCACACACAACTGGAGTACCCGTTTTACCACTCAGCCGCTCATTGGATCACCTTTTTAATCTTGCTCTACTGGATAGAACAACGCTCGTTGTCCCATTGGACTTTCTCGTTTCATGCGTCGATAGCCCGGACATTGAGAATATTTTCTTTATTAATCCCTTTGGTGATCAGCTTCTTTATGTTGACCACCTTACAAACAAATTATGTTTTAAATCGCTTTGAACACGATCCAATCAAGCACGCAGATATGATTCACCGTGTGACTAATCTGGCAGTATGGAAAGACCGCTATGACTGGGACGTGTATAGTTTGTATTTACGTAAGGGGTTAAAAACCAAACAACCTGAAGACATCATACCTTTTGTCAATTGGGCACAAACGGTAATTAAACACACCCCTCGCCCCATTTTTTATAAAAAATTGATTCTTTCTTACGAAGCTCTGGGAGAGGCCAGTCGCGCGGAGCAAACCCGCCACGAAGCGGAGTTTTTATTTCCTAACATCGACTTTACTGATTTAACGCCAGATACCGTCTCTGCGGCTTTATCTTCCGCCCGAGTGACGTTAGAAAAAATCAATAAGTAGTATGTAAATAAAAAAACACTTTTAAGCAATATTTATTCAAAGCCATTGACATTAATCTCGTAAACCCGTTCAATGGAAAACATAACAGAAGAGGAGCGCTACCTAGGTAGATGTTTTGTGGAGCCACTACTCCAAGACAAATCATTGAGGGAGAGTAGTGCCGAGGTCATTTTATCAGTGGAATACTATGACCGGGTGAATGGGCTGAATCCCTTCAACTGTCGCACAGATTGTGTGAAGAGCTTCTGAGGTTATGCCAATCATACTGCCTCTTAACGCTTATTCTCCCCCTCTCTTTAATCGTGAAAGCCTAGGTGTTATACCTTTTATTTTAGTTATGGGAGATCTATTGTGAGCACATTTAATGTAGCGAAATTTGGTGGAACCAGTGTGGCAGACTTTACAGCCATGAATCGCTGCGCAGCCATTATCGAACGCAACCCACAGACGAAACTGGTTGTCAGTAGTGCTTGCTCTGGCGTCACTAACTTACTCGTTACTCTATCAAGTGGTATTGAGAACCCTCAGGAGCGTGCGTCTCTGATTGGTCAAATTGCCGCGATTCACCAAACCATCATCGAGCAACTCAATGATCCTAGCAGCGTGGAAGAACATCTCCTTCACTTTATTGATGTCATTACTAGCGCTTCTGAAGCGGCAGCCTACCAAACCAGTCATAAATTAACCGATCACTTAGTCTCATGTGGTGAGCTGATGTCGACACATTTACTCACACAAATACTGCGTGAGCGAGGATTAGATGCCGTACGCTTCGATATCCGCCATGTACTGCGTACCGATGATAATTTTGGTAAGGCCGAGCCGCAATTAGAAACCATTCGTGATTTGGCCTCCGAGCATTTAACCACATTGTGTGAACAGCATATTGTAGTGACGCAAGGATTCATTGGCTCTGATAGTCAAGGGAACACCACCACACTAGGTCGTGGCGGCAGTGATTATTCGGCCGCACTGATCGCTGAATCGGTGAATGCATCAGGCTTGGAAATTTGGACTGACGTACCCGGCATTTATAGTACCGACCCACGTATTGCTCCAAACGCTTCTCCAATTGGAGAGATCAGTTTTAATGAAGCTTCTGAGATGGCCAATTTTGGAGCAAAAATCTTACACCCCTCCACATTACTACCGGCGTTGCGTCAAGGCATTCCCGTTTTCGTTGGCTCATCCAAAGCGCCAGAACAAGGCGGTACATGGATCCGCAAACAAGTTGAGAGTGCCCCGCAATTCCGAGCCCTTGCTTTGCGTGATAATCAAACCATGGTGACACTGCACAGCGAAAAAATGTTCCAATCCTATGGGTTTCTAGCCAAAGTTTTTGAAATACTGGCCAAACATAAACTGTCCATTGACCTTATTACGACCTCAGAAATCAGTGTCTCGCTCACTCTGGATAAAACAGATACCTCAGGGGGCGCCCCAGAATTACCGGCTGCGGTTCAAGAAGAACTGCAATCTCTATGCTCAGTAAAAGTTGAGCATGATTTAAGCTTAATCGCGCTAATTGGTAATCATATGGACAATCAAGGTTATGCAAAAAAGGTATTTGGCGCCTTGGATGACTTCAATGTCCGCATGATTTGCTATGGTGCGAGTGAACATAATTTATGTTTCTTAGTTGATTCCTCATCGGCCAAGCAAGCCATCCAACATCTGCACGAACAATTATTTGAGTAATACCATGAGTGCCCGCCCTTAAACCGTGTTTAAGGGCGGCTGATTACTCGGTATTTCATCCATAATTTCCCCTCTGATAGCGACTCTCATTGATAACAATGATGAGATTCGCTTAATCCGTTATTCACCTCTATTTGCCGCCCCCTATCGTCCTCATGGCTCTCTCATTGTGAGAAAAAAACGGTTGCTATTTACCCAGCATCGAACGACAATTTGCGTTTACAAGTTGTTACATAAGAGAAAACTATGTCGGTTTATTACACTCTGTGTTTCTTGTCTGCTGCAGCAATGATGATTGCCTTCTTCAACAGCAAAATAGGAAACATGCAAACTACGATTGCTATTACTGCCGGTTCCATGTTGTTATCCTTACTCATATTAGTTGCAGGTCAAAACAACTGGTTCCACCTCACACAGATTGCTAGAGAAACAGTAACAAGTATTAATTTTGAAGACTTTCTACTCAAAGGTATTTTAGGGTTCTTGCTCTTTGCCGGAGGACTCGGAATAAAACTTCCCAACTTAAAAGATCAAAAATGGGAAATAGCCATACTCGCCCTAGGAGCCACTCTCTTTTCTACCTTCTTTATCGGCTTTGCTCTCTTCGGGTTATGTCAACTCCTCGGCATCAATCTTGCCCTGATTTATTGTTTACTTTTCGGTGCCCTGATCTCGCCTACCGACCCGATTGCGGTACTGGCTATTGTAAAAAAACTGAACGCACCACGACGTATTTCTACGCAAATCGAGGGGGAATCCCTATTCAATGATGGGTTTGGCCTAGTGATATTTGTGACCATTTTTACTATCGCTTTTGGTAAAGAGGCGCCCACGGTGGGGAGTGTCATCGAGCTCTTTTTACACGAGGCGATTGGCGGAATTATTTATGGCTTAGTTTTGGGATTGATTTTCCACTATCTGATCAGTGCCACGAATGACCACTCGATGGAACTGTTACTGACCATTGGTATTCCAACCGCTGGCTTTGTCTTCGCTGATGTTATCCATGTTTCAGGTCCATTGGCGATGGTGATCTCAGGCATCATGATAGGTAACTGGACACGTTTTATTGGCTTCTCTAAAGAGAGTGAAGAGCATCTTGACCACTTTTGGGAGCTTGTCGATGAGTTTTTAAATGGCGTACTCTTCTTACTGATCGGTATGTCAATGCTCTTGTTCAAATTCCACGTTGAAGACTGGATTGTCATGGCCGTTGCCATACCGTTAGTCCTTTGTGGTCGCTACTTAAGTGTGCTAGTGCCTTATATTTTCTTCAAACGTTATCGTAACTACAACCCATGGTCAGTACGCATCTTAACCTGGGGTGGCTTACGCGGCGGACTCGCTCTGGCCATGGCATTATCGATCCCATCTGGCATTCTCGTCATTCCAGAGAAACTCATCGATGTAAAAGAGTTGGTATTGGTGATGACGTATGCCGTCGTAGTATTCTCGATTTTGGTTCAAGGTTCTACCATTACTCCAATGATAGAAAAAGCCAAAATTGCCGAAAAAGATATGCATTACAAAACAGAATCAAGCGAGCAAGAAGTAACACCGCAGTAAATTCCGTGAGATGAAAAAAGGGGAGCAATGAGAGCTCCCCTTTTTATTGATAATAATGATCCCGCCTTACAACAAGTCGTTCAACGCAATTCCCACACCAATACGCTGAGTATGAACATCGTAATCAATCAAACTTTCTCCATAACCATTAAAATACTGCACATAAGCACGCAAATTATTATGGATAGGGTAGCTCCAAGTCAGCTGTAACGCACCTCGATTATGCTTCTCTAAGTTATCACGAAACATAAAGGTATACCGCTGCTCACCAACGCCGTAAAGACCAGTCACTTCAAAGTTGCCAAGATAGTGAGTGATATTGGGGTTATCATCACCTGTCGCATCTGTCGGATTCTTTTTCTTACTTTCAGGAATACGCCACCACACCTTGGTATTGATTGCTAAAGGACCTTTATCAAAGAGCATGGAGCCATATAGCCGGTTCCAACTGCGTGACAAGCTACCTGAACGGCCATTCGACTGATGTACCGCACCCACCTGCCAAAACGAGTTCGTAAAGCCACCAATTTTCCAATCATTAGGGAATATCATAAAGATATCAGGTTCGTGAACAGTTTCTCTAAAAGGGGAAGAATTATCTCTATTATAAACTTGCCACCATGATTGGTTGGTATAAGCAAAATACAAATCACCATCATCAATTAAATCAATGGCGAGCGGCATTTTAAAAGAAATCTGGAACTTAGCTTCTAACTTATCCAAATCATCTGCGTAAGCACTATCTTTTTTAAACGGTTTATCATTAGGGTGTGGATTGTACGTTACAGGCAACAGATAGTTGGCTTTATATGGCATGATAACAAAAGGGTTATCTATAACTTTACTCTCGTCTTCTACCCGTTCCTCAAGTAATGAATCCGAAGATGCACTTTTTTCTGCTGCGCTTATTGCCTTATTATCAGGTTGTTCCGAATAGGCAACGTTAGCAATAAAACAAGATGTCAAAATAGCTAAGTAAGACAACCTCATTGACTAAAACTCCATTAAAAAATTGGTGCGAGACATTTGTTATTCAAATTAACACTCGGCTTGCAGGAAGAAAAGAAAAACGCTCGTTATTCACAAGGATTTAACAGTACCTCACAAATAGGTCTGACTCTCGTCGTAAACGTGTAAAATTAAGGTGGAGAGTTTAAGGGAAATGTATGAATAACTATCAGAATTCTAGACGAAAAAAAGCCTCGTTCAATCGAACGAGGCTTCAAAACAAATGGCGGAACGGACGGGATTCGAACCCGCGACCCCCGGCGTGACAGGCCGGTATTCTAACCAGCTGAACTACCGCTCCGCAAACTGGTTTTTCCATAACGTTAATCACGCTATGTCTTAATTAAAGCTTGGCGATGACCTACTCTCACATGGGGAAGCCCCACACTACCATCGGCGCTATTTCGTTTCACTTCTGAGTTCGGCATGGGATCAGGTGGGGCCAAAATGCTATGGTCGCCAAGCAAATTCTTTATGACTACCGCTTACGCGATACTCATGCAATCTGGAAAGCTGTTTTTTTGGCTCGTAAGCCGTTCTCACACACTCAAGTACTCTATTGAGTCCGTTACAAAACCTTTTTGGTGTTGTATGGTTAAGCCTCACGGGCGATTAGTACAGGTTAGCTCAACGCCTCACAACGCTTACACACCCTGCCTATCAACGTTCTAGTCTCGAACAACCCTTTAGGACGCTTAAAGCGCCAGGGAGAACTCATCTCAAGGCTCGCTTCCCGCTTAGATGCTTTCAGCGGTTATCGATCCCGAACTTAGCTACCGGGCAATGCGTCTGGCGACACAACCCGAACACCAGAGGTTCGTCCACTCCGGTCCTCTCGTACTAGGAGCAGCCCCTTTCAATTCTCCAACGCCCACGGCAGATAGGGACCGAACTGTCTCACGACGTTCTAAACCCAGCTCGCGTACCACTTTAAATGGCGAACAGCCATACCCTTGGGACCGACTTCAGCCCCAGGATGTGATGAGCCGACATCGAGGTGCCAAACACCGCCGTCGATATGAACTCTTGGGCGGTATCAGCCTGTTATCCCCGGAGTACCTTTTATCCGTTGAGCGATGGCCCTTCCATTCAGAACCACCGGATCACTATGACCTGCTTTCGCACCTGCTCGAATTGTCATTCTCGCAGTTAAGCGGGCTTATGCCATTGCACTAACCTCACGATGTCCAACCGTGATTAGCCCACCTTCGTGCTCCTCCGTTACTCTTTGGGAGGAGACCGCCCCAGTCAAACTACCCACCAGGCACTGTCCTCATTCCCGATAAGGGAACCAAGTTAGAACATCAAAACTACAAGGGTGGTATTTCAAGGACGGCTCCATACAAACTAGCGTCTGCATATCAAAGCCTCCCACCTATCCTACACATGTAGGTTCAATGTTCAGTGCCAAGCTGTAGTAAAGGTTCACGGGGTCTTTCCGTCTAGCCGCGGGTACACTGCATCTTCACAGCGATTTCAATTTCACTGAGTCTCGGGTGGAGACAGCGTGGCCATCATTACGCCATTCGTGCAGGTCGGAACTTACCCGACAAGGAATTTCGCTACCTTAGGACCGTTATAGTTACGGCCGCCGTTTACCGGGGCTTCGATCAAGAGCGTCGACCGAAGTCTAACCCCATCAATTAACCTTCCGGCACCGGGCAGGCGTCACACCGTATACGTCATCTTACGATTTTGCACAGTGCTGTGTTTTTAATAAACAGTTGCAGCCACCTGGTATCTGCGACTCTTTTCGGCTCCAAGAGCCAGTCTCTTCACCTATATAGAGCGTACCTTCTCCCGAAGTTACGGTACCATTTTGCCTAGTTCCTTCACCCGAGTTCTCTCAAGCGCCTTGGTATTCTCTACCCGACCACCTGTGTCGGTTTGGGGTACGATTCCTTACAATCTGAAGCTTAGAGGCTTTTCCTGGAAGCATGGCATCAATGACTTCACACCCTTGGGTGCTCGACGTCGTGTCTCAGCCTTAAGAATATCCGGATTTACCTAAATACTCAGCCTACGCACTTGAACCTGGACAACCATCGCCAGGCCCACCTAGCCTTCTCCGTCCCCCCATCGCAATTGTAAGAAGTACGGGAATATTAACCCGTTTCCCATCGACTACGCTTTTCAGCCTCGCCTTAGGGGTCGACTTACCCTGCCCCGATTAACGTTGGACAGGAACCCTTGGTCTTCCGGCGTGGGGGTTTTTCACCCCCATTATCGTTACTCATGTCAGCATTCGCACTTCTGATACCTCCAGCAGACTTCTCAATCCACCTTCAACGGCTTACAGAACGCTCCCCTACCCAATGCGATAAATCGCATTGCCGCAGCTTCGGTTTATTACTTAGCCCCGTTACATCTTCCGCGCAGGCCGACTCGACTAGTGAGCTATTACGCTTTCTTTAAATGATGGCTGCTTCTAAGCCAACATCCTAGCTGTCTGAGCCTTCCCACATCGTTTCCCACTTAGTAATAATTTGGGACCTTAGCTGGCGGTCTGGGTTGTTTCCCTCTCCACGACGGACGTTAGCACCCGCCGTGTGTCTCCCGGATAGTACTTACTGGTATTCGGAGTTTGCAAAGAGTTGGTAAGTCGGGATGACCCCCTAGTCTTAACAGTGCTCTACCCCCAGTAGTATTCGTCCGAGGCGCTACCTAAATAGCTTTCGGGGAGAACCAGCTATCTCCGAGTTTGATTGGCCTTTCACCCCTAGCCACAAGTCATCCGCTAATTTTTCAACATTAGTCGGTTCGGTCCTCCAATTGATGTTACTCAATCTTCAACCTGCCCATGGCTAGATCACTCGGTTTCGGGTCTATATCCAGAGACTGTGCGCCCAGTTAAGACTCGGTTTCCCTACGGCTCCCCTAAACGGTTAACCTTGCCACTGAATATAAGTCGCTGACCCATTATACAAAAGGTACGCAGTCACCCCACAAAGGAGGCTCCTACTGCTTGTACGTACACGGTTTCAGGTTCTATTTCACTCCCCTCACAGGGGTTCTTTTCGCCTTTCCCTCACGGTACTGGTTCACTATCGGTCAATCAGGAGTATTTAGCCTTGGAGGATGGTCCCCCCATATTCAGACAGGATATCACGTGTCCCGCCTTACTCGATTTCACCACAAATGCGTTGCCGGTTACGGGGCTATCACCCTGTATCGCGTGCCTTTCCAGACACTTCACCTGACGCATAAATGGCTTAAGGGCTAATCCGGTTTCGCTCGCCGCTACTTCCAGAATCTCGGTTGATTTCTTTTCCTCGGGGTACTTAGATGTTTCAGTTCTCCCGGTTCGCCTCATTAACCTATGTATTCAGTTAATGATACCTGCTTATGCAGGTGGGTTTCCCCATTCGGACATCGTAGACTCAAGTGGCTCTTACTGCCTCATCTACGCTTATCGCAAGTTAGTACGTCCTTCATCGCCTCTGACTGCCAAGGCATCCACCGTGTACGCTTAGTCACTTAACCATACAACCCAAAAAAGTTTTGGATTGATGAATCAAATCACCAAGGTTTGTCTGCATAACTCTTTGCTTTCACTTTGAAAAGTGAAGACAAAAAGGACATGTTGCAGACTCGATATTGCCGGACTCAATTTTGAATCTTCACTGAAAAACAGTGAATCCAAGAACACTTGAATGTGTTTTTGTTTACTTCGTCTAGGTAACTAGAAGAAATAAATTGAGAACTTTTACAAATACTCTTCTAAAAGAGTATTTTGTCAGCTTTCCAAATTGTTAAAGAGCAATGTGTATCTTTTTACAAAGACACCATGTTTAAGAACACTGCACAGCAATATGCTTAAAGATGGTGGAGCTATGCGGGATCGAACCGCAGACCTCCTGCGTGCAAGGCAGGCGCTCTCCCATCTGAGCTATAGCCCCATCTTGGTCAATTTCTACGCATGATGCAGAAATTGGTGGGTCTGAGTGGACTTGAACCACCGACCTCCCGCTTATCAGGCGAGCGCTCTAACCAGCTGAGCTACAGACCCACTAAGGTGCTCTTAACGTTCTAAACCATATCAATCTGTGTGAACACTCATCGCAATAATCATTCGTATTAAGGAGGTGATCCAGCGCCAGGTTCCCCTAGCGCTACCTTGTTACGACTTCACCCCAGTCATGAACCACAAAGTGGCAAGCGCCCCCCCGAAGGTTAAACTACCTGCTTCTTTTGCAGCCCACTCCCATGGTGTGACGGGCGGTGTGTACAAGGCCCGGGAACGTATTCACCGTGGCATTCTGATCCACGATTACTAGCGATTCCGACTTCATGGAGTCGAGTTGCAGACTCCAATCCGGACTACGACGCACTTTTTGGGATTCGCTCACTTTCGCAAGTTGGCTGCCCTCTGTATGCGCCATTGTAGCACGTGTGTAGCCCTACTCGTAAGGGCCATGATGACTTGACGTCGTCCCCACCTTCCTCCGGTTTATCACCGGCAGTCTCCCTGAAGTTCCCACCCGAAGTGCTGGCAATCAAGGATAAGGGTTGCGCTCGTTGCGGGACTTAACCCAACATTTCACAACACGAGCTGACGACAGCCATGCAGCACCTGTCTCAGAGTTCCCGAAGGCACCAAAGCATCTCTGCTAAGTTCTCTGGATGTCAAGAGTAGGTAAGGTTCTTCGCGTTGCATCGAATTAAACCACATGCTCCACCGCTTGTGCGGGCCCCCGTCAATTCATTTGAGTTTTAATCTTGCGACCGTACTCCCCAGGCGGTCTACTTAACGCGTTAGCTCCGAAAGCCACGGCTCAAGGCCACAACCTCCAAGTAGACATCGTTTACGGCGTGGACTACCAGGGTATCTAATCCTGTTTGCTCCCCACGCTTTCGCATCTGAGTGTCAGTATCTGTCCAGGGGGCCGCCTTCGCCACTGGTATTCCTTCAGATCTCTACGCATTTCACCGCTACACCTGAAATTCTACCCCCCTCTACAGTACTCTAGCCTGCCAGTTTCAAATGCTATTCCGAGGTTAAGCCTCGGGCTTTCACATCTGACTTAACAGACCACCTGCATGCGCTTTACGCCCAGTAATTCCGATTAACGCTCGCACCCTCCGTATTACCGCGGCTGCTGGCACGGAGTTAGCCGGTGCTTCTTCTGCAGCTAACGTCAAGAATGGTGTCTATTAAACACCACCCCTTCCTCACTGCTGAAAGTACTTTACAACCCGAAGGCCTTCTTCATACACGCGGCATGGCTGCATCAGGCTTGCGCCCATTGTGCAATATTCCCCACTGCTGCCTCCCGTAGGAGTTTGGGCCGTGTCTCAGTCCCAATGTGGCTGATCATCCTCTCAGACCAGCTAGAGATCGTCGCCTTGGTGAGCTCTTACCTCACCAACAAGCTAATCTCACCTGGGCATATCTTGACGCGAGAGGCCCGAAGGTCCCCCTCTTTGGCCCGAAGGCGTTATGCGGTATTAGCCATCGTTTCCAATGGTTATCCCCCACATCAAGGCAATTTCCCAGGCATTACTCACCCGTCCGCCGCTCGTCAGCAAAGAAAGCAAGCTTTCTTTCTGTTACCGCTCGACTTGCATGTGTTAGGCCTGCCGCCAGCGTTCAATCTGAGCCATGATCAAACTCTTCAATTAAAGTTTTTTGTGGCTCAATGAATACTGACTTCAAAACTAAAATTCATCCGAAGATGAACGTAATTTTAAAGCTATTACTATTCCAACAGAATAGTAATGAATTGACTGTGCCGCTATTATTTCTACTCTTGAAAAAGTAAAATCAAAACCGCTCAAGGCTGTTTCTTAATAGCTTTGGTCACTCAGTTCATTGAAACCAATTGTGCTTCCTAAGAAGCTATTGATTATCATCAACGAGTGCCCACACAGATTGATAGGTTTAAATTGTTAAAGAGCGTGGCTTTCTGTACCGAAGTACTCAAGCGAGGTGCGTATAATACGCGTTACACTTTGAAAGTCAACATAAAATTCTAAACATTTAAAACTTTATGGTGACTTGCTTAATTCTTCATCAAGCAAGCGAGATTAAAGCTTGGCGATGACCTACTCTCACATGGGGAAACCCCACACTACCATCGGCGCTATTTCGTTTCACTTCTGAGTTCGGCATGGGATCAGGTGGGGCCAAAATGCTATGGTCGCCAAGCAAATTCTTTATGACTACCGCTTACGCGATACTCATGCAATCTGGAAAGCTGTTTTTATGACTTCTACAAAGCCGTTCTCACACACTCAAGTACTCATTTGAGTCCGTTACAAAACCTTTTTGGTGTTGTATGGTTAAGCCTCACGGGCGATTAGTACAGGTTAGCTCAACGCCTCACAACGCTTACACACCCTGCCTATCAACGTTCTAGTCTCGAACAACCCTTTAGGACGCTTAAAGCGCCAGGGAGAACTCATCTCAAGGCTCGCTTCCCGCTTAGATGCTTTCAGCGGTTATCGATCCCGAACTTAGCTACCGGGCAATGCGTCTGGCGACACAACCCGAACACCAGAGGTTCGTCCACTCCGGTCCTCTCGTACTAGGAGCAGCCCCTTTCAATTCTCCAACGCCCACGGCAGATAGGGACCGAACTGTCTCACGACGTTCTAAACCCAGCTCGCGTACCACTTTAAATGGCGAACAGCCATACCCTTGGGACCGACTTCAGCCCCAGGATGTGATGAGCCGACATCGAGGTGCCAAACACCGCCGTCGATATGAACTCTTGGGCGGTATCAGCCTGTTATCCCCGGAGTACCTTTTATCCGTTGAGCGATGGCCCTTCCATTCAGAACCACCGGATCACTATGACCTGCTTTCGCACCTGCTCGAATTGTCATTCTCGCAGTTAAGCGGGCTTATGCCATTGCACTAACCTCACGATGTCCAACCGTGATTAGCCCACCTTCGTGCTCCTCCGTTACTCTTTGGGAGGAGACCGCCCCAGTCAAACTACCCACCAGGCACTGTCCTCATTCCCGATAAGGGAACCAAGTTAGAACATCAAAACTACAAGGGTGGTATTTCAAGGACGGCTCCATACAAACTAGCGTCTGCATATCAAAGCCTCCCACCTATCCTACACATGTAGGTTCAATGTTCAGTGCCAAGCTGTAGTAAAGGTTCACGGGGTCTTTCCGTCTAGCCGCGGGTACACTGCATCTTCACAGCGATTTCAATTTCACTGAGTCTCGGGTGGAGACAGCGTGGCCATCATTACGCCATTCGTGCAGGTCGGAACTTACCCGACAAGGAATTTCGCTACCTTAGGACCGTTATAGTTACGGCCGCCGTTTACCGGGGCTTCGATCAAGAGCGTCGACCGAAGTCTAACCCCATCAATTAACCTTCCGGCACCGGGCAGGCGTCACACCGTATACGTCATCTTACGATTTTGCACAGTGCTGTGTTTTTAATAAACAGTTGCAGCCACCTGGTATCTGCGACTCTTTTCGGCTCCAAGAGCGAGTCTCTTCACCTATATAGAGCGTACCTTCTCCCGAAGTTACGGTACCATTTTGCCTAGTTCCTTCACCCGAGTTCTCTCAAGCGCCTTGGTATTCTCTACCCGACCACCTGTGTCGGTTTGGGGTACGATTCCTTACAATCTGAAGCTTAGAGGCTTTTCCTGGAAGCATGGCATCAATGACTTCACACCCTTAGGTGCTCGACGTCGTGTCTCAGCCTTGAGTATCCGGATTTACCTAAATACTCAGCCTACGCACTTGAACCTGGACAACCATCGCCAGGCCCACCTAGCCTTCTCCGTCCCCCCATCGCAATTGTAAGAAGTACGGGAATATTAACCCGTTTCCCATCGACTACGCTTTTCAGCCTCGCCTTAGGGGTCGACTTACCCTGCCCCGATTAACGTTGGACAGGAACCCTTGGTCTTCCGGCGTGGGGGTTTTTCACCCCCATTATCGTTACTCATGTCAGCATTCGCACTTCTGATACCTCCAGCAGACTTCTCAATCCACCTTCAACGGCTTACAGAACGCTCCCCTACCCAATACGATAAATCGCATTGCCGCAGCTTCGGTTTATTACTTAGCCCCGTTACATCTTCCGCGCAGGCCGACTCGACTAGTGAGCTATTACGCTTTCTTTAAATGATGGCTGCTTCTAAGCCAACATCCTAGCTGTCTGAGCCTTCCCACATCGTTTCCCACTTAGTAATAATTTGGGACCTTAGCTGGCGGTCTGGGTTGTTTCCCTCTCCACGACGGACGTTAGCACCCGCCGTGTGTCTCCCGGATAGTACTTACTGGTATTCGGAGTTTGCAAAGAGTTGGTAAGTCGGGATGACCCCCTAGTCTTAACAGTGCTCTACCCCCAGTAGTATTCGTCCGAGGCGCTACCTAAATAGCTTTCGGGGAGAACCAGCTATCTCCGAGTTTGATTGGCCTTTCACCCCTAGCCACAAGTCATCCGCTAATTTTTCAACATTAGTCGGTTCGGTCCTCCAATTGATGTTACTCAATCTTCAACCTGCCCATGGCTAGATCACTCGGTTTCGGGTCTATATCCAGAGACTGTGCGCCCAGTTAAGACTCGGTTTCCCTACGGCTCCCCTAAACGGTTAACCTTGCCACTGAATATAAGTCGCTGACCCATTATACAAAAGGTACGCAGTCACCCCATAAAAGAGGCTCCTACTGCTTGTACGTACACGGTTTCAGGTTCTATTTCACTCCCCTCACAGGGGTTCTTTTCGCCTTTCCCTCACGGTACTGGTTCACTATCGGTCAGTCAGGAGTATTTAGCCTTGGAGGATGGTCCCCCCATATTCAGACAGGATATCACGTGTCCCGCCTTACTCGATTTCACCATAAATACGTTGCCGGTTACGGGGCTATCACCCTGTATCGCGTGCCTTTCCAGACACTTCACCTGACGCATAAATGGCTTAAGGGCTAATCCGGTTTCGCTCGCCGCTACTTCCAGAATCTCGGTTGATTTCTTTTCCTCGGGGTACTTAGATGTTTCAGTTCTCCCGGTTCGCCTCATTAACCTATGTATTCAGTTAATGATACCTGCTTATGCAGGTGGGTTTCCCCATTCGGACATCGTAGACTCAAGTGGCTCTTACTGCCTCATCTACGCTTATCGCAAGTTAGTACGTCCTTCATCGCCTCTGACTGCCAAGGCATCCACCGTGTACGCTTAGTCACTTAACCATACAACCCAAAAAAGTTTTGGACTGATGAATCAAATCACCAAGGTTTGTCTGCATAACTCTTTGCTTTCACTTTGAAAAGTGAAGACAAAAAGGACATGTTGCAGACTCGATATTGCCGGACTCAATTTTGAATATTCACTGCAAAGCAGTGAATCCAAGAACACTTGAATGTGTTTTTGTTTATTTCGTCTAGAACACTAGATGAAATAATTGAGAACTTTTACAAATACTCTTCTAAAAGAGTATTTTGTCAGCTTTCCAAATTGTTAAAGAGCAATGTGTCTTTTCTTTACTAATTACTAGCAAATGAAAACACCATTTTTAAGAGCACAAACTGATGCACTTAAAGATGGTATCCCGTAGGGGAGTCGAACCCCTGTTACCGCCGTGAAAGGGCGGTGTCCTAGGCCTCTAGACGAACGGGACACAATAGTTTCTCGCCATCAAAGGAGGGCAGAGGAGTTAACGCGGTGCTCTCTATAACTAAACCGTATCAATCTGTGTGAACACTCATCGCAATAATCATTCGTATTAAGGAGGTGATCCAGCGCCAGGTTCCCCTAGCGCTACCTTGTTACGACTTCACCCCAGTCATGAACCACAAAGTGGCAAGCGTCCCCCCGAAGGTTAAACTACCTGCTTCTTTTGCAGCCCACTCCCATGGTGTGACGGGCGGTGTGTACAAGGCCCGGGAACGTATTCACCGTGGCATTCTGATCCACGATTACTAGCGATTCCGACTTCATGGAGTCGAGTTGCAGACTCCAATCCGGACTACGACGCACTTTTTGGGATTCGCTCACTTTCGCAAGTTGGCCGCCCTCTGTATGCGCCATTGTAGCACGTGTGTAGCCCTACTCGTAAGGGCCATGATGACTTGACGTCGTCCCCACCTTCCTCCGGTTTATCACCGGCAGTCTCCCTGAAGTTCCCACCCGAAGTGCTGGCAATCAAGGATAAGGGTTGCGCTCGTTGCGGGACTTAACCCAACATTTCACAACACGAGCTGACGACAGCCATGCAGCACCTGTCTCAGAGTTCCCGAAGGCACCAAAGCATCTCTGCTAAGTTCTCTGGATGTCAAGAGTAGGTAAGGTTCTTCGCGTTGCATCGAATTAAACCACATGCTCCACCGCTTGTGCGGGCCCCCGTCAATTCATTTGAGTTTTAATCTTGCGACCGTACTCCCCAGGCGGTCTACTTAACGCGTTAGCTCCGAAAGCCACGGCTCAAGGCCACAACCTCCAAGTAGACATCGTTTACGGCGTGGACTACCAGGGTATCTAATCCTGTTTGCTCCCCACGCTTTCGCATCTGAGTGTCAGTATCTGTCCAGGGGGCCGCCTTCGCCACTGGTATTCCTTCAGATCTCTACGCATTTCACCGCTACACCTGAAATTCTACCCCCCTCTACAGTACTCTAGCCTGCCAGTTTCAAATGCTATTCCGAGGTTAAGCCTCGGGCTTTCACATCTGACTTAACAGACCACCTGCATGCGCTTTACGCCCAGTAATTCCGATTAACGCTCGCACCCTCCGTATTACCGCGGCTGCTGGCACGGAGTTAGCCGGTGCTTCTTCTGCAGCTAACGTCAAGAATGGTGTCTATTAAACACCACCCCTTCCTCACTGCTGAAAGTACTTTACAACCCGAAGGCCTTCTTCATACACGCGGCATGGCTGCATCAGGCTTGCGCCCATTGTGCAATATTCCCCACTGCTGCCTCCCGTAGGAGTTTGGGCCGTGTCTCAGTCCCAATGTGGCTGATCATCCTCTCAGACCAGCTAGAGATCGTCGCCTTGGTGAGCTCTTACCTCACCAACAAGCTAATCTCACCTGGGCATATCTTGACGCGAGAGGCCCGAAGGTCCCCCTCTTTGGCCCGAAGGCGTTATGCGGTATTAGCCATCGTTTCCAATGGTTATCCCCCACATCAAGGCAATTTCCCAGGCATTACTCACCCGTCCGCCGCTCGTCAGCAAAGAAAGCAAGCTTTCTTTCTGTTACCGCTCGACTTGCATGTGTTAGGCCTGCCGCCAGCGTTCAATCTGAGCCATGATCAAACTCTTCAATTAAAGTTTTTTGTGGCTCAATGAATACTGACTTCAAAACTGTTATTTACCGAAGTAAATACGTAATTTTAAAGCTATTATCATCATCCCTTATAAATAAGAAGAGAATGATAATGAATTGACTGTGCCAAGATTAACAAGGTTAATCTCGATTGGTCACTCAGCTCATTGAAACCAATTGTGCTTCCTAAGAAGCTATTGATTATCATCAACGAGTGCCCACACAGATTGATAGGTTTAAATTGTTAAAGAGCTATCTTCCAGAGTAACAGACGTTACTGCGAAAGAGGCGGCTATTCTATAGATTTTAAAGTTCGTGTCAAACACTTTTTTAACTCTTTTTTTAGCCTATCGACTTGGCTAACTTTCGTTGAACGCTTGTTGGCGCCTGCCCTGTCGATGGATGTGCATTATAGAGATCTTCATCACGACCGCAAGGCCTTTTTGCAGAAAATTGCAAAAACGATGCTTAAGCGCTTCATTTTCGCTCAAAGGCGTATTTATCCATATTTAAACAGAGGAAGGGAACAGGTTATCCACAGAGTTATCCCATCAACTCCGCTTTTTATCTACCGTCGAATAAAAAAAGCTGTCTTACGACAGCTTTTTATTGTTATCAAAGGCCAATCTCTATTAGCGATTACTCAACATCGTCATGGAGACCACATTCACGTTTCAGCCCAAAGAATCGAGTTTCCTCTTCTAACATTCCCGGTTGCCATTTTTGAGTCGTGTGAGTATCCCCGACAGATAAGTAACCTTCCTCCCATAAAGGATGATAATTCAGACCGTGCTCTTTTAAATAGTAGTGAACATCTTTATTGCTCCAATCCACAATCGGAAGGAATTTGAACACGCCATTCTGAATCGCGAGGATCGGTAATCCGGAACGCGACTGAGATTGCTCACGGCGCAAACCGGAAAACCACGTGCCCACCTGAAGATCTTCCAAAGCTTGGTGCATGGGCTCGACTTTATTTATGCGGTTGTACTTTTCTAGACCCTCGATGCCTTGTTCCCATAATTTGCCATAACGAGCCTCTTGCCAAGCTGGTGACAGTTTTCCTCTATATATATGTAGATTCAAATCTAGCTTGTCAGTCAGCTCATCAATAAAGCGGTACGTTTCTGGAAAGAGATACCCCGTATCCGTTAAAATGATGGGAGTCTCAGCCCTTTCTGTCACCACTAGATGAAGCATGACTGCTGCTTGGATACCAAAACTCGATGTCAAAGCATGCGTATCAGGCAAATGCTCTAAGGCCCACGCTATACGCTGTTGAGCAGACAGAGACTCAAGTGCCGTATTGATTTCAGCAAGGTGTAAACTTTGCTGAGCCTTCGAGAGTGAAAGCATGTCATTCAAGTCTGCCACTGTAAAATTACGCTCAAGCATGAAAATCCCTCTTCGAAACCACCACTTCTTGAATCACATTTGAGCGGATCATGAAATCACCGAAGCCTTCATCCGTTTCACGTTCACTCACCCAACGTGCGATCAACTGATCTAACTCAGCAAGGATTTCATCAACACTGATATTCTCCCGATACATTTTCGGTATGCGCGTTCCCTCTCGATTACCACCGATATGTAAGTTATAACGCCCCGGCGCTTTACCAACTAAACCGACTTCAGCAAGCATCGCACGTGCGCATCCATTCGGGCATCCTGTAACCCTCAAGATAATGGTGTCAGATTTCGGCACCTTATGCTTATCAAGTAATGCTTCCACTTCCGTGACAAACGTCGGTAAAAATCGTTCCGCTTCAGCCATGGCTAAAGGGCAAGTAGGTAAAGAGACGCAGGCCATTGAGTCTTTACGTTGTTGAGAAACGTCATCATTAATTAATCCGTACTGACGAGCAAGATGATCAATCTGCGCTTTCTGCTCTTCTGTCACACGTGCAATGATCAAGTTTTGGTTGGCCGTCATACGAAAATCACCGGTATGAATCTTGGCAATTTCGGCCATGCCCGTTTTCAACGCTTTGTCGGGATAATCTAGCAAGCGACCATTCTCGATAAACAACGCGAGGTGATGAAGCCCGTCAATTCCTTTCGACCAACCAATGCGGTCCCCTCTTTCGGTAAACGTATAAGGACGCACATCTTGGAAATTGACGCCAGCGCGACGCTCAACTTCTTGTTTGAACACATCGATGCCTACTCGATCTAACGTATATTTCGTTTTGGCATTTTTACGATTGGAACGATTCCCCCAATCTCGTTGTGTCGACACCACCGCTTCAGCAATCGCGAGCGTATCCTCCAAGGCAATAAAGCCAAACTCATCGGCACGACGTGGGTATGTCGAAGTATCACCATGAGTCATTGCTAAGCCACCGCCCACTAACACATTAAATCCCACCAGCTTGCCGTTATCGGCAATCGCGACAAAATTTAAGTCGTTGGCGTGCACATCCACATCATTGTGAGGTGGGATAACAACCGTTGTTTTAAATTTTCGTGGTAAATAGTTTGAGCCTAGAATCGGCTCTTTGTCCGTTTCCTCTACTTTCTCCCCATCAAGCCAAATCTCCGCATAGGCATGAGTCTTAGGAAGCAAGTGTTCACTGATTTTTTTGGCCCACTCGTAAGCCTCTTGATGAAGCTCAGACTGCATCGGATTTGCCGTACACAGAACATTGCGGTTCACATCACCAGCCGTGGCAATCGAGTCAATACCAATTTTATTGAGCATTTGGTGCATCGACTTAATATGCGGTTTTAACACACCGTGAAACTGAAAGGTTTGACGCGTCGTTAAACGAATACTGCCATACAGAGTATTTTCTCCAGCAAAGCGATCAATCGCGAGCCACTGCTCTGGCGTAATAATACCGCCAGGCATACGCGCACGCAGCATGACATTATGCAATGGTTCGAGCTTTTGCTTGTTACGTTCAGCACGAATATCACGATCGTCTTGTTGATACATACCGTGAAAGCGGATCAATTGGAAATTGTCTGCGGTAAACCCGCCAGTGATCGGATCCTGCAAATCTTGAGCAATAGTGCCTCTTAAGAAATCACTTTCTCCTTTAAGGCGCTCATTGTCTGAAAGCGGACCTAATTCTTCACCGAGAACCGTTTGGACGACATTGTTATTATTGCTCATTAGTACACATCCCTTTGGTAACGTTTCGCTTTACGTAATTCATTGACAAACTCTTCGGCGTCTTCTCTTGATAATTCGCCTTGCTGCTGAGCCACCAGCACTAATGCTTCATGAACATCTTTTGCCATGCGATTGGCATCACCACACACATAGAGGTAAGCCCCGTCTTGTAACCATTGCCAAACCGTCTCCGCTTGTTCAAGTAAACGATGTTGGACATAGATCTTTTCTTGTTGATCACGACTGAACGCGACATCCATTCGAGTCAATAATCCCGATTTTAAATACTTCTGCCATTCCACTTGATAAAGGAAGTCTTGAGTGAAGGTGCGATCGCCGAAAAATAACCAGTTGGCCCCAGTGGCTTGACGATCATCCCTCTCTTGCAAGAAGCTTCGGAACGGTGCAATGCCAGTACCAGGGCCAATCATGATGACGAGGGTTGTATCATCATCGGGCAATTTGAAATTCGTATTGTGTTCAACAAAGACAGAGAGCGTATCGCCTTCTTCTAAACGCTCAGTCAGGAAGCTAGACGCACCTCCTTGATGAACCTGCCCATCCACATCGTATTCGACCAACCCGACCGTTAAGTGTACTTCCTCTTCGACTTCACTTTGACTGGAGGCGATAGAATACAGACGTGGTGTCAATTGACGTAATGACGCCAGCCATTGTTCAGCATCGACGGTTATTGGGAACTCTTGCAACACTTCGACAATCTGCTTGTTCGCTGCATAATGACGTAGGCCATCCGGATCGGTCACTAACTGATGAAGCTGAGTATTGTCAGTATACTGTGCAATGTGACGAATCCATTGTGGGTTGGATGCCGTCACTTCATACTTAGCGATCAGTGCCTGTCTTAAAGACAGGGATTCACCTTGAACAACGACCGTTTGTTCCCCATCAAGTTGGAGCTCATTTAATATTGTATCAACCAATTGAGGGTCATTTTCATACCATACGCCCAAGGCATCACCGGGTTGATAGTGAATACCCGATCCCTCTAGATCGATTTCAATATGTTTGACCGTTTTATCCGACTGACGTCCCGTGATCTTCTGTTGAGTAAGCAAGGTGGCCGAAAAAGGAGATTGACGAGAATAGTCGGAAGAGTGACTGGTTGCAGCACTCACCGTTGCGGCGCTTGCTGGATGAGTTTGTGATATCTCATCACTCACTTTGTCTAGAATATCCGTGATCCAAGTGTCTGCGGCCTCTTCATAATCCACATCACAATCCACACGTTCGAGAAGACGCGTTGCACCGAGCTTTTCTAGGAAGTGATCAAAGTCTTTCCCTGTTTGACAGAAGAACTCATAACTCGAATCCCCCAAGCCCAATACGGCATATTGCACTCCGTCAAGTTTCGGGGCTTTCTTAGATTGTAGGTACTCATGCAAGATTAGCGCGTTGTCTGGCGCCTCACCCTCACCATTCGTTGAGGCAACAAAGACCACATGCGTCTCTTTCGCTAATTGCTTACCTTTGTAATCATTGGCGTCCACCAACGAGACAGGCAGACCCAGCTGATTCGCTTGCTGCATCAGCTTTTCGGCAACGCCTTTCGCATTGCCCGTTTGCGATGCATAAATGATGGTCAATGTTTGTTGATTAGCACTGCTAGAGACCGGGGCGGCCATAGTGGATATGCCCGATGCTTGCTGGCTCAACGCCCACAAGTAACCACCAGCCCAGGCAAGCTGAGTTGGCGTCATCGTCGATACGGTTTGATTAAGCTGCTGGAAATGGACATCATTTAACGGACTCGTCAGCCCGCCATTATGCTCTGATTGATTATTTCCTGATGACATAGTCACGAATTCCCTCTTCTTTGTATGCCTACAGGGTAACCATTCAAAGAAATAACCAGAAAGAATCAATCAGCATGTTTTATAACTTTTTGGAAGAAATCAGTCACTCGAACTTTTGAGATTCGATCCGGACTTGAGTGAAGCCCACCTTCATCGCCGATTGAGAAGCCCGTTCAGCATTGGGGTAATGTCTCTCTTCACCCAGTTCATCAGTCAATAACACTAATTCTCCACACTGATGACGAAACTCCACAATCCATCCCCCCTCAAGCGACGACGGTTCGATTATCGCTTCAAGCAATTGATGCTCACGATACAGTGTCTGCAGCTCAGTCATTGTCATATTCGCCTCACTTTTTTGGCACTCAGTTCATCACTCAATCTTTACTATATTGAAAAACTGTCGATTAAAACGTCAGCAAAACCCCAAAAAACCAACCGGATATTTTAATTGCCTGAGGATCATCAAACTGCGGAGACAAAGAGAGGTGATTCAGATCGAGCTGACTATTACGATACCCACTCTGCACAGCAAGTTCCCCCGTTTGGATGGGAAGTAACCATTGTAATCCCAATGACCAATCCTGATACTCTAGATCACGGCTTCCATCGAGTTGCGTTTGAATGTCACCAAACAGCGCCCATGGCCAATAAGGTAAGTCAACCTCTCCATAGGCGTATAAAGAAAGAGGATCACCATCAAACTCATACATACGGCCATCTTGCCCTAAATACTCTCCTCGGTTAAAGGAGGTCATAGTGAGACCTATATCAAAGCGAACAAACGGTTGTTGAAGCCATCGATAATACCCTGTGTAAGCCACGGCATCATAGGCCACATCACTCTCATCAAGATTGGTATAACGTATGGAGACATTAGGAAGAATGGGAAAGCCATGCTCTAAAGACAGGGATAAAGAAGGCACGTTCGTAGGCTGGGAACGAGCCCCTGAACCTTGAACTTCACCAAGCCATACCTGAGTGCCGACTTGGGTGGAATAAAAAGGGTCAACAGCGTAAGTAGAAAACGCAACAAAAAATAGTAGGCAGCATCCTAGGATTTTCATAATGGGCATCCACAACTGATAAATCGATCATTTTTATTCAGTATAGTGAATGGTAGCTAAGATGCTGATCTTTTCTCTTCTTCCGTTAACGATACCCATAACGACGGTATAGCCAAATGCCAGCACAGACTAACACCAACCATGGCAGAATCTTAATAACGGTACCCAACATACTGATCAAAAAGACCACACCTAGTGCCACCGCTAAAGACACAACTAAGTTAATTTTACTTAACCCAATGCTCCATAATGTGGCGAAAAAAGAAAATAAAAATACAACTGCGTACATAACTTGCCTCTTAAACGTTAATCGTAAAAAACTTCTCTTGAGTTCTTTTATAAAATGACGCGTCATTCTAAATGAAATGTGTAAAAACACTCGCGCCTTATTCTTTCTCGGAGTTCAAAGGCCGTAAACAGGAATGGATATCACACATCCAACTCTTGGTACGGCACTTTTGCCAAAGCCTGCTCTAGCACTTCAATGCCGGCCCCTTTTTTATGAGCATTCTCGCTAATATAACGTCGCCACTGACGAGCGCCCGGCATATTCTGGAACAGTCCAAGCATATGGCGAGTAATATGCCCCAAATAGCTGCCGTTAGATAAAGCCTGCTCAATATACGGATACATATCTTTTACCACTTGAGAGCGCTTTTTAATCGGTGTATCTAAACCAAAGATCTCACGATCGACCTCAGCCAATAAAAATGGATTTTGATAAGCGGCTCGTCCAATCATAACACCATCAAGGTGCTCTAAATGTTCCTTCGCTTCTTCTAGCGTTTTAATGCCGCCATTAACCGCAATGTTCAAATCAGGAAAGTCTTGCTTAATTTGATAAGCACGCGAGTAATCAAGAGGAGGAACATCGCGGTTTTCTTTCGGGCTCAATCCACTTAACCACGCCTTACGCGCATGAATCGTAAATTGATGACAACCACCTTGCTCAGAAATGATACGCATAAATTCACATAGAAACTCATAGGAGTCCATCTCATCAATGCCAATCCGCGTTTTAACGGTAACCGGAATATCAACCACTGCTTTCATCGCCGCGACGCAATCCGCGACCAATTGAGGTTCCGCCATCAAACACGCACCAAAACGACCATTTTGCACACGATCAGAAGGACATCCCACATTTAAGTTGATCTCATCATAACCGCGCGCTTGCGCTAACTCAGCACACCGTGCGAGATCGTTAGGATTCGAGCCACCCAACTGTAATGCCACTGGATGTTCTTCCTCGTTATAGCCAAGAAAGTCACCTTTGCCATGAATGATAGCGCCCGTTGTTACCATCTCGGTATACAACAAGGTTTGAGAACTTAGCAGGCGGTGGAAATAGCGACAGTGTCGGTCGGTCCAATCCAACATGGGTGCAACGGAAAAGCGCTGCATAGGAAACGGTTTAGCAATATCAGGGATCGACACGAATGTACCTCTACTTGTAACTGATCAATATGTTCCGCTGCTCAATCCACTCATTGTGTGCATATCGAGCATCGGAACCTAACACCTTCTAGGTGACTTCTCACCCAAGACAATGGGCGGATTATACACATTGCTTGGCAAACATACATAGCGACACGAGCCGACTTCCCATCAAATTTAGCCTGATATCCACCATTAGGAGGTAATGACTTTTCGCGACATTTTGTTAAAATCGCAACTTCTTGATAAATGATATTGTTTATCCAATAGAATAAATAATTGGACGTATACATTGAAAGAATCTATGTTAGTGGGACCCGCTCATTTTGGATAATTCTTTGTGAAATCGCTATTAACTGGCGAAGTAGTATATGATTACTAAAGTCCATCTGTAATGGTGATGAAATTGGACAATACGCAAACCCAGCAAATTGAAGAGATATGCGCAGCACGAGGCGTGCGTCTGACCACTCAAAGAAAGCGAGTATTTGAACTCATTTGTGCAAGCAAGAAATCTTTCAGTGCTTATGAGCTCCTTGAAGAACTGAAAAAGAGTGAGCCCCAAGCCAAGCCGCCTACGGTCTATCGTGCGCTAGACTTTTTGATGGAGCAAGGTTTCATTCATCGAGTTGAGTCCACTAATAGCTTCATTTCTTGTGGCTCGTGTAACGGACATGAGCATTTTTCACATCTATTGATATGTGACAAATGCAATAACGTCATAGAACTACAAAGTGATACTCTAGTTTCTCTATTAAAAAATAATGCGGAGCAACACGGTTTTCAGATCCAAACTCATGTCATCGAATCTCATGGGATCTGCCACACTTGTTCCTCTCAATCAATGTGATCAAACGAACAGAAGAAAGGTTATGCGCGCTGAATTTGTGAACCCGTTTTTAGCATCGTTAATGAACGTACTAAAAACCATGGCTTCTTTGGAATTGAAGCCACAAAAGCCTCGCCTAAAAAAAGACGAGATTGCTCGAGGTGACGTTTCCGGGTTAATCGGAATGGTTGGGCCGCAGACACGTGGTTCGATGTCGATTACATTCGATGAAAGCCTCGCCATTGAAATTATGGAAAATATGCTCGGCGAAAGACCCAATGGTATCAATGAAGAAGTCACTGATATGGTCGGTGAAATCACCAACATGGTGACTGGCGGTGCCAAACGCATTCTGGCCGAAAGTGGCTTTGATTTTGATATGGCAACACCTGTAGTCGTTGCTGGTCGCGGCCATACGATCCGCCATAAATGTGAAGGCTCAATTATTCTAATGCCTTTTTCTTCCCAATGGGGAAACGCCTTCATTGAAATTTGTTTCGAGTCTTAAGCGACTCAACCTCATCTCATTGCATAAAAAAGCGGAGGGTACTGAGTACCCTCCGCTTTTTTGTTGGTGTGCAACTGACTGTATTACATTAATCGCGCAACTGCTTAAATGTATTGATCAAACCATTGGTAGAAGAATCATGAGATAGCACGGGTTCTTCGCTTTCAAGTTCAGGCAGGATTTGGTTTGCTAACTGCTTACCTAATTCCACACCCCATTGATCAAACGTGAAAATATTCCAGATCACCCCTTGTACGAAGATCTTATGTTCATACATCGCAATCAAATGCCCCAGAGAACGTGGCGTAATTTCTTTAAGCAGAATAGAGTTAGTAGGACGATTCCCTTCAAACACTTTAAAAGGCACTAACTCATCAATCTCAGCCTGTGATTTACCCGCTTTGACTAATTCATCGGTCACGGTTTCAGCCGATTTACCAAACGCCAATGCTTCAGTCTGGGCAAAGAAGTTCGACATCAACTTCTGATGATGATCGCCTGTCGGATTATGCGTTTTCGCAGGTGCGATAAAATCACAAGGGATAATCTTAGTCCCTTGGTGGATCAATTGATAAAACGCGTGCTGACCATTCGTGCCTGGTTCACCCCAGATGATAGGACCCGTTTGGTAAGTCACTGGATTACCGTTACGATCCACATACTTACCGTTTGATTCCATATTACCTTGCTGGAAGTAAGCGGCAAAGCGGTGTAAATATTGGTCGTAAGGCAAAATCGCTTCGGTTTCACAGCCGTGGAAATTGTTATACCACACACCAATAAGCGCCAAGATCACCGAAATATTATCTTCCAGAGGCGTCTCAACAAAGTGCTGATCCATTTCATGAGCACCGGTCAGTAACTCAACGAAATTATCGTAGCCGATAGAAAGAATGATCGAGAGACCAATTGCAGACCATAGAGAATAGCGGCCGCCGACCCAATCCCAGAACTCAAACATGTTATTGGTATCAATACCAAATTCAGATACCGATTTGGCATTGGTTGATAACGCAGCGAAGTGCTTCGCAACATGTTCTACATCCTTTGCCGATTTCAAGAACCAATCCCGTGCCGTGTGCGCATTGGTCATGGTTTCTTGGGTGGTAAAGGTTTTTGACGCTACGAGGAACAGTGTCGTTTCTGGGTTCAACCCTTTCAGTGTTTCTTCAATGTGCGTGCCATCCACATTCGACACGAAGTGCATATGTAAATGATTTTTGTAAGGAACCAGTGCCTCAGTGACCATATAAGGCCCCAAATCAGAACCACCGATACCAATATTCACCACATCGGTAATGGCTTTGCCTGTGTACCCTTTCCACTCCCCAGAAATCACGCGCTCAGAGAATGCTTTCATCTTCTCCAAGACCTCATTCACAGCAGGCATAACGTCTTTGCCATCCACCATCACAGGTGTATTACTGCGATTACGTAATGCGGTATGCAATACAGCTCGATCTTCGGTGCGGTTAATTTTCTCGCCGTTAAACATGGCGTGAATAGCACTGTTAATGTCGATTTCATTGGCAAGTGCGAACAGATGCTGCATCGTTTCGTCATTGATTAGGTTTTTAGAATAATCAACGAAGAAATCTGGGCCAAAATTCGCCGAGAATTTATTAAAGCGTTCGCTATCTTGGGCGAATAAGGTGTTTAAATCCATGTCCTGTGCGCTTTCAAAATGCGCAGTTAATGCTTTCCAAGCCGCTGTTTGTGTAGGGTTGGTATTTTTCAGCATAATGTCTATCCCGATCTAACAGTTGGTAGTCTACCCCAAGGCGGTATCTCGCCTTAAGGATCCCTGATTACATTGCCATGCCGATAATTGTCACGGCTTTATACATTATTTTTTTAAGCCTAAAATTATGGCTGATATGACGTTAAAACATTTTGAGGTAAATCAGAAACCGTCGTGATGATGCCATATCTTAATGGTTCGACACTCACCATAACGCTATACTGGCCAACAAACAATAGACAAGGAAAGACTTCATTATGTGGCAACAACAACGTATTCAGTTGCGTGCTTATCCACGCGGCTTTCACTTGATAACGCGAAAGATAGAAAAGCAGGTCCCTGATATTGCTTCTATCTCTGTCGGTTTATTGCATGTGTTTATTCAACATACCTCCGCCAGTTTAACCATTAATGAAAATGCCGATCCGACCGTACGCGAGGATCTTGAGCGCCATTTTAACCAATCGGCGCCGGAACGGGCTCCCTATTATCAGCACACCTACGAAGGAGACGACGATATGCCAGCACATATTAAAGCGTCGACGTTAGGCAGTAGTGTGACCATCCCGATTCATCAAGGACGTCTCGCACTGGGGACCTGGCAAGGTATCTATTTAGGTGAGCACCGTAATCACGGCGGAGAAAGAACGTTAATGGTGACTTTGCAAGGGGAAGCGTTATAACGAAGAGACCAAAGGATGGGCTAGCCTGCCCATCCTCAGCATGGTGCTTATGTCGCGCTATTCATCATCGAAGGCGGGACCGGCATAATTATCAAATCGCGAATATTGACCTTGGAAAGTCAAACGCACGGAACCAATCGGGCCATTCCGCTGCTTACCTAAGATAATCTCGGCCGTTCCTTTCAACGCACTATCAGGGTGATAGACTTCATCACGATAGATAAACATGATCAAATCGGCATCTTGCTCAATAGAGCCCGATTCACGTAAGTCCGAGTTGACTGGACGTTTATCGGCACGTTGCTCCAACGAACGGTTCAACTGCGATAACGCGACAACAGGCACATTCAACTCTTTCGCCAAGGCTTTTAAGGAACGTGAAATTTCTGCAATCTCTAACGTCCGGTTATCCGACATCGATGGCACGCGCATCAGCTGTAGATAGTCGACCATTATCATGGAAAGTCCACCATGTTCACGCGCAATACGGCGCGCGCGCGAACGCACTTCCGTTGGGGTTAAGCCGGAGCTGTCATCAATGAACATGTTTTTCTTCTCCATCAAAATCCCCATGGTCGAAGAAATACGCGCCCAGTCTTCATCATCCAACTGCCCCGTACGAATTTTGGTTTGATCCACCCGTGATAACGAGGCCAACATACGCATCATTAACTGCTCAGATGGCATTTCCAACGAGAAAATTAAGACCGGTTTGTCTTGCTCCATCGCCGCATTTTCACACAGGTTCATCGCAAAGGTGGTTTTACCCATGGATGGACGTGCCGCGACAATCACCAAATCCGAACCTTGTAATCCGGCGGTTTTTTTATTGAGATCAGTAAACCCAGTATTCACGCCTGTCACGCCATCCTGAGGCGTTTTATACAACTGCTCAATACGCTCTAGGGTTTTCTCTAAAACGTTATCAACCGCTTGTGGGCCCTCATTTTCACTGGTTTTCGCCTCAGCAATCGCAAAGACTTTACTCTCCGCTAAATCCAACAGATCTTCGGAAGAACGTCCTTGCGGATCATACCCTGCGTCAGCAATCTCATTCGCGACACCGATAAGATTTCGCACCATGGCCCTTTCGGCCACAATATCAGCATAAGCATTGATATTGGCCGCACTCGGCGTGTTTTTCGCGAGATCGGCTAGATACGCAAACCCACCGACATCGTCTAGGTGCTCACGCAGCTCTAAATGCTCAGATAAAGTGATAAGGTCAAGCGGTTTGCTCTCTTCCAGAATGGACTTCACCGCTTCAAAAATTAAACGATGGGGACGACTATAAAAGTCATGCGCAACGACGCGCTCAGAGACCGTGTCCCAGCGCTCATTATCTAGAAGGAGTCCCCCAATAACAGATTGTTCAGCCTCTAAAGAATGAGGCGGGACTTTGATCGCGTCCACTTGTGGATCATACGGTTTACGATTTCGATTTTCGTTTCTGGGTTCAGCCATGACTTCACTCTGTAACACTTAATGACGGCCCATTATAACGGGAATAGAGGATTTGTAATCAAGCAATGAAAACTTTGTTCGACTCCTCATCAGAATTAACTTACGCTTGACCATTATTTGCTTCACGCATTTTATCATTGTTAGTCACCAGTATAACGATCAGAGGTTGTTTGTGTCCCGAATTTGGCTTTTAAGTACCAGTCTATTATTAGCAGGGATGGCTCATGCGGATGAAGCCCCTAAAGTCGATGAAGACCAAATGGATATCAAGATCCCCTCACCTTGGAGTGGACAAGTCGAGTTGGGATACCAAGCTCATTCAGGCAATACCGAAACCGAAGCGCTTAATGGTTTAGTACAAGCCAGCTATACAAAAGGCCGTCACCGGACCACGGGAGAATGGAAGGTTTATAAGCTGGTGCGAGAAAATAAAAAAGATAAGAGACAATCGGCATACTCATTGCAAAGTGACTATAAAACCGGACCGAAAAGTTACCTATATAGCAGCTTTCAAGGCAACCGCTCAAACTACACCGCTTACTACAAAGATTACACGTTATCTTCTGGTTTAGGTTATCAGCTTACCCATACCGATACCGTCACCTTAGAATTTGAGCTTGGCCCTGGCTATCGTTATCAAAAACCGAATGAAGATGAAATCGGCTCGAAGGACATCGTGTTTACGGACACCATTCGCGAGCCGATCTTACGAGCGAAAATTCACAACGAATGGGCTATACGCAAAAATCTCAACTTCTATGCCGATGCGACGGTCGTATCAGGGGAAAGCAATACCACCCTCAATAGTGATGTGGGGATTACCAATAACATTACCGATAATATCGCACTGAAAATCAGCCACAGTTTACAGTATTACGACCGAGTGCCAGAAGGGTTGAAGAAACACGATGGCGTGTTTACTGTCAGTGTGCTCGTCTCATTCTAAGCACTGCACCATGTGCGAATAATAGACATAAAAAAAACACCAGCCGAAGCTGGTGTTTTTTTTCGTTGCTTATCGTAAAGATTAAGCAGCAACAACTTGAATTTTCGCAACAGCGAAAATTTCAGAGTGAGTTTGAACATTGATGTCAAATTCACCAGTTGTGCGTAGCGCACCTTCAGATAGACGAACTTCACTTTTAGCTACGTTAACACCCGCTGCAGTGATCGCGTCAGCGATATCACGAGTACCAACAGAACCAAATAGTTTGCCTTCATCACCTGCTTTAGAGGTGATAACAACAGCTTCAAGAGCTTCGATTTTGTCTGCACGATCTTGAGCGGCTTGAAGTTGCTCAGCAACTTTAGCTTCGTATTCAGCACGACGAGTTTCGAAAACTTCAAGGTTAGCTTTAGTTGCCATTACTGCCTTACCTTGTGGGATAAGGAAGTTACGTGCGTAACCAGATTTAACGTTAACTGAATCGCCAAGGCCACCTAGGTTACCGATTTTATCAAGTAGAATAACTTGCATTGCTTAATTCCTCTTTCTTAATAAACGGTGCCGATTACTGATGCTTGTCAGTGTATGGCAATAGAGCTAGGTAACGAGAGCGTTTGATTGCACGCGCTAGCTGACGCTGATACTTAGCACTTGTACCAGTGATACGGCTAGGTACGATTTTACCAGCTTCAGTGATGTAGTTCTTAAGAGTTGCTACATCTTTGTAATCAATCTCTTGTACGCCTTCTGCTGTAAAACGGCAGAATTTGCGACGACGGAAGAAACGAGCCATGGGCTATCTCCTGATCTAAATTTGAGTAATGTTATCAGCATGCAATACCAATTTTCCGACACCATTTCGGCCGGTTTGGTAGGTCACGAAACCACCTACCATGATATTACTGCCTTGAACTAAATTCTGAGTGAGTAACGTTGACCTTTGCCCGCTGACCACCACAGGCATACGACAGTATACTTGTCTTGGTAAATCAGCTTCGACCACCGTAGAACGATGCTCAAGCCAAAAACGGACATGAGCAACCCCTGCGGGGCTTTGGCTACGAATAGGAGGTTTCGCGACAACGCCACTAATCTCCATTCGATTGGTCATCGTTAAGAATTACTCAGCGTTAGTTTCTGCTGGCGCATCTTCACGCTTAGTACGTTCTTCTTTAGCTTTAAGCATGATAGAAGGTTCAGTAATCGCGTGTTTCTTACGCATGACCATGTTACGTAGAACTGCGTCGTTGAAACGGAAAGCAGTTTCCACTTCGTCGATTGCAGCTTGGTCCGCTTCAACGTTCATAAGAACGTAGTGAGCTTTGTGAAGCTTGTTGATTGGGTAAGCCAATTGACGGCGGCCCCAGTCTTCTAGACGGTGGATAGTACCGCCAGCTTCAGTGATAGAACCAGTGTAACGCTCGATCATGCCAGCAACTTGCTCGCTTTGATCAGGGTGCACCATGAATACGATTTCGTAATGACGCATTGATTGCTCCTTACGGATTATTCAGCTTCCCAAGTTGGCCCGGTCGTCCAGAGGAAGCAAGGAACTAATAAAAAATGACCGAGAATTAAGGAACACGAATTGTACAGAGTTGGTACTAGAGAGGCAAGGGAAATATTCAGCAGGAAGAAAGAAGATCGATTGGGCAAGCCCTTGTGCTACAAGAATCTCCATCGAAGAGGGGTAAGACCGCTCCCCCAAACAAAGTGGCTGATTTTGGGTAGAGATAACCAGTGACATTTAACACGGGCCATAGACAGCAAAAAGGGAAGCCGAGGCTTCCCTTTTTTCAATGCGATGTTCGCACTAAAACGAGGCTAATTAAGCTTCGATTTTAGCAACAACACCAGCACCTACTGTACGGCCACCTTCACGAATCGCGAAACGTAGACCTTCGTCCATTGCGATTGGTGCGATTAGCTCTACAGTCATTTTCACGTTATCGCCTGGCATTACCATTTCTACGCCTGCTGGTAGCTGGATGTCACCAGTTACGTCAGTTGTACGGAAGTAGAACTGTGGACGGTAACCTTTGAAGAATGGCGTGTGACGACCACCTTCATCTTTTGACAATACGTATACTTCTGATTCGAACTTAGTATGCGGTGTGATTGAACCAGGCGCTGCTAGTACTTGACCACGCTCTACTTCGTCACGTTTTGTACCACGTAGTAGTGCACCAACGTTCTCACCTGCACGACCTTCGTCAAGCAGTTTACGGAACATCTCTACACCTGTACATGTTGTTGATGTTGTGTCTTTCATACCAACGATTTGTACTTCATCGCCAACTTTCAAGATACCACGTTCAACACGACCTGTTACTACTGTACCACGACCTTGGATTGAGAATACGTCTTCAATCGGCATTAGGAATGGTTGGTCTACTGCACGCTCTGGCTCTGGAATGTAGTCGTCTAGCGCTTGCGCTAGTTCAACAATTTTCTCTTCCCACTGTGCTTCGCCGTTCAATGCACCTAGTGCTGAACCTTGAATTACTGGTAGGTCATCGCCTGGGAAATCGTATTCTGATAGAAGTTCACGTACTTCCATCTCTACAAGTTCTAGTAGCTCTTCATCATCAACCATGTCACATTTGTTCATGAATACGATGATGTAAGGAATACCAACCTGACGGCCTAGTAGGATGTGCTCACGAGTTTGTGGCATTGGGCCATCTGTCGCTGCTACTACAAGAATACCACCGTCCATCTGTGCAGCACCTGTGATCATGTTTTTCACATAATCCGCGTGTCCTGGACAGTCAACGTGTGCGTAGTGACGGCTTGGAGTATCGTACTCTACGTGTGAAGTCGCGATTGTGATACCACGATCACGTTCTTCAGGAGCGTTATCGATTGACGCGAAGTCACGTGCTGCACCGCCGTAAGTTTTAGCAAGTACAGTACAGATAGCAGCTGTTAGAGTTGTTTTACCGTGGTCAACGTGGCCGATAGTACCAACGTTTACGTGCGGTTTCGTACGTTCAAATTTTTCTTTAGACACGATCGTGTTCCTTCCTAGTTATGATTCACCTTAAGTAACGTACACTCAAGGCGCGCCAGAAATGCTATTTTATGCGCCAACGCTCGTCAGCGCAATAGATTCATGATTAACCGCGCTCTGCAATGATGGCATCAGCCACATTTTTGGACACTTCAGCGTACTCAGAAAACTCCATAGAGTATGAAGCACGGCCTTGTGTTGCAGAACGAAGGGATGTTGAATAACCAAACATCTCCGCAAGTGGAACTTTAGCATGAATGATTTTTAGTCCAGCATGACCATCATCCATACCACCGATGAGACCACGTCGACGGTTTAAATCACCGACCACATCGCCCATCCAATCTTCCGGAGTAGTGACTTCAACTTTCATTAGCGGTTCAAGAATAATAGGGTTTGCTTCAAGCGCACCTTTCTTAAACGCCATCGATCCGGCGATTTTAAACGCCATTTCGTTTGAGTCAACATCGTGGTAAGAACCATCAAACAATGTTGCTTTAACATCCTGCATCGGATATCCAGCAAGCACACCGTTATTCATTTGTTCTTCGATACCTTTCGCTACCGAACTAATGTATTCCTTAGGAATGACACCACCAACGATCTCGTCAACAAAGACAAATCCTTCATCAGGTTCTGACGGCTCAAGCTTAAGCCATACGTGACCGTACTGACCACGACCACCAGATTGACGAACAAACTTACCTTCAACTTCGGTAGTACCGCGAATAGTTTCACGATAAGCAACCTGAGGTTTACCGACGTTACAATCAACACTGAATTCACGTTTCAAACGATCAACAATGATATCAAGGTGAAGTTCACCCATACCAGAGATCAGCGTTTGACCGGTATCCTCATCTGTTTCAACGCGGAAAGACGGGTCTTCTGCCGCTAGTTTACCTAGCGCGATACCCATTTTCTCTTGGTCTGCTTGAGAACGAGGTTCTACGGCAATTTGAATTACAGGCTCGGGAAATTCCATGCGCTCCAACACCACTTTATGGTTTGGATCACATAGGGTGTCACCGGTTGTGACATCTTTCAGACCGATTGCCGCTGCAATATCACCCGCATAGATCTCTTTCAGCTCTTCGCGCTTGTTGGAATGCATCTGTACGATACGACCGATACGCTCGCGTTTTTCTTTTACTGAGTTATAAACGGCATCGCCGGATTTCACGACTCCCGAATATACCCGCATAAACGCCAACGTCCCAACAAATGGGTCTGTCGCAATTTTGAATGCTAAGGCGGCAAATGGTTGGCTATCATCTGCAAGGCGCTCTACTTCATTCTCGCGATCATCAATACCTTTAATTGCAGGTACTTCTACTGGAGAAGGTAAGAAATCGACGACGGCGTCAAGCACGGCTTGCACACCTTTATTTTTGAATGCGCTACCACAAGTAGCCAAAACGATTTCATTATTGAGAGTACGTTCACGCAGACCTTGTTTGATCTCCGCTTCGGTTAACTCGCCTTCTTCCAAGTATTTTTCCATCAACTCTTCATTCGCTTCAGCCGCCGCTTCAACCATATGGTTGCGCCACTCTTCAGCCAATTCGAGCATATCCGCTGGAACCTCTTCGTGAGAGTAAGACATGCCTTGGTCGGCATCATTCCAGTTGATGGATTTCATCTTGATAAGATCAATCACTCCTGAGAACTCTTCTTCTGCACCAATGTTTAATTGGATAGGAACCGGAGTTGCCCCAAGACGATTTTTAATTTGGTCTACAACGCGTAAGAAATCTGCACCTGAACGGTCCATCTTATTAACAAATACCAAACGTGGAACGTGGTACTTATCAGCTTGACGCCAGACAGTTTCAGATTGAGGTTCAACACCTGACGAACCACAGAAAACAACAACTGCACCGTCAAGCACGCGAAGAGAACGCTCTACTTCAATAGTAAAGTCTACGTGTCCTGGGGTGTCGATGATGTTGATGCGGTGGGGTTCAAACTGTTTGTCCATACCAGGCCAGAATGTCGTAGTCGCAGCCGAGGTAATAGTAATACCACGTTCTTGCTCCTGCTCCATCCAATCCATGGTGGCGGCACCATCGTGAACTTCGCCGATTTTGTGAGATAGGCCAGTGTAGAACAGAATACGCTCAGTAGTGGTTGTTTTTCCTGCATCTACGTGAGCACAAATACCAATGTTACGGTAGCGCTCGATAGGAGTTTTCCTAGCCACGATTGTATCCTCTCACTAAGGTTAACCTTAGAAAATAAAAACGTGCTGCGAGAGGGCCTCGCAGCACAAAAGGTCATATTACCAACGGTAATGTGCGAACGCTTTGTTCGCGTCTGCCATACGGTGAACGTCTTCACGTTTCTTAACAGCAGTACCTTTGTTTTCTGACGCGTCTAGCATTTCTGCAGATAGACGTTCAGCCATAGATTTTTCACCACGCTTACGCGCAGCTTCAACCAACCAACGCATAGCAAGTGCGTTACGGCGAACCGGACGAACTTCTACAGGTACTTGGTAAGTTGAACCACCTACACGGCGAGATTTAACCTCTACCGATGGGCGGACATTTTCAAGAGCTTCTTCAAAAACTGCTAGGTGATCTTTACCAGATTTAGCAGCCATAGATTCTAGTGCAGTGTATACAATACGCTCTGCAGTAGATTTTTTACCGTCAACCATAAGGATGTTAACGAATTTTGCCAGCAGTTCAGATTTGAACTTAGGATCTGGAAGGATCTTACGCTGACCAATAACGCGACGACGTGGCATGGATATTCTCCGTTGTCTTCTTCAGGTTATCCAAAACTTTTCAGTTTCTTCAAAATATTAATAATTTAGTGTTTGGCCTTACTTAACGGATACCATTAAGATTTCGGACGTTTCACACCGTATTTAGAACGACCTTTCTTACGGTCATTTACGCCTGCACAGTCAAGTGCACCACGAACAGTGTGGTAACGTACACCCGGAAGGTCTTTAACACGACCACCACGGATTAGAACAACTGAGTGCTCTTGAAGGTTGTGACCTTCACCGCCGATGTATGAAGTAACTTCGAAACCGTTAGTTAAACGAACACGACATACTTTACGAAGTGCTGAGTTAGGTTTCTTAGGTGTAGTAGTGTATACACGAGTACATACACCACGTTTTTGCGGGCACGCTTCTAGTGCTGGCACGTTGCTTTTAACAACTTGCTTTGCACGTGGCTTGCGAACCAACTGGTTAATAGTTGCCATTAAATAGCTCCTGATTTACTTAAAGTAAGCTTTGTGAAAAATCTAGCCCTACCTAAATAGGGACGCAAAATTCTATGCAGCCGATGGAAGAGTGTCAAGAAATATACAGATCTTTTTTACTCGATAGCGTCGTTTTCTTTTTGTACAGAAACCGAAAAATCACCAAGTAATTGATTTTACATACTTAACCGTCAAATCGACAAATCCCTCCATATCCACCACGTGGTATGAAGAATGAATACCTTGAACGCACCCTCTGGCCTCAAGATCTTCTTGCAATACAAACACCAGCATAGGCTGCTCGGTGTGAGTCAACAAGGTACAACCTGTTCGAGCCGCATAAACGGCTTCCTCGATCAGTAAAACACCATCTTCGGGCTGCATGTACGCAAGCGCAAGCGGCAGTTTTGCCATTGTTTTAACAATGTGTAACATGGCACTCCCTAAAAATTCAGAACGCGATCAAACTGATTCATATAAGCGGCAAGTTCTGATCGGCTTACCACTTGGCAATCGATCACAAGCTCTTCTGCAGATAGGCCCCACTCTTTGAGGCTATCAGCACACACATAGCATTGCTCAATCTCGTATAACTCAATTAACTTAAAGGCACTAATATAATTACGGCTCAAAATTTTTTCTGGGGCCTGATGTTTCAATAGTTGGAGCACGCCAGGGCCGAGAAAAAACACCCCAATATCCTCACTGTAGGAGGCGGCCGCTAAAATGGCATCCAACCCTTCTCGTCCCGAGGCCGTGTGATGAGGTGTTGTATGGAAAACAAATGCAATTTTATTCAAAACTGAACAACCCTATCTTGTGTCAACATGGCTTCTGCTAGCGCCCCTAACCCGGACTGTACAAATCCTGATGCTAAGTTATCACCACTTAGTTGGTGCAAACGGGCTTCTTCTGTTGAGATGATGCCACGACGTAAAGCGGCAGCGACACAGGTTTCTAATGCAATATCATGCTCTTTAGCCAACGCTTGCCATGCTTCTACAACATTCACTTCGTCGCTGGCAGGGACAGTCAATGCTGAGCCATTGAGCACGCCGTCTTGATAAAAAAAGACACGCGATAGGGTATGCCCTTTTTTAATCACCGCTTTAGCGAATAACAATGCACTTCGCGACGCTTGCGATCCGTAAGCGCCACCATTGACGACTAACGCGTAACTCAACACCGAACCACTACTCACAGAGCTCTTCCTCGGTCTTACGCTGACGAATATAGAGGTACACCGTATGCTTAGAAATATTCAAACGCTCTGCTACTCGGTTGATCGCATCTTTAATATCGAAAATTCCTTTATCAAACAGCTCAATCACGATTTGACGATTTTTCGTGTTATTCGATACGGATTTATCGGCATTAATTTCTTCGATTGTGCGCTCTACTGTCTGATCAACCAACTCTTCAACGTCACTGGCAAAGTTGACGTTCGATGCTGCGGTTTGTGCCTCTTGACTCGGCAGAAACGAATTCAAGATCTGTGAAAACGGTGCATCTAAATTGACATTCACACACAACAGGCCAATCACTCGATTGTCTCCATTACGAATCGCAACCGTAATCGACTTCATCAGCACGCCACCTTTGGCTCGTGTAAAGTACGAACGCGAAAAGTTGCGCTCAGACCCTTCGATGTCTTTGAGCATTTTTAAAGCAAGATCGGTAATTGGAGAGCCAACCTGACGCCCGGTGTTCTCACCATTGGCAATCTTGATTGCTGACGTATTCAAATCTTCCAATGAGTGCAAAACAATTTCACAAAAAGGACCAATTAAGCTAGCAATACCGTCTACAACCGCTTCGTAAGAGCTCAGAATCACCTTGTCATGCTCCGTAAACGGTTTTACATGCACAGATTCCATATCTAAAAGCAAATCAGAGTGGATGATTTCAGTGGAAGTAGTTGTCACTGTATTCGACCTCAGAACAATAATTCAACAAAGAGTGTTTAGTTTATCAGATATTTTGATGATATTCGTCCGAGTTATGCCATTGCCTATGACTTAACACAAGCATTCACGTGATAACCCCATAAAAAAAGGTTCATCGCGGATTAGCGGGAATTTAAAACAAAAACGGTAGAAAGTGATATGGTTTAGTCGCCAAACAAAAATCATACACAAACTACCGTTTTCATGATGAATCATACTTTTCTATCCTCTTTTTGGGAAGGCTTTCATGTCGTAAAGTCTGCTCAAACGTCTTCTCTTATCACCATTACTCTCAAACCCAGCACAACCGCTCGGTGTTCATGTGGGCAATATGTTCAAGCCATACATGATTATCAGTGGCGAACGATTAAGGAAGCGATGATGCTCGGCGTACCTGTCGAACTATCCGTACAAACAAGGCGTATCAAGTGCCCTGACTGTGGTATCAAAACCGAATCTATTTCTTGGCTTGAACCTTTTGCGCGCCTAACTAACCGCTTACGTAGTTATATTGAACAGTTGCTGCCTCTTCTTCCTATTAAGCATATTTCCCAGATGACGGGCGTTCATTGGCACACGATTAAGGAGATAGATAAGCGCCGACTAAAAAATGGGGTGCCAGAGGTCAACTGGGCCGAGCTGAAACAACTGGTCATGGATGAGTTTGCGCTCTTTAAGGGACATCGTTATGCCACCGTTATCGCGGATGCTAAGACGCATCAAGTGCTGTGGATAGGCGTTGGACGAAGTCGACAAGATATCCGTCCCTTCTTTGAGTTACTTGGTCAGTATTGCCAGAACATAGAGGCGGTTGCGATGGATATGAATACGGCTTTCGACCTCGAAGTGCAGCAACATTGCCCCAACGCTCGCATTGTGTACGACTTATTTCATGTGGTCGCCAAATTTGGTCGGGAAGTGATGGATAGAGTCAGAGTTGATCAAGCGAATCAACTCAAACAAGACAAGAAAGCACGCCAATGGATTAAGCGCTCTCGCTGGATTCTCCTTAAAAACAGAGGCAACTTAGACAGTAAGCAGGAGAGCTACCTAAGTGAGATACTGAGTATGAACAAGGACTTAATGGTGACGTATTTACTTGGCTCTCAGCTTAAAGAGTTATGGCGATGCCAGTCAGAAAGCGAAGCGAGAGACTTATGGGACGTATGGTGGGGGCAAGTTCAAGAAAGCGGGATCAAGCCGCTTATGGACTTCGCAAGAAAGCTCAAACCTTATCTTCATGGCATCGTTGCTTCTGCATGCTATCCACTCAATACCTGTACGCTCGAGGGCATAAACAACAAGATAAAGTTAATCAAGCGAATGGGTTACGGCTATCGAGATACTGATTACTTCTTTTTAAAGATAAAAGCGGCTTTCCCCGGAAAGCCGCGATGAACCTAAAAAAAGGCCTGTTGAACAGGCCTTTTTTCATACGACGCGAGAGTGCCGTTATTTTTTAGATTTTGCTGTGTCGTCTTGTTTATCCACTTTCACCAGTTCCACTTCAAACACTAATGTTGAGTCAGCAGGAATGGTTGGCGTTGCTTGTTTACCGTAAGCAAGCTCTGGTGGGATAACAAATTTGTATTTCGCACCAGGTTTCATCAACTGTAGACCTTCAGTCCAACCTGGGATAACACGGTTAAGAGGGAACTTTGCTGCTTCACCACGATCGTAAGAACTATCAAACTTGGTACCGTCAATCAACGTCCCTTTGTACTGGACTTCAACCGTATCGGTCGCTTTTGGTGCAGTGCCTTTACCCGGAGTTAAGACTTTGTACATCAAGCCAGAATCGGTGACTTTCACGCCGTCTTCTTTCTTGAATTTCGCTCGGAACTCTTCACCCGCTTTGCTATTTTTAGCGGCTTCTTCACCTTGCTTCTCTTTCATTTTCTTCGCAACGCGTTGATCAAGACCTTGCAGTACTTTACGTGCTTCGTCTTCTTTCATACCAGGTTTTCCGGCGAAAGAATCTTTAATTCCTTTTAGGACGATGTCTTTGTCCAAATTCACGCCAATCTCTTTCGGTTTTTCTAGACTGGTGGATAGGTAGTTGGCAAATGATACGCCGATCGCGTAAGCCGCTTTTTCATCGTCTGATTTAAATTGAACGGTGCTTGCTTGTTCCGCTGCTGGTTTAGTCTCTGATTTCGAATCTTCTTTCTGGCATCCAGCGGCTAACATAACGGTAGCGGCAAGCAATGACACTTTAAATAATGATTTCATTCAATTCTCCAATTGTCGGTATTCCTACAAAGGTGAGCCACAGAACTGGATATTCAGTTGGTGTTGCCCTCATAATTGTACCAATATAACTTTATGTTATGCGATTGTCTGTATATCAAACAGGATTATTAAACTTGAAACGAATATTTTCTCACTTCATTCTAAGCTTATTTATCATTTTGACGCTAAATGGGTGTTTTTTCAAAAGTAATTCAGTCGAAGAATGGGATCTTGAGCCCAATGGATCCACCGCTTTTGCTCTTAGCCCTGACGGACGATTCGCATTACTCTATTCAAAAGAACACCAATTAGTGTTGTGGGATCTCCAAAAAAGAACACAACTTGCTGAACTTGGCCCACAAGATCCACAAGCCCACACCGTGAGTCTCATTCGTATTTCAGATAACGATCGCTATGCCGTAACTGCGACGCAAACCAACTTTGCGGTTTGGGATCTCGGGCTCGCCCAGGCCGATGGATTGTGGTCCATTTCCGACGGCACGATTCGAGATATCGACATCTCCAGTGACGGTAAACAAGTCTTGCTCGGGCTGTCTAATGGAAAAGCCATCTATGTCGACTTAGTCAACGGCAGACGGATTGAGTTCCTAGCACACCGAGAAAAAGTGAATACCGTTGCCCTTTCGCCTAACGGTCGCTATGCGCTGACCGGTGGGAATGACCATACCGCTTATCTATGGGATACCCGAAACGCGAGTATCATATTAACGCTACAACATGAACATAGAGTGAATAAAGTCGCGTTGCAGCGTCAAGGGGCCTTTGCATTGACCTCTGATGATGGCAACGATGCCTTTATTTGGAACCTCAAAACAGGTCAAAAACAAAGCCACTTAAAAAGCTTTTCTCGGCAGCTTATTTTCTCTAGTGCGCGCTTTGCCCATAATGGACGTTATTTACTAACGGGCACGCCCGGAAGCCAAGTCGCCATTTGGGATACCACCAGCGGAGAAAAAATTGACCAGTTTAATACCAAGCCACAAAAAGATGCTCGTCCACCCCGAGCCGTAGTGTATGATGTGGCCCTAGATAAACAACAACGTATTATTTCTGCGACTTCCGCAGGTGTCGCTGAAGCTTGGGAGTTTGAAGAATAAAATGAATGACGAGATGAAAAAGCTGCAACAGCGTGTTGATGACCTAGAATATCAAATCTCTTTTCAAGAACAGACCATTAGTGATCTCAACGATGCATTAAGCCAACAGCAGTTCGTGATTGCAGAGATGAAAGATCAAATGAAGTTTGTGGTCGGAAAAATTAAATCGATAAGTCCAAATGAACTTGCCGACCCCTCTGAAGAAACCCCACCGCCGCATTACTAAGTCAGAACGTGCCTAAAGCGCTCAGAGGACAGTTTCGCTATTTTCTACACCGTGATACCACTGACTTAAATTGAGGTCACATTCGCGGTTTGAGCGCGAAAATGGCCAATAAAAAAGGCTCCTTTAAGGAGCCTTTTTAGTGCGCGTCAATCGCAGTTACTTGGTTACTGTGTTGCCTTGCGGGTTTTTCATGTATTTGAAGAAATCACTGCTAGGGTCCAGAACCAGTACATCGTTCTTACTATTAAACGATTTTTTGTAGGCTCTCAGTGAACGCAAGAAACTGAAAAACTCCGGACTTTCGCTATAGGCATCCGCGTAAATCTTCGCGGCTTTGGCATCGGCATCACCACGTGTCACACGTGCTGTCTTGTCAGCTTCAGCAAGAATCGTCGATACTTCTAGCTCAGCTTGAGCTCGAATGACTTCCGCTTTTTCACGACCTTGAGAGCGGTGTTTCCGTGCCACAGATTCACGTTCAGCTCGCATGCGTCGATAAATCGATTCACTGATTTCATCAGGTAAATTGATTTTCTTAATACGGAAATCGACAACCTGTACACCCAAATCTTTCGCAGCGCTTTCACGAGTATCCGTTAAAACGTCGTCCATGATTTGGTCACGTTGACCATCGGTTTTTAATGCTTTTTTCGCCGCTTCCGTCGTCACAACATCCGAATCTGCGCTATCAGGCAAGACTTCTTTATTACGAGGGCCAGACACGATTTGCTTAATCTCACGCTCACCGATTTCTGAACGCAATACGTCCGTCACTTTACGCTCAAGCAAGGCTTCAGCAGTCAGTGAGTTGCCGCCCCCTGTCGCCAGATAAAAACGCCCGAAATCTTGAATACGCCATTTCACGTAAGAATCAATAATCACGTCTTTTTTCTCGGCGGTAACAAAACGATCCGCTTTGCCATCCATCGTTTGAATACGTGCGTCTAAACGCTTAACACGATCAAACAACGGCAACTTAAAGTGTATCCCTGGCTTGTAGATACGAGCCGCGGTACCACCATCGTCTTTATTGATTTTACCAAACCGTACCACGATACCACGCTGGCCTTCAGGAATGACAAACAACGACATCAGTAACAACGCCAATACAACAACCACTGCGGGGATCATTAACTTACGCATTTTTAGTATCTCCCTTGGCGTGAATCGCTAGTACGTGATGCGTCATTGGCAGACTGCTTGATTTTGGTATCTGCATGCTGAGATTCACGCTTAATTTGGTCATACACTGAGATAGAATCCGTATTATCCGTTTGTTTCGGCTTACCAGATTGTTTCATCAGCTTATCCAGAGGCAAGTACATAATATTGCCGCTTGATTTGGTATCTACCATCACTTTGGACGTGTTGGAATACACTTTTTCCATCGTATCAAGGTAGAGACGTTCACGTGTCACTTTCGGTGCGGCTTTATATTCAGGCAAGAGTTTCTCGAACTGAGCGACTTGACCTTGTGCGCCATTAATCACACGCTCACTATACCCTTTCGCTTCTTTCTTCAAACGTTCGGCACGGCCGGTCGCTTTCGGTAAGATTTCATTTTTGTACGCTTCGGCTTCACGGATGAAACGCTCTTCATCTTCTCGTGCGGCAATGGCATCATCAAAAGCATCTTTGACTTGCTCAGGAGGACGAGCGGATTGGAAGTTCACATCCACAATCGAAATACCCATGTCGTACTTATCAATGATTTCATTCAGGGTTTTCTGCGTGGTTTGACGGATCTGTTGACGACCACTGGTCAAAATACTATCCATCAGTGAGTCACCAATGACGGCACGTAATGCAGAATCGGTGGCTTGACGTAAACTGTCATCGGCGTTCGTAACCACATACAAATATTTATACGGGTCAGACACACGGTATTGCACATCCATTGAGACAGTGACAACATTTTCATCTTTCGTCAGCATCAGACCTGATGCGCGTAAAGAACGAATTGCTTGCACGTTAACCGGAGTGACCGTATCGACAAAACGAGGTCGCCAGTTTAGACCAGGATCAACAATACGATCGTATTTCCCTAAACGCAGTACCACACCACGTTCTGCTTCGCCAATCGTATAAAAGCCGGCAAAAAACCAGACTAATACGGCAATTAACGCAACGATACCAATCCCAATGGCACCGCCATTTGAAGACGACCCGTTACTTCCATTGCCTTTTTTGCCGAACTTACCTCCGAGCTTTTGACTAAGTTTGTTAAATACTTCGTCTAAATCTGGAGGACCTTGATCACGACCACCTTTATTCCCGCGATTATTATTACCCCACGGGTCATTATCGCGGCCATTGTTGCCGTTGTTATTACCAGGCTCATTCCACGCCATTAGAAAGCTCCATCATTGATATGACGTTATACTTTAGCAATGATTTAAGTGACTATAAAGTCAGCTAAATCCGCCTCTTCTCTTTTCTCTAGTCTAGACCAATCTACCTGCTGCATACGAACAGTAATCAATAAATTGCCCTCTGGATCATATTCTTCCTGCTTAATACAGTTCATTTGGAAGAAGATACTCCGAATACGTCCTTGGTGTTCAGGTGGAATCAACAGATTATGCTCGACCATTTGGCTGGCAAGACGCTCAGTCAATGCCTCAAATAATAGGTCAATTCCCTCACCAGACATCGCTGACACCCATACCGTGCGAGGAATCCCCTCATCATCGCGTTCAATACGAGGTGTTTGATGTTCTAAACTATCAATTTTGTTCATGACGAGCAGAGTTGGGACTTCGTCTGCATCAATCTCTGCCAATACATCATTCACCGCTTCAATGTTCTCACGAAAACGATCGTCACTAGCATCAATAACATGTAACAAAATGTCAGCTTCTTGCGTTTCTTGTAACGTCGCTTTAAATGCCGCCACAAGATCGTGAGGAAGATGACGAATAAACCCAACCGTATCCGCTAAGATCGCGGTACCAATATCAGCCAATTCTACTTTACGTAGTGTTGGATCCAAGGTCGCAAACAGTTGATCCGCTGCATACACATCGGCTTCCGTAATGCGATTAAATAACGTCGATTTTCCCGCATTGGTATACCCTACCAAGGACAAAGTCGGAATCTCTTTGCGGTTGCGGGCGCGTCGGCCTTGCTCTCGTTGCTTCGATACTTTCTCTAAACGACGTAAAATCGCTTTGATTCTGTCACGCAATAAACGGCGGTCCGTTTCTAGCTGCGTTTCGCCAGGACCACGTAGACCGATCCCCCCTTTCTGACGCTCCAAGTGAGTCCAACCTCGGATAAGGCGTGTAGAAATATGACGCAGTTGTGCCAATTCTACTTGGAGATTACCTTCATGGGTTCTTGCGCGCTGCGCAAAGATATCTAAGATCAAACCAGTACGGTCGATCACTCGACATTGACATAGTTGTTCTAGGTTGCGTTCTTGAGCTGGGGATAAAGCGTGGTTAAAAATGACGATATCAGCTTCATTCGCCGCGACAGCGCTAGCAATTTCTTGCGCTTTGCCTTCGCCAACGAAATATTTAGGGTGAGGAGATTGGCGGCTGCCTGTGATCACTTGTAGCGTAGAAACACCTGCAGATGACACAAGCATTTCACACTCACTAAGATCTTCCCACTCACCCTCTTGCGTGAAGTTGATATGAACAAGTACGGCTCGCTCCCCCGATTCGTAACGGTCAAACAAGCGCTCAACTCCTTAAATATTTTGAAATAATAATTTACTCTTCTGTTTTTTCTGCAGGACGATCCTGCGCTGGACGCTCACCATTGTGATGACTCACTGCGCGAGCAGGAACCACAGTCGAAATCGCATGTTTATACACCATTTGATTCACTGTGTTCTTCAATAGGATGACAAACTGGTCAAAAGATTCAATCTGACCTTGTAGCTTAATGCCATTCACTAGATAGATAGAAACCGGAATACGTTCGCGACGTAGCGCGTTCAAGAATGGGTCTTGTAGAGATTGCCCCTTAGCCATTTTATTTTTCCTTATTTTTGATTTTGTATTAATTATTTAGCTAGTGGTGCACGAATAAGAGTGCGGCCTCATATCTGAGCTAAACGAATGAAAAATACTCTAAGTTCATTATTGAGTCGTATGACTATAACTTCAAGTCATTGATCTTACTTAAAGCACATTACGCAAAAGCGAAAATAATTATACACACCTTATTCAATCAGATGCTATTGCATCCGACATTGTTTCAAAAGCGTGATCAATATCCCCACTATCTAACCAAGTTAGATCATCCCAGCTGCGTAACCAGGTAATCTGTCGCTTGGCCAATTGACGAGTGGCACAGATACCACGAAAAATCGCGTCATCTAATGTACCTTGTCCGTCTAAATATTCCCACATCTGTCGGTAACCGACACAACGGATTGATGGTAAATCGGCATGAAGATCCTCGCGTTGGTACAACGCTCTTACTTCGTCTTCAAACCCCGCTTCCACCATTTTGTTGTATCGTAACTCAATCCGACGATGGAGTTCAGCCCTTTCCTTGGGAACAATGGCAAACTGTTTAATACGATAAGGGATTGCTTCCCCTTTCGTTGCCGTTAACTCTGTTAATGTTTTACCAGTAATTCGGTAAACTTCCAATGCCCGCGATAAACGTTGTGGATCATTCGGGTGAATGCGTTTTGCCGACACAGGATCAATATCTTGCAATTGATCGTGCAGCATTGTCCAGCCATTCGTCAATGCTTCTTGCTCTATTTGTTGACGAATTTTTTGATCGGCGGCCGGTAAAGGTGATAATCCCTCAATGAGCGCTTTGTAATACAACATCGTGCCGCCCACCAGCAAAGGGATTTTTCCTTCGCTCACAATCGCATCCATGGCTAACAAGGCATCACGACGAAAGTCTGCCGCGGAATAAGAGTCACTCGGATCGAGAATATCGATCAAACGATGCGGCGCAAGCGCCTGCTCCTCTGCCGACGGTTTCGCTGTACCGATGTCCATCCCTTTGTAAATCAGCGCAGAATCGACACTGATGATTTCCACAGGAAAGGTCTGGCGCAAACGAATCGCTAAATCGGTTTTACCCGATGCGGTAGGCCCCATAAGAAACAGGGCTAAAGGTAATTGTTTAGTCATGAATTCAAAGCTGCAATAGTCGCGGAAAAATCTACTTTTTGAACAAACTGGCTATCATTTAAAGGCAACTCGCCTTCCCACAGTAACTCTAGTTCAGAAATCAACTGAATACCTTCCGATAAGGAATAATCAGCCTGACCGCTGACCACTTGATCACTTAACCAATAAGCAAAATTATCATGGTTCAGTGTGACATCATGGTGATCAAGCGTCGAAGACGCGTACGATAACAGATCCGGCATCAATTGTTGCAAGTTTTGCTGACGCAATGGCTGCGGAACCCCCATAACGGTAATTGACTGCTTAGATTTTGGCTGTAGATCGATGCCTAATCGAGAAAATTCATGGTGATATTTCTCCAAACTCACCAAATCACTGGGCGTCGATTTAATCGAAAAAGGCACCAGCAAAGGCTGACTTTTTAATGGGGTCTCTTTCGCGTGTAGTTGCCCTCGTACTCGCAGCCATTGTGCTCTTTCTAATGACACCAGCACACACCCGACATTGGAGAGCATCACCAAGTATTTACCATGGACAATATCCAGAGCTTTACCCAGCTCAGTGACCTCTCCTTTCTGGGTCACAGGTTGAGTAACCCTCTTTGGTGTCTTTGGATAGTCAGGAAGCGCAGACGCGATGGGCGTCTCTAATAGGTGCTGATAAACCTGTACCTCTTCGACACTTGGCCCCTCTTCGGCACGTTTTGCCGTTGAAGGCTTTCCTCCACTGGACACCGACGCTTTGTGCGGTGACGTTTGAGTTGGCGATGACCAAGACTTATCCGCCGCAGGCTCTGACACCCCCGACGTCCGCTGATCGCGCTCCGTACTACTGCGATAATCGCTCTGCCCCGGATACGCTGGCACCTTATCCACGGCTTGCCAAACTTGTTGTGATACCGGGCTTAACGATTCTGTCTCTTGCGAGGACACCTGTGGCTCATCAGCATGAGAAAAGGCCGCTTGGTTATGAGTGGGCTCATCAATGTATAACCCTTGTGCTAACGCGCTAGAGAGCGCCTGATAAATGAAATCATGGACAAGGCGCGCCTGCTGAAAGCGCACTTCATGCTTCGCAGGATGCACATTGACGTCAACTTGGTGAGGATCCACTTCGATAAACAACACATATGTGGCGTATTGATCTGGCCGCAGACTTGTTTCGTAACTCTGACGAATGGCATGGTTGATGAGGCGATCTTTCATCATGCGTCCATTCACATAGCAATACTGCAAATCGTTTTGCTGACGAGCTCCCTCTGGGGTTGAGATCCAGCCAGACAATTTCATCCCTTGATGATCCAACGTAACGTGCAGCATATTCTTAACGAAACTGTTACCACAAATAGCGGCGATGCGTTTTTCTTCTTGTGCTGGGGATTTCGCCGCTCGATACTGGCGAACCAGTTTTCCGTTATGACGTAAATTGAAAGTGACGTCAAAACGGCTTAACGCGATCCGTTTGATCAGCTCATCAATGTGAGTAAACTCTGTTTTTTCGGTTCGTAAAAACTTACGTCGTGCTGGCGTATTAAAAAACAAATCGAGGACCTCGACCGAGGTCCCCACTGGGTGTGCTGCTGGCTGAGTTTTCACCGCCATTTCACGCCCTTCACTATGGGCGGACCACGCTTCTTCTTGCGTCGCTGGACGCGAGGTCATCGTCAAACGGGCTACAGAACTGATACTGGCAAGCGCTTCCCCGCGAAAGCCTAAACTCATGATCGCTTCTAAATCATCCAAATTATGTATTTTTGACGTGGCGTGGCGACTCAGTGCTAGCGCAAGCTCATCTTTCGGGATCCCTGTACCATTATCACGAATACGAATGAGCTTCGCGCCACCTTTCTCGATATCAATATCGATGCGTGTCGCACCAGAATCTAAACTGTTTTCTACCAACTCTTTTACTACGGAAGCCGGTCGTTCTACGACTTCCCCCGCGGCAATTTGGTTTGCCAAACGAGCGGGTAAAATTTGAATCGCCATAATCGTTAACGTCTTATTTATTTGGAATAATCAACACTTGCCCGACCGCCAGAGAATCTGTTTTTAGGTGGTTCGCATTGCGAATGCTATTGATGCTCACCCCATACTTACTCGCCAACTTCCCTAGATACTCGCCTCTCGCGACTTTATGCTTTCTCACCGGTTTATCTTTTAAGCTCACCGTGATTTTCAGCTTTTGTCCCAGTGACAACACATTCGATCGCAAATGGTTCTCACGTTTTATGTCATCCACCGACACCTTATAATGGGCGGCGATCTTACCTAAATAGTCACCTTTCACCACTTTATGATAAATGGTCTCCGTTTCGACTTGATGACTGACTTCAGGAACTTGAATCGAGGAACTGCCACGAGGGATGGTCAGCGTCTGCCCAACGGACAGCACATTCCCGCTCATATCGTTTGCCTTCTTGATGTTGGCAACCGAAACACCATAACGCTGTGCGATCACGGATAACGAATCACCGCTTTTCACGGTATAATGGCGGGGTTTACCATGACTAGCAAACATTGTCCCTTGCGGTGGGTTCTCTTTAAAGTACTCAACAATGGCCGTTGCAATAGCGCGGGCAATTTTTTCTTGGTGACTTTGCTGGAACAGTAACCTTTCTTCTGAAGGGTTAGAAATAAAGCCCGTTTCTACCAACACTGAAGGAATATCCGGCGATTTCAATACCGCGAGGCTGGCATTGACCGGTTTACTGCGATGCAAGTGCGCCACTTTTCCAAGCTTGCCAAGAATATCGGACGCGAGCTTGAACCCTTCTTTTTGTGAGTGACTAAATTGCAAATCCAATAAGGTCTGGCTGACATTGCGGTCGCTGTTCTTTTTCGCTAACACCGCACCGGCCCCACCCAGCAATTCAGACTGCTCTTCGTGATTCTCAACCCAACGGCTGATCTCGGTATTCGCTCGACGAGTATTCAATACAAAGACTGACGCTCCACGAGGCTTAGGAGAACGAAAAGCATCGGCATGAATGGAGATTAATAAATACGCGCCATGCTCACGGGCGATTTCCGTACGGCGATTCAAACTGACGTAATAATCCCCTTTACGCGTCATCACCGAATGCATGCCGGGTACACGATCAATCAGATTCGCCAACTTCTTACCAATACTGAGCGTCACATTTTTTTCAAAACGTCGCCCCGGTCCTATCGATCCTGGATCTTCCCCACCATGCCCAGGATCCACCGCGATCACGATATCTTGATTTTTCGGTGGCGGTGCTTTTTTCGTTGACGACGAGTCAGTGTGGGTAATTGGGTTTTGTTGCTTCGCCTTCGCAGCGTCCGGCTTATCACTGTTGGGAAGATCGATCACTAAACGGTGTCCGTACTGCCCCCCAGGGGTTGGCGGTAGCGTAAACACTTTTGGAGAAACACGCTTCTTCAGCTCAAGCACCAGTCGAGTGGTGCCTTTTTCCGGTGGTGAGCTGGCACGGATTTTTTTCAGAATCTGGCTATCGCTGATCGTGATCGGCAAACGCGCGTTACGCGTGGTATCGTGCAAATCCACCACCAAGCGTTCCGGACTCGACAAACGAAAGTAACTGAACGTGACTTTACTTTTCACGTCAATCACCACCCGAGTGTCATCCGGTGATGGCCATACTCGAAGACTTTTTAAGGTATTCGCACTCACCGAGTGCGTAAAGAGAGCAATGAATAACCCTAAGAATACATAGAGAGAACAGGAACGAACGGCGATCAAAATAACTCCAATTGACTTATTAGCGTATTTCCATACTGATTATTGGCCGTCAAGGTGACATGTCTTTGTTCACCATCATAACGTAAATCAACAATAACATCCGCTTGTGGTAATAAGCCGTGACCCTTGTCAGGCCATTCCACCAAACATATCGCATCCGCAGTAAAATAATCACGAATACCCATAAATTCTAATTCCTCAGGATCCGCCAATCGATAGAGATCAAAATGATACACACGCCAATCGCTCAATTCGTATGGCTCCACCAGAGTGTACGTTGGGCTTTTCACTTTACCTTCATGCCCAAGCGAGCGAATAAAACCACGACTGAATGTTGTTTTACCAGCACCGAGATCGCCATATAAAAATAACGTGGTCTGTTGCTGACACAATCCAGCCATTGCAGCGCCTAACGCAACGGTGTCTTGCTCGTTTTTTAACGTAAATGTCTTCGTGGTCATCTAACTGTCATCTCAAATCTATGGCCAAAAGGCGTAAAAAATTTCCCAGTAGAGAATAGTAAACTGTAGTGTAATTAATTAACAAGAACTCTCGTGTAAGCAAACGGAAAAACATCCCTAGTTTCCTGTTAAATTATCCAATAATACAGGCTGGATCCCATGCACGAGATCCGTTAACATTCGCGATCCTCTATACTGACAGAGCTGTTATGGATTATCACGCACTCGTTGAGAATATTAAATCATGGGCCTATGAATTAGGTTTTGCCAAAGTGGGCATCTGCGATGTGGATCTGTCTGATCAAGAAGCCGCTCTGCAACAATGGCTTGATGCTGGCTATCACGGTGATATGGACTGGATGGAGCGACACGGTATGATGCGTGCGCGTCCAGCCGAGTTATTACCGGGGACGGTTCGAGTGATCAGTGCTCGTATGAACTATCTACCGCAAGATGCGCACTTCGCCACAAACCTAAGCGATACGACTCAAGCGTATGTGAGTCGTTATGCGCTAGGTCGAGATTATCACAAGCTTGTGCGTAACCAACTCAAAAAACTGGGCGAAAAGATCAAAGAAGAAGTCGGTGCATTAGGGTATCGTCCATTTGTGGATTCCGCCCCTGTTTTAGAGCGACCACTGGCGCAAAAAGCGGGATTAGGCTGGACAGGGAAACACTCATTGATTCTCGATGAGAATGATGGGTCGTGGTTCTTTCTTGGCGAACTCTTGATTGATCTCCCATTACCAGTCGACACGCCATCAGAAAACCAATGTGGTCAATGCCGAGCCTGCGTGACATCTTGCCCAACCAACGCCATTGTCGCCGATGGGGTTGTGGATGCACGTCGCTGCATTTCTTATCTGACTATTGAATACGCCGGTATTATCCCTGAGGAATTCCGTTCCCTGATGGGAAACCGTATCTACGGATGCGATGACTGTCAATTAGTCTGCCCTTGGAATCGCTTTGCTGATCTCACCACTCAACCTGATTTTCAACGTCGTGAAATGTTTCAGGACCCCGATTTACTCCGTTTATTTTCATGGGATGAAAAAACCTTCTTGAAAAAGATGGAAGGGTCTGCGATTCGGCGAATTGGCCATGAACAGTGGCGTCGCAATTTAATTATTGCCATGGGAAATGCGCCATACTCACAACGCATCATTGATACATTGACGGACACGCTGGGTCAGTCAGAGCTGCTCGATGTCCATATTGAATGGGCACTGCAACAACAAGAAAATCAATTGCCCTTTCAAGATAGGAAAAAAGAGAGATTGATTCGAATTGTTCAAAAAGGCTTACCGCGAGATGCCTAAAAAAACCGTCATTTTGACATCTTGACCCTTGACATTAGTTTATCAATCAAAATGTGGACAAAAATATCACATCCGACTTTTTCCCTAAGCTGCTTAAAGTTAGTCACAACACAAATAAATGATTAGGATCAAGTGTTTTTTAGTTAATGATCTTTTTTTTCTTGTGATTACGCTTTGGAAAACTCAATAAAAACCAACAAAAACATAAAGTTATGAAAAAATAGACTCATAATAAAAACTCAAATCTCAAAAACGATCTTGGACAAGATGCTGATTTTTTCTACTCAAAAACACTTTATGCACCAAGTTATCCACAGATTTATTTTGTGGATAAGTCTGTTAACTATTCGTTTAGAACTCGTGAGCAACGCGAAAAACAGGCCCACCAGTCGGTGTCCTGCAAATTAAGAAAAGAAAGAATGTATGTCAACGCTAATTTAGGAATGATGCTTCACAGCATTAAGAGAACACAATCCGTGTTAGACATTAAAAATAGCACAAATATCGACGGCGATAGCAAATACCATTGTGATCTTAATAACAATCTCGTGATTGCATGATTAGCTCAATCAGACAGACTCAGTTCCATTCATTGACGAATGCAGCTGTCTTCATATTGTGTCAGCACTCAGACCGACGCCATCACTTTATCAGCCTTGTATGAGCGATATAAAACGCATTCAGTGATAATGTTACTCTATCCACATAAACGTGTCTAAAGTCATAACATCACTGTACATGAAAGACATTGAGGAAGAGATTGACTGGTATCAAGCATCCCATCAATGACTTTCGAACCATGCATGTTGCAAAGTAACTACAGACATATATTCGTTTTTAGCCATTGCAGACATGCAATGAATATCGACTTCATAAGAAGTAACTGGAGCGACACACGAGGTTCGAACTCGTGACCTCGACCTTGGCAAGGTCGCGCTCTACCAACTGAGCTAGTGTCGCACAAGAGATGATTATTGAATCGGAACGATCCAATAATTGGATATAAAGTGGTTGCGGGGGCCGGATTTGAACCGACGACCTTCGGGTTATGAGCCCGACGAGCTACCAAACTGCTCCACCCCGCGTCCGATTGTGTCACTGTTAAAGTACAATGAAAACTTGGAGCGACACACGAGGTTCGAACTCGTGACCTCGACCTTGGCAAGGTCGCGCTCTACCAACTGAGCTAGTGTCGCACTCTGTATTACCCGACATAATCATCGAATAATCAAATGTGGTTGCGGGGGCCGGATTTGAACCAACGACCTTCGGGTTATGAGCCCGACGAGCTACCAAACTGCTCCACCCCGCGTCCGATTGTGTCACTGTTAAAGTACAATGAAAACTTGGAGCGACACACGAGGTTCGAACTCGTGACCTCGACCTTGGCAAGGTCGCGCTCTACCAACTGAGCTAGTGTCGCACTCTGCATTACCCGACATAATCACCGAATAATCAAATGTGGTTGCGGGGGCCGGATTTGAACCAACGACCTTCGGGTTATGAGCCCGACGAGCTACCAAACTGCTCCACCCCGCGTCCGATTGTGTCACTGTTAAAGTACAATGAAAACTTGGAGCGACACACGAGGTTCGAACTCGTGACCTCGACCTTGGCAAGGTCGCGCTCTACCAACTGAGCTAGTGTCGCACTCTGCATTACCCGACATAATCACCGAATAATCAAATGTGGTTGCGGGGGCCGGATTTGAACCAACGACCTTCGGGTTATGAGCCCGACGAGCTACCAAACTGCTCCACCCCGCGTCCGATTGTGTCACTGTTAAAGTACAATGAAAACTTGGAGCGACACACGAGGTTCGAACTCGTGACCTCGACCTTGGCAAGGTCGCGCTCTACCAACTGAGCTAGTGTCGCACTCTTAACTGAAAACTCCGTCACCTTTAAAAGGATTTGGAGCGACACACGAGGTTCGAACTCGTGACCTCGACCTTGGCAAGGTCGCGCTCTACCAACTGAGCTAGTGTCGCATACTTAACGTTGTTTCCCGTCGTTAGGGCTGCGAATTATAAGAGCATTTGAGTGTGATGCAAGTCTTTAATTGAAAAAAAAGAGATTTTTTTTGCTTATGATGAAAAAGCGACCAGATAAGTCTTCGTTTTTCAACAGCGTGCTGATAAAACCACCATCACACTCTCACAGACATTCGTCGTTAGATTGAAAACACGTTTTCACGGTAGTATTGCAGCTCAGCGATCGAGTCGCGAATATCATCTAACGCTAAATGACTGCCTTTCTTCGTTACGCCATTGAGCAACTCCGGCTGCCAACGACGCGTCAACTCTTTAATCGTACTGACATCAAGATAACGATAATGGAAATATTGTTCAAGATCAGGCATGTGCTTATACAAGAAGCGACGATCCTGACCAATGCTATTCCCACAGATAGGTGATGCGCCTTTCGGAACCCACTGCTCAAGAAAGGCAATAGTTTGCGCGACAGCTTGCTCTTCCGTGACGGTGGTTTGTCGAATACGCTCAACCAACCCACTCTCGGTATGCGTCGTCGTGCACCACTCATCCATCTTCTCTAGTTCCGCTTCTGGCTGATGAATCGCCAATACAGGACCTTCTGCGAGGATATTCAGCTCAGAATCCGTTACGATGGTGGCAATTTCAATAATTTTATGAACTTCAGGATCCAGTCCAGTCATCTCTAAATCAATCCAGATTAAGTTGTGTTCATTAAAAGACATAGCTAGCCGCCTATTTGGGATTATCATGAAAAAAGGTACTATACCTAAATTCAGAAACCCAAGATACCGTCACCTCTTGGATTTCGTTCTATCTGCTGGTATACATGCAGCCGATATTCTCACTCACTCACGTAAAGAGAAACATAGTGGCAAAGAGAAAAAAGCTGACAAAAGGCCAAGTAAGGCGAGTAAGACACAATCAGCACAAACGACTGCAACAAGAAGAAACCATCCAATGGGATGAGTCGATGCTAGAAAGTGCGCAAAAAGGCTTAATCATTAGCCGATTTGGTCAACATGCTGACGTGGAAGACACCGAAACAGGGATCATCCACCGTTGTAATTTGCGACGCAGTATTGAATCTCTCGTCTCCGGTGATAACGTCATTTGGCGCCCAGGTATCGAAACACTGTCGGGTATTTCTGGGGTGGTTGAAGCGGTTGAAGAACGCCATTCGGTTCTCACACGTCCCGATTATTATGATGGTTTAAAACCGGTAGCCGCCAATGTCGACCAAATGGTCATCATTGCTTCAGTACTGCCAGAGTTGTCACTCAACATCATTGATCGATACTTAATTGCTGCCGAAACGTTGCGTATCACGCCGCTGATCGTCCTCAATAAAATCGATCTTCTCGACCAAACACAACGTGACACCTATCAAGAGTGGCTAACCCTGTACAAAGATATCGGCTATGACGTTGTGTTCGTCAGTAAAGAAACTGGGGAAGGTATCGAGGCACTTTCCTCTTACCTCAGCGATAAAATCAATATCTTTGTTGGGCAATCTGGGGTGGGTAAATCAAGCTTAGTCAATGCATTGATGCCACAAACGACCCCCATCGCCGAAGAAGGCGCTGTATCGAAAAACTCTGGGTTAGGTCAACATACGACGACGGCGGCACGGCTTTATCACATTCCAACCGGTGGCGATTTGATTGATTCTCCTGGGGTTCGTGAGTTTGGTCTCTGGCACTTGGCACCGGAAGATATCGCTCAAGCCTATCGCGAATTCCATCCATTTTTAGGAGAATGTAAGTTTCGCGACTGTAAACATCTTAACGATCCAGGCTGTGCGTTACGGCAAGGTGTGGAAGACGGTAAAATCAGCCAAGTGCGCTTTGAAAACTATCACCGAATCATCGAGAGCATGGGCGAAAACAAAGCCAATCGTCAGTATTCAAGAGATAAAAAATCCGATATTCGTTAACCCATAATTTACCGACAATAAGAACTTTACTGGCTTTTTCACGACCATTCAGTACTATTGTCGCCAAATCAGAGTAAATAATTTTGGAACCTAACACCATGGACAAATTGAAGGTGGGATTACAGTATTGGATCCCACAACGTGCGCTTACCGAACTTTTAGGTAAACTCGCATCGGCACAAGCTGGACGTCTCACTACCGCGGTGATTCGCTGGTTTATCAAGCGTTATCGCGTGGATATGAATGAAGCTCTGCATCCGGATCCGGGTCATTACGCTACATTTAACGACTTTTTCACGCGCGCCCTCAAAGCGGACGCTAGACCTATTGCCGATGATCCTCAAGGCTTGGTACATCCCGCTGATGGCGCGGTTAGCCAATTTGGCTACATCAATGATGGCAAATTGATTCAAGCTAAAGGACACGATTTTTCAGCTCAAGAATTACTTGGCGGCGATGCCGCGCTCGTGGCTCAATTCCAAGACGGTGACTTTGCGACCATCTATCTGTCTCCTAGCGATTATCACCGCGTGCACATGCCTTGCGCGGGGACGCTGCGTCAGATGATTTATATCCCTGGCGACCTTTTTTCCGTTAATCCTCTAACGGCTCAAAATGTCCCGAACTTATTTGCGCGTAATGAACGTGTCGTGTGTATTTTCGATACAGCGCATGGACCGATGGCTCAAGTCTTAGTCGGAGCGACCATTGTCGGCAGTATAGAAGTCGTGTGGGCAGGCACTATCACGCCACCACGCGGTTGCAGTGTGCATCATTGGGACTATCCAGCATCAGGCGACAAAGCGATTCATTTAGACAAAGGCGCAGAAATGGGCCGCTTTAAACTGGGGTCGACTGTCATCAATTTATTTGCCAAAGAACAAATTGAGTTTGATGACACCATGCGCTCAGGCGCGACAACACGTATGGGCACGCCTTACGCCCACACTCGCCCTAGCGTTGATTAAAGACTCGATATCGCGATATGCCGAAGCGCCCCCCTTGCGCTTCGGCATCCACCTCTTCTCTTTTTTGTGCTTTTCTAACACCTCCATACCGCCAACCCCTGACTTTATGGGCAGATCGTTTTGTTCGTAAACCTAGTTTTCACTCATCGCTCACCTCATATAAAACACGGTGAGCCATTTTATGGTATGGTCAGGTTATACACGGTATGGAGGTTAGCGAGCCTTGCGAAAAAATACCAATAACGGACTAGGTCCTATCAAATATACACACCAATGTGTAGAGTAGGATATGCCAAGATCAACAATGGAATTGATAGGCAAAATCATTGATCTGACACTACTGCTAAGCACAAAAAGTGTAGTAAAATTACGCTAATTTCAATAATTTTGAACTGAATGAGGTCTTAAATATGGCAGCGAAAAAGCCAATGGCACTAGTAATTCTAGACGGCTGGGGTCATCGTGATGACAACAGCAGTAACGCCATTAATAATGCAAACACACCAGTGCTTGACGAACTCGCAAAAACTCAGCCAAATACGCTCATCTCTGCGTCTGGTTTAGATGTGGGCTTGCCTGACGGCCAAATGGGTAACTCAGAAGTCGGTCATACAAATATTGGGGCCGGTCGTGTGGTCTACCAAGATTTGACCCGAGTGACCAAGGCCATTGCCGATGGTGAATTTGAGAAAAATGAAACCCTTGTCGCGGCGATCGATTCCGCAGTCAATGCGGGTAAAGCTGTGCATATTATGGGCCTCATGTCTCCAGGTGGTGTTCACTCTCATGAAGATCATATTTATGCCGCGGTAAAAATGGCCGCCGATCGGGGTGCCGAGCGTATCTACTTACACTGCTTCCTAGACGGACGCGATACCCCGCCACGCAGTGCTAAAGGCTCATTAGAGCGCTTTGACGATCTGTTTGCGGAACTCGGTAAAGGCCGCATAGCGAGCTTAATTGGTCGTTACTATGCAATGGACCGTGACAATAACTGGGATCGTGTCCAACAAGCGTATGACTTGCTCTCACAAGCCAAAGGCCAGTTCTCGGCAACAAGCGCGACGCAAGGGCTTGAAGACGCTTATGCTCGTGAAGAAAACGATGAGTTTGTGAAAGCCACGCTTATCCAATCAGACGGTCAAGATTCATCGGCCATGCAAGATGGCGATGCCGTTATCTTCATGAACTACCGTGCTGACCGTGCTCGTGAAATCACACGTACATTTGTACCTGAGTTCGACGGTTTTGAGCGTGAAACATTCCCAAGTGTTAACTTTGTGATGCTAACGCAATATGCTGCGGATATTCCATTGAATACGGCTTATCCACCAGCAAGCCTGACCAATACGTACGGTGAGTGGCTAGCAAAACACGATAAGACACAATTGCGCATTTCTGAAACTGAGAAGTACGCGCACGTGACGTTCTTCTTTAACGGTGGTGTCGAAGACGAGTTCTCAGGAGAAGATCGTCAAATCGTTGCGTCGCCAAAAGTCGCCACTTACGATCTGCAACCAGAAATGAGCTCGGCAGAGTTAACCGATAAACTTGTGGCTGCGATTAAATCAGGCAAGTATGACGCGATCATCTGTAACTACCCGAATGGCGACATGGTCGGCCATACGGGGGATTACGATGCCGCAGTTAAAGCCTGTGAAGCCGTCGATGCGTGTATTGGTCGTATCGTTGAAGCCATCAATGAAGTCGATGGACAGTTATTGATCACCGCCGATCACGGTAATGCTGAAATGATGGTCAACCCTGAAACTGGTGGTGCACACACTGCGCACACCAATCTACCGGTTCCATTAATCTACGTAGGTAGCAAAGACATTGAGTTTAAAGACAACGGTAAACTCTCTGATCTTGCCCCTACCATGCTTGCATTGACCGATACCGAGATCCCTGAAGAAATGTCAGGCCAAGTCCTGTACAAGTAACGGGTATTCAAACGAGCAACGCCTCCCAACTGGGAGGCGTTTTTATTTCCACTCATTTGTGTTCAGAATGACAAACTTTTTGCACAGCATACTCGCCTCAACCTGTGCTTTGGGTATACTGGTCACTCATTGATGTCATTAAAAGCTTATCGATAATGTTAATAAAGTTGTGCCCCTCGTTTTTGAAACGTTCATCCCCTATTGTTCTGAACAGTGCGATCTTATTTGCTAGCGCTCTAGCAATGACCATGCCTCAAACCAGCATGGCGGCGTCGCAGCAGGAATTAACGGGTGTAAAAAATGAAATTCAACGCCAAGAATTATCGTTGTCTCGCCAACGTAAAAAGTTGGATGCGCTACAAAACGACTTAAAACAGCAAGAGCTGCATATCGCGGCTCAGAAAAAACAAATTAACAAGACCAAGAGTAAGCAAGCACAGACGAATCGAAAAATTGCAGCCTTACGTAAAAAAATTGACCACTTGGAACAACAGCGTCAACAACAAACGAAGCAGCTCAAAACACTACTGCAAACCTATTACATTACGGAACGCTCTTTCTCCACTGAACATATCCTCAGTTCTGGGATGGAAGAAGATCGCATTAGCCAATATTATCAACATTTAGCCAAAGCCCGCACTAAAGCCATTAACGAGCTAGAAACCACTCATCGCGAGCTCGATAACAGTGAATCTCAGTTGCATAAAGAACGAGATAAAATAGCGGAGCTCTTAAAACAGCAAACCCAAAAATATCAACAATTAGACCAAAGCCAAACCCAGCGACGTCAGACATTAGCCAAGATCAAGAAAGGCATTTCAGGGGATAAAGTCTATCTTGCTGAACTGCAACAGAATGAGAATCGCCTCAAGGCGGAGATCGCTAAAGCCGAAAAAGCAAAAGCGGCTCGTCAGGCGGCCGCCAGTATTTCCATGGACGGGTTAGCCAAGCAGCGCCACCAACTGCCTTGGCCAATCAAGGGCACGGTCTTGCATCGCTTCGGTGAACATCAGAGCGGACAAATTAACTGGAAAGGCATTGTGATTCAGGCTCATTATGGCGACAAAGTCAAAGCGGTCGCCTCGGGTACGATCGTATTTTCCGATTACTTACGCGGTTATGGCCTCATGGTATTAATCGATCATGGTCAGGGTTATATGACACTCTATGGGTTTAACCAATCCTTGACCAAAAAAGAGGGAGACCGTGTCGCTGCCGGAGAAACCATTGCTCTTGCAGGTGATACCGGCGGACAACAACAAGCCTCTCTCTATTTCGAAGTTCGTCGTAACAGTAAAGCCGAAAACCCACTTAACTGGCTAAAACGCTAACCCCTATAAACGGTATCCGAACGATAAAAATCGGATACCGTTCTGATCAATGCATTAACTTGATCTTTCGCTAAGCGGTTCACGCCACCAGCCCCTTCACGCCCACCGCCAGTGTCAAATTGACTGCATAGCTGCCCGGCGCCTTGCCGATTCTCCAGTGGCGCGCGTAACGACACGATAAAGTTCTGCTCTGCATCCTCTAACGGCGTTAAAATCAACGTGGCTTTCGTCGGCGCTTGATTGGCAAGGTAGTTACCCAGTGCGCCACTAATACGAAATGATACCGCTTGATTGGGAAGTTGAATAACCTGTAGAGCCGGATGATTCTCTCTGGTCTGCTCGAGCGCAAAAGCCATGTCATTGGCATAATGTTGCTGTAAGTGATGAAACGGCGAGGATCGATCACTGATCACCGCATCGGGGGTTCGGTAAGCCAATAGCTGTTCAAACAGCTCTGCCGGTGAATAATGCAAATCCGCGACGCTGCGACCATAGCTATTATAATTGATCAGCGTGCCGAGTTGCTCCAATTGCGAACGTGTTGATTCCGTAAGGTGAGCCCGTTTTGCTTTTTCCGTCGCGACTTGAGACAAATTATCGCCGTAAGCGGCCGCAATCGCCCATTGGTGATAGCGATGTTCCAGCAAGTGATCGATGATCAGTGCGGTACACATTGTTGCCTCGGTATGAATATGACTGATCAAACGAGGGTGCTGTGGGATAGTGCCCGGTAAGTGGTGATCAGCATAAAAGATGGACGCACCTTGTGCCAGTAGCGCCTGTAAGGGCTGATGATTTTTGTCCATAGAAATATCCAGTACGGTCACAGTATCGCCCTCAGCAACACTCAACCCTTCTAATAACTGAATATCTCGTTTTACTCCCGTACGATACAAGGAGTCACAGGGGTATTCTAAACGCAGTTGTAAAAGCGCAATGATGCCATCTGCATCCCCATTAAATACGTCATAATGCATAAGCTCAATCGCATTCTTCTAATCATGATAAAACTAAAACTATCAGTCTTTTTCGATGATAACCAAGTACGAAAAGTTATATCTCATGGCACTAAGCATGCATGGCTTGCACGCCTTCTTCTAATAACTCCAGTTGTTCCAACCCAAGCGGTGTCGCCACCGGTTTGACCAGCGAGATCACCTGTAGCATTCCTTTGTGAATGACTTGCTCGGTAATACGAGTTTGCAATGACATGGCCGATTGATACGCCAGCCAAGTTGAGGCGACTAAGTGCAGCGTCGTCGACATCGTCGGCATTGCCTCGTCACTAATCTCTAACAGTTCCATGTCGACAAACGCGCGTACAATGCCAATTAAATTGGTTTGTAAACGATCTTGTACCGCAATGTAATTCGCATGCAAGACATCATCACGCTGCAAAATTTCCGGCAAATTGGCATAGAAGAAGCGATACTTCCACATCAACGTAAAGATGGAATTAAGGTAGTGCTTTAACAAGGTGAGACTTTCATGAGTCCCCTGTAAGGGAGTAAAGCGATCAATGAGCTCTTCAGAATATAACGAAAAAATGGCTCGGATAATTTCCTGTTTATTCCGGTAATGGTAATACAAATTTCCTAGGCTAATCTCAAGATGCGCCGCAATGTGATTCGTGGTCACATTGCGCTCGCCGTTTTCATTAAACAGCTCCAACGCAGCAAAAATGATTTTGTCTTTGGTTTTCATGTGCTCACTCCCCTTTAGGCCCCTAACGGGTGCTCGCAAAGAGCACCCACGCCTTGCTATGCACCAGACGTATAATAGGGTTTGGATAACTCATGCACCGCATCCACAAAGATACCCGCATTTTCAGGTGGCACATCCAAGTGAATACCATGCCCTAAATTGAAGACGTGGCCTGTTTCATCATGACCATAATCTTCGAGAATGGTACCGACTTCTTGTCGAATACGTTCTGGACTTGCATAGAGGATGGAGGGATCCATATTCCCCTGTAAGGTCACCTTATCGCCAACGCGAGCTTTCGCATCGGCAATATTAATCGTCCAATCCAAGCCAACCGCATCACATCCCGTTGCCACGATTTTTTCCAGCCACATGCCGCCATTTTTCGTAAATAAGGTCACTGGCACGCGACGACCGTCGTTTTCACGGATCAAACCATCGACAATTTTATGCATGTACTGCAATGAGAAGTCTTGATAATCTTGCGGGGTGAGAACACCTCCCCACGTATCAAACACCATCACAGATTGAGCTCCCGCTTTAATCTGCGCATTCAAATAGTCGATCACACTGTCAGCTAACTTATCCAACAATAAATGCAAGGTGGCTGGCTCAGCGTACATCATTTTTTTAATTTTGGTGAACGCTTTCGATGGGCCCCCTTCAACCATATAGGTCGCGAGTGTCCAAGGGCTACCAGAGAAGCCAATCAACGGGACCTCACCTTGTAAATCTTTGCGGATTTGACGCACCGCGTTCATCACATATTGTAGTTCACCTTCCGGATCTGGGTTAGCCAAACGTAACACATCCGCTTTATTCTGGATCGGTAAAGCAAACTTAGGGCCTTCTCCGGCAACAAAGTGCAATCCAAGTCCCATCGCATCTGGAATAGTCAAGATATCAGAGAACAAGATAGCGGCATCCAAAGGGAAACGACGCAACGGTTGTAGAGTGACTTCTGATGCCAATTCCGCATTACGACACAATGACATAAAATCTCCGGCCTGAGCTCGAACTTCGCGGTACTCTGGGAGATAACGACCAGCCTGACGCATCATCCATACTGGAGTACAATCGACTGGCTGTTTGAGCAGTGCGCGTAAATACCGATCGTTCTTTATTTCTGTCATTCCGTCTTCCACTTTTTTCTATCGAATGGGGTAAATGATTATTCTATCATGGTTTATTGGTGAAGACTGTCTCACGAATCGTTCACCCAATACAGTCCGTTTATTCGCCTTGGCGAATTGCGGTGAGTGTTTGCTCTATCAAGGTTCTGGCAATGGTCCCAACAGGCGCTAAATCCGGTAACTCATCCACCCCAAACCATTTGGCATCGCTAAGCTCACTATAATCCGGTTTTATCTCACCGGCCGCATAATCGGCTAAGAAGCCTGTCATGATGTTAGACGGAAACGCCCAAGGCTGACTGGCCTGATAACGAATATTCTTGACCGTTATCCCGGTTTCTTCATAAATTTCGCGTGCAACACAGCCTTCTAGTGTCTCACCGACCTCAACAAATCCAGCGATGATGGTATACATCCCCGTTTTATGACGAGGGTGTTGCGCTAACAGTATCTTATCGCCATTGCGTACCGCCACAATGATACAGCTGTTGATTCGTGGATAATGCATCATACGACAATCTTGGCACTGCATCGCATACTGACTATGATTAAAGTGCGTTCTTCCGCCACATGCAGAGCAAAAACGCTGACTATCGACCATATGGCCATATTGCACCGCTTTACTGACCAAATGAAATAATTCTGTATCCAACATCAGTAAAGTACGCAATGAAACGTACTCAGGCGACCAGTCTAACGCGCTCGAATTGACCCAAAATACCGGAGAATTTTGATATGAACCTATCTGAATACTGTCCGCAAGTGGAATAGAAAAACCCGCGGCCGTTCCAAAAGGAATACCACCATCAAAACTCCAGAGGTCGGAACCAGAAACAATACACCAATAAGCGTTCTGTTCATCACTTTTTTCTAACATATGCATACCTCGTCACTTGCAGTCAATGTGGTTTACTGGCAACCTTAATTTGTATAAGTGTTAACCATTTTATGTCTTGTTCGTATAACAGGGGTGGTTGAATACCAATAGCTAGCACAATCATTATTGTAATAATGAGCCATTGAGGGCGAAATTATGCTGAGACAATTGAAAAAAACACAAGAACAATGGGGCGGTTCCAGCAAGGTGATCGATCATTGGCTCGATAAGAGACAAGAATTGATTATTGCTTACTGTAAGCTTGTCACACTTCAACCCAGTGCTGCAAAGGCTTCTATGGCTGAGCTACCAACGCCCGCAGAACTCCAAGTATTTTGCCAAGATCTGGTTGATTATATATCAGAAGGTCACTTTAAAATCTATGACATGATAATGGATAAGTGGCACGCCACCGGATTTCAGGCGACAACTGAAATAAATGAGACTTATCACCAGATCTCTGACAGTAATGACCCGTTATTGAATTTTACCGACCAATACGCCGATGTCTCAGATGACGATGACTTAGAAGATCTGGACAAAGATCTTTCGGAAATCGGAGAAGTTCTTGAAAGTCGATTCGGCACGGAAGATTACTTAATTCAACTGATCGCTGACAGCTTGGCCTATCCACCAGGTGCTTAGTACCATCAGTAAAACACGAGTTACCCTCTTGGTAGCACTCACCCGTTAGAGACAAAAAAGGCACCCGAAGGTGCCTTTTTTTATAACGCTTTCTTACTCATCCGAAGAGAAGCCTGCATTCAGTAAAGCCGCTAGGTTGTCTGTTGCTTGTTCAACAGATGGCCCTTCTTTCTGTGCTTCACGTCGTGCTTGACGTTCTTGGTGGTAGGCGAAACCCGTACCTGCAGGGATTAGACGACCTACAATCACGTTTTCTTTCAGACCACGTAACTCATCACGTTTACCAGAAACCGCGGCTTCTGTTAGTACGCGAGTCGTTTCTTGGAACGATGCCGCAGAGATGAATGACTCAGTCGCTAGAGATGCCTTAGTAATACCTAGAAGCTCACGTTCAAAACGTGCAGGCTCTTTGCCTTCTTCTTCTAGTTTACGGTTAGAGATCTTAACTTGAGAGTACTCAACCTGTTCACCCGCTAGGAACTCAGAGTCACCAGCATGCGTGATCGTACACTTACGCAACATTTGACGAACAATCGTTTCAATGTGCTTATCGTTAATCTTAACGCCTTGCAGACGGTAAACTTCCTGAACTTCGTTAGTGATGTATTGAGTCACCGCATGAATACCACGTAGACGTAAAATGTCATGTGGTGTTTCTGGGCCATCAGCAATAACGTCACCACGTTCAACACGCTCACCTTCGAACACGTTCAACTGACGATGTTTCGGAATCATCTCTTCGTAAGTGTCACCGCCATCGCGTGTGATCACAAGACGACGTTTCCCTTTCGTTTCTTTACCGAAGGATACTGTACCAGTATGTTCAGCAAGAATTGCCGGTTCTTTAGGCTTACGAGCTTCGAACAAGTCAGCAACGCGAGGAAGACCACCGGTAATATCTTTGTTACCGCCAGATTTCTGAGGAATACGTGCTAATGTATCACCCACGCTTACTTCCGCGCCATCTTCGATGTTAACAATCGCTTTACCCGGTAAGAAGTATTGAGCTGGCATATCCGTACCAGGAATCATGACATCTTTACCTTGCTCATCAACAAGTTTGATAGCTGGACGCATATCTTTACCTGCAGATGGACGTGCAGCTGGTTCAGTCACTTCACTTGAAGATAGACCAGTCAGTTCATCCGTTTGACGAGCGACAGTAACACCATCGATCATATCAACGTATTGGATACGACCAGCTACTTCAGTGATGATTGGCAGCGTATGCGCTTCCCAGTTCGCCACTAGGTCACCGATTGCAACGGCTTCGTTATCACCTTTGGTTAGCTGAGAACCGTAAGGAAGCTTGTGCTTCTCTTTAGTTCGGCCAAATTCATCCACGATTGTCAACTCAGACGCACGTGAGGTGATCACCAGTTTCTTATCTTTGTTGATAACGTACTTGGCGTTATGAAGCTTGATAGAACCGTTGTTCTTCGCTTTAATGCTGTTTTCTGCTGCTGCCGTTGATGCCGCACCACCGATGTGGAACGTACGCATGGTAAGCTGTGTACCCGGTTCACCGATAGACTGTGCAGCGATAACACCCACAGATTCACCTTGGTTAACCAAGTGACCACGAGCCAAGTCACGACCGTAACACTGTGCACAACAACCGAAGTCAGCATCACAGGTTACAACAGAACGTACTTTCACCCAGTCAATGGAGTTTTCATCTAACAGTTCACACAGTTTCTCATCAAGAAGCGTGTTACGTGGTAGTAAGACAGTGTCAGTACCTGGAATCAACAGATCTTCAGCAACAACACGACCTAGCACAAGCTCAGACAATGCAACTTTTACATCACCACCCTCGATATGAGGACGCATGATAACACCTTCGTGAGTACCACAGTCTGTTTGTGTTACCACAACATCCTGAGCCACATCAACCAGACGACGAGTCAGGTAACCTGAGTTCGCTGTCTTCAATGCTGTATCCGCAAGACCCTTACGAGCACCGTGCGTTGAGATAAAGTACTGAAGTACGTTTAGACCTTCTTTAAAGTTCGCAGTGATCGGTGTTTCGATGATGGAACCATCTGGACGAGCCATTAGACCACGCATACCAGCAAGCTGACGAATCTGAGCAGCAGAACCACGTGCGCCGGAGTCGGCCATCATGTAGATGCTGTTAAATGATTCTTGCTCTTCTTCTTCACCGTCACGGTTAATCACGGTTTCAGTCGATAGGTTGCTCATCATTGCTTTCGCAACGCGATCGTTGGTTGATGCCCAAATATCGATCACTTTGTTATAGCGCTCACCCGCCGTCACAAGACCAGATTGGAACTGTTCTTGAATTTCGCGAACTTCTTCTTCCGCTTCTGCGATTTCACGGTATTTCGCATCTGGTACCACCATATCGTCGATACCAACAGAAACACCAGAAAGTGCTGCATAAGCAAAACCTGTGTACATGATTTGGTCTGCAAAGATAACAGTATCTTTCAGGCCAAGCTTACGATAAGCCACGTTCAACAAGTTAGAAATCTGTTTTTTACCAAGTTTTTGGTTGATGATTTCAAATGGCAGACCTTTCGGTACAATTTGCCACAACATCGCACGACCCACAGTCGTATCGACCATCTTCGTTTCTGTTGTGCTATTGCCATCTTCATCAATCACAGTCTCAGTAATACGTACTTTGACTCGTGCATGTAACGTCGCAGACTTAGTACGGTACGCTTTTTCAGCCTCTTCTGGGCCGGCCAAGTACATACCTTCGCCTTTGTCATTAATTTTTGAGCGAGTCATGTAGTAAAGACCCAATACAACGTCCTGAGAAGGTACGATGATCGGATCGCCTGATGCAGGTGACAAAATGTTGTTTGTCGACATCATCAAGGTACGCGCTTCTAACTGAGCTTCCAACGTTAACGGTACGTGTACCGCCATTTGGTCACCATCGAAGTCAGCGTTATACGCCGCACACACCAATGGGTGTAGCTGCATCGCTTTACCTTCAATCAGTACCGGCTCAAATGCCTGGATACCTAGACGGTGAAGTGTTGGTGCACGGTTTAGCATCACTGGGTGTTCACGGATAACTTCATCCAAGATATCCCAAACGACCGCTTCTTCGCGCTCTACCATTTTCTTCGCAGCTTTGATCGTTGTCGCTAGACCACGCGTTTCCAGCTTGCTGTAGATAAATGGTTTGAATAGCTCTAGTGCCATCTTCTTAGGAAGACCACACTGGTGCAGACGCAAGTAAGGACCCACAGTAATTACTGAACGACCTGAATAGTCTACACGTTTACCAAGCAAGTTCTGACGGAAACGACCTTGTTTACCCTTGATCATATCAGCAAGAGATTTCAAAGGACGCTTGTTAGAACCTGTAATCGCACGACCACGACGACCGTTGTCTAGTAGCGCATCAACAGACTCTTGCAGCATACGTTTTTCGTTACGTACGATGATGTCTGGAGCAGCTAGCTCAAGTAGACGTTTTAGACGGTTGTTACGGTTGATCACACGACGATATAAATCGTTCAAATCAGACGTTGCAAAACGACCGCCATCTAGAGGTACTAGAGGACGAAGATCCGGCGGAAGCACAGGCAATACTGTTAGGATCATCCATTCAGGGTTATTACCTGAAGAAATGAAGGCTTCAACCAATTTAAGACGTTTTGTGATTTTCTTACGCTTGGTTTCTGAGTTCGTTGTTTGTAACTCTTCACGCATAAGTTCGGCTTCTTGAGCCAAATCCATAGCACGTAGCAGATCTTTGATCGCTTCCGCACCCATCTTCGCAGCAAACTCATCGCCCCACTCTTCAAGGCGATCAAGGTATTCTTCTTCTGTTAGCATTTGACCTTTTTCTAGGTCAGTCATGCCAGGCTCAGTCACTACATACATTTCGAAGTAAAGAACACGTTCGATGTCACGTAGCGGCATATCCATTAATAGACCGATACGAGATGGTAGTGATTTAAGGAACCAGATGTGAGCAACAGGAGACGCGAGTTCAATGTGACCCATACGTTCACGACGAACTTTAGTCTGTGTAACTTCAACGCCACACTTCTCACAGATCACACCGCGGTGTTTCAGGCGCTTATATTTTCCACAAAGACATTCATAGTCTTTAACTGGACCGAAAATACGCGCACAGAACAGACCATCACGTTCAGGTTTGAACGTACGATAGTTGATCGTTTCAGGTTTTTTCACTTCACCAAACGACCATGAACGAATCATGTCTGGTGAAGAAAGACCGATTTTGATCGCATCAAATTCTTCAGTCTTATGCTGTGCTTTTAGAAAGTTTAATAAGTCTTTCACAATCAGCTCCTGTAAGGAGTTAAAAAGGAGCTCACCCTAAGGCGAGCACCTTCCAACCGAAAACCAATAAGGTTGTCTCAAAGAGACAACCAAACAGTTTACTCTTCGTCTTCTAGCTCGATGTTGATACCTAGCGAGCGAATCTCTTTCAACAATACGTTGAACGATTCAGGCATACCAGGTTCCATAGAATGGTTACCGTCAACCAGATTTTTATACATCTTAGTACGGCCATTCACGTCATCGGATTTCACCGTCAACATTTCTTGTAGAGTGTAAGCCGCACCGTATGCTTCCAGTGCCCATACTTCCATCTCACCGAAACGCTGGCCACCGAACTGAGCTTTACCACCAAGTGGTTGCTGAGTCACCAAGCTGTATGAACCGGTTGAACGAGCGTGCATCTTATCGTCAACTAAGTGGTTCAGTTTCAGCATGTACATGTAACCGACAGTAACAGGACGCTCAAAGGCATCACCAGTACGACCATCAAACAAGGTCATTTGACCTGACTCTGGCAAATCAGCCAGTTTCAATAGCTGCTTGATGTTTGGCTCAGACGCACCGTCGAAGACTGGCGTTGCAATCGGTAAACCACCACGTAGGTTTTCTACCAATGTACGAACTTCGTCATCCGACAAACTTGCGATATCAACAACCTGACGTGTTCCGCCTAGGTTGTACACTTCTTGTAAGAAGTCACGGAGCTTCGCAAGTTCTTGTTGCTCTTTCACCATACGGTTGATCTTGTCACCGATGCCTTTCGCTGCCGCACCTAAGTGAACTTCAAGAATCTGACCGATGTTCATACGTGATGGTACACCCAGAGGGTTCAACACGATATCAACAGGCGTTCCGCTCTCATCGTAAGGCATGTCTTCGATTGGGTTAATCTTAGAAATTACACCTTTGTTACCGTGACGACCGGCCATCTTATCACCAGGCTGAATGCGACGCTTAACAGCCAAGTAAACTTTAACGATTTTCAGTACACCAGGAGCAAGATCATCACCTTGAGTGATCTTACGACGCTTAACTTCGAATTTCTTATCAAATTCAGCACGTAGCTCATCAAACTGTTCTGCTAGTTGCTCAAGCTGAGATTGCAGTTCATCGTTCTCAAGAGTTTGCTCTAGCAATTTCTTAGGTTCGATGCTGGCTACTTTCTCTTCGCTCATACCGCTATTGATTAGCAAAGTACGAACTCGCGCTAATAGACCACCTTCAAGAATTTGGAACTCTTCAGTGAGGTCTTTTTTCGCTTCTTTAAGCTGCATTTGTTCGATTTCAAGGGCACGCTTGTCTTTTTCTACGCCATCGCGAGTAAAGACTTGTACATCGATAACCGTACCAGCCACTGAGTTAGGTACACGCAATGATGTATCTTTCACATCCGATGCTTTTTCACCGAAGATAGCACGCAATAGCTTCTCTTCCGGAGTGAGCTGAGTTTCACCTTTCGGCGTCACTTTACCCACTAGGATGTCACCACCCTTCACTTCAGCACCAATGTAGACAATGCCTGATTCATCTAGCTTGGACAGTGCCGCTTCACCGACATTCGGAATATCAGCGGTGACTTCTTCTGCACCTAGCTTAGTATCACGCGCCACACAAGATAACTCTTGAATATGGATTGTGGTAAAGCGGTCTTCTTTCACAACGTTTTCAGAAACTAAGATAGAATCCTCAAAGTTGTAACCGTTCCAAGGCATGAATGCGATACGCATGTTTTGACCAAGCGCCAATTCACCCAAGTCGGTTGAAGGACCATCAGCTAGAACATCGCCACGTGCAACCAATTCATTTGGCATGACACAAGGACGTTGGTTAATACACGTGTTCTGGTTTGAACGTGTGTATTTTGTCAAGCTGTAGATATCGATACCCGCTTCGCCAGGAATCAACTCTTCTTCATTCACTTTCACTACGATACGTGATGCGTCTACAGACTGAATCACACCGCCACGCGCAGCAACAACCGTTACGCCTGAGTCAACCGCAACGTTACGCTCAATACCCGTACCGACAAGAGGCTTATCAGCAACGATCGTTGGAACCGCCTGACGTTGCATGTTCGCACCCATCAAGGCACGGTTCGCATCATCGTGTTCTAGGAACGGAATCAACGATGCCGCAACAGAAACCACTTGGTTTGTCGCAACGTCCATGTAGTTCACATGTTCGCGCGGGTGAAGACCTGATTCACCACGTTGACGAGCTGTGATCAGTTCATCAGCAAACGTGTGATCTTCTGTCAAGTGAGCGTTCGCCTGAGCGATAACGAATTGACCTTCCTGAATCGCTGACAAATAGTCAATTTCTTCAGTAACCACACCATCAATCACACGACGGTACGGAGTTTCTAGGAAACCATACTCGTTACAACGTGCAAAAGCAGAGAGTGAGTTGATCAAACCGATGTTTGGACCTTCCGGCGTTTCGATTGGACACAAACGACCATAGTGCGTTACGTGTACGTCTCGAACTTCAAAGCCAGCACGCTCACGAGTAAGACCACCTGGACCCAAAGCAGAAATACGACGTTTGTGCGTCACTTCTGATAACGGGTTGTTTTGGTCCATAAACTGAGAAAGCTGTGAAGAGCCAAAGAACTCTTTAACCGCTGCAGAAATTGGTTTCGCATTGATCAAGTCTTGTGGCATCACGTTATCAAGATCGCCTAAACTTAGACGCTCTTTCACGGCGCGTTCAACACGTACTAGACCAACACGGAATTGGTTTTCTGCCATTTCGCCCACGCTACGGATACGACGGTTACCTAGGTGGTCGATATCGTCCACCTCACCGATCCCGTTACGGATAGAAATGAGTTTTTTCATCACTTCGACGATATCAGTTTCGTCAAGAGTGCCTTGCTCACCCGCGTCTTCACGACCGATTGAGCTATTAAACTTCATACGACCGACAACCGATAAGTCATAACGTTCTTCAGAGAAGAACAGACTTTCGAATAAGGCTTCTGCCGCTTCTTTTGTTGGCGGCTCGCCAGGGCGCATCATGCGGTAGATTTCTACCAGCGCCGAGATACGGTCTGTTGTGCTGTCGACACGCAATGTGTCAGACATGAATGGACCGTGATCTAAGTCGTTCGTAAAGAGAACTTCCAGTTTTTTGTAACCTGCTTGTGACAAGTTAGCTAACGACTCAAGAGTTAACTCTTGGTTCGCGGCAACGATAACTTCACCCGTTGCTTCGTCAATGTAATCTTTCGACGATACTTTGCCCACAATGTACTCAACAGGTACATCAATGAACTGAACACCATCTTTTTCTAATTGACGGATGTGACGTGCTGTAACGCGACGACCTTGCTCTACATACACTTTGCCATCAGATTCGATGTCAAAAGAAGCGGTTTCACCACGTAAACGTTCAGGTACAAGTTCCATGTAAAGCGTTTGGTCTTTCACTTCGAAATTAATTTTCTCGAAGAATAGGCCCAAAATCTCTTCAGTAGACTTACCTAGAGCGCGTAAGATGATAGACGCTGGTAGCTTACGACGGCGGTCAATACGTACGTACAGGTTGTCTTTAGGGTCGAATTCAAAATCCAACCATGAACCACGGTAAGGGATTACACGTGCATTATAAAGAACCTTACCTGATGAGTGGGTCTTACCCTTATCGCTGTCGAAGAACACGCCGGGGCTTCGGTGCAGCTGGGATACGATAACCCTCTCAGTACCATTAATTACGAAGGTACCATTTTCAGTCATGAGTGGAATTTCACCCATGTAGACTTCTTGTTCTTTAATATCCTTGACAGTACCTGCTGGCGCGTCTTTATCAAAAATCACTAGGCGCAGTTTAACACGCAGTGGTTTTGAGTAAGTTACGCCGCGGATTTGACATTCTTTAACATCAAATACTGGCTCACCAAGACGGTAGCTAACGTATTGCAGCTCTGAATTGCCGTTATAGCTCTGAATTGGAAATACAGAACGAAAAGCGGCTTCAAGACCGTATTGTCCTTCAGGATCCTGTTCGATGAACTTTTCGAAAGAATCGAGCTGGATCGATAGCAGGTATGGAACGTCCAATACTTGTGGACGCGTACCAAAGTCCTTACGGATGCGCTTTTTCTCGGTATAAGAGTAAACCATGGGGTTCCTCAGCTCGCTGATAAGTGACCCAAACTGTCCGCCTAAACAATATCATCGCAAAGGGGTGGGACAGTAACTATTGGCTGTTTATTGTAGTGACGACTTATTTCGAAAGAATAGATCGTGTTTTGCATGGATACCGGCATCTAAACAGCAGGAAAATACACCAATACCCTACAGCGCAAAAAGGCCGGTGGTTAATTAACCACCAGCCAATAGCCTTACGGCTATGAAATTAAGGAATTACTTAACTTCAACAGACGCACCAGCTTCTTCAAGTTGTGCTTTCAATGTTTCTGCTTCGTCTTTAGAAACGCCTTCTTTAACAGACGCTGGAGCGCCGTCAACTAGAGCTTTAGCTTCTTTAAGACCTAGGCCAGTCGCACCGCGAACAGCTTTGATTACAGATACTTTGTTACCGCCAGCAGCAGTTAGAACTACGTCGAATTCAGTTTGTTCTGCAGCAGCGTCACCGCCGTCAGCACCACCAGAAACAACAGCAGCAGCAGCAGAAACGCCGAATTTCTCTTCCATTGCTTCGATTAGTTCAACAACTTGCATTACAGACATTTCTGCAACTGCGTCTAGGATTTGTTCGTTAGTAATAGACATAACAATTCTCTTTTAAGTCAACAATAAGTTTATTTTGCAATCGGGAAAAAGCAAGCTTAATTATTAAGCAGCTTGTTCTTTTTGATCGCGAATAGCTGCGAAAGTACGTACCAATTTGCCAGCAGAAGCTTCTTTCATGCACATCATCAAGCGTGCGATTGCTTCGTCGTAAGTTGGTAGTTTCGCAAGTACATCTGGGTCAGTAATCGTGCCTTCAAATGCAGCAGCTTTGATCTCAAATTCAGGGTTAGCTTTAGCAAAGTCTTTAAATAGACGTGCTGCTGCACCTGGATGTTCGTTAGAGAAACCGATCAAAGTTGGACCTACGAATTGGTCTGTAAGACATTCGTAGTCTGTGCCTTCTACTGCGCGACGCGCAAGTGTGTTACGGACAACTTTTAGGTAAACACCCTCTTCACGAGCTTGTTTACGTAGAGATGTCATCGCAGCAACTTGTACACCACGAGAGTCAGCAACAACTGCAGAAAGAGCACCACTGGCCGCTTCGTTGACTTCAGCAACAATTGCTTTTTTGTCTTGAAGATTTAAAGCCATGTTTGGATTAACTCCTGGTTGTCGTTACACCACTCTCTACCAAAATGACAGAGAGAGCAAATACGGTGCATTCCCAGAAGAAAGATATAAAATAGAGCTTTCGTCAGTTCGGGCACCATCTACGTAGGAACGATTAAGTCATAAAATGACGCCTACGGTCTTGGACGGAGACTGCTTCACAGTTCAAAAACTGGACAGCCCCAACCACAAATATTAGGCGCAGAATTATACACTAATTTTGCGCCTAAGCAAATGCATTACGCAACAGTAACAAGTGTACCTTGATCAACTGCAACGCCAGCACCCATCGTAGTAGAGATGGTTACTTTCTTAATGTAAACACCTTTAGCTGATGATGGTTTCGCTTTTTTCAGAGCAACGATAAGAGACTCTAGGTTCTCTTTTAGTTGTTCTTCGCCGAAAGACACTTTACCGATAGTGGTATGAACGATGCCGTTCTTGTCGTTACGGTAACGAACCTGACCTGCTTTCGCGTTCTTAACCGCTTCAGCAACGTTAGGAGTTACAGTACCCACTTTAGGGTTTGGCATCAGGCCACGTGGACCAAGAATGGTACCAAGTTGACCGACAACGCGCATTGCATCTGGAGAAGCAACAACAACGTCGAAGTTCATTTCGCCTTTCTTAACTTGTTCAGCAAGATCTTCCATACCCACTAGGTCCGCGCCAGCTTCTTTCGCAGCTTCAGCGTTTGCACCTTGAGTGAATACAGCAACACGGATGTCACGACCAGTACCGTGTGGTAGCACAGTTGCGCCACGAACGTTTTGGTCTGATTTACGTGCATCGATGCCTAGGTTAACAGCAACGTCAACAGATTCTACAAACTTAGCTGTTGCAAGTTCTTTAAGAAGAGCAACGGCTTCGTTGAATTCGTAATCTTTAGTTACATCCACTTTGTCGCGGATATTACGCATGCGTTTAGTTAGTTTTGCCATTGTTCTTAACCCTCAACCACTAGGCCCATTGAACGAGCAGTACCCGCAATTGAGCGTTTCATAGCTTCGATATCAGCACCAGTCATATCAGCAGCTTTAGTTTCTGCGATTTCTTGGAGTTGAGCATCAGTGATTGTACCCACTTTATCAGTGTTAGGACGACCTGAACCAGACTTAACGCCTGCTGCTTTCTTAAGAAGAACGGCAGCTGGTGGAGTCTTAGTTACGAACGTGAAAGAACGATCGCTGTATACAGTAATAACTACTGGGATAGGTAGACCTTTTTCCACAGATTCTGTTTTTGCGTTGAACGCTTTACAGAATTCCATGATGTTCACACCACGTTGACCTAGAGCAGGACCAACCGGTGGACTTGGGTTTGCCATACCAGCTGCAACTTGCAGCTTGATATAAGCTTCAACTTTCTTAGCCATGATATTTCCTAATTAATGGGTTCTAGCGCTGAAATACTTCAGCTCCCCGTACTTTTTTCAACAAAGACCTTATAAAAGGCGCGAAATTATAATCAGATTTCGCACATTTCACAAGGTTAAAAGCTGTTTTTTTAATCAAGTTTTTCGACTTGACCAAATTCCAGTTCCACAGGTGTCGCACGACCAAAGATCGATACTGACACTTTCAGGCGACTTTTCTCATAGTCGACTTCTTCAACCGTACCGTTAAAGTCAGCAAATGGGCCATCGTTAACACGAACCACTTCTCCCGCCTCGAACATTGTCTTAGGACGTGGAGCTTCACTTGCTTTTTCTAAACGATTCAGAATCGCGTCTGCTTCTTTATCTGTGATAGGTGCAGGACGATCTGAAGTACCGCCAATAAAGCCCATTACACGAGGTACGCTGCGTACAAGGTGCCATGATTCATCATTCATGACCATTTGTACTAGCACGTAGCCTGGGAAGAATTTGCGCTCACTTTTGCGGCGCTGGCCAGCACGCATCTCTACGACTTCTTCAGTAGGGACGAGAACTTCACCGAAGTGATCTTCCATACTGTGCATTTTTATATATTCACGTAGTGATTGTGCGACACGACCTTCAAATCCCGAGAAGGCTTGAACGACATACCAACGTTTTTTTGGAGCTTCACTCATCTATTTACCCTCTCTAATTAAATTCCAGTCGCAAAGGCAATAAGACGGACCATAATTCCATCTACACCCCACAAGATTAACGCCATCACTACACAAACCGCGAGAACGATGAGTGTAGTTTGTGTCGCTTCTTGACGAGTAGGCCAAACAACTTTACGAATTTCCATGCGAGACTCACGTGCAAAATCAATCGTGGCCTTACCTTTCGTTGTCAATGCGGCGACGCCTAGCGCGCCAGCAATTAACACGATAACGCCCGCAGCACGGATGACAACAGACATATCATCGTATACGTGATTACCCACAACAGCGGCAGCTAGCAGAGCAAAAGTGATAAGCCACTTAATGAACTCTACGGCACTTGAGCTATCAGGAGTTTCAGCATTTTTTGCTTTCATAAACCAACCTGTCACAAGTCTTTACTTTAAACGACTATAACCCCGCTGCTGCAGGGCGAATCCTTTTTAAATACTGGGTGTTGAATATAACACTTTGGGTTAAGAAATGCTCTCAACACTCAGCATCATGCTTGCAATCGGTTAAAATACAAGCAAATAAAACAACAGCACTTAAAAAGGGCATCAAATGATGCCCTTTTTGCTAGTGTTTCGTCAAATAATTAAAGCAAATTAAGCTTCAATTTTAGCAACAACACCAGCACCTACTGTACGGCCACCTTCACGAATCGCGAAACGTAGACCTTCGTCCATTGCGATTGGTGCGATTAGCTCTACAGTCATTTTCACGTTATCGCCTGGCATTACCATTTCTACGCCTGCTGGTAGCTGGATGTCACCAGTTACGTCAGTTGTACGGAAGTAGAACTGTGGACGGTAGCCTTTGAAGAATGGTGTGTGACGACCACCTTCATCTTTTGACAATACGTATACTTCTGATTCGAACTTAGTATGCGGGGTGATTGAACCAGGCGCTGCTAGTACTTGACCACGCTCTACTTCGTCACGTTTTGTACCACGTAGTAGTGCACCAACGTTCTCACCTGCACGACCTTCGTCAAGCAGTTTACGGAACATCTCTACACCTGTACATGTTGTTGATGTTGTGTCTTTCATACCAACGATTTGTACTTCATCGCCAACTTTCAAGATACCACGTTCAACACGACCTGTTACTACTGTACCACGACCTTGGATTGAGAATACGTCTTCAATCGGCATTAGGAATGGTTGGTCTACTGCACGCTCTGGCTCTGGAATGTAGTCGTCTAGCGCTTGTGCTAGTTCAACAATTTTCTCTTCCCACTGTGCTTCGCCGTTCAATGCACCTAGTGCTGAACCTTGAATTACTGGTAGGTCATCGCCTGGGAAATCGTATTCTGATAGAAGTTCACGTACTTCCATCTCTACAAGTTCTAGTAGCTCTTCATCATCAACCATGTCACATTTGTTCATGAATACGATGATGTAAGGAATACCAACCTGACGGCCTAGTAGGATGTGCTCACGAGTTTGTGGCATTGGGCCATCTGTCGCTGCTACTACAAGAATACCACCGTCCATCTGTGCAGCACCTGTGATCATGTTTTTCACATAATCCGCGTGTCCTGGACAGTCAACGTGTGCGTAGTGACGGCTTGGAGTATCGTACTCTACGTGTGAAGTCGCGATTGTGATACCACGATCACGTTCTTCAGGAGCGTTATCGATTGACGCGAAGTCACGTGCTGCACCGCCGTAAGTTTTAGCAAGTACAGTACAGATAGCAGCTGTTAGCGTTGTTTTACCGTGGTCAACGTGGCCGATAGTACCAACGTTTACGTGCGGTTTCGTACGTTCAAATTTTTCTTTAGACATGAGTTGTCCCTCTAGGTACGGATTTAGGTGGCTCTTGTGTGATGACCACGCAACCAATTATTTATCGGTAGATAAGTATATATTAAAAGGAAATAAATTGCTCAGAGCTGGTGCTGATAGGCAGAATCGAACTGCCGACCTCATCCTTACCAAGGATGCGCTCTACCGACTGAGCTATATCAGCACACTAAAATGGTTGGAGCGGGCAGCGGGAATCGAACCCGCATCATCAGCTTGGAAGGCTGAGGTAATAGCCATTATACGATGCCCGCAACACGTAACTCTTTTACTGCTATTTCCCAATAAATATGGTGGAGGAGGACGGATTCGAACCATCGAAGGCGGAGCCGGCAGATTTACAGTCTGCTCCCTTTGGCCACTCGGGAACTCCTCCAAATTTTTATATCCATTCCTACTACTTGGAAGAAATGGTGCCGACTACCGGAATCGAACTGGTGACCTACTGATTACAAGTCAGTTGCTCTACCTACTGAGCTAAGTCGGCATAAGTGGGGCGAATTCTATTGAATGATCTGAAGGCTTGCAACCCCTATTTAAAAAAAAGCCAAATTTATCGAAGAAATTTGGTGTATTAGATGAATTTTTCATCAATTCTTACACGAATATGAAATATGTTTAAGAATCTGTTTTGCATTCTATCTTGCTTGTTGTATGTTCCTTTCTCTCATTAGCTGAATTGTCGAGAGAAATATGAGTCCATATTTATCTTTTGATCGTACAACGTGGGCAAACCTGCGTAATGCCGTACCAATGACATTATCTGAAGACGATCTAAAAGAACTGCAAGGCATCAACGAAGAGTTGACGATGAAAGAAGTAGCTGAAATCTACCTTCCTCTCGCGCGACTATTGAACTTATATGTGGCCGCGAGACAAAGTCGCAATTCAGTTCTTGAAGAATTCCTCAATAATAAAGAACAAGCTCCCCCTTTTATTATCGGTATTGCGGGAAGTGTGGCAGTGGGAAAAAGTACCACCGCTCGCCTACTCCGTGCTCTACTGGCGCGTTGGGGAAATCACCCAAAAGTTGAGCTCATCACTACCGATGGGTTTTTATACCCTAACGCGGTACTCCAGCAAAAGAACATCATGCATAAGAAGGGCTTCCCTGAATCTTATGACATTAAACGTTTGGTGCAATTTGTCTCGGATGTCAAAGCGGGTGAACCACATGTCGTCGCCCCTGTGTATTCGCACATTACCTACGACATTACTGATGAGCAAAAAGTGGTCGATCGACCTGATGTACTGATCATTGAAGGGCTAAATGTCTTACAAAGCGGCATGGATTACCCCCATGCGCCCCATACGGTTTTCATTTCTGATTTTCTTGATTTTTCGATTTACGTGGATGCGGATAGCTCGCTCATAGAAAATTGGTATGTGGAACGTTTTATGAAGTTTCGCTATGGCGCATTCAAAAAACCCGGCTCTTATTTCAGTCATTACAAAGAGTTATCAACCATCGCTGCCGAAGAGAAAGCACGAACAATTTGGGCGACGATCAACGGAAAAAATCTTGAGCAAAATATTCTCCCCACCAAAAATCGCGCCCATCTTATTTTGAGTAAGACCGACAACCATACTGTAAAAGAAATTCTGCTGCGTAAATAACAAACCACTTTTCTTCTCAATACAAAGAGGCAGTGGCCTCTTTGTATTGAGAAGCGATCATTCATTATTTCTTAGAGAAATCTCACCACCAATATACGTTTCCATACCTTGGTTGGTTTCTAAGACGATGCCGCCATGGTCATCAATGCCCCTTGAGATGCCTGTGACGGTTTTTTGCCCCATAATCAGTTTGACAGGGCGGTTAATAAAATTATCCACGCTATTCCAGCGTTTGACAAAGCCTTGCATTCCCACCTGCTCATAATTACGTAGCGCTTGCTGCCAAGCATGAATAAACGCAATCGATAACTGATTACGGTCAATTATATGATCGTCTGCCATAACCTCATTCAATGTCACCCACGGCTGATCGACTTCCGAATCACGATCCTTCATGGCAATATTCATTCCCATACCAGCAACGATGTTTGCAGCGCCCCCTGCTTGACCAGACATTTCAACTAAGATACCCGCGAGTTTTTTATCCTGATAATAGACATCGTTGGGCCACTTAAGCTTCACTCCCTCAATGCCCAATCCTTCTAGCGCTTCAACAATGGCCACGCCAACCACCAAGCTCAACCCCATGGCCGCCGCCATGCCAGCATCTAAGCGCCAATACATCGATAAGTAAAGGTTCGCGCCAAATGGAGACACCCATTTACGCCCTCGCCGACCTCTTCCTTGCGCTTGGTACTCAGCCAAGCACACGGTTCCGGATTCGAGGGATTCTGTGCGGTCCAGTAAGTATTGGTTGGTTGAATCAATAATCGGGTGCAATTCAACCGGATTCGTCACCTCTTGCTGGATACGTTCGACATCGAGCATGCACAGCGGCTGAGCAAGCTGGTAGCCTTTACCTTGCACGCGAAAAATATCCACGCCCCACAGCTGAATCCCTTTAATGTGTTTACTTACCGCCGCTCTTGAGATGCCTAACACACTGCCCAATGACTCTCCTGAATGAAATGAGCCATCGGATAATATTTTCAATACTGTTAACTTCGCACTATGATCTTTCATTATTTGTCTCTATTGCTTGATCAAGACTGATCTCACTGTGTGATCCCATAAAACGAACTTCATGCTCTAATGTCACACCATACGTTTGCTTTACAACGGCCCGCACCTTCGCTGCCAGTCTCACGATATCTTGTGCAGTGGCTTGTCCTTGTTGATTGACAATGACCAGCGCTTGTTTTGGGTGTACCTGAGCGCCGCCCTCACATGCCCCTTTTAGACCCGCATGCTCAACCAACCAGCCCGCGGCTAATTTCATGCCGCCTGCCACTGGGTAGCCGACAATATCAGGGTATGAATGCTGAAGCTGAGTGAACTGCTCGGTGTCCACCACCGGATTTTTAAAAAAGCTCCCAGCATTGCCCTGTTCGCTAGGGTTAGGTAACTTGTCACGGCGGATCTGACATACTGCGTTAAACACATCGTGGCATGTGGCGTGCTGCCCTAATGCTTTCAATGGCCCATACTGAATCTTAGGTTGCCACTGCTTCTCCAACTTGAAACCAACGGCAACGATAATGGCTTTTCCATACAATGCTTGTTTAAAAATGGAGTCACGATAGCCGAACTGGCACTCACTGTTTGTCAAACGCTGAATGGTATACGTTGACAAGCATAGATAATCCACATACTCACAGACGTCTTTCAACTCGACGCCATAAGCGCCGATATTTTGAATCGGAGCCGACCCGGTGCATCCGGGGATTAAAGCGAGGTTTTCTAAGCCCGCAATATTCTGCGCCACCGTCCACTCTACGAGCTCTGGCCAGTCTTGCCCAGCAGAGACATGCAAGTAGTGATACGAGTCATCCTCACGCTGCTCAAGCCCTTGTATACGATTAACCAACACCATGCCACGATAAGGCGAGGTGAATAACACATTACTCCCCTTCCCCAATATATATTTGGGTAGAGCTTGCCATTGAGGATCACGATACACAGTCATAAGGTCCTCGACAGATTCAACAATCACGAGTTGCTGACATGTCTGATCAATCCCAAACGTGTGATACGGCTTTAGCGATGTATTCAGATAAAATTGCATGGCATTCTTATAATCAATTAAACTTAGGGCATTCTACAACAGATATGAGCCTAGAACAGAAGCAAATGTCTACTCTACATTTCGAAATACTGCCCCCTATCAAAATTACGTTAATAAAACGTTTTTATAAAGAGCATTACACGGGAACTAAACCGAAAAGTGATGATCTAATCGTAACCGCGTATGAATCACATACGATCGTTGGGGTGGTGCGCTTTCGACATGTTGCGACATATCGCTTACTGACCGGGATGGCGGTTGCAGCAGAGAGACGCTATCAAGGTATTGGTTCCCAATTACTACGTTACTGCCGAAAAGAGATCTTAAGCGCTACGGATTACTGTTTTGCGTATCAACACTTAGAATCGTTCTATCAACGGTCAGGCTTCACAACGATTCCTATTGATGAACTGCCAGCGGAACTCAAAACGCTCTATATGCGTTACACTGAACAGGGTAAATCGCTCATTCCTATGCATTACCTCGCTAATAATGCATAGATTGATGGGCTTTTCTAGCCATAAGTTGAATGGATTTGGTAGAATGCTAGGTCCGCAATTTTGCACATATAAGGTAAAGCATCCCTATGATTGCTCGTAGACATCCTGTCAAAAAGCTTCCAGCGATCGCGCTATCTCCAGAAAATTTTCAAGTCCTTTTGTCCGCAAAAGACTATCGCGCGAATCTGATTGAGTTAATACGCCATGCAACTCAACGTATCTATATTGTCGCTCTGTACTTAGAAGACGATGAAGCTGGCCGCGAGATTTTGACAGAAATATATGAGGCAAAGCAGCGTAACCCTGGCCTAGATATTCAAATTTGTGTGGATTGGCATCGTGCTCAGCGTGGACGAATCGGTGCTGGAGCCACGCAAGGTAACTCAGCCATGTATGCCGAGTTTGCCAATCGCTACACTCACAGTATCCCCACCTATGGTGTCCCCGTTCGTGGAAGAGAAGTCTTTGGTGTCCTTCACCTGAAAGGTTTTATCATTGACGATACGGTTCTATACAGTGGCGCCAGTATTAATGATGTCTATCTGCATAAGCAAGACCGCTATCGCTTTGATCGTTACCACATAATAGAGAGCCAACCACTGGCTAACTCCATGGTACGCTTTATTAAAGAAGATATGATTGCCCACCCCGCGGTGCATGATTTAAGCAAAGCAGATAAACCCAAGACCAAAGATATTAAACTCGATATTCGCCAATTTCGCGCCTCTCTAGGCCAATCTTATTACGCCTTTGAGCCTCAAGAGGCCGATGAGTCGCAAATTGGTGTCACCCCACTTGTCGGAATCGGTAAACGTCGTAACTTCTTAAACCAAACCATCATTCAAATGATCGCTCAGGCCAAAGAAGAAATTTTTATTTGCACGCCTTACTTTAATTTCCCTAAAAGTGTCGCGAAAGAAGTCAAAAAAGCGATCCGTCGTGGCGTCAAGGTAGACATCGTCATCGGCGATAAAACCGCCAATGATTTCTATATCAGTCCAGATCAACCGTTTAAAACCATTGGTGGGCTGCCTTATCTCTATGAGATTAATCTCCGTCGCTTTGCCAAAATGAATGAAGCGAATATCGCAAGTCGACAGCTTTCCATTCATTTATGGAAACACGATGACCACAGCTTTCACCTCAAAGGGATGTGGGTGGATAAACGCTATATGCTACTCACAGGCAACAACATTAATCCACGAGCGTGGAAACTCGATTTAGAGAATGGCTTACTGATTAAAGATGAGCATCAACACCTCATCTCACAGTTTGAAGAAGAGAAGCACAATATCCTGCAACACACTCAGTTAATTTGCACCTATAAGCAAATAGAAAAGCTCGAAGACTACCCACTACCGGTGCAGCGCTTGGTTCGTAAGATAACGCGAGTCAAAGCTGATCGAGTGCTCAAACAAATCCTCTAGCCTCACTCAAGCATCACCAATGACGTGATGATTCCGTCATAAAAAAGCCCAGCTCTCATAAAGAGCTGGGCTTTTTTAAACGCGATAACTGACCGTCAAACTCACATAGCCTGTAGAAGAAGGAAAAGTCCCAATCCTCAGTGCCTCTTACGCCCTTTGATGCATCATGCTCGCCATGAATGCCCATAAATACGATCAATATATCGATGACGGCTAATGAATAAATGTCAGAATTCTAGACGAAAAAAAGCCTCGTTCAATCGAACGAGGCTTCAAAACAAATGGCGGAACGGACGGGATTCGAACCCGCGACCCCCGGCGTGACAGGCCGGTATTCTAACCAGCTGAACTACCGCTCCGCAAACTGGTTTTTCCATAACGTTAATCACGCTATGTCTTAATTAAAGCTTGGCGATGACCTACTCTCACATGGGGAAGCCCCACACTACCATCGGCGCTATTTCGTTTCACTTCTGAGTTCGGCATGGGATCAGGTGGGGCCAAAATGCTATGGTCGCCAAGCAAATTCTTTATGACTACCGCTTACGCGATACTCATGCAATCTGGAAAGCTGTTTTTATGACTTCTACAAAGCCGTTCTCACACACTCAAGTACTCATTTGAGTCCGTTACAAAACCTTTTTGGTGTTGTATGGTTAAGCCTCACGGGCGATTAGTACAGGTTAGCTCAACGCCTCACAACGCTTACACACCCTGCCTATCAACGTTCTAGTCTCGAACAACCCTTTAGGACGCTTAAAGCGCCAGGGAGAACTCATCTCAAGGCTCGCTTCCCGCTTAGATGCTTTCAGCGGTTATCGATCCCGAACTTAGCTACCGGGCAATGCGTCTGGCGACACAACCCGAACACCAGAGGTTCGTCCACTCCGGTCCTCTCGTACTAGGAGCAGCCCCTTTCAATTCTCCAACGCCCACGGCAGATAGGGACCGAACTGTCTCACGACGTTCTAAACCCAGCTCGCGTACCACTTTAAATGGCGAACAGCCATACCCTTGGGACCGACTTCAGCCCCAGGATGTGATGAGCCGACATCGAGGTGCCAAACACCGCCGTCGATATGAACTCTTGGGCGGTATCAGCCTGTTATCCCCGGAGTACCTTTTATCCGTTGAGCGATGGCCCTTCCATTCAGAACCACCGGATCACTATGACCTGCTTTCGCACCTGCTCGAATTGTCATTCTCGCAGTTAAGCGGGCTTATGCCATTGCACTAACCTCACGATGTCCAACCGTGATTAGCCCACCTTCGTGCTCCTCCGTTACTCTTTGGGAGGAGACCGCCCCAGTCAAACTACCCACCAGGCACTGTCCTCATTCCCGATAAGGGAACCAAGTTAGAACATCAAAACTACAAGGGTGGTATTTCAAGGACGGCTCCATACAAACTAGCGTCTGTATATCAAAGCCTCCCACCTATCCTACACATGTAGGTTCAATGTTCAGTGCCAAGCTGTAGTAAAGGTTCACGGGGTCTTTCCGTCTAGCCGCGGGTACACTGCATCTTCACAGCGATTTCAATTTCACTGAGTCTCGGGTGGAGACAGCGTGGCCATCATTACGCCATTCGTGCAGGTCGGAACTTACCCGACAAGGAATTTCGCTACCTTAGGACCGTTATAGTTACGGCCGCCGTTTACCGGGGCTTCGATCAAGAGCGTCGACCGAAGTCTAACCCCATCAATTAACCTTCCGGCACCGGGCAGGCGTCACACCGTATACGTCATCTTACGATTTTGCACAGTGCTGTGTTTTTAATAAACAGTTGCAGCCACCTGGTATCTGCGACTCTTTTCGGCTCCAAGAGCGAGTCTCTTCACCTATATAGAGCGTACCTTCTCCCGAAGTTACGGTACCATTTTGCCTAGTTCCTTCACCCGAGTTCTCTCAAGCGCCTTGGTATTCTCTACCCGACCACCTGTGTCGGTTTGGGGTACGATTCCTTACAATCTGAAGCTTAGAGGCTTTTCCTGGAAGCATGGCATCAATGACTTCACACCCTTAGGTGCTCGACGTCGTGTCTCAGCCTTGAGTATCCGGATTTACCTAAATACTCAGCCTACGCACTTGAACCTGGACAACCATCGCCAGGCCCACCTAGCCTTCTCCGTCCCCCCATCGCAATTGTAAGAAGTACGGGAATATTAACCCGTTTCCCATCGACTACGCTTTTCAGCCTCGCCTTAGGGGTCGACTTACCCTGCCCCGATTAACGTTGGACAGGAACCCTTGGTCTTCCGGCGTGGGGGTTTTTCACCCCCATTATCGTTACTCATGTCAGCATTCGCACTTCTGATACCTCCAGCAGACTTCTCAATCCACCTTCAACGGCTTACAGAACGCTCCCCTACCCAATGCGATAAATCGCATTGCCGCAGCTTCGGTTTATTACTTAGCCCCGTTACATCTTCCGCGCAGGCCGACTCGACTAGTGAGCTATTACGCTTTCTTTAAATGATGGCTGCTTCTAAGCCAACATCCTAGCTGTCTGAGCCTTCCCACATCGTTTCCCACTTAGTAATAATTTGGGACCTTAGCTGGCGGTCTGGGTTGTTTCCCTCTCCACGACGGACGTTAGCACCCGCCGTGTGTCTCCCGGATAGTACTTACTGGTATTCGGAGTTTGCAAAGAGTTGGTAAGTCGGGATGACCCCCTAGTCTTAACAGTGCTCTACCCCCAGTAGTATTCGTCCGAGGCGCTACCTAAATAGCTTTCGGGGAGAACCAGCTATCTCCGAGTTTGATTGGCCTTTCACCCCTAGCCACAAGTCATCCGCTAATTTTTCAACATTAGTCGGTTCGGTCCTCCAATTGATGTTACTCAATCTTCAACCTGCCCATGGCTAGATCACTCGGTTTCGGGTCTATATCCAGAGACTGTGCGCCCAGTTAAGACTCGGTTTCCCTACGGCTCCCCTAAACGGTTAACCTTGCCACTGAATATAAGTCGCTGACCCATTATACAAAAGGTACGCAGTCACCCCACAAAGGAGGCTCCTACTGCTTGTACGTACACGGTTTCAGGTTCTATTTCACTCCCCTCACAGGGGTTCTTTTCGCCTTTCCCTCACGGTACTGGTTCACTATCGGTCAGTCAGGAGTATTTAGCCTTGGAGGATGGTCCCCCCATATTCAGACAGGATATCACGTGTCCCGCCTTACTCGATTTCACCACAAATGCGTTGTCGGTTACGGGGCTATCACCCTGTATCGCGTGCCTTTCCAGACACTTCACCTGACGCATAAATGGCTTAAGGGCTAATCCGGTTTCGCTCGCCGCTACTTCCAGAATCTCGGTTGATTTCTTTTCCTCGGGGTACTTAGATGTTTCAGTTCTCCCGGTTCGCCTCATTAACCTATGTATTCAGTTAATGATACCTGCTTATGCAGGTGGGTTTCCCCATTCGGACATCGTAGACTCAAGTGGCTCTTACTGCCTCATCTACGCTTATCGCAAGTTAGTACGTCCTTCATCGCCTCTGACTGCCAAGGCATCCACCGTGTACGCTTAGTCACTTAACCATACAACCCAAAAAAGTTTTGGATTGATGAATCAAATCACCAAGGTTTGTCTGCATAACTCTTTGCTTTCACTTTGAAAAGTGAAGACAAAAAGGACATGTTGCAGACTCGATATTGCCGGACTCAATTTTGAATATTCACTGAAAACAGTGAATCCAAGAACACTTGAATGTGTTTTTGTTTGTCTGACCGTTCTATTAAAAGACAATCAGACAATTGAGAACTTTTACAAATACTCTTCTAAAAGAGTATGTTGTCAGCTTTCCAAATTGTTAAAGAGCAATGTGTATCTTTTTACAAAGACACCATTTTTAAGAACACTGCACAGCAATATGCTTAAAGATGGTGGAGCTATGCGGGATCGAACCGCAGACCTCCTGCGTGCAAGGCAGGCGCTCTCCCAGCTGAGCTATAGCCCCATCTAGATGAAAATTTTCAGGAACTAGGCGTTTATTGAGGACGTGTAGTTCGCTACACGACGAAATAAACAACGCCGTTACTGGAAATTTTGGTGGGTCTGAGTGGACTTGAACCACCGACCTCCCGCTTATCAGGCGAGCGCTCTAACCAGCTGAGCTACAGACCCACTAAGGTGCTCTTAACGTTCTAAACCGTATCAATCTGTGTGAACACTCATCGCAATAATCATTCGTAGTAAGGAGGTGATCCAGCGCCAGGTTCCCCTAGCGCTACCTTGTTACGACTTCACCCCAGTCATGAACCACAAAGTGGCAAGCGTCCCCCCGAAGGTTAAACTACCTGCTTCTTTTGCAGCCCACTCCCATGGTGTGACGGGCGGTGTGTACAAGGCCCGGGAACGTATTCACCGTGGCATTCTGATCCACGATTACTAGCGATTCCGACTTCATGGAGTCGAGTTGCAGACTCCAATCCGGACTACGACGCACTTTTTGGGATTCGCTCACTTTCGCAAGTTGGCTGCCCTCTGTATGCGCCATTGTAGCACGTGTGTAGCCCTACTCGTAAGGGCCATGATGACTTGACGTCGTCCCCACCTTCCTCCGGTTTATCACCGGCAGTCTCCCTGAAGTTCCCACCCGAAGTGCTGGCAATCAAGGATAAGGGTTGCGCTCGTTGCGGGACTTAACCCAACATTTCACAACACGAGCTGACGACAGCCATGCAGCACCTGTCTCAGAGTTCCCGAAGGCACCAAAGCATCTCTGCTAAGTTCTCTGGATGTCAAGAGTAGGTAAGGTTCTTCGCGTTGCATCGAATTAAACCACATGCTCCACCGCTTGTGCGGGCCCCCGTCAATTCATTTGAGTTTTAATCTTGCGACCGTACTCCCCAGGCGGTCTACTTAACGCGTTAGCTCCGAAAGCCACGGCTCAAGGCCACAACCTCCAAGTAGACATCGTTTACGGCGTGGACTACCAGGGTATCTAATCCTGTTTGCTCCCCACGCTTTCGCATCTGAGTGTCAGTATCTGTCCAGGGGGCCGCCTTCGCCACTGGTATTCCTTCAGATCTCTACGCATTTCACCGCTACACCTGAAATTCTACCCCCCTCTACAGTACTCTAGCCTGCCAGTTTCAAATGCTATTCCGAGGTTAAGCCTCGGGCTTTCACATCTGACTTAACAGACCACCTGCATGCGCTTTACGCCCAGTAATTCCGATTAACGCTCGCACCCTCCGTATTACCGCGGCTGCTGGCACGGAGTTAGCCGGTGCTTCTTCTGCAGCTAACGTCAAGAATGGTGTCTATTAAACACCACCCCTTCCTCACTGCTGAAAGTACTTTACAACCCGAAGGCCTTCTTCATACACGCGGCATGGCTGCATCAGGCTTGCGCCCATTGTGCAATATTCCCCACTGCTGCCTCCCGTAGGAGTTTGGGCCGTGTCTCAGTCCCAATGTGGCTGATCATCCTCTCAGACCAGCTAGAGATCGTCGCCTTGGTGAGCTCTTACCTCACCAACAAGCTAATCTCACCTGGGCATATCTTGACGCGAGAGGCCCGAAGGTCCCCCTCTTTGGCCCGAAGGCATTATGCGGTATTAGCCATCGTTTCCAATGGTTATCCCCCACATCAAGGCAATTTCCCAGGCATTACTCACCCGTCCGCCGCTCGTCAGCAAAGAAAGCAAGCTTTCTTTCTGTTACCGCTCGACTTGCATGTGTTAGGCCTGCCGCCAGCGTTCAATCTGAGCCATGATCAAACTCTTCAATTAAAGTTTTTTGTGGCTCAATGAATACTGACTTCAAAACTGTTATTTACCGAAATAAATACGTAATTTTAAAGCTATTATCATTCCAACAGAATGATAATGAATTGACTGTGCCGCTATTATTTCTACTTTTGAAAAAGTAAAATCAAAACCGCTCAAGGCTGTTTCTTAATAGCTTTGGTCACTCAGTTCATTGATACCAATTTTGTTTCCGAAGAAACTATTGATTATCATCAATGAGTGCCCACACAGATTGATAGGTTTAAATTGTTAAAGAGCGTTGCTTTAAAAGAAGTTTTCTTTCAGAGCGGAGGTGCATTCTAAAGATTTAATTGAGCGTGTCAAACACTTTTTCAATTTTCTTTTTTAGGATGTCTTATCCTCATCGACCTTGACTGAAGCCTTGTGGCGTCTGCCGTGTCAGTGGTTGGGCATTATAGAGATAATGCCCAACCGCGCAAGCAGTTTTTATAAAAAAATGGAAAAAAACCGCCATTCGCATGTAAAACAGTCAGAATGGTGAAAAATAGGTCTATTCCTCCACCTTTTGCGGGTTTCTATCAGGACTAATTAGATAAATGCGTAGGCATCTGCAAACATTCTTTCTACCAATGCCTGCTTGTTTTCGACAAATTGGGTTCGTGCAGCTCCGGCCATTTCAAAGCGACCCGCTAAATAAATGTCATAATCGGCTAATGATTCAAAATCGTGATTGACCGCTTGAAGAACATTGCCCGTTTTGCCTTGCCAATCATCATCAGCTAACTCTAATACAGGTACAAACGTGACATTAGTGTATTTTTCTGCCAGCGCCGTCAATTCATCCATCAGATAAAGTTGCTCTTTATCTTTTGCGCCCCAATAAAAATGAATCGCTTGCTGCCACGATTGAGCTAAACACTCATCGAGAATCGAACGTACATAACTAAAGCCCGTACCGCCGGCAATCAATAGTAATGGACGCTCACTCTCTTTAACCCAAGCATCACCATGCGGCGCATCAATATCAATCGATGTATCATCACTCAATGCCGTACGCATCGATTCAATCACTTCCCCTGCATAAGCATTGTGTTCTGCTGCGCCAATGTGCAGCTCCAATATCCCATTCGCCTGACTCGGTGCATTGGCAATAGAGAACGGACGCTTATCCTTAAGCCCCATCACGACCATCAAATATTGACCCGCTTTAAAGTCAACTTTATCTTGTGGTTGTAGCAACACCTTATAAGTATGACTTGCTAACGGCTCAATTGACTTCACTTTACATTGTACAATCATGATTATCCTCTACGCTTACTCTTCAAAAGTAAGGACTATATCGCTTTGTGGTATCGCCAAGCAGGCCAAAGCCCATCCTTCAGAACGTTCACGTTCTGTCAGCATCGGTTCGATCTGATAACTGACGTCACCTTGTAATATTTTACATAAGCATGTACCGCATGCTCCTATCCGGCAACGATTAGGCCACGCTATATCGTGATTCAGCGCAGCGGCATGTATCGTCTGTCCATCTATGACTGTAAACTGCCCCCCATTGGGGCTCATTTGCACAGTATGTCTCATAGAATATCTAACTCATCCCAAATTTCATCAATCTGTGCGACTAATTTAGGATCTTTTTTGATTGGTGTGCCCCACTCACGAGTAATTTCATCTTGGCACTTATTGGTGGCATCGAGACCTAAAGCTGAGCCTTGCCGCTCATTCGCTTCTTGACGGACCGTATCACGAGCAGGATCGATTCGGGTAGTCACCGCCCAAATAATGTCATTCCAGTCACGGATATCCACATCCCCATCGCACAACACAACAAATTTAGCATAAGCGTGATTGTTCAAGGCCGCTAGTATGGTCTGCAGTAATTGACGTGACTCCCCAGCACCTTCTTTCTGCATATAAGCAATAATGAACTGGCCAGCAGACGATTCTGGTATATAGACATCTTTCAGCGCGGGATGAGCGAGTTGTAACTCGTTCATGCACTGCGCCACCGCTTGATAAGAGGTTTCTGGCGCCACTTCATGAGTATGCTGTACTTCAACCTCCCATTTCGTCGTGGCATCCCATCCCATTTTTGCGCCTAAGCCAACAACAGGTGACGCAAAATCGAGGGAATCAATGGGAGTATTCTCAATGAGCAAGACATCAGCAGCAGGAACCATGTTCTTGGTGACGGCCTTAATAACGTCATCCCATTGACGGATATCGACATCGTCATCGACCACCAGCACATATTTGGTGTACATGAACTGACGTAAAAAGGACCAGACCCCCATCATCACGCGCTTTGCATGTCCAGGATACTGCTTTTTCATACTCACAACCGCTAGGCGATAAGAACACCCTTCCGGCGGTAAGTAAAAATCCGTAATCTCAGCAAATTGTTTTTGTAAGATAGGAACAAAAACCTCATTCAAAGCCACACCTAGAATAGCAGGTTCATCGGGTGGACGTCCTGTGTAGGTACTGTGATAAATCGGCTTATTACGCATCGTGACATGCGTTACTGTGAACACTCGGTGCATTTCTACTTCATTATAATAACCGGTGTGATCCCCATACGGTCCTTCTTCCGCGTATTCATGAGGGTCAATGTAGCCTTCCAACACAATCTCAGCACTGGCCGGGACTTCTAAATCATTACTGATCGATTTGACCACCTCTGAACGCCGTCCGCGTAATAACCCTGCGAAGGCATATTCGGACAAACTATCAGGAATCGGCGTCACCGCTGCCAAAATGGTTGCCGGATCAGCGCCAAAAGCGACCGAAACGGGAAAACGCTCATTCGGATGTTCATTATTCCAATCTTGAAAATCCAACGCCCCTCCACGGTGCGCCAGCCAACGCATGATGATTTTATTTTTACCTAACTTTTGTTGGCGATAGATACCAATATTCTGACGTTTTTTCGTTGGGCCTTTGGTTATGGTCAAGCCCCACGTCAGCAGCGGTGCGGCATCGTCTTGCCAACAACTCATGACGGGAATGGCATCTAAGTTCACCTCATCGCCTTCCCATACCACCCGTTGGCAAGGCGCTTGCCGTACTTTTTTCACCGGCATATTTAAGACTTGTTTGAACATCGGTAAGGTTTTCAATGCTTCTTTAAACCCTTTCGGTGGCTCAGGCTCCTTCAGAAACGCGAGCAACTTACCCACTTCACGTAACTCTTTGACCGATTCACGTCCCATACCAATGGCGACACGTTCAGGAGTGCCAAACAAGTTGGTCAGTACCGGTATGTTATAACCTATAGGATTTTCAAACAGTAACGCAGGCCCACCAGCACGCAGCGTACGATCACTGATTTCGGTCATTTCATAATGGGGATCGATCGGACGAGTAATGCGTTTTAACAATCCATGCTCTTCGAGATAATGCAAAAAGTCGGGTAAATCTTTAATACTCATAAGTATATTCTGGCTGGTGAAGATACTCGCAGTATAACAAAAGGGCCGTCTTTCGTGCGGGGTTTTATTCTGTGATGCTTTGGCTTTCTCATAACGCGCTTAACGTTTGCATGATGAGTCGTGTTTTCACGTGCCGATTGGAGTTCATAATCTCTTCTAACCAATGACGGTGACCATAGGTGACCAAGGCTTTCGCCGTTAAAGAAGCGTCCTCACTATTTGAAAGACGTTGCACTAAGAACGTCTCGACGTCTTTATCCATTGGATGAATGCTCACTAATTCGTTGATCGCCAGAGACGTCAACTTAGGATTACGAGCCGCCAACATTAACTGAGCAATCGCAAAAGCATCACGATGCGTAGCTAAACGCGATAATTCACCTTCAATCACATGATCTGAACGCATTAACCACAGCAGTTTATACACTTGAGGATCTCGGGTGATACGAGCCAATTTCACCATAACACGAGAGGAAGGCAACCAGCTGGTCACGTTGGTAGCAGTCAGTTGCTTGGTTAAAAAATCAATCGCTGGCCTCGATAAATTATCAAGCTCTCGTAATAATAACTGCTCATGAGCGCTCTTTTTAGGGCCGGATAACCAAGTTTTGAGATCCAACTCGTGCAGCTCTGAATGCAAGATAAAATCCACGGTCTTTTGATCCTGGTCCCAACGCTTCATTAGCCGAAAGCCGATCGTCGGATAATTGAATGCGGGCACAGAAAATTCGTAATCGTGTCCATATTCCATTAATTGATACGTCGGGGACTGGCGATTTTGCTTTTGCACAAAACCATAGAGGGAGGCTGATAAAGCAATGCCATTATTTTCAAAACGACGAAATAACAAATAACGCGCGGCTTCTTGTTGCGGTAAGGCTAACCGCTCCATGGAAAAATTAAGAGCATTGATCTGATTATTAATCGCGAGCTGATACAAATCGCCCACTTTTTGTTGCAGGGTATGATCGTCAAGTACTTCCTGACGCGTTTGCTTGGAGATAATCACGGCCCAAGACGAACTCGTGAAGAGCACCAATATGAGTAGAAGCGTGTACAACATTCCTTGTCGCATAAATCCTCCAGCACAAACCGTACAAGACCTATCCTTATTCTTGTACGGTTTGCAAATAAAAACACCACCTCTAAGGTGGTGTTTTTATTTATTATGGCTTACTGACGTCGCATTGCGTCAAAGAATTCATTATTGGTTTTGGTCATCGCCAATTTATCAATTAAGAATTCCATGGCATCGGACTCACCCATAGGATGAACAATCTTACGTAAGATCCACATTTTCTGTAGTTCATCACTCTTCGTAAGAAGCTCTTCACGACGTGTACCAGAGCGGTTAAAGTCAATCGCTGGGAATACACGTTTTTCTGCAATTTTACGGTTCAGGTGTAATTCCATGTTACCTGTCCCTTTAAATTCTTCGTAGATAACCTCGTCCATTTTAGAACCGGTATCAACAAGCGCCGTGGCAATAATGGTCAAACTGCCGCCTTCTTCGACATTACGAGCCGCACCGAAGAAACGCTTAGGACGATGCAATGCATTCGCATCCACACCACCAGTCAATACTTTACCAGAGGAAGGAACCACCGTGTTGTAAGCACGCGCAAGACGAGTAATCGAGTCAAGAAGAATAACCACATCTTTTTTGTGTTCAACCAAACGCTTCGCTTTTTCAATCACCATTTCGGCAACTTGTACGTGACGGTTCGCTGGCTCATCGAACGTCGATGCGACCACTTCGCCTTTCACAAGACGTTGCATTTCGGTCACTTCTTCAGGACGCTCATCGATCAGTAGAACCATCAACTCACATTCAGGATGATTGTAAGCAATGCTTTGAGCGATGTTTTGTAGCAGCATGGTTTTACCCGCTTTTGGCGGTGCCACAATCAAACCACGTTGGCCTTTACCGATAGGCGATGCGAGATCGAGAACGCGAGCCGTAATATCTTCGGTCGAGCCATTACCACGTTCCATGACCATACGTTCATTGGCATGTAACGGTGTTAAGTTTTCAAAGAGAATTTTGTTGCGGGCGTTGTCTGGTTTATCGCGGTTAACCGTGTTCACTTTCAATAAGGCAAAGTAACGCTCGCCTTCTTTGGGTGGGCGAATTTTGCCCGCAATAGAGTCACCGGTACGTAAATTAAAGCGACGAATTTGGCTTGGTGATACGTAAATGTCGTCCGGTCCAGCCAAATAAGAGCTGTCTGAGCTGCGTAAGAAACCAAAACCGTCTTGAAGTATTTCCAGCACCCCATCACCAAATATATCTTCACCACTTTTCGCATGCGCTTTAAGGATGGAGAATATAATGTCTTGTTTTCTTAGACGCGCTAGGTTTTCAAGGCCTAAGCTTTCGCCAAGCTTCACAAGATCAGACACGGGTCTGTTCTTCAATTCTGTTAGATTCATTGTGGCGGATTCTTGTTTAGTCAAAATAGGATCTGTTTTCTAGTTAAAGTAAGATGGATTTGGTCTCAGGATTGACCAAGAAGTGAACACTTGTTTAATTTACGTGCGATAAATTAGCACTAAAACTTATTGTAGTCTATAAAATGTTTCTAGAAAAAACAAACCGCACATATTTCTATGTACGGTTTATGTAACGCGATTATAGGTTCGCGTCTAGGAACTCTTTCAGCTGAGTTTTTGATAGCGCACCGACTTTGGTTGCCGCTACATTGCCGTTCTTAAAGAGAAGCAAGGTTGGAATGCCGCGAATACCATATTTTGGTGGTGTTCCCGCATTTTGGTCAATGTTTAGCTTACCGATTGTGAGTTTACCCGCATATTCATCTGCGACTTCTTCTAGAATCGGAGCAATCATTTTACAAGGACCACACCATTCTGCCCAAAAATCGACAAGAACAGGGCCTGCAGCATTAATCACATCAGCTTCGAAACTGTCATCAGTTAGCTGCAAAAATTTATCACTCATCTTCAACTCCAATGTGTTTTTTCTGAACTGGTCGTGTATCACCAGTAAATAGATTCCCCTATTGGAATGTATTTACTTCCGTATTGCAAGCGTAAGCTGATATTCTATAGGAATGAAAAAGACGCATATCACAGAGCACAAGTTCGCCGACTTCGGTTTACAGCCGCAAGTCATTGAAGGATTGGAAAAAAAAGGGTTCGAGTATTGTACCCCTATCCAAGCCAAGGCGTTGCCGGTATTGCTCGCCGGCCGAGACATTGCAGGCCAGGCCCAAACAGGGACTGGTAAAACCCTCGCGTTTCTTACTGCTACATTCAACCACTTACTGACTACACCGGAGAACGAAGGTCGTAAACCGAACCAACCGCGTGCCATTATTATGGCGCCGACTCGTGAGTTGGCTATTCAGATTTACAACGATGCAGAAGGCCTGATTGAAAGCACTGGCATTCAAGCGGCACTGGCTTACGGTGGCGAAAGCTACGATAAGCAATTAGAAAAAATCAACGCTGGCGTCGATATTCTGATTGGCACCACCGGTCGTATTATCGACTTTTTTAAGCAAAAAGCCTTTAATCTGAACCACATCCAAGCGGTTGTCCTCGATGAAGCGGATCGCATGTTTGATTTAGGCTTTATTAAAGACATTCGCTTTTTGTTCCGTCGTATGCCTGAGCCGAAAGATCGCCTCAATATGTTATTCTCGGCAACGCTCTCTTACCGAGTGCAAGAGTTGGCATTTGAACATATGAATGAACCAGAACATGTGGTGATTGAACCGGCACAAAAAACCGCGGCACGGGTACAAGAAGAGCTGTTCTATCCATCAAACGAACACAAAATGGCACTTCTACAAACCATTATTGAAGAAGAATGGCCAGATCGTGCGATTGTTTTCGCCAATACCAAACACCAATGTGAAAAAGTATGGGGTCACTTAGCGGCCGATCAACACCGTGTTGGCCTACTCACCGGTGATGTCCCGCAGAAAAAACGTGAGCGTATCCTTGAGCAATTTACCGCAGGTGAAGTCGACATCTTAGTGGCTACCGATGTGGCTGCGCGTGGTTTGCACATTCCTCTGGTCACACACGTGTTTAACTATGATCTACCGGACGACAGTGAAGATTATATTCACCGCATCGGTCGTACTGGTCGTGCTGGCGAAAGCGGTCTGTCGATTAGCTTTGCGTGTGAAGAGTACGCCATTAACCTGCCAGCCATTGAAGAAACCATTGAACATTCGATCATCGTTTCTGACTATGACCCAACGGCACTGTTAACCGATTTACCTAAGCCATTAACGCTACGTAAATCCAATCAACGTCGCACTAATACGGGTGGTTCTCGTTCAGGCAATAACAATAAGCGTAAGCCTCAACGTCGCCCTCGTCAGAGCAATAACAAGGATTCATAACTGACCCATGCGCCCTAATGTCTCTTCACCGCTCTATGCAGCGATTGATCTAGGATCGAATAGTTTTCATATGCTTATCGTCAGACATATCGATGGCAGTGTGCAAACTATGGCGAAAATAAAACGCAAAGTTCGTCTAGCCGCGGGACTCAATGAAGACAATTCTCTTAGCCACGAAGCCATGCAACGAGGTTGGGATTGTTTAAGTCTGTTTGCCGAACGCTTGCAAGATATTCCTCAAGAGAATATTCGTATTGTCGGCACGGCCACGCTACGCACAGCGACCAATGTGAACGAGTTTCTTGAAAAAGCGAATCAGATTCTGGGACAAGACATCAATGTGATTCCAGGCGAAGAGGAAGCGGCGACAATTTATAAAGGTGTCGCACATACATCGGGAGGAATTGGTCGCCGTTTAGTGGTCGATATTGGTGGCGCGAGTACAGAGTTCATTATTGGAGAAGGTTTTGAAGCGAAGGCACTCACCAGTTTGAAAATGGGATGTGTCACATGGCTTGAACGCCATTTTAAAGATCGCGAGTTGAATCAAACCAACTTTGATCACGCGATCGAAGCGGCCAAGCAGACACTGTCGCCCATTGTGGAACAGTACTGTCAGCTTGGCTGGGATATTTGTGTCGGTGCCAGTGGTACAGTCCAAGCCCTGCAAGAAATCATGTTGGCGCAAGGGATGGATGAGGTCATCACCTTACCAAAACTTAAGCGCCTTCAAAAACAAGCGATGTTGTCTGATCACTTAGAAGAGTTGGAGATTGAAGGCTTAACCTTAGAAAGAGCCTTAGTTTTCCCAAGTGGTTTGTCTATCTTAATCGCGATTTTTGAGTCGTTTGGCATTGAAGAAATGACGCTAGCCGGCGGCGCCTTGCGAGAAGGTCTGGTCTATGAAATGGTCGATGGGTTACGTCAAAATGATATTCGCGCCCGAACGATCACCAGTATCCAACACCGTTATCAACTCGACCAAGCCTATGGCGAACAAGTCGCGGCATTAACCAGCGATCTACTGGCGCAATGTGGCGGAAGTGACTGGGTAGAAGAGCCTCATGCAGAAATGTTGCTACGCAGTGCGGCTCATCTCCATGAAATCGGTTTAAGTATTGATTTCAAAAAAGGGGGCGAGCACAGTGCCTATTTACTGCAACATCTCGATTTGCCGGGCTATACCCGCGCGCAAAAATTTTATTTAGGTGAAATTGCGCGCCGCTATCGAGAGCAGCTCACTTCGTTACCAGAGCAACATGCGTTATCGGCCAGCAGCGCCAAACGTATTTTGCGGTTATTGCGGATTGCCGTGATATTGAGTCATCGCCGCCATCATACGTTGATGCCGGATTTCTCTCTCCACGCTGATGGGGACAACTTAACGCTGACGCTATCGCAAGACTGGCTAGAGCGTAATCCCCTTACCCGCGCAGAATTAGAGTTGGAAGCCAACCGACAAAGCGACATTGGCTGGCCGTTAACCATTAACACGGATTAGCGTCTTCTCACTCGCCATAGACTGAAACGCTCTCTTATTGAGGGCGTTTTTTATTCATGCCCCTCTTTGCGCACATGCTGCATCAGTAAGCTACGTAACTTTAATGGCTTCACTGGCTTTGCAATGAATGAAAAACCATGAGTGTCGACGGTATCGAGAATATCCGGCGTGCGGTCAGCGCTGATCACGACACCGGTAAACCCACTGCCTAAGCGCAAGCGAAATTGCTGTAAGACTTCCAAACCGGTACGCTGATTCTCTAATCGATAGTCGGATAAAATCACATCTGGCACCCAATACTGCTCCAACACTTGCAAGCTACTGACAATGTCCGTCGCCACCCGAACTTCACACCCCCAGCGTGACAGCAATTGTGCCATGCCATCTAGGATGGTCGTATCATTATCAACGCACAGAACCCGCAATCCTGCGACATCATGAGAGGGCGTCGACTCTTGCACGGCTCGCCTCTCCATGGGCGGGGATAACGTGGCTTCCGAGTCATCCCGGTGTAATGTCAAAGAAAACACACTGCCTTTGCCGGGCCAAGAACGCATCTGAATCTTATGTCCCAGTACTTGAGCAATACCTTTAGAAATCGCCAACCCTAATCCTAACCCTTGATCACTGCGGGTCTGCGTACCTCGGGTAAACTCATCAAAGATCACCGCTTGTTTCTCTTCCTCTATCCCCATGCCATTATCCCAGACTTCGACACTGACTCCCTGCGGAACATGACGGACCCCCAGTACGATTTTGCCCTCGGCGGCATAACGGAATGCATTGGTCAAAAAGTTCTGAATCACTCGGCGCAATAATCTCGGGTCGGATTTGACTCGGACACTCGACGGGACCATAACAAACTCAATACCGTGTTGTAGGGCCGATGCGGAAAACTCCGCATTCAAGGGTTGTAACACCTCATTAAGTAAAAAGCCGCGAGGGTGGACAGCCAGCTGACCGGACTCCAAACGAGAAATATCCAAAAGGTCGCTAATCAACTCCTCTGCCGCCAGCAAGGAACGCTCAATATGCTGGGCAAGTTGCGATGCCTCCGCTTGCTTAGCCACATCGGCAAGCGAAGAAGAAAACAATCGCGCCGCATTGAGCGGCTGCATGAGATCGTGACTCACCGCGGCCAAAAAGCGCGACTTCGACCGCGATTCGTGTTCAGCGCGCTGTGTGGCCTGCACCAATTGCTTATTCAAATTTTCTAATTCTTGCGTGCGTCTTAACACGCGCTCTTCAAGGTACTCATTCGCCTCTTTCAAGCGTTGCTCAACCTGCCGAAAGGTGGTGATATCATTGAAACTCATCACGAAACCGCCTCCGGGCATCGGATTGCCTTGCACCTCGATGACTTTACCGTCTGGGCGTTGCCGAGCGGAGGTGTGAGGATGGCCTTGCTGTAAAAAGCGAACCCGCTTGTTAACGTGCTCTTCCACATCCCCCGGACCACAGAAGCCGTGCTCGGCATTAAAACGAATGATATCGGCGATCGGCCGCCCCACCTGAATCAATTCAGGAGGAAACTCAAACAACTCTAAATAACGCTGGTTCCAAGCCACCAAACGTAAATGCTTATCGACAACGGATAGCCCTTGGCTAATATGCTCAATAGACCCTTGTAATAGTCCGCGACTAAAATCATACAATTGTGAGGCTTCGTCGACGATGGTCGCCACATCGTCGACATTCAGATGGCATCCTTGCAGCGCCGAGTTCAACACTAACCGGGCTGAAGACGTCCCAAAGACATCCGCCAGCACTCTTTCCGTATGATCAATCAGCGCTGGTGACGCTGGCATAGACGGTTGACAGCTCTCATCATATTGCGAAAAGGCCGCACGGGCACGTTGCTCGCCAACAAACCGTGCGGTCAGCGCTTCCAGTTCACCCACCGTCACGCGACTTGGGTCCATCGCTCTATGGCTATGACTCCATGGCCACGGGCGACGTAATCCGCCAGTACGTCTCGTCGTATACCACCCCACTACCACAGCGAGCAGACTGAAACAGACAAATAAGACCACGATGCTCTGCCATCCTTGCATGGGTTCCCTTCCATTATGCGACATAAAAAAACCTCACCGATGACGGCGAGGTTTTTAATAAAACGCACATACGCTTGGTAAACAATCGATTAACGAAGGTTCTGTGCGGAAGGTTCGCTTTTTATCATGGAAGATTCATCTAACTGAGATCTTGGTAAATCCAAGCGAATGAATAGCGCGGCAACCCCCATCGCAGCCATCACCCAAAAAACCTGTCCACCCCATTCTTCAAAAGCCCAGCCACTGAAAATCGTCAACAACGCCACACTGCCCCCTAAAGCAATGGCGTTATACAAGGCTTGCATGGCCACCATGCGATGCTCCGATCCCATTTGGATGTATTTCATCCCTGCTAAATGCGCTAAGGCATACGTTAAACTGTGGAGCATTTGAATGACAATCAGCGGTAATAACGCGGTGGTCATGGCCGCTAAGCCCCAGCGAACCGCCACCGCCAAAGCAGCGATGGTAAATAAAGTTTTGACGGGGACATGGGCAAACCATCGACGGCTAAAGGCAAACAGCATGACTTCCATGAGTACGCCCAAGCTCCATAAATAGCCGATGGTTTCTTCCGAGTACCCCGCTTGCTTCCAATAAATTGAGCCAATCGAATAATACGCCGCATGGCTGCCTTGGATAAGCGCTTCCAGCAGTAAAAACTTAACAATGGACCACTCTCGTAATAATGCCAGCAGCTTGGGTCGTGGACGAGTGAGAAATTCCCCCTCGGTTTTGGGCGCGGGGTTAGGCGTACGCAAACTCAAAATAAAGTTCGCTGCCAAGCCTCCTAAACACGAAAACAAAATCCACTGATGCCCCCAATTGGCCGCAAGGTATCCGACCGCCGTCGAGCCAACAATAAACGCAATCGACCCCCAAACTCGGGTCGAACCATAATCGAGTAACTGATGCTTGGCATAATAGTTCGCCATAGAATCAGGCAACGGCATCATCGGGCCCATCGTGATATTAAAGAGCACCGTAATCACCGCTAGTAGCCAAAAATCCCCTCCGGCAACGAAATACAAGGTTCCAAAAATAAGAGTCGCCAATGCAAACCAGCGCAGTGCGGGGACCAAATGTTCCACTTTATGAATGCGAGGCGTCAGAAATACATTGGCTAAACAACGGGCGGCAAACCCTAAACCAATCAGAGTACCAATATGCGCCGCCGAGACACCTTGAGATTCAAACCACAGCGCCCAAAAAGGCAAATACACACCATAAGAGAAGAAAAATCCGAACAGGTATTGGGAAACCCATCCATAGGGCGAAGCGGTGAACATACAACATCCTTATATTAGTACGGCATCAGTAAGTGCTTATTATGTCTGTATCTTTAGTCAAATGATAACGAATTATTCGAGACGCTTTGTTTCCTTTTTATCAACAAACAAGCGCAGATGCTGCTGCGATACACTCAATTACTGCGTAAGTACCTCACCGCATCATCGCATTTTTGCCACCTCCATCACGGCATACAAAGACCTACTCCTAAAGTCTAATTGTACAAACGCTTTCTCTGACTGATGGTTATGAGAACCTATCGGTCGAATTATCCGCGTTCATTCGTTAAGTGAATGAGGTTTCAAGGAGAAGAGTAATGAGTTCAAGCCGTCTATACCCTGTCAAACAAACCATTGCCGACACAACACATGCCGACAACGAAACCTATTTATCCATGTACCAACAATCGATCAATGATCCTGATGCCTTCTGGTCACAACACGGCAAAATAATCGATTGGATCACACCATTCACTCAAGTCAAACAGACATCATTTGATACTGGACATGTCGACATCCGCTGGTTTGGTGACGGAACCCTGAACGTGTCAGCCAACTGTATCGATCGTCACCTCGCCGATCACGGTGACGACATCGCGATCATTTGGGAAGGCGACGATCCAAACGATGATGCCAAGATCACCTTTAATGAACTGCACCAGCGTGTGTGTCGTTTCGCCAATGCTCTCAAAGCGCAAGGGGTCAAAAAAGGCGATGTCGTCTGTTTATATATGCCCATGGTACCGGAAGCCGCCGTTGCCATGCTGGCGTGTACTCGTATTGGCGCGGTGCATACCGTTGTCTTTGGTGGTTTCTCTCCCGATGCACTCGCGGGACGTATCATTGACTCACAAGCCAAAGTCTTGGTGACCGCAGACGAAGGGGTCCGCGCAGGCCGCACGGTGCCATTGAAAAAGAATGTCGACGATGCGCTTACTCACCCAGAGACGAATATCATCGACAGCGTAATTGTCTTCAAACGGACTGGCGCTGATATCGCTTGGCATACAGAGCGCGATGTGTGGTGGCACGACAGCGTAGCTCAAGTCTCCGACGACTGTCCTCCAGAAGCCATGAACGCCGAAGATCCGCTATTTATTCTCTACACCTCCGGCTCGACAGGCAAACCGAAAGGGGTCTTGCACACCACCGGCGGCTACTTAGTCTATGCCGCAATGACGTTTAAATACGTCTTTGATTACCAAAAAAGCGATGTCTATTGGTGTACCGCCGATGTGGGTTGGATCACCGGACACACGTATTTGGTTTACGGTCCCCTTGCAAACGGAGCCACCACCATTATGTTTGAAGGGGTTCCCAATTACCCCAGCTCGCGCCGTATGAGTGAGGTAATAGATAAACATCAAGTCTCGCTACTGTATACCGCGCCAACCGCGATTCGTGCCTTGATGGCAAGAGGCGATGAAGCGGTGCAAGGCACGCAACGGTCGAGCTTACGTGTCATGGGGTCGGTCGGTGAGCCCATCAATCCAGAAGCATGGGAGTGGTACTATCACGCCATTGGTAATGGCAATTGCCCGATCGTGGATTCTTGGTGGCAAACGGAAACCGGCGGCATTTTAATTACGCCGTTACCCGGCGCGACGGCCTTAAAACCAGGCTCCGCTACTCGCCCGTTCTTTGGAGTACAACCGGGGCTCGTCGACAACAGTGGGCAGCTTCTTGAAGGCGAAGCCGAAGGGAACTTAGTCATTCTTGACTCATGGCCCGGCCAAATGCGCTCTATCTATGGCGATCATGACCGATTTGAACAGACCTACTTTTCAACCTTTAAAGGAATGTACTGTACTGGTGATGGCGCCAAACGAGATGAAGATGGGTATTACTGGATCACCGGACGTGTCGATGATGTGCTAAACGTCTCCGGTCACCGTATGGGCACCGCAGAAATTGAATCCGCTTTAGTGGCTTTTGATAAAATCGCGGAAGCTGCGGTTGTTGGCGTGCCTCACGACATCAAGGGCCAAGCGATTTATGCTTATATCACCTTAAATGACGGTGTGTATCCTGACGCAAACCTACATAAAGAAGTCAAAGATTGGGTGCGCAAAGAAATCGGGGCCATCGCGACACCGGATATCATGCACTGGACTGATGCCTTACCCAAAACACGCTCAGGAAAAATCATGCGTCGTATTTTACGTAAAATTGCGACAGGTGATACGGGCAATCTTGGCGATACTTCAACCTTGGCCGATCCTAGCGTAGTTGATACGCTGATGTCTGAGAAAGCGCTCTACCAATAAGAGCATGCCTCATTTTTTCGTCAAACCGCACGAAATACGTTCGTATTTCGTGCCTTCTTGCTACATCCACTATCACGTTTTTACGGTGTGATATTCATTGTCCTATCAAGAAACATGAAGAATGGTCGCTAAATGAATTAGGGTGTTAATTTTACTCATTTAGAAATAAACTATGTCATTAGACCAGTAAATTGCTGCCATTTGCTGTGAATTAGCTATAATCATGGTCAACTTTTGAAAGACGGCGTAGTTTTGACAAAAAATTGGCGTCAAAACTACACTTATAAAGGTATAGTTTACGTTCCAGCGACTATATAGGAAGATAACTGCACAATGACTGCAAAATTACGCATTCTTGTACTCAATGGACCAAACCTAAATTTATTAGGTTTACGAGAACCCGCTCATTATGGCTCAGCGACACTCGAGCACATTGTCACACAATTACGTGACCAAGCGGATCAAGCAGGCATAGAGCTCGAGCACCTTCAATCAAACCGTGAGTACGAATTGCTCGAGGCGATTCACAATGCTTACGGTCAAGTAGACTTTATCATTATCAATCCGGCAGCGTTTACACATACCAGTGTGGCACTGCGTGATGCACTACTTGGGGTTAACATTCCGTTTATTGAAGTGCATCTTTCTAATATACATGCACGTGAAGCGTTCCGTCATCACTCCTACTTGTCTGATAAGGCTCAAGGGGTGATTTGTGGATTAGGCGCACAGGGCTACCAATTCGCTTTGTCTGCAGCCATCAACACTCTGCAAGCAAAGTAAAGAATCACTCTGCAGTGCCACATGGCACTGTCTTACACACAGATAAAGAGAAAGAAACAATGGATATTCGTAAAATCAAGAAGCTTATTGAACTCGTTGAAGAATCTGGCGTTGCTGAGCTAGAAATTTCTGAAGGCGAAGAATCAGTACGAATCAGCCGTAACACAGCAGCACCTGCGCCTGTACATTACACCGCCGCTCCTGCGCCAGCACCAGTGGCTCAAGCTGCACCTGCAGCTCAACCTGCTGCGACGCCTGCGCCAGCCGCTCAACCTGCTGGTCACCAAGTGCTTTCTCCAATGGTCGGTACCTTCTACGGCGCACCAAGCCCTGATGCAAGCCCATTTGTCACTGTGGGTCAAAGCGTTAACGTTGGTGACACACTATGTATCGTTGAAGCGATGAAAATGATGAACCAAATCGAAGCGGATAAAGCGGGCGTTGTGACAGCAGTTCTACTTGAAGATGGTCAACCGGTCGAATTTGATCAGCCACTCATCATCATCGAGTAAGCGAGGCTGTCCCTATGTTAGACAAAATTGTCATCGCTAACCGAGGCGAGATCGCACTACGTATTCTTCGCGCCTGTAAAGAACTCGGTATTAAGACAGTCGCCGTACACTCAACCGCTGACCGCGATCTTAAGCACGTACTGCTCGCAGACGAAACCATTTGTATCGGTTCAGCACGCAGTATCGATAGCTACTTAAATATTCCGCGCTTGATCTCAGCTGCAGAAGTCAGTGGCGCAGTCGCGATTCACCCAGGCTACGGTTTCTTATCTGAAAACGCGGATTTTGCAGAGCAAGTGGAACAATCCGGTTTCACCTTTATCGGTCCACGTGCAGAAACCATCCGCATGATGGGCGACAAAGTGTCGGCAATCAATGCGATGAAACGCTCTGGCGTGCCTTGTGTTCCGGGTTCAGATGGCCCACTAGACAATGACGCTGCGAAAAACAAAGCACACGGTAAGCGTATCGGCTACCCTGTCATCATCAAAGCCTCTGGTGGCGGCGGTGGTCGTGGTATGCGCGTTGTACGTCGTGAAGAAGACCTAATTGAAGCCATTGATATGACTCGTGCTGAAGCGAAAGCCGCTTTTGATAACGATATCGTATACATGGAAAAATACCTTGAAAACCCACGCCACGTGGAAGTTCAAGTATTAGCTGACGGTCAAGGTAACGCGATTCACCTAGGTGAACGTGATTGCTCAATGCAACGTCGTCACCAAAAAGTTGTGGAAGAAGCGCCAGCACCGGGTATCACTGATGAAATGCGTAAATACATCGGTGAACGTTGTACGCGTGCTTGTATCGAAATCGGCTACCGCGGTGCCGGTACATTCGAATTCTTGTACGAAAATGGTGAATTCTTCTTTATCGAAATGAATACTCGTGTTCAAGTCGAGCACCCAGTGACTGAAATGGTGACTGGTGTGGATATCATTAAAGAACAATTGCGCATTGCAGCCGGTCAACCTTTGTCATTTACTCAAGATGATATTAAGATTCGTGGCCACGCTGTCGAGTGTCGTATTAACGCGGAAGATCCAGAACGTTTCCTACCCTCTCCAGGTAAAATTGAAATATTCCACTCTCCAGGCGGTATGGGCGTTCGTTGGGAATCTCATATTTACTCTGGTTACACGGTTCCACCGTACTACGACTCAATGATTGGTAAGTTGATCACTTACGGTGAAAATCGCGATGTTGCTATCGTTCGTATGCGTAATGCACTGAACGAAATGATTGTTGAAGGGATTAAAACCAATATCTCATTACAACAATCCATCATGTTGGATGAACACTTCCAACGTGGCGGTACTAACATCCATTATTTAGAGAAGAAGCTAGGCTTGTAATTCCCCCTACGCTCTCTTTATAAATCACAAAGGTCACCTCATCGGTGGCCTTTTCATTTATCTGCCTTATTAACAGGAGTACGCATGACTAAGCTTGCTGATTTATACCGTCAGGCGCACAAAGAAGCGATTCTCGCGCTGGCCTTAGCGGGATTGTATTTTATTTGGTGGTATGCGACTGCCTATGGCTTTGCTCCCGATGAACAAGACACGCAATTACCCACGTTAGTCATGGGATTCCCTGTCTGGTTTTTCTTATCCTGCGTTGTCGGGCCGGTTCTGTTTTGTGGCTTATGCTACCTCATGGTGAAAATGTTCTATAAAGACATCCCACTCGACCCAACTGAGGAGGAAAACAACGATGAACAGTGAACTGCTCATTCCTTTAGTGGTTTACCTTGTAGCGGTCTTTGCTTTGGCAGCCTTTACTCGACGCTTCAAAAGCAAAAATCACTTCCTCAATGAATACTTCGTGGGTGGACGCAGTATGGGCGGCTTCGTCCTTGCGATGACCCTGGCAGCAACCTATGCCAGTGCGAGTAGCTTCATTGGCGGACCTGGCGCTGCCTATAAAATGGGATTAGGCTGGGTACTACTCACCATGATCCAATTGCCAGTAGCGTGGCTAACACTGGGAGTATTGGGTAAAAAATTCGCCATCGAAGCGCGCCGCCATAACGCTGTGACAGTCAACGATATTCTCTACGCCCGCTTTCAAAGTCGCGCTGTCGTGATCATCGCCTCGCTGTCTTTATTACTCGCTTTTTTTGGCATCATGGTGGTGCAATTTGTCGGTGGAGCTCGCTTGTTGCAAACCGTCACGGGGCTACCTTATGAACAGGGTTTGTTTATTTTTGCACTCACCGTCGGTCTTTACACAACCATTGGTGGGTTCCGCGCGGTCGTGCTCACCGATGCAGTACAAGGTATCATGATGCTCATTGGTACTGGCGCGTTACTCGCCGGTGTCATTCATGCCGGTGGCAGCTTTAGCGATTTAGTGATTAAGTTGCACGACATCGATCCAAGCTTGATTACGCCCTATGGCCCTCACCACTTCTTGAGCCAACCTTTTATTCTCAGTTTTTGGATGCTGGTGTGTTTTGGCGTGATAGGACTTCCCCATGCGGCGGTGCGCTGTATGTCTTACCGCGACAGCCGCTCCGTGCATAAAGGGATCATCATCGGCACCATCGTTGTGGCGCTGCTGATGTTTGGCACCTCGCTTTCTGGCGCATTAGGCCGTGCATTAATCCCACATGTGAACAGTCCGGATCAAATCATGCCAACGCTCATGATGACCGTATTGCCTCCGGTGGTGGCAGGAATCTTTCTCGCGGGCCCAATGGCGGCGATCATGTCAACCATTGATTCACAGCTCATTCAAGCATCAGCAACGATATTGAAAGATCTCTACCTGAATTACATCAATCCATCACTGGCTGACAAACCGAACAGCGAACGCAAACTCAATCGTCTGTCATTGTGGGTGACCGCCATTTTTGCGCTGCTAGTTTTTTGTGCCGCGACCAACCCTCCAGATATGATCATTTGGCTTAACCTGATGGCTTTTGGTGGCTTACAGGCGGCTTTCTTATGGCCATTAATGTTGGGGTTATATTGGCAACGAGCATCCGCGACTGGGGCGCTGTGCTCTATGATCAGTGGAATCGGACTGTTCACGGTGCTAAGCTGGTTTAAGCCGGATCTAGGGGGCGTTCACCCCATCGTTCCCACCCAAGTCGTCAGCTTACTTGTGTTTGTGATCATGAGCCGACTCAAACCAAGCTCTCCCCGCAAACTCGCCGCTCAAACCGCCGAATAATACTACTGATATGCACAACGGAGTCGCTGGCTCCGTTGTGCATTTTATCGACAATGATACAGATGCCATTATGGTAAGGATCTGCTAAACTTCGCGCCAAATGTCATAATGAGAGTCATGTAAAATGCCTTGGATTCAAATTAAACTGAACGCGACCAATGAAAACGCCGAAGCCATTGGCGATATGCTCATGGAAGAAACGGGAGCGCTATCTGTGACGTTTCTCGATGCAAAAGACACACCGGTGTTTGAGCCGCAACCAGGAGAAACTCGTCTGTGGGGCGATACGGACGTATTAGCCCTCTACGATGCCGAAGCCGATACCACACTGGCCATCAGTCAAATCCAAGCCAGCGGCCTTGTGGCAAAAGATTTTGCTTACAAGGTTGAACAAATCGAAGACAAAGACTGGGAACGTGAATGGATGGATAACTTCCACCCAATGCAATTTGGTGAGCGACTATGGGTCTGCCCAAGCTGGCGTGATATTCCCGATCCAAGTGCCGTGAATGTGATGTTAGACCCTGGACTGGCTTTTGGGACTGGTACCCACCCAACCACCGCCCTATGTCTAGAGTGGCTGGATGGTTTAGATTTAAAAGGCAAAACCGTGATCGACTTTGGATGTGGCTCCGGTATTTTAGCCATTGCCGCCGTTAAACTGGGCGCCGAAAAAGTCATTGGTATCGATATTGATCCACAAGCATTACAAGCGACACAAGACAATGCAGAACGCAATGGCATCAAAGACCAAATCGAAGCATACCTTCCCCAAGATCAACCACAAGGTTTAGTGGCCGATGTCGTCGTCGCCAACATCTTAGCGGGTCCGTTACGAGATTTATCCCCTGTTATCAAAGGGCTTATCAAGCCAAACGGTCTCCTTGCCATGTCCGGTGTATTGGATACTCAAGCCGAAGATGTCGCGAGTTATTACCGTGATGAATTGGCGATTGACCCAATAAAAGAGATGAAAGAGTGGTGTCGCATCACAGGACAGAAATTGAGTTAATGATAAGTTTTTCATTTAATTGATTGAAAAACATACAATTTACAAAAACAAATTGTAAATGCTCAAATATTAGGCTTTTCACGCAGTAAAAAAATGCGTAAAATGCGCGCCCTTGCTGGTACAGAACTGTGAAGACGTTTTGAAAATCGGAAACTATCAACTCAAGAACAAACTTATCGTTGCCCCTATGGCAGGAGTTACAGACAGACCGTTTCGTGAGTTGTGTCTACGCTATGGAGCGGGAATGGCCGTCAGTGAAATGATGTCTGCTAATCCGGCTGTATGGGGAACGTCGAAGTCAAAAAATCGCATGGTGCACGCGGGCGAATCGGGCATTCGTTCTGTGCAAATCGCTGGAAGTGACCCACAGCTTATGGCCGAGGCAGCTCAATTTAGTGTTGAAAATGGTGCGCAAATCATCGATATCAACATGGGCTGTCCTGCAAAGAAAGTGAATAAGAAACTGGCTGGTTCCGCATTGCTGCGCTCACCAGATGTCGTTAAAGATATTCTGGCAACGGTGGTTAATGCAGTGGATGTCCCTGTGACATTAAAAACACGCACTGGCTGGGATACAGAGAATAAGAACTGTGTCTACATCGCTAAATTAGCCGAAGACTGCGGCATACAAGCTTTAGCTCTTCATGGAAGAACCAAGGCCTGTATGTACAAGGGAGAGGCGGAATATGACAGCATTAAGGCCGTCAAACAGGCGATTACGATTCCGGTTATCGCTAACGGTGATATCGATACACCGGAAAAAGCCAAGTTTGTACTGGAGTACACCGGTGTTGACGCTTTAATGATTGGACGCCCTGCCCAAGGTCGTCCTTGGATTTTCCAGGAAATCCAACACTATTTGGAAACCGGCACCACGATGCCTGCGCTGCCCTTAGGGGAAGTCAAAGACATCATGCTTGGCCATGTACAAGCTCTGCACCTGTTTTATGGTGATTATCTTGGCCCTCGTATTGCGCGTAAGCATGTCGGGTGGTATCTGAAAGAACATGGGCATGCGAGTGAGTTTCGCCGCACCTTTAACGCCATCGAATCCGCGTCGCTGCAACTAGAGGCGCTCGAAGGTTATTTTGATAACGTTGCATAATATTAAGAGAAGAGCTAGACCGAATATGTTCGAACAAAATCTGACTTCAGAAGCTTTAACAGTAACAACCGTAACTTCACAAGATCAAATCACGCAGAAACCATTACGTGATTCAGTTAAAGCATCTCTTAAAAATTACCTTGCTCAATTAAACGGTCAAGAAGTAACAGAACTTTACGAATTAGTTCTAGCTGAAGTTGAACAACCATTACTAGACACTATCATGCAGTACACTCGCGGTAACCAAACTCGCGCAGCGACGATGATGGGTATCAACCGTGGTACACTTCGTAAGAAGCTAAAGAAATACGGCATGAACTAAGAAGAAATTCTAAGTTACTGAATCAAAAGGACTTGCTATAAATTTAGCAGGTCCTTTTTATATAGAACCCACAAAAGAACCCACATTATCTTGCTAAAAGCACCTGATACCCCATCAGTATTTCTCATGTGAAAAAGTCAAAATCCCCACCTTTAAAATTTCTACAGAAAAATAAGAAAAAACTTAGCCACTTGGGACATTAGGACAAATAACTGAATATATAGTAATTTTTCTATACTAAGTGAAATGTGTGTCCTAAGTGATTTAGGACAGATTAAAGGGAATATCTGAAAAATGCGATAAATGGATAGATTTGATGGACAGTAACGCTTTAGGGGAGAGGTTTACGATTAAGAGTCTATCAACATACGGCCTTTGAAGGCTTTCCTTTGTTGTGCAGACATACTCAACCAGAGCAGCTCCTGAGATGCTTTTTCCATGCAAAAAAGCTGATAATGACTGTAGGTGCTTCTTAAGTTCACCGAATACCGACTGGGTTCAAACACAATTGAGTTCCTAGTCATAAGGGTGAACAGATACAGAAGTTCATCAGGTTGAGGGGCCTTACCTGATTTGATACTCACAGCGATATACTCAATTCGATACCTCTGCTCTCGTTCTTGTTTCCAAAGCTCTCGAATAGGTTCTAAGGCAAGATCTATTTGTTTGGCCTTTAGGGCCTTATCCAGAGCCCTTTTGCGCTCTTTGCTGTCTGTTATCATTCTCTGTTCTTCATCGAGAATGATAATGTCTTCAAACCGTAAGATACATGAAGAGCCAACCCAAATTTTTTTCAAATTGAACTGATTAGCGATACAAAAGTGATACCGTAGTTCATCATGTTCACATAGCTCGCATCGTTCTCTCGCACCACCATGGTCAATCACTTCGCCAGTAAACGACCACTCTTTGCAAGCTACCTTAAAGTCATCTGATTGACTTAGCGGAACGAGATTGTGTATTGACTTTTGAAGCCATGGATTAGTTTTAGGGCTCATTGTCTTATCTTGTTATATAACCGCTACATAAGCCAACTCTACTTAAAATAAAATTTATCAGCGCTACCCTTACCAAAGTATTTTTCATACTCTTGAGCTGCATATGAGTCCATCATGCCAGAGATGTAATCTGTAACTAAACGAGTTTTGCAGTCGTTAATAGAGCGTAATTCTGGTGGCAACAATATATTGTCTTTATTGTATTTTTCATCTGAATAGACCTCGAAAAGACCTCGAATAATCTGCTCACCACGTCGTTCATAAAGTTGAATATCTTTTTTACGAAGAATCGCTTTAAACAATAATTTTTTAAGTCCCTCAGCTAGTTTTGCATGTTCTTTGTAGCCCAAACAGCCATTCACCAAACTAATGTCCGAGCACAAAATATTAACTATTTTTGAGGTCAATTCTTTCTTTAATATAATTGCATATTCTTCTGATGTACCGCTCCTAGTGGCTTTCATTGCGACGCCTTTTGCATCTTTCGCAATATTAACCATTGTAGGGTATGCATCTTTAAACTTGTCACTAATGCTAAACTCATGAACAATTTCTCCTAAGCTTATCATCCCAAAGCTTAGTGCATCCTCTAAGTCATGTGCTGCGTAAGCAATTTCGTCAGCTAAATCCATTATTTCAGCATCGATACTCTTAGTAACAGTGATTTCTTTACTATCAAGTTCAGCTTTTAAAAAGTCATAATCCGCATCGTATAAAAACTTTCTATTGTTCTGTTGTTTGTTGAAGAAGTATTTAGTTATAGCCATTAAAGTACGTACATTGAGATTTAACCCTGGATACGCATAGTGCTTTTTCTCCAAAGTACGCAAGATTCGGAATGCTTGTGCATTACCCTCATAACCACCACATCCTGCGCTCAAATCATTAAGTACTACTTCACCATAATGCCCAAAAGGCGGGTTACCTATATCATGGGCAAGCGATGCTGTTTCAGTTACGACCGTATGATTCAGGTCTAGATCATAAGCAATTGAGCGAGCAATTTGTGCTACTTCCAAACTATGAGTGAGTCGATTTCGATTAAACTTATTAGCGTCTACTCCTAGTAATTGCATCTTACCTTGTAAACGTCGAAATGATGATGAATACAAAACTCGTGCATAATCACGCATTAAGTCTTGGCGATTTTCAGATCGCCCATCGTCGTGATCATAAACGCGATACTCTAGTTTAGAGATAATATTCTCTTGCTCTTTTGCATATTCAATGACTTCTTTATCGTACATATTTTTCTCTTTATTATTTTCTGACTAGGCCCGATTTCAGATAATAAGTGCGACATTCATGGAAATATGTAGAAGAGGAAGCCAACTGCTGAAAGTGGTACGCTCTTCTCGCCAAAGAAACAAGCAGTACTACCATGAATTATCAACAGTTGACCGAAGGCAGAAGATACCAGATTTCTGCTCTTTTGGAACGGGGAATTTCGGTTCCTGAAATAGCTAAAACAGTTCAGTGCCACCGCTCGACGGTATACCGTGAGCTTAAACGCGGTCGGAAGGGAGAGCATTATTGCCCTAACGAAGCCCAGATGTCGTCTACCAAAAAGCGCAAAACAGCACGTAAATACCGAATACCAAAGGAACGTGTCGATTTTATCCGCCTTCTTTTAGAAACAGATTGGAGTCCAGAGCAGATTTCTAATGTATTAACGAAAATTGGTGCATCTGTCAGTCATGAGTGGATCTATCGCTTTGTTGCTCAAGATAAACGCTTGGGCGGTAAGTTATATCGTCACTTGAGACAAGGTCATAAGCGGTATCGCCGAGGTAAACAAGAGAAAGCTCCAGCGATAAAAAATGCCGTTTCGATTGATGATAGACCAAGCATCGTTGACAGTAAGGAGCGGTTTGGTGACTGGGAAATCGACACTGTGCTAGGTAAGCATGGTACAGGTGCAATGGTGACTATTTTAGAGCGTAAGACTCGATTTTACGTGGTAAAGAAAGTGCCATCTAAGTCAGCGGATGATGTCACCAAAGCGACAATAGAGCTACTGAAGCCCTATAAGAAACATGTCCATACCATTACGGCAGATAACGGGCGAGAGTTTGCAGGTCATGAAACCATCGCAAAAGAATTAAAGGCTGATGTGTACTTTGCTCATCCGTACAGTTCTTGGGAGCGTGGTGCTAATGAGAATGCGAACGGTCTTTTAAGGCAATATGTGAAGAAAGGAACCGATCTAACGACAGTGACGGACATCGATATAGAGTTCGCTTTATCGCGGATAAATTACCGTCCGAGAAAGTGTTTAGGCTTCAAGCAGGCAGCCATTATATTTGAGGAGATGGCTTTAGCTTCTTGATATCGGCGTTTTTCAAGCTAGTTGTCACTACTTGCTTAATTATCAAGCAGCTTTTTTTTCTGGGTTCAGATGAACCTCTCCGATCGGCTCACAGTTCCTAATTTTCCCTGACCAGCGTTCTGGTCTTTTCTGACGATGTTCTATCAACACCTTTGCCCGATGCTCCAAGATCTGTTTGTCTTTTCCACTATGGCGCTCTGACGGTGTGACAAAGTTTAAGCGGCTATGTTTGTGTTCTGTGTTATACCAGACAACGAAGTCTGCTACCCAAGCTCGACATATGTCTAGACCACTAAAGCCTTTCGATGGCCAATTCGGCACGTATTTCAATGTGCGGAATAAGGATTCCACATACGGATTGTCATCGCTGACTCGTGGGCGACTGTAGGATGAGATAATGCCCAGCTCTTCCATCTTGGCTTTGAACATCAATGATTTCATTGGAGCGCCATTATCTGAATGCAAAACCAGAGACTGATTGAAGCATTGCTCTCGCATCAAGGTTCGTTGCAGTAACTGAGCGGCCAACTCTCCGCACTCTCGGTCATAGACGTCATACCCAACGATTTTTCGGCTATAAATATCTTCGATCATGTACAGATAATAATGCTGACCACGAACCCCAGACGGCATGTACGTAATATCCCAAGTGAAAACCTGATTCGGCCCTGTAGCGGTGTAACTTGTTGGTCTCGATGACTTTTTTCGACTACGTTGGCGACCTCGACGGTTAAGTTGACCTTCTGCTTTCAAAACCCGATAAAAACTCGATTCCGATGCGATATATTCACCTTTATCCAGTAAGGTTGGGACGATTTGACTCGGTGGTAGACTCGCGTATTCAGGCGCGTTACTGACTTCAACGATCAACTGTCTTTCTTGCTTTGAGAGCTTGTTTACTGGCTCTGGTCGTGTCGCTATCGGCCGTTGATCTTCCTGTATTTCACCGCTCTGATACCAGCGACGGTAAGTCCGTAAATCGATCTCAGCTTCATGACAGGCACTCTCTAATCGACAGCCGTTTTGGCGAGCCTCATGGATGAGTGCAACCAAGCTTTGCCTTTCATCGGTTGAGGTTAATCGTCCTCGGGCTCTTCCCCGTAAAAGGCTCTGAGCTTTTTTCTCAGCACCAGAAGCGCGGTGGTTTCTGCCAGCGCTTTTTCTTTGTAACGGAGTTCTTTCTTCAACTCTTTTATTTCATGTTTGTCCGCTTTTGCCTGTTTCTTGGCTTCCGCTTCTCGTTCTTTTTGAGTCATGAAGCCGTGCATACATTCGCTGCGCCACTCTTTGAGCTGCTCAGGATAAAGCCCCTTTTCACGACAATACTGACTTAGCTCATGCTCTGTCATGGAAAAGGTTTCAGCAACCACAGCTAACTTAGTTTGCGCTGACCACTGATCGGAGGAAGTATTACTATCTGGCACAACGGCTCCTGACTGTCTTAATGCGTTACGCCAATTATACAGGGTTGCTTCACTGATGCCTTCTTCTTTTGCGACTTCCGCCACTGAGCGAGAGTATGGAGGTAATAGTTTTTTCAATATAGCGTCTTTTCTTTCCTGCGGATAACGAGACATGATTTACTCTGTTACCGCCCCTAACTGGTTAAATTTTAACAGTGACAACTATCCTGCCAGAGGGGGATATTGGAGAGTGTCGCACTTCGCAGTTGAATTCGGGGCTAACCTTGGCTTATAACAGTGTCTTTTCAGCAGACATTGTCTTTATAATCTTTTTAGAAAATAAAGACACTAGAACAGTAACATCCTGTTCCATACACCTTACCCCCCCTTACACTTACAAATTACAGAACAAGTCTATCTAGTTGCAAATGCTCAACTGGGCTCATAATCTGCTATTGAGAAAATCGGGTCAAGAAGTGACGCGAGAAAGTTGTCCATGATGTGAGGAAAGAAGAGAATCCACTGTCACCACACTCAAACGTTTTAGCTCCATAAAAACAAAGCCAACCTTCTGGTGGTTGGTTTTATTGTGATGATTAATCCACTGAAGTGATTACTTATAACTGTAATGCTGTTCAAACATCGCGGCAATGTTGCCATCAAGCAAACAACCTTCATCGAAAACACCTTTAAGCCACATTCTGATCGCTCCATCAAACTTTATCACCACCTCATGTGTCATCGCTTACTCACCATATAAGTAGAATTGTTAACATAGAAAACCAGCGACAAATCCATCCATCTCATACAACTAGACCGAGAGTAAAAGAGCCTAGCCTCATTATCATTTGTAATGAATATGGAATTGCGCACTCATTTTTACGCTTACTTACACTTTTTTCTGGCTCGATCTTTTACACTACCACCTATAAGTTATGCCGTAATCAGCCAGTACTTAATGTGGTAGTGATTTGATGACAAGATAACCACTCAGTCAGTTAGCTAAATAAAAAGATGTTAGACCATGTTTGATGAAATTTATCGATGTCCGATGGGAAGCTTTAATCCAGAAACATGCCGTTGTGGTTCATGTGAGTTTGAGCGCCAATTTAACGCCAGCCAAGCAGCTTTAGACAAAGCCTATCAAGCGGATATTACTGGCGGCTCGACGATTCCGGGTATTGGAAGTCATTATAAAGAGGATATACCTAAAGAATCGATCAAAGAGAAGGTCTCAAGACAGCGCAAAGAAAGAATTGAACAGTCAGATAAGGATTGGAATAAAAGACAACAAGAGCAAGCACAAGAGTTCATTTTGGGCTGGATGTCCAGCCCTAAGACGCAACCTAAGTCGTCGTTATGGTTAGAGTTATTTACACCTGATACCTCAGAAGAACAGCGTAGGTTGATCAAGCAGTGCAACATACACTTAAATGACCCAGTTAGAGAAGGTGAAATAGTAATTTTGCCTTCAACGCGACCGACTGACTCCAAAAGCAAGCAACTGCTAGCTGATCTTCAGGAAGAGGCGAAAGCAGCGAGTATTGAGCTCGGAAAACTGACTGAAGATTTGGTTTCATTGGCTAATCGTCATTTTGAATTGTTAGATCACTACGCTAATAATGCATGGAATCATATTAAATCAGATGGACTCCCTAGTGATCAATACGCCTATGCGTCTTTAGGAGTCGGTGTAGCGGCTTCAACGGTTGAGCAGCATTTGAAAAATATCAATGGCGTACTACTAGAAATTAATAACTTGTATGCAGAACAAGTTGCTATGGCAAGCCGTACAGGCGGAATTAACTATGGTACCTTTGTAGCCCAGAGAGCTCATTTATTCAATAAGTTAGATGGTTCTTTTGCTCGGTTATCAAAAAGGAGTGTACAACTTCCCGTTTACCAGCAAATACGTCGAAATTTAAATTTATCAACCAAATCGATTGTTCATAATGCAGAGCATATTTTGGAGAAAGGTTTTATTCCTAATCTAGGGAAGAGAATGGCAAATGTCGCCATGGGAGTCTCTGCTGCAAAAGGGGTGGGTTACGTCGGGTTAACTCTAGGCGCTGCTAGTGGGGTTAAAAGTACCTACGAAGCATGCAATGTTAATAGGGATGGTCACTGTGCAAAAACGGCTACTAGAGAAATCATGGGGTTTTTAGGTGGTTTATACGGTGGCGGTGTGTTGGCAAATTTAGCTGTTGGCGGAACACTTTTGGTTTTGGGAACTGCTAGTGCGGTAGGTATTACAGTTAGTGCCCCAGTTATTGCAGTTGCATCGATATCTGCTTTTGTTGCTGGCGGTGCTATCGGTGGTACGGTTAGTTCTACGGCGGGGAAAGCACTAGGCGACGTATTATATGAATCTGCTGTGGATATGCTAGAGGAAATTCAATCATGGTAGAAGAAATTATCAATAATATAAAGATAGTTTTTCTAGGTACATATTCAGTTTATATTATCATATGGGCTTTACCAGCAGTACTATTTGGTGCGGTGCTATCTTTAGGAGACTCGAAAAGAATTATTTTTATTGATAATATTTTATCCAAAGATGTAAAAAAGCTCCATTCAAATCATACTAGTATGTTATCATCGAGTATTATATCTAGATTTTTGCGTTATTGTATAGTTTATCCTTTTATCAAGAAAAGAGCTATAAATACTAATATTAAATTTAAGATATTTATGTGGGTAAATAGTATTGGATGGTGGGGGGTGATTTTATTTGGTTTTTATGCACTATTAAGGTAGAAAGAATGTAATCATCACTAAAAATCATGGCAATCAGTTTAATTTTTTTGGTGACATAATTATTTATAATTGATACACGTTACTTATACTCTAATATAAAAACCAGACTTATATACACATTAAACTTAAAAAAACCTAAATAAATATTTAATAACAATCGATTAGAAAAATCATCTTGACATCATATTTATACATTAAAGATGATAGAATTGAAAATACGGCATGAACTAAACATCATATCGTAACCAATAGAATCAAAAGGACTTGCCATGAATTTGGCAGGTCCTTTTTAATTCTGGCCTACATTCCGATCAACGTCATGGTATCTGGAATATCTGGAGGCAGTTGTTGCATAAGAAAGGCCTGTAATTGTACGATACTTTCTTGGTGGTGGCTGTCTGTTGGCCACACAAGATAATACCCATCACCAGTACAAGTGGCCGTTGAAAAAGGGAATTCAAGCAGCCCTGCTGTCACTAACGGAATCGATAGTCTTAAATCACTAATAGAAACACCATGACCGCCCATCGCCGCCATATTGCCTTGCTCTAACGTATCAAAAACGATTCCCCTGCCTACATCGGGTCGCGGGGTATGATGCGTTTTTCCCAGCCAATACTGCCAGTCACGACGATCTCCGGTCGGATGAATCAAATGACAATCCGCCAGATTGCTCTGCGCATCGTTCACCACCCCCGGTGCACATACAGGAATCAACCACTCCTCAAACAGCAAAGCCGATGTCGTATTGTCACCAAAATCGCCGTTCCCCAACAAAATGGCGCAATCATAAGGTTCCACTCGAAAATCCACGTGGTCAACCTCCATCCATACACTGGAAAGCTGAACCTGCAATGATGAGTTTTTCTCATCTAAGTATTTTAATGCATTGAGTAACCAACGAATGGTAAGGGTCGATGGTCCCTTTAAGCGTAAATCATAACGCTGAGTTTTTAATTGCTCACAAGCGGTTTCAAGTTGTAAAAAACCTTGTGTAATTTGTTGAGCAAATAGATCCCCCTGTTCAGACACCGTTACTTTGGGTCCATTTCGAACAAACAACGGGGCGCCAAACCACTCTTCTAATGTTTTAATATGACGACTCACCGCTCCAGGTGTGACATGTAAGACTTCTGCGGCCTGACGAAACGAGCCATAACGCACAGCCACCTCAAATGCCCGTAATGCGTATAAAGGAGGTAACGAAACCATCTGCGCCTCTATATTGAGTTTTACTCACATTAAACAGCAGTTTATTTCGTTTTTCAACGCAGCCCTATCCATGAATAATATCAAGCAACAAGTCGCTAATTTCACTTTCAATACTCACAACATCCGTTGTACTTCGAATAAAAAGTTAAGCGATAAACACAAGGAGCCGTTCCCGTGAAGCGTGATAACACCATCCTACAACGCGCATTTGCCAAACCGATCTTGCCTGAAAAGCGGGTTTCACAAATGATTCAATTTCAATGTATTGGTCATCAAACAGGTTATCTGCTATTCGATGATCTGGATATTGGCCCCATCCCGCCAACACCAAAGAGTCGCCTTTGCTTAAATACACCCGATGACATGCGTGTCTGTCATTGAAACTCGGAGTGATGCCATGCTCTATCTGACGTTCGCGATTTCAGTTGCTTTACTGATTGTTTCCCCGGGACCGATGGTCAGCTTGATTATTGCAGAATCACGCAACCAACTCCCTAAAGCCACCATCCTTGGAGCTCTGCTGTCTGCACAGATTTTGCTGCTTCTCAGCTTAACCGCGATTATTAACGCCTTTTCATTCAATGAAAATCTGTTAAAAATAGGACAATTAATTGGAGGGGGGTATCTGATCTATGTTGCGGTGATGTCTTACTTTTCGTCTTTGGACACGGAGCAAGTCGATAACGTCAAAAGCCGCTTTTTCAAAGCAATCAAGATTGGTCTATCCAATCCCAAAGATATTCTGTTCTTTATCGCCTTTCTGCCCAATTTTATTTCATTGAATGATAACTACGTTCTGCATTCAGCAACGCTCATGGTGATATGGCTCATTATTGATCTCTCTATCATGCTGGGGTACAGCTATTTTGCACGCAAGATTTTTGCTTACCAATTCGGCCAAATGTTTATCAGCAAGGTTCCCTGTGTCACGATGATATTATTTGGACTGATGGCGGTATACACGGGCGCTCATTCGCTCCTTTTTTAAAAAGGTATGTCGTGAGTTGATCGTGAGTTGAGTGCCCAGCCAATCAATCTATTTTGCTTTTATTTTTGGCTTACTCATCAAGTTTTTACATCTTGAATCATAAAATGTCATGGAGATCAGCGACACTAGTCGTATTGGATTCAAGTGAATGACATTATCGGGCACGCCACACGACACCGCGAAATAGGGAGAGAAAGCGAATGAAGATATACCATGGCTACATGATAACGCTGTTGGGATTGTGGTCTAATCTCTCTTTGGCTACACCACTCAACACCCCCCTCAGTCAATTACAGCATCAGTGGGCCGTGTGTGAATATCAAATCAAGGGCGAAGACTCTAAACAGTCTTGCTTTCAAGACCTGGTTGATGAAGAGCAACAACATCTCACTTTGCATCCTAATAATCCCGATCTCAACATCGCATTCGCGATCAACCTCGCCTCTTTAGCAAACGTATCAAGCACTTCGGACGCTTTATCTCTTATCAAGCAAGCGAAAACACGGCTGGAAGCACTGAAAAACACCACCAGCGGACAACGACATACGGCGGTACTCGTCACGTTAGGCGCCCTATATTATCGTGCGCCCGGTTGGCCAATCAGTTTTGGGGATGATGATAAAGCGGGGGTGTTACTCGCAGAAGCGATAAAACTCAGTCCTGACGATATTACGGCGCATTATTTTTATGGTGACTTTCTTGCTGAGCAAGGCCAAACGCAGCAAGCCATTAATGTGTTAAAACAAGGGCTTCAGATCGAGACTCATCATGTGCAGCCATTAGTGGTGCAAGGGAGAAAACAAGATATTCAGCGTTTACTCAGCACGCTGCAAGATTGACGCTTGAATCCCTCAGCTTGAATACCTCATAGGCGCTTGATACTGTTGATAAGCGCATTCAAAAAGGGTTGGCGAGCGCTTTGATGTACGCGTTATTGATGGTAAGCAGCCCATTTCAACAGCCCGTGTGGGCAGCATTAATCACCATTTCTTAGGGCAACACAACGATAACCTATTTACTTAAGCCCACCAAAGATCTCACCTATCCTTAGCCTCAGTTAAACATAATTCCTTCGAGATTGCATAAGTACGACTCGAATAATGAAGTGATACTTTACGAAGAGAAGAACACTCAACATAACCGGCGATATCTGTATGCACTTTTGCGTATGTAACCACTGTCAGTAAAGGAGATAATATTACTCCAATCACGACTATTACTTTAGTAAAGTTACCTATCGGGAAAGGTAATTCAATAATCTGCCCTAACCAGTACATTAATCCATAAAGACCAATTAAGAATAAACCGTATGTCCCCCAAATATTAAGTACACCATCTACTTTCACTATATCTGAGATATCAAAAGCTCTTTCAACTATATCCAAACTGAGAAAGCCACTTCCCAATATCACTAATACAGTGATAATTATACGTAAGAAAATCATTCAAAAATTTCCTTTACAGCTGTTGTAAAATCTTTTGTATAACCGTTAAGTTCGTCAGCATAATCGATACCCGCTCCCAGACCAAAGGAAGCAATTGCAAATACAATTCCAGTAGCTAACACTCCAGCGGAAGCAGGAACTAATGCGGTAGTAATAGCCGCAGCACCAACCAAAGAAAGCACGCCTTTAACAATATCTCCTGACGAATTACCCACAAATTCACTTAATGTCGCATCATCTCTCAGTATGTAATCTGCCGCATTCACTCCCGCGGCAAAAGCGACTTCAATCCCAACATTAAACTTTACATAACGAACTGCACCTTTCATATCATTCAAGCCCAGTCCGATTTTGATGACTTTCGGATTATTTGCCCCCCACTTATTCCCTTTCATTAGCGTCTGTTGATGTCGTCGAAAATTTTCTATGATGATCCAATCTTTACCATTGATGTTTTTAGTTCGAGCTTTGACGCCTAAACCGCCTAATCCTTTTGCACTGCTGTACGCTTCTATTCCTCCTTTAGCGAGATCGGTGTAAGTTTTAAAATCTCCTACTGATTTTTTTCCGCCAAGACTTTGGTAAAATTCTTGAGCTTCTTCAAGAGACAGAACTGCAATACTCGTAATGCCTTTTACGTATTGAACTTTAATATCTTTCTCTCCCTCTTTGGCGAGAGGGTTATACGGTGGCCAATACATATTATCCGGATCCACCTTCTGCAGTTCTTGATACCTTTCTTTTCTTTGTCTTTCGTATTTCTCTTTGGTCGATTCTTTCTGCACATTCTTTTGAGTCTGAAAAGCGTTGATTGGCATTGAAGAGCCCGTTGGTGCAAAATTTTTCATCGTTGCAGCATGCAATGCCTCACTCGAGGTTCTCCATTGCCTCGCTTCATAACAACTTGAGCAAGTACATGTCTCCGTATCAAGGCTCCCAATCGGACATTGATGCACTTTATTTTGCTCAAATATGTCATACAACATAACGCTTCGTATCCCATTCAACGAAATAAAAACAGAATATGACAAAAAAATAAGGGGCAAAAACTTGCTCGCTAAAAATTCCCAAAGGGTCACATTATCCCAGTGGTGTACAGAACGGGTAATGCGTCACAAATCATAGACAGCTCAAATATTGGATGCAGATAAGCAGGGAATAAGCGAATGAAAATATACTATGGTTACATGCTAGCGCTGTTGGGATGATACATCATGTGCAGCCATTGGTTGTACAAGGGAGAAAACAAGATATTCAGCGTTTACTTAGCACGCTGCAAGATTGACGCTTGAATCCCTCATAGGCGCCTGATACTGTATATTAATACAGATAAAGGAATTTACATCATGTCAGTCATTCATATTGAGTTTTATAAACACCCGTATGCTGAGTTCGTCCTCGGCAGTTATCAAAACCAACTGTGTTTGTGTGATTTTCGTTATCGTAAATTACGGGATACCGTCGATAACCGAATCAAACAAGGCTTGAATGCTGAGTTCATTGAACAAACTGATGAGATCTTGGAAATCACCAAACAGCAACTTTGTGAATATTTCCAAGGAGAACGCACCAACTTTAACTTGCCATTGCTCACCGTCGGAACCCCTTTTCAGAAATCGGTCTGGCAAGCGCTACAAAACGTCCCGTACGGGCATACCACCTCTTATGGCGATCTTGCCAAGCAACTAGGTCAACCCACTGCCTTTCGAGCCGTTGCCAACGCCAATGGCGCGAATGCACATGCCATTATTATTCCGTGTCACCGTGTGATTGCCAGCAATGGCGGTCTAGGCGGTTATGGTGGTGGCGTGCCGCTGAAACAAAAACTGCTCGCATTGGAAACCCGTTTACTCTAACTCGTCTCATTCTATGATCAAAAAGGCTAGCCATTTGGCTAGCCTTGATTGCTCATCTTCAGAGAGTTCCTCTCTTTTTGCTATCCTTATAGACGAGGCGATTGTACCGCCGAGTGCTCGCCAAGCTTGTCATCGGAAGAAATTCCAATATCTCTCAGCTTTTTACCAGACATCAAATTGGCTTCAATCGATTCCAATGTAATCCCTTTGGTTTCCGGAACCATTAATACGGTCACCAGTACAAACACGATATTGCAGCCCGCATATAACCAGAATGTTTGGGCGGTACCAATGCCGTTCAATAAGCTTAGGAAGGTTGCACCTAACACCATGTTAGCAATCCAGTTCATGGTCGTAGAACAAGCAATCCCAAAATCACGTCCTTTCAATGGCTGCACTTCTGAACACAAAATCCACACCATCGGCGCGGCGCTCATGGCATAACCACAAATACAGACGATTGACGTCAACACGGCCAGGTAAGAGAAATAGACCGGAGCATCGCCAGTTAACACAAATTTCAGTAATAAACCTAGGCAAAACATGCCCGCACCCATCACGGTAAAGCCAATTTTCAAGGCCGGTTTACGACCCCAGCTATCGGCCATACCAATGGCAATGAAGGTCGCAAGAACAAATGCTACCCCAACCAAAACCGTACTGAACATTTGTTCCATCTTGCTGGTAAAGCCCGCCATTTCGAAGATTTTTGGCGAGTAATACATCAAAATATTCATACCGGTAAATTGCTGCATGAACTGAAGAATCAGGCCAAGTCCCACACTGCGGCGGAAGTTTTTATTGGCTTTAAATAAGGCAAAACCGGATTGTTTGATCTTAAGGCTCGCCACAATTTCTTGATATTCTTGGCTTGCTGCACGTTCATCGATACGCAGGGATAACAGAACCTTTTGTGCTTCTTGCACATAGCCACGCGAAGCCAACCAGCGAGGCGAGCGCGGCATAAAATATACCGAGATCACCAAGATCGCAGTCGGAATCAACAAGACAGCAAACATCATGCGCCAGTTACCCGTTTGCGCAAACCAAGTATCGGAAAGAAATGCCGCCAAAATGCCAACCGTCACCATTAATTGATAGGTCGCGATGCGGCGGCCACGTACCGCTTTATCAGACATTTCCGATAAATATAACGGCGCAGCAAAAGACGCGATACCAATAGCAAAACCTTGTACGACACGGAAAACCAACATCACGTCAATATTGGTGGATAGCGTACAACCGATGGTGCCAATGGCAAAAATCAGTCCACCCCACATCAAACTGCGTTTACGTCCGAGAAGAGAAGACAACCAGTTATTCGAAATAGAGCCCAAGGTCGCACCTAACATCATGGTGCTGACAATCCACTCTTGCTGATGAATCGAAATCCCCCACTCTGAGGTAATAAAGGGCAGCGCGCCAGAGATGAGTCCAATGTCTAAACCAAATAACAGTCCAGCTAAGGAAGCTGCCACCGTAATCAGAATATTGTAATTTAACATAGTTATTCTTATTCCTTATTTATAGGGTAGGCCCATCATAAGGATCGAAATAGAATTAACAGATAGTTAAATCTCACCCACGAAAAGTGAGCGCTTTTCTATATTTTTTTAGCAGAATAATACATATTCATAAGGTCAATAATTAGAAGTTAAGCCAAATATAATGATAACTGCATGAATTTATTGGTCAAAAAATCATAAATAAAAACATAACCGTAACAACTTACTACATATATCCACATCACATCGCAAGACATCTCCCCCCAGTATTCATGGCCGTGTGGGGAAACAACCCCCGTTGAGACAGGCAAGCGGTGGACTACTCTAACGCCGCCAAAATCGAACAATGACTCGCATCCTGCTCAGTTTTTCCGCAGCATGCATCATTAATTTTTTTTAAGGCATGACGAATACGCTCAAGCTCTTGCAACTTATGGTCGATCAACTGAAGCTTCGCCGTCGTGATGGCTTTCACTTCTGCGCAGCTGTGTTCCGTCACCTCTAAACGGATATCCAATAACTCTTTAATGTCATCCAAACTCAGCCCTACGGCCTTCGCTTTTAAAATAAACAAGACTTGATGTTGATTCTCCTCGTTATACAAGCGATATCCTGATTCACTGCGCCCAGCTGGCACGATCAAACCGTGCTTTTCGTAGAACCTCAGCGTGTCGGTCGACACATCGCACCGTTTTGCTAATTTACCAATCTGAAACATGGCTAACCTCAATATTAATTCAATGGCATTTTTCACTTGAAAAATTGCGTAATTGCGATTATTTTCGCATGCCAAACGATTGCGCGAGATCTTTAGTAGGAAATTAGTTAGAATACGCGCATAAAAAATTCTGGGTTGAAGGTGTTTACCAAAACAACGTCGCACCACTTTGCGACCTATCACTGAACGTTTTGGCAAATATCTTTCATCATAAACTCCATGAATTTGAGGAAAAGGGAAGCATGAAGAACGCTCGTCCAATCCGTCGTGCACTCATTAGCGTATCAGATAAAACTGGTATTGTTGAGTTTGCTCAAGCGCTAGTAGAGCGCGGTGTTGATATCTTGTCGACTGGTGGCACCGCCCGCCTACTGACCGAACAAGGCATTGCAGTTACAGAAGTCTCTGACTATACCGGTTTTCCAGAAATGATGGATGGCCGAGTGAAAACACTTCACCCGAAAGTCCATGGTGGCATCTTAGGGCGCCGTGAACAGGACGAGTCAATCATGGAACAACATGATATTCGCCCTATCGATATGGTGGTTGTCAATCTCTATCCCTTCGCTGACACCGTCGCGAAAGCAGGCAGCACACTCGAAGATGCCGTGGAAAACATCGATATCGGCGGACCGACCATGGTGCGCTCAGCCGCTAAAAACCACAAAGACGTCACCATTGTCGTCAACGCTGATGATTATTCCCGTGTAATCGAAGAAATGGACGAAAACGACGCCTCGCTGACCCTCAACACGCGTTTTGACCTTGCGATTGCCGCCTTTGAACATACCGCGGCTTACGATGGGATGATTGCGAACTACTTCGGGACAATGGTGCCCTCGTACGGTGACAATAAAGAAGGCGACGAAGATTCCTCTTTCCCTCGCACCTTCAACATGCAGTTCGAGAAGAAGCAAGACATGCGCTATGGTGAAAACAGTCACCAATCTGCGGCCTTCTATGTCGAACGCCATCCAGAAGAAGCCTCCGTGGCCACCGCAAAACAGCTGCAAGGTAAAGCGCTCTCTTATAACAACATCGCCGATACGGATGCCGCACTCGAATGCGTCAAAGAATTCACCGATCCGGCCTGTGTGATCGTCAAACACGCCAACCCATGCGGTGTGGCAATAGCAGACACGATTCTAGAGGCCTATGACCGTGCCTTTAAAACCGACCCGACGTCGTCATTTGGTGGCATTATTGCCTTCAACCGCGAACTGGATGCGGACACCGCCAAAGCGATTGTTGATCGCCAATTTGTCGAGGTCATCATTGCGCCGAGTATCGCAGCGGAAGCAATTGAGATTGTGGCCGCGAAGAAAAATGTCCGTCTGCTTGAATGTGGTCAATGGACCACGAAAACCACCGGGCGCGAAGTCAAACGCGTGAACGGCGGCCTATTAGTGCAAGATCGTGACCAAGGGATGGTCGCTTTAGACGATTTGACTGTCGTGACCCAGCGTCAACCCAGTGAACAAGAAATGCAAGACGCCCTCTTCTGCTGGAAAGTGGCTAAATTCGTGAAATCGAATGCCATTGTCTACGCAAAAGACCATTCCACCATCGGGGTTGGTGCAGGCCAAATGAGCCGCGTGTACTCAGCAAAAATCGCCGGCATAAAAGCGGCCGATGAAGGGCTGGAAGTCGCCGGAAGCGTGATGGCATCCGATGCCTTCTTCCCATTCCGTGACGGCATTGATGCCGCTGCAGAAGCGGGGATTACGTGTGTCATTCAACCGGGCGGCTCTATTCGCGATCAAGAAGTCATCGAAGCGGCAGATGAGCACGGTATGGCGATGATTTTCACTGGCATGCGCCACTTCCGCCATTAATATTGGCGTCGTCACTCTCAGGGGGCAACCTCTGAGAGTGTCCCGTTTTAATAAAGCATAAATAAAAGAGCTGCAAGTCCTCACTGCACAAGGATTGAAAGATGAATGTATTGATAATTGGTTCCGGCGGCCGTGAGCACGCTTTAGGATGGAAAGTGGCACAAAACCCCGCGGTCGACACCGTTTACATCGCCCCTGGGAATGCCGGTACGGCTCTCGAGCCAAAACTTCACAACGTCAATATCGCTGTTGATGACATCGATGGCCTCGTCGCTTTTGCCAAACAACACCCTCTAGCCATGACGATTGTTGGCCCAGAGGCTCCATTAGTTCTTGGCGTTGTGGATGCTTTCCGAGCGGCAGACCTGCCGATTTTTGGCCCGACGCAAGCAGCGGCCCAGTTGGAAGGCTCTAAAGCGTTCACCAAAGACTTTCTTGAACGTCACCACATTCCAACGGCGGCCTACGCGAATTTCACCGAGATTGAACCGGCCTTGGCCTACGTTCGTGAGCAAGGCGCCCCCATTGTGATAAAAGCCGACGGTCTCGCCGCGGGCAAAGGCGTGATTGTGGCGATGACATTGTCGGAAGCGGAAGAGGCAATTAAAGACATGCTGGCAGGCAATGCCTTTGGCGAAGCGGGAAGCCGCGTCGTCATTGAAGAGTTCTTGCAAGGCGAAGAGGCCAGCTTCATTGTGATGGTCGATGGCCAACATGTGCTGCCTATGGCCACCAGCCAAGATCACAAACGTGTCGGTGATAATGATACCGGCCTGAATACGGGAGGCATGGGAGCCTACTCTCCCGCCCCTGTCGTGACCGATGAGATATACGCTCGCATCATGAAGGAAGTCATTTACCCAACCGTAGAAGGCATGGCGGCCGAAGGCGCTCCTTATACTGGCTTCCTGTATGCCGGGCTAATGATTGATGCCTCAGGCACACCGAAAGTCATTGAGTACAACTGTCGCTTTGGGGATCCAGAAACGCAACCGATTATGATGCGCCTGCAATCGGATCTGTTGGAACTGTGCCAAGCGGCGCTGGATGGCAAACTTGACCAAGTCGAATCACAATGGGATGAGCGTGCCGCCGTAGGGATTGTCCTTGCCGCTGGGGGTTACCCTGGGAGCTATCAAAAAGGCGATGTTATCACTTTGCCTGACAATGACGCTCAAGAGCAAAAAATCTTCCATGCAGGAACGAGCACCAACAATGATGGGCAGGTTGTGACCAATGGCGGGCGTGTTTTATGTGCCACCGCGCTAGGCAACAGTGTACAAGACGCCCAGCAGCGGGCTTATACCCTAGCCAAACAGGTTTCATGGGATGGCATGTTCTATCGCACCGATATTGGCTTTCGCGCTATTGCTCGGGAACAGCAGTAAAACAGTAGAGTCATGTCGTTTAATTCACTCATGACTCTACCAAGAAAAAAGGACGCGACCGATGGTCGCGTCCTTTTTTATCATTAACCTTTTATCATTAATCTTCGTCTTCTGGGTCACTGAGTGGCGTCACACATTCATGATGGCTATCTTCGAACATCAGCATCGTCTCTATGCGGACGGCCTCTTTGCTTCTTTTACCAACAAACGCGATATAGCTATCTGAGGTCGCCAAGCGTTCTATCACCGAGGCTGGCACAGTATGATTATACGTTAGTGTGTGCGATACCTGTCCGTCACAACTTTCAAAGGTTTGTCCGTTCCAATACCCCTGAATCAAACTGACCCCTTGCTTGTGATCGCTGGTAGTAACTTTTAAAACACTACGGGCTTGTTGCCGGTATTGATCAATTTGCTTTTGCGATAACGGGAATACTTTCCCATCGACTCGATAACGCTGATAAATCGCATCACCGTGAGTATCGAAGCGCAATAATGTTTCGAAAGGAACCACTTCACCTTGTTGGAGCTGTTCGCCATGACGCGACACTTCTCTCACAACATCATCAGTCCACTCATACGTTGTTTTATAATGGTCGCCATTGTCGGCTGCCACATAATCTGCAGCATGACTGACCCCGTTTTTATTTTGCGTCACCCAAAACAACTGCGCCGTATGGTCACCACGCTCTCCTCCGCTTATTACCTGCTCTGAGTTCGATGCATTAGAATCACTCAAACTGCTGCACCCAACTAACAAGGTCAACACCGCACAGCAAGTCAGGGGAAAACGATATTTTTTCATATAATTAACTACGTCGGAAGAATGACGCCGAGAACCTCGGCGTCAACAAGACCAATTTATTTCACAGAGTCTTTTAGTGCTTTACCAGCAACGAAAGCGGGAACGTTCGCGGCTGCAATTTGGATCTCATCACCCGTTTTAGGGTTACGGCCAGTACGTGCTGCGCGGTGATTAACTTTGAATGTACCGAAGCCGATAAGTTGAACTTGGTCGCCTTCTTTTAGAGCGCCTTCTACTGCGCCTAAAGTAGCTTCAAGAGACGCTTTTGCTTGTGCTTTTGTTAGGTCTGCTTTTTCTGCGATAAAATCGATCAATTGAGTCTTATTCATTAGGTTTCCCTTCTTTATAGGTTATCGAGTTAGGTTCACTCTAAAACATAAATAGCCCGTATGGCAAAGGTTTGTCGACTAAGATCAGTGACTCTGACGCACTTTTGACCATAATATGAGTGGGATCTCACAAATTGGTAATCCTTGACCATTTTTCTTGGCTAATTTTGACGCAATAAATGGCGAGGTGACCCAACTCGACTGTCGGTTCAGCCCAATAATGGCCTGTGATTTCATCCATTTCCTAGCGAAAAATGATGACAATTGGATGACACAACTCATGGCATTATCGACCAAGAGAAAATAGGTAAAACGTGCGTTATATCGCGCATCTCATGCAAACACCAGAAAAGTACCACTCACGCCCAAACACGCTCTCATGACGGGTCAAACCGAGTGAATATACGATCAAAGACTGGGCCTCGAAAGACCACAAACACAACAATAGGAAAACAGAAGGGGTTCCCCCGTCGCACACCGGAAGGGGGAAATAACGCGGGACGGTTAGACGCTCATACCAATATTGCTCACGCCTTCATCGCGGAGCTCTTGGCGTAAATCTTTAATCAGCTCAATATCGCGCTCTTTGGCATCTTTTAAAGGACGGAAAATGGCCCATTGCACATCCCACTCCGCACAGACCGTCTCATTCTGTTTTTGATTATCATTGGTGATGACCTCAGAACCTTGCGCTTCTTCCAGTTGTACCACCGTGCGCAAAGACACTTGGCTGACATTCATCACCGCATCAAGCAACCCATCACGATCCAATAAACCATGCAGTAAACCGGCTAAGGCTTCACAGGCATCGATCGCCGGATAGACCGCATAAAAATCGTATTCTTGAGAGTCAGGAATAATATCTTCCAGCTTCTCCAATTGGCGTTCAAAGTTGATTTTGGCATTTTTCACCGTCAACAATTCCCACACACTGTCTAGTATCTCGCGGTACACCCGAGCGCCAGAAAAATCAGTGTGATGACAAAAAACGGCGTAGTTTGGATACATGCGTTCACATAAGCTCGCCATAAAGGTAATCTGTTGCCAAGGTTCGAACTTCTCAAGGCGAAGCTGCAAAGGGTTTTGTAGCATAATCACTCAATTCATAATCAAAAATAGACAGCGGCAGTTTACTGGATAACCAGTAGGGAAAAAAGCAATAAACCGACCATTTGTTCTCGGTGTCGCGTTTTCTTTCTGCGCTTTCATGGCTAAGGAGACTCTATGTCTGACCTCATTCCCACTTACCCGGAAACGTTCAACGAGCTTTTAGAGCGAATTACGCACTGCCAACGATGCGCAGCATCTTTACCTCTAGGTCCGCGCCCAGTGATTCAAGCTCATCAACAAGCACGTATTCTTATCGTCGGTCAGGCTCCGGGACTGAAAGTACATAAGAGCGGCATTCCGTGGGACGATGCCAGTGGTGATCGCCTCAGACATTGGATGGGGACCGATAAAGACACGTTCTATAACCCACAAAAAGTGGCCATTTTACCGATGGGATTTTGCTATCCGGGCCGAGGGAAAAGTGGCGACTTACCCCCTCGTAAAGAGTGCGCGCCACAATGGCACCCAGCCTTGCTGGAGCATATGCCCAACATCGAAATTACGTTATTGGTGGGCCAATACGCGCAAAACGCGTATTTACCAACCCCCCATCCGAAAACCGTAACAGACACAGTAAAACAATGGGAAACCTGGGCGCCGACGATCATACCGCTACCGCATCCATCGCCGCGTAATAATATCTGGCTGAAGAAAAACCCTTGGTTTGAACAAGAACTGGTGCCATTTCTTGCTCAAACCATTCACCAGTCACTTGCGTAAAGCGAAGAAACACTTGATTAGAAGATGGTTCAGGGTTAAAACTATATCGTGCTTATTCTATCAATAATAACTAACCGCACATCATGCAGTATTGTTCGTCTCGCGTATTTATCGTCTATTCCTTTTTAAAGCTTGGTTATTCTCAGCTCTCTTTACCTATTTAACACAATATGAACACCCATCAGGTAAAGTAGTCGATATGGGTGTCAATAAACCACTAGAATGGGATTTTCCAATATGTTTCAAGAATTAGCACTGGGTGGTTTATTATTTAGCCCCTTGGTTCTATTTGCGCCGCTGGCCTTTATTCTGTCTTGGGTAACGCGCTTTACCCTGTATAGAACCGGCCTTTACACAAAAATTTGGCGAGTCGCTTGGTTTGAAGTCGGCTTGTATATTTGCTATTTCGCACTCATTGTTTACTTACTCGGGAGCTAACCACCACCATGATGAAAAAACCTTTACGTATCTCCCTGACTATCATCACTATCCTTGTTGCGATACTCGCTGGCCATTGGGTCTGGCAACATTATCTCTACTCCCCTTGGACTCGTGACGGCAGAATTCGTGCGGACATCATCACCATTGCGCCAGATGTCTCCGGCTGGGTGACGCATCTCAACGTCAAAGACAATCAACATGTGCAGAAGGGCGATGTTATTCTCACCATTGATGACACCCGCGCAAAAGCCACGCTAGCGCAACTTGAAGCGCAAGTCGAAGGCAATCGCTATGCGTTTGAACTCGCCAAGCACAAATATCAACGCCGAGTGGAACTTAGCAAACAAGGCAAATTGATCTCTGATGAAACCATCGAAAGTGCGCGTATTCAAGCCAAACAAGCAGAAGCGACACTCAAGCTGAGCGAAGCCAAATTGCAATCGGCTCAAATCGACGTAGAACGCTCGGTGGTCAAAGCGCCACAAGAAGGCTCCATCGTCAATTTATCCCTGCGTGAAGGCAACTACGTAAGCAAAGGCAAATCGGTTCTGTCTTTGGTTCAAAAAGGCAGTCTTTACGTCACCGGCTACTTTGAAGAAACCAAAGTACCAATGATTCATGTCGGACAAAAAGCCACCATCACATTAATGAGCGGTGGTAAACCCTTAACAGGCAAGGTCACCAGTATTGGCAAAGCCATTGCCGACTCCAACACACAAGGCAATAGCCAGCTACTACCTCAAGTACAACAAACGTTTAACTGGGTGCGCTTGGCTCAGCGTATTCCTGTCGACATTCAACTGGATCCGACCCCAGATGATGTCAATCTCAGCGCAGGCATGACCGTTTCTATCCAGTTAAAACAGTCTAAATAAGCGATATTAGTATGCAGGCGTTGTTTAACAGTATCTTCTTTCCCGAATCTCATTCGGTTAGATTTGCCATAAAAGGCGTCATTGCGATGGCGCTTTCTCTTTACCTCGCAATGTTCCTAAACCTTGACAGACCTTATTGGGCATTAATCGGGGCGATTTTTTTGCAAATCCGTCCAGAAAGCGGACTGGTCATCGAAAAAGGGCTGTACCAAATTTTGGGCACCATTGTCGGGGGGATATTTGCCATTGTCCTTTTAGAGCACTTCTCCGCCTATCCCTATATTTCTATTGGCTGCTTAGCTGTCTGGCTCGGTATTAACTCAGGCCTATCTGCGCTCGTGCGCCGCGTTAACCTGATTTATGCTTTTGCCATGGCAGGCATGACCGCGTGTTTGATTGTACTCTTAGTGATGATCCAACCGTCCCAAGCCAGCAGCACGATGATCTTCGCCACAGCGCAAGCTCGTATGAGTGAAATCATCGTCGGGGTGATTTGTGCGGCTTTAGTGAGTACCTTGATCTGGCCGATCAGCGTCAGTTCCGTGTTACGAGGCCATGCGCGGACCACCATCAATAAAACTTTGCATTACCTTTGCATTGAACTGGATCCCAAAGGCTCACACGAAGCACGCCATGAAGCCATCGATAGTATTTTAGAATCCCTGACCGCACTCAATGATGATTCCACCGCCGTCACCTATGAGGGACCACTCGGTCCCGGACGCAGTCGAGCCTCGAATCTGCTGTCCAATAAGATCCTGTCGTTGCTGTCACTCATCCAGATTTTCGGGCGGGTACAACGCAACCATCCCGAATTAGTCTCGGAAAACTTATCGCATATCATCGATAACATGCACAGCTACTTCGTGCGTATTTCTCAGGCCGATAACTTTACAACCTGCCACCAGCTGGTACAAGAACTGCGCCGCGAGCAAGTGTATTATTCGAATAAGTCGACGGGGAAATCGGCCTTAGAAGTTCGCTTACTCAAAATTGCGTTAGAGCTCACCGCCGATTTAATCGTCATTCTCAAAAGCTATGACTCACTGACCAGTGATCGCCAAATTCTCTTAAACGCACCGCGTATCAAACCGCACCACGATCCACTCGTCGGTGTGACGACAGGATTACGCAGTGCCATCATGTTTTTGGTCGGTGCCAGCTTGTGGATAGGCACAGGATCGAGCGCCGTGTTAATGATGATGATTCTGCCCGTCGTGTTCTCCATCATGATGGCGCGTTTACCCATGATGATTTTGACCTTGGTGCTGCGCCGTATATTGGTCGGATTATGTTTTGCACTGCCGTTAGCGATTTTCTATGCGCTTCCCTTATTAGCCGAAAGCTCTGGTGATTATGAACTGTTAGTTCTCATTCTCTCCGCGCCATATTTTGTCGGTTTACTCGCGCTCTCTAATCGGCCGACCTTGCCTTATGGGTTAGGTATTTTAATTCCTTTCACCATTTTTGTTCGTCCAAGCCCGGGGATGTCACTATCATTTCAGATCGATTCGACCGTCAGTTACGCGCTCGCGATTTTTGTGGGGGTCAGTTTATTGTATTGGCTGTTTAAACTGATTACGGGCCCGAGCTTACAATTGATGATGAACCGACTCATCAACAACACGTATCACGATTTAATACAACTGCCACAACAAACCAAAGGCGATATTTGGTTTAACTCACGCATGGGCGACCGATTGCTACGGATTTCAACGTATGAAAAAGGGATGACGAAAACCCGCAATATTACGGATTTGGCGCTGACTGCGCTCAATATCGGGCATGTGTCATTACGGTTAAGAAAAGTGATTCAGGGAAACTGTAGTCACCGCTTTGATGAGAGCCTTGATGAGCTCCAGCAAGCGCTGGCCGATGCGTTTTATCGTTGCTATCACGGCTTGCATACCAGTGACTTTACCGAAGCAACCGAGTATCTGTTTAGCAAACTGCCGCAAGAAGAGTTTACCGAAGAACAATACGAACTGATTCGTGGCAGCTTTGAGCGCTTGTCCTTAACGCTTGCTCGCACATCGGAAAACATTGCCCAAGACTCAGGTCATCAACACAACGCCTAAGCGCCGACGCAACCAAAGCACGCTAACATTCCTCTCCCAGCTCTCTCCTTTTTAGGGGAGAGCTGGAGAGGTCACCATGCCAGCACGACGACAGTCAATATACAGTACCGCAGCGCACCATAACCTTACTCATCAGTGGGACTGACTGAGGATGAGTTATCCATTTCATTGGGTAACCAGAAGGCAGGTGCGACAACGCCATGATCTAAAATTCCCGCCATATGCTCAATGATGGGACTGACTTCCCCTTGTGCATTAGTAAGAAAATAGGTATGCCCTTTGGAATCAAATCGAGAATTAAACGCATCACAATCAATACTGAAGACGCGCTGAGATGGCAGCAATTGAGGTTGGGCGGGACCGGTCATACCGAGTCGGCGACTCGCTATCCGGTTTTTAAGGTTGGCGACTTTCGAGGCCGACATCGCCCAATCATCGCTGGCATAATAAATCACGACATTTTTAGCACTGTCAGGCACGTACTCACCTTTGTGGCCGCGTTCTAACACGCGATTATTCACATCGGCCGCAATCATGAAGACATTTTTAAACAGCATGGGCATGCCACCGTAACCATGGAAATCCACCCAATAATGCAGCGTATTGACTAACACGCGATTGCCCATGGAATGCGCCAGGACATTCATGCGTCGTAAACAAGGCTTCGCTTGCTGCTCAGGCGCATGCCGCCATTCATCGAACATATCAAGTAAACGACTAAAGGCAATCCCACTGAAATCCGCCGAGCGTTGATCATCCCAATAATCATCTAAAATTTGTAGCGGAGCATCATCATCACAAGGCCAAATTAACGGAATCACACACACTCGCTGACGACCATCACTATTGAGTAGCGCTTGTAAGGTTTCCGCTTGGCTAAAAACATCCGGCTCCATGTTGCAATTGAAACCATGGATATAAAAAAGTAATTGCGAGGAATCCGGCAAGTGTTTGAGGCGAGAAAAGAACGCGTCAGACATGATTTCTTGATACTCATCCACGCCATGACGTTCACAAAAATACAGCCACTTCGACACATCCGTATTTTTGTAATCAAAATCAATCCGCCGCCCCGCGCGCGAACGTGCCGACTGCTTCGGCATGCGGTTAGTAATAAATAACATGTCCTTTCCCTAAAAAATCCCTATACATCAGATAGTAAAGCGAAAAATAGCCATGTCATCCGTTTCAACGTATTTTGCGAGCCAGCCTCCAAAATCGCCAGGCCTGTCATGCATCATTGCACAGTGTCGGTTTGCTCGACATTAAAAAAGGAGCCTAACGGCTCCCTTTACAATCGTTCAATACCACTTGGCATTACGCTTTGTTATAAATATTGTCATAACAGAAGTTTGTGGCTTCAATGTAGCCCTCAACACTGCCGCAGTCGAAACGCTCGCCTTCGAATTTATAAGCCAATACACATCCCGATTTGGCTTGTTTTAATAACGCATCCGTTATTTGGATTTCGCCGCCTTTACCCGGTTCGGTTTGTTCGATCAAATCAAAAATATCCGGAGTCATAATATAACGACCGATGATCGCCAAATTACTTGGCGCAGAGCCTGGATCCGGCTTCTCGACCATATCATCCACACGGAAGATATTATCTTTAATCATTTCACCGGAAATCACACCGTATTTGTGAGTTTCAGACTCTGGCACTTCTTGTACCGCTACAATAGTACAACGGAACTGGTTATACAGCTCAGACATTTGCGCCAACACGCCTTTTTCTTCATTGACACACAAGTCATCGGCCAATACCACCGCAAACGGGTTATCTCCGACTAACGGCTTGCCAGTAAGAATCGCGTGTCCTAAGCCTTTCATTTCACGCTGACGAATGTAGGTAAAATTCGCCGAGTTCATCAAACCGCGGATATCACCCAATAATTCTTCTTTCTTAGTACCAGCAATCTGCTGCTCTAGTTCGAAGTTCATATCAAAATGATCCATAATCGCATGTTTTCCGCGACCGGTCACAATACACATATCTGTCATGCCTGCATGAATGGCTTCATCCACACCATATTCAATGAGCGGTTTATTCACGACCGGCATCATTTCTTTGGGCATCGACTTGGTCGCTGGAAGAAAACGTGTTCCGTAACCCGCAGCCGGGAAGAGACATTTCTTAATCATTCGTTATCACCTTAATTCTGACGTGACCGCATTATTGCGAACTTTTGTTAGCAAAACAAACGCTTCATGTAATCTTTTTGCTATTTTCTCAACAAATCAACACCAGTGCATCGAATCGAATATGACATTTTTTTAGGTGTATCATTGATATTTGGATTAAATATCACATCTTGCCATTTACCAACTTAATGATGACATTTCTCGGTGACCATACACCTACCCTAAATAGGTAGGCTATCGTGTCTCATATTTGAGAATGGTCAAGAATAAAGCAGATAGGTACCTGAAGGAAAAGGAACTCGCTTTCTTCCCCGACCTAATCGATATAGAATAACGTACTACTACAAAAGGGGCAGAAGCCCATTAACAAATAACTTACGTTGGCTAATATTATGATTATGGAAATAGTGATAGTGTTCTTTTTATCATTTACTTCCCTGTTTATCACAAGGAAGATTGCTAAAAAGATAGGATTGGTAGATAAACCCGATTTTCGCAAACGTCACAAAGGCGCAGTACCACTCGTTGGTGGTGTCGCACTGTACCTCGTTACCTCATTATATTTATTCTTCAACCCAAACTCACTCGCTCACACCGGTCTGTATTTCTTTTCCATTACCAGTTTGATCATTGTGGGCGTACTGGACGATAAGTTTGATATTAGCTTTAAGTTACGCTTAGGGGTGCAAGCAGGACTCGCGATTTTGCTGATGACACAAACTGGGCTGAGTCTTGATAACCTGGGTAACCTGTTCGGTTACGGTGACATCACTCTGGGATACTTTGGTTATCTGTTTACCATTTTTGCGGTTATTGGCGCAATCAACGCTTTTAATATGGTTGACGGTATTGATGGGCTTCTAGGCGGTTTATCAGTAGTAACCTTTAGCGCACTCGCGATTATGTTAAGCCTTTCTGATCAGCATTGGGCCATGGGGTTATGCTTCGCCATCATCGTAGCAATGGTGCCGTATATTTGTATGAACTTAGGCATTCTAGGGCATACCCGCAAAGTGTTTATGGGAGATGCTGGCAGTATGATGATTGGTATGACCGTAATTTGGTTGTTAATTGGGGCCAGCCAAGATAACGGCCATGCCTTGATGCGCCCGATTACTGCAGTATGGGTTATCGCGATTCCGCTGATGGATATGGCAGCCATCATGATCCGCCGCCTACGTCGTGGCCACTCACCGTTCAAACCAGATCGTGGACACTTACACCATATTTGCCAACGCTTAGGATTAAGTCCGCACCAAACGCTCGCATTTATCTGTACTATCGCGGCAGTATTTGCGGGTTTTGGTATTTACGGAGAAATTGCCAACATCAGTGAGCAAGGCATGTTTATCACTTTTGTTATTTGCTTCCTTATCTACGCATTCACTTTGGCATATATCTGGCGAATCACTGCGTTTATCAAACGCCTAAAAGGCAAAGAAAAAGAAGTGTATATCGAGAGCCAACAAGGTATGTAATTTTTCGTGTTATCTAATAAAAACGCCCCATCCTAGGATGGGGCGTTTTTATATATAATGCTATGGAGCTTCATATCTTGTAAGCGCCCCATGAACCCACGGGGCGTTTTAGTGTGAGAAGTTCCACGGAAGAAGTGATTCGATGTCAGGCTCTGCTTTCGCCAGCTCTTTCATGCACTTGACCATGTAATCGTAGAGAATGAGTCCATTGGCTTTAGCCGTCTCGATGATGCTATAGAGTAACGCACTGGCATCAGCACCTTTTGATGTGTTGGCGAAGAGCCAGTTCTTTCGGCCAATGACCATCGATTTGATTGCACGTTCTGCTCGATTGTTGTCGATGGATAAGTGCCCATCATCCACATAACGCACCAACTTCGGCCATTGACCCAAGGTGTATTTAATCGCTTTACCCAGTGGGCTGGATTCGAACACCTTTTGTGTCGTGAGCCATTGATACAGGTCGTCCAATATCGGTTTGGCGTGTGCTTGTCTCTCTGACCAACGCTCTTCGGCTGATGACTGTTTTAAGCGAGCTTCAAGCGCATAGAGTTTTTGGATTTTCGCCAGCGCGATATCCACTTTCCCAGTCTTGCCTTTTCCCTGGAGCTTTTTTGCCTCCATGAACTTACGGCGAGCATGAGCGAAGCAACCGACGTTCGTCACTTGAGTGAGACCATCGTACGCGGCATAACCATCGGTTTGCAGGTAACCCGAGTAATTTTCCAAGAAGTCCATTGGGCACGCTCTCGCGCGACTGTTTTGATAGTCGTACAAGACGATGTTTTTCATATCCGGTAAACACGCTTGCGGAGAGTCAGCGCCTGAGCAATACAGCCACATGTAACTGCGCTTCTCTTCTTGCAGCACATTCAATGGGGTTTCATCGGCATGCACCACCACTTGCTCAAGTAAGTGCGTTTTTAAGGCTTGGTACAAGGGTTGGAACTTCTCGCTCACTTGGATAACCCAGCGAGCCATGGTCGTTCGTGATAAGTCGATGCCCGATTGCGTGAACAAGGTTTCTTGTCGATACAGCGGCAAGGCGTACTGGTATTTACCTAAGATGATATTGGCCAGCAAGCTTTCTGTGGCGAAGCTTTTGGGGATGATGCTTTCGGGTACTGGCTGTTGGTGAACTGGGTTAGTCTCACTGTGTTGCTCACAATGACGGCACGCGTATTTAGGACGAACGTAGTCGATAACGTTGAGTATCGCAGGCGTGAACTCCAGTTTCTCGCTACGGTCTTCCCCGATTTGATGCAGAGAATGTTGGCAGCAAGGACACTGTTTATCGTGCTCGTCCAGGTCAAGAACCACGGTTTCGCGAGGTAAGTCTTTCGGTAATGGCTGGCGTTTACCACGGCGCTTTGTTGTGGTCGTCGTGGTCACCACGTCTTCGTCGACGTTCTCCGCTTCGCATTCCACTTCATTAAAGAAGTCGCCCTGAGCTTCGTTATACGGTTTTAACGCTTCAGAGCGTTTGGCGAACTGGCGGTCAAGTGCCAGTTTGAACTGCTCAATCAAGGATTGGCGTTCTTGTTGCCATTGTGATTCTTTTTGCTGCCAAGCTTCTTGCTCAGACATCAACGCCTTCACCATCGCTTGAAGTTCCGCGATGTTTTGGCTGTCTGGATTGATGTCGGGGGTCGTCTTTTTCATGGTATTCATTGTACTGAATACCGATAAAAAAGGCTTGGTTTATCTGACTTTTATTGCCATTAACCCATTGTAAAACTGTCGATTTTTACCGATTTATGGCCGATTATTGTGAAGCCAGAAAGCAGTCTGTCGAGGTCAAATTGCGTTAAGGTAAACACCGTATTTTTCTCTTGCGTGGGCCACTTAAACTTGGCTTTTTCGAGGCGTTTATACCAGAGCGCATAACCCGTTTGGTCCCAATACAACACTTTTATTTTATCGCGTTGTTTATTGGTGAAGAGGAACAATGCCCCTGAGCCTAGCTCAAGTTCGGTGTCGGATTCAATCAACAGTGCCAGACCATTGATAGACTTTCTGAAATCGACAAACTCGCGATATAAATACACCACTGGCGCGGTCATCATGCGTTTCATGATAAGGCTCCAATCAACTCAGCAAGATAGTATGGTGGCGTGCCTTGAGGAATACTCAATTCGACGTTATTTGCTATCAAAGTCATGTTCGCCAACGACGTCTGGGTCACCTTGCGACACGTAGTCTTTTCAATAATGTCGGCCTTAACGAAGCCACTCTGAGTTTGGGATGGGCTAACACTCAGCTGCTGCCGCTTGGCGTAAAATGTCGATACGCTAATGTCGTGTTTTTGGCAAAAAGCGTGTTGTGTGAGCGAACTGGCTTGGCATTGCTCAATCAGAGAAAGCCATTCTTGGTCGGTGCGTCGTTTGTACATATCACATCTCCTTTGGATTGGAGATGTGATCATAGAGTGGGCAACGCGTGATTAGAATGTGTGGTTTGTGGTGCGCTTACTTTCCAGTTGTAATAAGTGGCATCAGATATTCCGTATTCTCGGCAGACTTCCTTGATAAGGCGACCACCTTCGACTTCTTTCAAAATCTTCACGATCTGTGTTTCGGTATAGCGTGATTTTTTCATAGCGAGTTCTCCCTGATTCATTCAGTGTATGCTGAAGAACTCCAAAATGGTATGCCACTATTTTAGGGGATGGTTACAAACTCGCTCCTGAGGTGTTCGGTATTTACGCGCTGATATGCATTTTATTGATTGAGAATACCTGAGCTTCGCTTGGGCAATAATGACTGCCTTTACTGCCCCGTTTAAGCTCCTGATATAACGTAGAGAGACGGCAGCAAACGGTTTTAGCTATTTCAGAAACCGAAATTCCCCGTTTCAAAAGAGCAGAAATCTGGTGTATTCTGCCGTCGGTCAACTGTCGATAATACTTCATGGTAGTACGGCTTGTTTCTTTGGCGAGAAGATCGTACCACTTTCAGCAGTTGGCTTCCTCTTCTATACCCGTGATCATTGAAGATGCTTGATTTTCAGAGTAATGAGGATCATGCTACGCCCCATGAAGATAAGGCTGACCAAAGAACAAAAGCAAGCACTCGATATCCAGCACGATAAAACGCGTGATGGTCGAGTCCGTGACCGTATAAAAGCGGTATTGCTAACGTCTGAAGGTTGGAGTACTGCAATGATTTCTCAAGCTTTGCGTATTCATGAAACCACCGTTCTGCGCCATCTTCAGGACTACCAGCAATCAGAGAAGCTAAAGCCCGAAAATGGTGGCTCCAGTAGTCGATTATCCGCTTCCCAAACTATGGCGCTTATCGAGCGCCTCACTGAGGTGACCTACCACCACTCTCATCAGATTGTGGCCTATGTCCTAGAGCAGTTTGGTGTGAGCTATACAGTCGCAGGTATGAACAAGTGGCTGCACCACAATGGCTTTAGCTACAAGAAGCCTAAAGGTGTCCCCCATCGATTTAGTGAAGCTAAACAGCAGGAGTTTGTTGAGGCCTACAAGGCACTCAAATCCCGCTGCGGCAGGGACGAACCCATCTTGTTCATGGATGCGGTTCACCCGACTCAAGCTACAAAAATCACTCATGGGTGGATACGTACCGGGCAGGGTAAACCTATAGAGACAACAGGAAGCCGCAGCCGCCTCAACATTGTTGGCGCACTGAACCTCTTAGATATTGGCAATACGGTTATTAGCGCTTATGAAAGCATCAACAGCGAAAATATCGTTCGGTTTTTCTGTAGACTGAGAGAGAGCTACCCACTAAATCAAAAGCTTCACCTCATCTTAGATGGAGCGGGGTATCACCGTACAGATTTGGTAAAAGATGCGGCTTTTGTGTTGAACATAGAACTTCACTATCTGCCACCTTATAGCCCCAACCTCAACCCAATAGAACGGTTATGGAAGGTAATGAACGAGCAAGTAAGAAACAACGTTTACTTCAAAAGTAAGCGTGACTTTGAAGCTGCTATCCGGCGATTTTTCACTGTGTCTCTTCCGGAGATTGCAGGCTCTCTAGCGTCACGTATTAACGATAACTTTCAAATGTTAAATCCTGCATCTTCAAGTTGAACAGGTATACATCTTTCCATGAATGTCGCAATTGAATTCAGGATCATTTAAATTTTAAATAAAAGTCATAAACTTTAGGTAGCTTAGATTTTAAAATGCCAAAAAAAGCATAATTAAAAAAATAAAACAAAGAAGAAATCATTCCCATATTTTCAACATTACGGTATATTTTCCACTGATAATATGCTGCTGACTTTTTATTAGCAGAAATAGAATCTGCTCTAACTCTATAATAAGATTTAACTTTCCCAAAATCATAAGCATAGTTAATGTCCTTTAATATTTTCAACCAAAGACCAAAATCTTGCCTTTTTCTAATTAACGGCATATATACTTTACCTAATTTCTTCGTGTCATACATAACTGTTAAACAACCAATTGAACATGTTTTAAGTATATCCCTATATTTCACATACTTAGGAACGTTAACAAGCCCTATTTCTTTTCCTTGTTCATCAATTAAATAATAAGCAGAAAAGCTAAAGTCTTTATTATTTTTCAACATGAATTCAACTTGAGATGCTAATTTATCCTTAGCCCATAAATCATCACTATCTAAAAAAGAAATAAATCTACCATTTGCTTTCTCTATACCTAAATTTCTGGCAACAGCGGCACCAGAATTTTTATCAAGCTGAAAAACTTTTATCCTTTCGTCTAAATCAGAATAACGTTTAATAATATCAAAACTTGAATCGTGAGAACAGTCATCAATAATTATAAGTTCCCAATATATATATGTTTGCTCAAGAACAGACCTTATCGTTTCTTCTATAAATTTTTCTGAATTATGCGTAGGAGTAATAATTGAAACTAATGATGCCATACTAATAACCTTTTAATAACTCAACATATCCAGAAAAAAGATCTATAAACTCCTTCACTAGGCTTTTCCTATCTTTATAGAGACTATATTTTTTTATTGCAAAATAAACTATAGCAAATACACCTTTCCAGCCAAAAATCCTAGCAAAACCTGCACCTCTAGCTTTTTCTATATGAGAATCAAATTTGACCCCCGTCCTTACGATATCTAAAGGATGTCTTACAACTACTTTAGGAATATATAATAAAGACAAACCATTTTTAAAACAGTCGGTTAAGAAAATTTGATACTCACACAATGGGTACTTACATCCTAAGCCAAAATTACTATCAAACTTTATCAATTTATTTTCGATAGACTTTTTTCTAAAAAAAATCTCCCAATCACCAGTTTTCATTAGGGAATGAAATGTGTGATTAAATGATTCTTCTCTATAATTCTTAATACTTTTGTCATTTTCTATAAAATTTGTCTTAAATGTTATAATATCTGAATCGTTCTCTAAAAAACTTTTTTCAATAATATCTAACACCTTACTATCATATATTAAATCATCATCTGTAAAAGTACAAATATCACCAGACATGTTTTCCATCGCTAAATTTCTACTATTAGATGTTCCTTTATCTTTTACAGAAATAATCTTTATATTATCATGTGGCACATGGATCATTTCTGGTAAGTCGATATTTATACATTGATTTATTATAACAGCGTTAATATTTTCTATATCTAAATTCTTGAACATTCTATATATAAAATCAACGTTGTTTCTATCCACAGTTGATATTAAAAATTCTATTTTCATATACTATTGCCTTTATTTACGTAAATGTTTAGTTTTTAGTATTAACTGGAATGGAAATAATAAATTTAATTTAAAAACATTATACGCGTGTGAATTATTCATTAAATAACATTTTTAATATAGTATATGTTATTTAAAATTCCTCTCCTAAAACTTTTTTCAAAAGTCCATCCCACGACTTAGATAATACAAAATCATTAAACTCAATTTTATTAAACTCAGCTTTTGTCGACAAAATCAACTGTTTTGATAATGATTCAGGATCCATACTGTGACAAAAATTGACTAAACTAGGATAATTTTCATAAATTTCTCGTGTAGCAGTATCCACTCCATCACAAGATTGATTATCGAATGCTACAATAGGTAGTCCAGAAAATGTAGCCTCTAGCAGTACTTGTCCAAATGGTTCATATATAGATGATAGACAGAATACATCACATAACTGATAATACTTTTCTGGTGTTTTAGTTGATGGCTTTATAATAACTTTATTAGATACTGCGTATTCTTCTATAAGAGACTGATATTTTTCTTTTAAATATCCATCACCTACTAATAGTAGTGAAAAATCATCAGGTGTATATGACATCGCTTTAATTAAAACTTCAAAATTTTTCACATCGACAAATCGGCCTAAACCTAGTATATATTTTTTATCTACATCTAAACTTAGCTCTTCTCTTAATGCAATAATCTCTTCTTTATTTTTTTGAAAGAATCTTTTATCGTCTACACCAGGATTAATCTTTGTCATATGATAATTTGAACCAATTATACTTTCTATTTGTAATTTCATTGAATCACTAAATACAAATAACTCTGAACACCTAAATGCTAAACCTTGAATAGTCATATTAAAACGGTACTTTAGCTTTGATCTTAGTGATAGAGATTTCTCTCTAATATTTTGATATTTATATACACCAGGAACAATATATTTGATATTTTTAAACTTTAACAGTTTTAGTACAATAGCTAATACATGATGCCTACAAATTACTAGTTCATATTCATTCTCTAAACTTTTTATTAATCGATAAGCATTATAAACATATGTACCTCCTCCACTTGATTTATATCTATAAATATTAGCACCGAATAGTTTTTCAGCTGGTTCAGTCTCGATAGTTAAGGCAGTAACTATATCAACATGCCAACCTTCATTCGACAACTCTTCAGCAATGCTTCGGAGAGAATTTTCTACACCACCTATATTTGGATAAAATGATGTATTTAAAAGTAGAGCTTTTCTTTTCATGTTGTATTCTCTTCGTAATCTAAATTTATTCTTTCCTTAAAAGAATAATATATTGATATGCCTAAAGACAGAGCAAGTGTATTAACTAGTGCCCCCTTTGAAACTTCAATAGATAATGAGCTAATCTGTGTGAAAAACAATGATATTAACCATAATGGTGTGATCAATAAAAGATTACAATCATTATAGTGTTTTCGTTTTGTATATATATATAATTTATAAGAGTTAAATAAAACATATAAAAAACATAATCCTATAAATAATATACCTATAAATCCATATCGGTATAGAATAGTAACAAACCAAGATTCTAAAAGGACTCCTCTACCTAAACCCACACCAACAAAATAGTTGTTTTTTAATACGGTATTTAGAGTCATCATTACTTGATCTATACGTAGCTGTAACGTATTTGAATTACTAGTATCGTAGAAAAGGTCATATAACGTTCGAACTAAATTACCCGAATAATTTTCATTTAAATAAAGAATAAAGTCTAATAAATATGAATATATTATTGATATACAGCATAATAAAGAAATTAAGATAAATACTTTATTCTTTGCTTTTAACTGAAAAAACCAAAACATGAATATCACGCAGAATGCTGATGCAACTCCAGTCTTTGATTGAGCCATCACAATACAAAGTAATAATAATGATATATATAATGACTTGGAAAAGGTATTTTTAAAAGATGATTTTCCGACTAGAAATAATATCAAACAAAAGTTGTAAAAAAGTGCTGAGTAATATGGTAAGCCGAAAAATGTTACAGCTACATTGGTTATATCTTCTTTATTTGTGTTTTTATAAAGAAAATCAAATAAACCTGTTATAACTGGTGGCTTAGCTATCTCAATAATACTTGTTAAAAAACAAATTATTATAATAAACTTTAAACTTTTTATAATATTATATATTTTCTCTATCTCATTATAACGTAGTAACGTCATTGTCGAATAGAAAAACATAAATAGCATTATAGGTCTAAACAAACTCATCAAATCTGATAATGACTCTGCCGCTTCATATCCAAAAATATAAGTAAGTAAAATAAGAATTTGGTTTACAAAAAAATAGGTTAATATATTTCTTTGCCTATATAAAGTTAAATTTTTACTATAAATTAGCACAACAGTAAAGAAGAGTAAAACACCTAGTATATTTACATGAACTTGTGAATTATTCATTATAGATGGCAAAAGGGGGATAAATATTGAAAAATATAAATAGTAGTTTATTAGTTTATTTTTTTTAATCATTCTTACACACTTTTATACAGTATTGTCTATTATATCTTGATATCTTGATATCTTGATATCTTGATATCTTGATATCTTGATATCTTGATATCTTGATATCTATATTAGTTTTTCATAAAATAAAATAAAATAAAATAATTATTTTTATCATTCATAATTAGACATTAAAATTATTGATAACTTCACATAAAGTAATTATAATTTACAAATTTAATCGTCGAATAACTGATGTTTATATTAAGGAAAATTATAACTCCCTAAAAATTAATACTTAATGATACCTTTAAGAATGAATGTCGTCTAAAACTGATTTAATATATAAACATTATAACATATACACTTAATTATTTTCTAATCATTTATATCATAACTACTTCTGCTTCGACAAGGAAACATTAATTATATTAGTTAAAAATATAGCTATATCATCAATGATAAAATTATCATTGATGAATTTAGTTTTACTGACTATACATCCAGATTTTATATTATTTATTTTTATCTTGATTAATATTAACTAACACCTGTAACAAATTGACCTTTTCAAAGTAAGTAAGATCACTATTCAATAATAATTGTTCTAAATCTTTATTTATAAAGTCAAGGTCAATATCAGAATTAGTATATTTTCTAACTAAATCTCTCCATGCTATACCATTAACTACTTCATGCCAATTACACCAAGAACCTTGATATCCTTTAATAATACCAACTTTTTTCCCTATTTTGTGGTAAAGCCAAAAAGGAATTTGAATAAATGAGTTAACTACCCAAGAAAAATATGGCAATCGACCATCTCCATGTATTAACCATTTGCTAGGTAATAAAAATGGTTTCATTGCTCGATTAAATAGACGACGATTCAATTTCCATTCTGTTGGTACAGATGCACCGATTTTTATTACTGCATTCGACATGAAAGGTTCATAGCTTCTAAATAATCTTCTTGTACTATGATAATTACCAATTGCTACCCGCATCGTCGAAGGAAAAAGAACAAACCATTCATGTGCACTTTCATTTCGTAGCTCTTTTATTTTTTCAAACCGATACAGTCGTCTATTATTTACTTTTTCTAGTACTGAAGAAGAAACATAGTGTTTTTCTATCTTATCGGTCCTATTTTCATTCTTTATAAAAATTTCAGGAATAAAAGGAAAGCGACTCATACCTTTTATTTTCATTGAATACGGAGCTTTCAGTATTGAATCTGCCAAGTAGCCACCAAAAACAGCTGTATGTTTGGAAAGTTTATATATACGATCAAAGCCTAAACTATGAGCGTGAGAATATTGCTCTCCAGAGCCAACTAGTTTACTAGCTTCATCTATTATATCTAAATAATGGGTATCTTTTCTATAACCAATATTCATATCTATATCATATATATTAGCTACTTTTTGAGCGATTTTTCCTTCACGATTCATCCCATTTAAAAATGTATATCCGATTTTTTTAAACGCTTAGGAATTAATCCACTCAAAGCTCTAGAGTCTTCACCACCACTAACAAATTGTGCGACAGTATCCATATTTTCAGTCACTTTTTCTACATAGCTAGATATGCCTTTACTTAAATCATTGGCCGCATCATTAATAGACGTATACCTGTTCGTTTTTTCAGGAACCCAATAACAATCAGTATATTTTGTTTCACCAAAATGAGTTACTGAAGCAGGTTCCAGCTGATATATACCTTCAAAGGGTGTATACGGATATGTTATTGCACTATTAATAATAAAATCGGCTAACGATACTTCGTCATGATCGGAACTTTTATTAGATAAATCAGCAACACAATCAACGTGCGTTCCCAGATTATAGTGATTATCATATTCATAACTATATGTGGGAATGAAAGACATTAAATCTGTTACAACTTCAACTAACTCTAATTCTTTATCAATCAGTAAGATTGCAAAAGGACCACTAAGATCTTCATCCCACACAATACTCCCATCTACTTGCCAACGATGATAAATCTCTTTCGTCGCAATATTAGAATCTTGGCCAACTAAAAAGTCGTTATTCCTGAAGCATAACACAGGCCCACCAATAACTACTATTATATGTTTCTCTGTTTCATAAGGTCTAAAACCTAGATATTGATTATGACTAATTGCAAGTGATCCCCAGTCTCCATGCATTTCTTCGATTATGGGGGGATTTTCGCAATATATTGACTCTATTAGAGATGTTAAATCACCAAACGATTTTTTTCTTGATGAAAATATAAAATCACTCATGTTTTAGCCTTAGATTTCGTTATAGTATAGAATATGAGAAATATATTTAGTACTACTCCAGAACATGAAAATGCCGCAACAGCAAAAATATCGCTTTTGTATAGATAAAACCCTAAGCTTATTGCCGTAAAGCGCACGATAGCACTTACTATTTCGTATACTAGAAAAAATTTTTGCAGTCTTAGAGCAGCTAATGTTGATACAGCAGGCCTATTTATAAAAGAGAAGAACATTGCTAAAGATAGCCATTGAGAGTATTCACCAGCAATAATCCAATCAGCTCCAAAAACAAAAGAGAAAAGCCAAGGACCAAATAGAATAACTATAGAGAAGGGTATTAGACCGATAAAAAAAAGTGAACTCGTTGCTTGAATTAAGAGTTTAGATACATTTTTACCTTGGTTTATGGCACCGGTAACCTGCGGATAAAAAACATCTCCAACAGATTTACCTAACATTGAGGGAATTCCCATTATCATTCTCGATAATGCATAAAAACCAACTGATTTCGAGCCAAAAAAACTTGCAAGCATTAATGTTGGTAAACTTTGTGACAATGCATTTATAAATTGTTGTGGAGCTCTATAAAGTGGAAAATCTTTATATTTATAAGTAACACTCTTAAATTCGCTTTTATTTAAACTTATTTTTTTTATAAGTTTACTATTATTTCCACCTACGATAAATAATAGTGTCGCATATGTAAAGTAGCCTAAAGATGTAATAATAATTAATACAAAACCTGACGGAGAAAACCATCCAAAAAAAGTTTTTACAATATTTAAAAATAAGGATTGATAAACTGCAACTTGAGCAGTAATTCTAAATAGCTTATTTCTAATTAACCATTGTTCGAGAATCTGTTTTAAAGCTGAAAAAAATAGTGCTATAGGTATTATTATTAAATAATCTCTAAGATATTCTATATTAAGACTTCTTACTATATAATCAGAAAATACAATAATGAATAGCGCACTTGAAATCGATATTAATATTGATATGATTACACTTATCTTTGCTATATTTTCAGCTTCATTATCTTCTTTAGATAAGACGATAGCTATAGGATAAGATAATGCAGATATAGGAATTAACACGGTTAGTATCGCAGTAAATGTTCCGAGTAAGCCAAAAGATTCTACTCCATAGAGTCGGGTAATTACTGGTGAAAATAGCATGGTAATAGCCTGAGCACCAGCAGTACCCATAATCGCTAGAAGAATATTCTTTATAAATTTACTTTCTCGTATGAGATTTATTTTTTTTTTCATATTTTTTGTACTATATCAAATTACCGTTAGTAAATATCTGAATATATTAGTCTAGCTTCTCTATTTATCAGAATTATAGTTATAATTATAATATCCATAATAATTAGAAGCTTTTTTCTCTACAGCATTAAAAATAATACCTTTCACATATATACCAGACTGTTCAAAACGATTTTTTGCGACATCAAGTTCTTTAACTGTATTTTGACTAAAACGTGCGACCATTAATGTAGTTCCTGCTAAAGTACCAACAATACTTGGATCAGTCACGGCCAATACAGGAGGCGTATCGACAATAACCAAATCGTATTTGTTTGAAGCCCACATAAGCAGTTCTTTTAGTCGATTGTGCATTAAAAGCTCAGAAGGATTCGGTGGAACTTGTCCTCGAGTAATGACGTCTAAGTGCTCAATACTCGTAGATTTTACCACTTCTTCAATGGCCATCTTCCCACTAAGATAATCAGATAAACCATGCTGCCAGTTAAGACCAAACGCACTTTGTAAATAGCCTTTACGCATATCAGCATCAATAATTAATACTTTTTTACCCGTTTTAGAGTATACAGCGGCAAAATTTGTAGATACAAACGACTTACCGATATTGGGTGATGCTCCTGAAATCATCAGAATGTTGTTTTTTGCCTCCATCATGGCAAAGTGCAAACTTGTGCGTAGGCTGCGTAGAGCTTCAATTGCCAAATCGGCGGGATTTAATTCTGCGAGTAGTAACATTTCTTTACTGGAACGGCGACTTTTTCCATTTAACTTATTTGTCAATGTCAATTGCATTTCAGAGCGAGGAATACTGGCATAAACTGAAAGACCAAGTTCTTCAATATCATCCGGATTTTCCACCCCTTGATGTAAAGTTCTTTTTACAAAAAGACTAACAATGCCCATCAAAAAACCTAGAATTGTCGCAATGACCACAACTAAAGGCTTTTTCGGCTTAATAGGTTTAGGAAAAACTTGCGCATGGTCAACAATACGTACATTTCCAACTGTCCCAGCTTTTACCACACTCAGTTCTTCAATTTTATTCAGCAATTGCACATATATCTGTTGGTTAACCCTCACATCACGCTGTAAGCTTAAAATGCGTTTTTGCGTTTCCGGTAAGTTTTCAATCTTTTTATTCAGTTTGGCTTTTTCACCTAATAGGGTTTGGCGTTTATCCATTAGCGCTTTATACGCCGGGTGATCTTTGGTGTATTTTTGGCTGATCTCGGCTTCTTTAAAGGTTAATTCGTTGGGCTGGGCATCTAAGTTGACCATCACTTTCAGGGTTGATTCCGCTTCCATGGTTAAATCAACCGATTCACGCTGTTTACGGTAATTATTTAACTTGTTTTCTGAATCAATCAGCTTGGCTTTCAGTTGTGGTAACTTTTCTTTTAAAAAGTGAATACTTTGTTCCGCTTCCGCTGAATCACGCTCCACATTTTGTAAAAAATAACGTTGAGCAATATCATCAAGCAAAGCTTCAGAAAATGCTGGATTATCAGAGGAAAAGCTCAAACGGATAATTCCTGTTTTCTTTCCTTCTTCTTGTGCACCCAGATGAGATTTCAACCACTCGACTGCGTCAATCCGATTACGTTTCGAAATTGAAAACTCAAAGCCATCATCGGCTTGAATATCACTAATTTTCAGGGTAAATCCGTGCCCTGTACTGGTTACGCCTACATTGCCTTTAAGTAACACATTATCGTCTTCATCTACCAGCTCATAAGCACCTTTTTGTTGGTTAAGTACTTTAATGTGGTATTGATGGGGCTCTCGTTGATAACTGTCAGGAATATCAAATTGACTCACTTTGATTTTTTGTTCATCGCCAGTTAAACGAGCCCAGCCTTTTCCAATAATAGGGATATACTCCGGCTTAACTACGGTGGTTAAGTTAAACTTATCGACCGTGCCGCCTAACACCATACGGGATTTGATGAGTTCAATCTCGGTATCGGCAGTTAATTCAGAAGAAAACATATCGCCTAAGTTTTCACTGACCACAGAAGAGAAGCCGCCCGAACTTTTTTGTTCCACTTGAATCAGCGCATCCGATTGATAAATCGGTGTCGCCAGCAACGCATACGCCACGCCTATTAGCAAAAACAAACAGGTAATACTAACGATCACCCATTTGCCATCCAATAAGGTGCCAAACAATTGTCCTAAATCTATTTCGTCGTTGTCAGATGAGCTGACGGCTTTTGATCTTAAATCAGTCATAATTTATATCGTTGTATTAAAGTTTGGCTCGCCAAGCATCAGCCGCTTGAACAATCAATTGGTAGGCATAGTCAAAGGCTTCTTTGCTTTGACGGTATGGATCGGGGATATCTTTCTGGCCTATCCACTGGCCAAATAACATGGCTTTACCGCGCGCTTCCGGCGCTATTTCAGACAGCGCCGCTAAATGGCCTTTTTCCATCACTAAGATTAAATCGTATTGAGCACATAGTTCTGAGGTGAGCTGCTGCGATTGGTGCGAGGTAATATCCACACCATGCTCTTCGGCTACTTGCACAGCCATGGTATCGGCCGGTTTACCGACTAAGCCGCTGCGCTTGGACGCTATGCCTGCTGAGGCTATATTTTTATGCGGGAGTATGGTTTGCAAATAGCGCTCCCCAATGGGAGAGCGACAAATATTTCCAACACAAACCACAAGAATGTTATCAAACACGGTACTATCCTTATTGTGTTACGGCCAGTTTTTTAAACGCAACATGCCTTCAGTTAAGTTATTGAACCCACTGATGGTTGGTACCAACTGGCTGATAAGACGATTCTAGCGTGCTACCGGTGCGGTGGTCACGTACACCACATCGTAGGGTTTCAATTCAAACTCGGTGCCCATCACGAGGGCGGTCGCATCTTGCATATTGAGCTGATACACATCCGCTAATGGGGCATGGCTGCCTTTATGCTGCTTATTCGCAAGCCCAGTACTGCGGATCACAAACACGCCTGTGGCATCCGCTTGCGCTTCATTAATCCCACCAGAGCTCGCCAGTGCTTCAGTCAAGCTCATACCGGTGCGGTCAATTTTCACCACCTGTGGTTTATCCACGCTGCCCATAATGAACACTTTCTGTGCATCGTTACGCGGCACATGGATAATGTCGCCTTTGTGCAACAATCGGTTTTGGGTTAAATCGCCTTTTTGCACCAATGCATATAAGGATAAACGTTCTTCTTTACCCTGGTGGGTCAGTGTAACGTTGCGCCAATCCGCATCTTTGGTAATGCCACCCGCGCGGTTTATCGCATCCAGTAAGGTTAACGGAATATTCGAGATAGGCTGCGGGCCGGGTTTATTGACTTCTCCCGTCACGTAGGATTTTTGTGAGCGGAATGCGGCGATATTGACATCAACCTGCGGATCTTCAATGTACTTTTTAATACGCTCAGTAATCAGGGTACGGACTTGCGTGACCGTCAGCCCAGTGACTTTGAGTTTACCAATGTACGGATAAAAAATGGTGCCGTCAGAATGTACCCAGTTCCCCGCTTCTTCAGAACTTCGATAAGAACCAGCAGGAATGGTCAACTCAGGGTGATCCCAAATGGTCACGTTGAGCACGTCACCAGGGCCAATTTTGTATTGGTAGTCCGCTAGTTGTTTCTCTAGCCCAGCATTGGGTTGCGTGGTCGGGACCAGCTGATGATATTTCAGCTCATTAATGAGATTAGGAGTCAGTGGATACACATTGACACGAGAAGAGAGAGTATCGGCGCTATCGTCTGCGTCCCAAGCCATATTTTTATCGCTTGTCGGTAACGTAGAGCCGGGAATAGAACAGCCTGCAAGCGTGCAAGATGCTAAAATTACAGTGATTGCCTTGTTTAACACACCAACTTCCTAAATAGTAGAGAATACGTCCTTTCGTCCGCTCAGCTGTCAGCAAAGGGGCATACACCTCCCGCCACGAGCGTCGAGATAAGATATCGATAATTTCATCACCATGGCAAGAGATTTCTCTTTGCCAACTAAACGTTTGCTACATCTTAGCGTCAAATTTACAATTTGACGCTGACTCTTGTATCGGCACATGAGGTAAAACCCGAATTCAACTGCGAAGTGCGACACTCTCCAATATCAAGAAGCTAAAGCCATCTCCTCAAATATAATGGCTGCCTGCTTGAAGCCTAAACACTTTCTCGGACGGTAATTTATCCGCGATAAAGCGAACTCTATATCGATGTCCGTCACTGTCGTTAGATCGGTTCCTTTCTTCACATATTGCCTTAAAAGACCGTTCGCATTCTCATTAGCACCACGCTCCCAAGAACTGTACGGATGAGCAAAGTACACATCAGCCTTTAATTCTTTTGCGATGGTTTCATGACCTGCAAACTCTCGCCCGTTATCTGCCGTAATGGTATGGACATGTTTCTTATAGGGCTTCAGTAGCTCTATTGTCGCTTTGGTGACATCATCCGCTGACTTAGATGGCACTTTCTTTACCACGTAAAATCGAGTCTTACGCTCTAAAATAGTCACCATTGCACCTGTACCATGCTTACCTAGCACAGTGTCGATTTCCCAGTCACCAAACCGCTCCTTACTGTCAACGATGCTTGGTCTATCATCAATCGAAACGGCATTTTTTATCGCTGGAGCTTTCTCTTGTTTACCTCGGCGATACCGCTTATGACCTTGTCTCAAGTGACGATATAACTTACCGCCCAAGCGTTTATCTTGAGCAACAAAGCGATAGATCCACTCATGACTGACAGATGCACCAATTTTCGTTAATACATTAGAAATCTGCTCTGGACTCCAATCTGTTTCTAAAAGAAGGCGGATAAAATCGACACGTTCCTTTGGTATTCGGTATTTACGTGCTGTTTTGCGCTTTTTGGTAGACGACATCTGGGCTTCGTTAGGGCAATAATGCTCTCCCTTCCGACCGCGTTTAAGCTCACGGTATACCGTCGAGCGGTGGCACTGAACTGTTTTAGCTATTTCAGGAACCGAAATTCCCCGTTCCAAAAGAGCAGAAATCTGGTATCTTCTGCCTTCGGTCAACTGTTGATAATTCATGGTAGTACTGCTTGTTTCTTTGGCGAGAAGAGCGTACCACTTTCAGCAGTTGGCTTCCTCTTCTACATATTTCCATGAATGTCGCACTTATTATCTGAAATCGGGAAATAATAATGACATGAATATTAAGTCAAAAAATATATATTTCTTACTGTGCTCTGTCATTTAAATTTCATACTTTTATGTTTTTGACACGCTACCGCCGAAGGACACACGTCCCCATAAAAAATAGGCGTTCAAACTTGTTGCATCAAAACTAAAATAAGACGGCGCATGATAGCGTGGGCAAGTAAAAATGTGAAGGTGAATATGGTTATCATAGTGTCAGAACCCGAATTCAACTGCGAAGTGCGACACTCTCCAATATCAAGAAGCTAAAGCCATCTCCTCAAATATAATGGCTGCCTGCTTGAAGCCTAAACACTTTCTCGGACGGTAATTTATCCGCGATAAAGCGAACTCTATATCGATGTCCGTCACTGTCGTTAGATCGGTTCCTTTCTTCACATATTGCCTTAAAAGACCGTTCGCATTCTCATTAGCACCACGCTCCCAAGAACTGTACGGATGAGCAAAGTACACATCAGCCTTTAATTCTTTTGCGATGGTTTCATGACCTGCAAACTCTCGCCCGTTATCTGCCGTAATGGTATGGACATGTTTCTTATAGGGCTTCAGTAGCTCTATTGTCGCTTTGGTGACATCATCCGCTGACTTAGATGGCACTTTCTTTACCACGTAAAATCGAGTCTTACGCTCTAAAATAGTCACCATTGCACCTGTACCATGCTTACCTAGCACAGTGTCGATTTCCCAGTCACCAAACCGCTCCTTACTGTCAACGATGCTTGGTCTATCATCAATCGAAACGGCATTTTTTATCGCTGGAGCTTTCTCTTGTTTACCTCGGCGATACCGCTTATGACCTTGTCTCAAGTGACGATATAACTTACCGCCCAAGCGTTTATCTTGAGCAACAAAGCGATAGATCCACTCATGACTGACAGATGCACCAATTTTCGTTAATACATTAGAAATCTGCTCTGGACTCCAATCTGTTTCTAAAAGAAGGCGGATAAAATCGACACGTTCCTTTGGTATTCGGTATTTACGTGCTGTTTTGTGCTTTTTGGTAGACGACATCTGGGCTTCGTTAGGGCAATAATGCTCTCCCTTCCGACCGCGTTTAAGCTCACGGTATACCGTCGAGCGGTGGCACTGAACTGTTTTAGCTATTTCAGGAACCGAAATTCCCCGCTCCAAAAGAGCAGAAATCTGGTATCTTCTGCCTTCGGTCAACTGTTGATAATTCATGGTAGTACTGCTTGTTTCTTTGGCGAGAAGAGCGTACCACTTTCAGCAGTTGGCTTCCTCTTCTACATATTTCCATGAATGTCGCACTTATTATCTGAAATCGGGATATATCAAGTTTTTATTTTTATAGAAACTTGATAAAAAACTTAAAAATTTCATTTTAGACCTATAGATATACTGTCTCATCAAAATAAAGACCCTGACGATCTTTTTCTGAAATCACAAGAGTTGACTTATCCTCGACAGGCCAATCAATTTTAATGGTCTCATCGGCCCAATAAATTGATTTTTCAGCCTTAGGGTTATAATAATCCGTGCATTTATACACGAATTCCGCTTCCTCTGATGTGACGTAAAAGCCATGAGCAAAACCTTCCGGTACCCAGAGCTGTTTTTTATTTTCTTCTGATAAGTAGACACCAACCCATTGACCGTACGTCTTTGAGTTTTTTCTAATATCAACGGCAACGTCAAAGACTTCACCCGATATCACTCGGACCAATTTTCCCTGTGTATTTTCCGTTTGATAATGCAATCCTCTTAGGATCCCTTTCTTGGATTTTGAGTGATTATCTTGAACAAAAGTCGTTGGTTTACCTGTGACTAATTCTTCGAACTTTTTCTGTTGCCAGGTTTCCATGAAGAAACCCCGTTCATCGCCAAAAACCGCAGGTTCAATAATTTTGACGTCTGGTATGTCTGTATCAATAACATTCATAAGATTTATCTTTTAATGACAGTATTTATTAAGGTAATTTAATGCGTGTTGCCAGTTGCTCGCATCAATATCAAACTGTTGTTTTATTTTTTGTACGGAAAGTTTTGAGTTGGCTGGTCGTGTCGCTGGTGTCGGATACATCTCTGACGAAATTGCGGTAAGCTCTGGCCGTTGCGCTAATACACCTTGCTCTACTGCCGCATCAAAAATATGGTTAGCAAAATCAAACCAACTGACATGCGGAAGTCCAGAAAAATGATAAATACCAAACTCAACGGATTCATTCGTATTGATAGATTCGGCAACATTAATGAGAGCTGAAGCAATATCGCCTGCGTAAGTTGGCCCACCCCATTGATCAGAAACAATATTTAAAGCGCTACGCTCAGCACCAAGTCTTAGCATGGTTTTCACAAAGTTATTCCCATGTTCTCCAAATACCCAAGCTGTACGCAATATTATATGGCGTTCACAGTATTGCTCTATAGCCAACTCTCCGGCTAGTTTGCTCGAGCCATACACACCTTGTGGATCCGGTATGTCCGTCTCTTGATACTCGCCGTTTTGGGCACCCGAGAACACATAATCCGTTGAGATATGTAGTAGAGCAGCGCCTGCCGCTGACGCGGCTTGAGCCAAGTACTTGGCGCCATCTCGATTAATTAGATAGGCACTTTCTGAGTCGGTCTCCGCTTTATCTACGGCGGTATAAGCAGCCGCATTGATAATAATGTCTGGCTTAAACTCATCCATTCTATGAGCGATAGCCTCTGGTGAGGTAATATCAAGCTGATTACGATCTAGAGCGAGTATGGTGTGCTTTTTCTCTAATAACTGTTCAACCAAACACTGGCCGACTTGTCCTTGGCTACCCGTAACTAATACTCTCATGATTTTGAAGCCTTTTTTTGTCCTTCATCAACAAGCCTGAGTAGATACTGACCATAATCATTTTTTAGCATAGGCTGAGCGAGCTCAATCACTTGTTGATCGTTTAGCCAGCCGTTTCGCCAAGCGATTTCTTCTAGGCACGCAATTTTTAAACCTTGCACATGCTCGATCGTTTCAACAAATGCTGAGGCTTCCTGAAGGCTTTCATGCGTACCGGTATCTAACCAGGCAAACCCACGTCCGAGTAATTCGACATTTAAAGCATTCGCCTGCAAATACATCTCATTGAGTGCAGTAATCTCAAGCTCACCACGTTCAGAAGGCTCAACTGTTTTCGCTAACTCAACCACTTGATTATCATAAAAATACAATCCTGTGACTGCATAATCAGATTTCGGTTGAGAGGGCTTTTCTTCGATCGAAATGGCTTTCATATTGTGATCAAATTCAACCACACCAAAACGCTCTGGATCTTTGACTTGATAACCGAACACGGTTGCGCCTTGCTTTTGACTCGCTGCATTACGTAGAGTCTTACTAAAAGACTGACCATAAAAAATATTGTCACCTAAAACAAGACAAACACTATCACCATCAATAAAATTTTCACCAATAATAAAAGCTTGCGCCAATCCATCGGGACTCGGCTGAATGGCATACTCTAAATGAATACCAAGATCGTTACCGTCGCCCAGCAAACGTTTGAAGCTGTCGTTATCTTCAGGGGTTGTGATAATTAAAATATCTTTAATTCCCGCAAGCATTAACGTCGATAACGGATAATAAATCATCGGTTTGTTATAGATAGGTAATAACTGTTTTGAAACACCACGAGTGATTGGATATAAGCGAGTTCCAGAACCGCCAGCGAGTATAATGCCTTTCATAATACGGTTCCCATGTTAGTAATTATGTGCACCTAAGCGTTCACGGCTGTATGAGCCGTCAAGCACTCGGCTCCACCACTGACGATTATTTAAATACCATTGCACGGTTTTTCTCATTCCAGATTCAAACGTTTCTTGTGGAACCCATCCCAAGTCTTGGCTGATTTTCGTTGCATCAATGGCATAACGCACATCGTGTCCTGGGCGGTCCGCGACATAGGAAATCAAGTCACTGTAATGCGTAACGTTGGCAGGTTTTTCCGGGACCAACTCTTCAAGAAGTGTACAAATGGTTTTGACTACCTCAATATTGGCTTTTTCATTGTGCCCACCAATATTATAGGTCTCACCGATTTTTCCTTCTGTCGCCACGAGATATAGCGCTCTTGCGTGATCTTCCACATAGAGCCAGTCACGGATTTGCATGCCATCGCCATACACCGGTAATGGCTTACCTTCCAGTGCGTTGAGAATCATGAGAGGGATCAGTTTTTCAGGAAAGTGATAAGGCCCATAGTTATTCGAGCAATTGGTAACGAGTGTCGGTAATCCATAAGTGCGATTCCATGCTCTGACTAAATGGTCGCTAGAGGCTTTCGACGCTGAATAGGGACTGGAAGGTTGATAATTGGTGGTTTCTAAGAATAGATCACTGGTTCCTTCTAAATCGCCATATACCTCGTCGGTGGATATATGATGGAAACGAAATGCCTGCTTTTTCCTATCGTCTAATTGATTCCAATACTGGCGTGCCGCTTCAAGCAGCTGATACGTGCCTACAATATTGGTTTCAATAAAGGCTGCGGGACCATCAATAGAGCGATCAACATGTGACTCTGCGGCAAGATGCATTACCACATCAGGACAATGTTGTTCAAACACATGTTTTATTGCCGAACCATCACAGATATCAACTTGCTCAAAGTTATAACGTTTATTGCTGGTATAACCATGTAACGATTCGGTATTCCCAGCGTAGGTTAACTTATCCACGTTAACCACTTCATCCATTGTATTATCAATAATATGACGTATTACTGCTGAGCCGATAAACCCAGCCCCCCCAGTCACTAAAATTTTCATTTATTCATCCGCTTTCTTCGATGTCATTTCAATACTGATTCGACTATTTGAACCCATTTTATACTTATTAGGCACGCTACCGCCCAGACAGTTCAGGTAAACCTGTGCCTTAAAAAAACCCGATTTCAGATAATAAGTGCGACATTCATGGAAATATGTAGAAGAGGAAGCCAACTGCTGAAAGTGGTACGCTCTTCTCGCCAAAGAAACAAGCAGTACTACCATGAATTATCAACAGTTGACCGAAGGCAGAAGATACCAGATTTCTGCTCTTTTGGAACGGGGAATTTCGGTTCCTGAAATAGCTAAAACAGTTCAGTGCCACCGCTCGACGGTATACCGTGAGCTTAAACGCGGTCGGAAGGGAGAGCATTATTGCCCTAACGAAGCCCAGATGTCGTCTACCAAAAAGCGCAAAACAGCACGTAAATACCGAATACCAAAGGAACGTGTCGATTTTATCCGCCTTCTTTTAGAAACAGATTGGAGTCCAGAGCAGATTTCTAATGTATTAACGAAAATTGGTGCATCTGTCAGTCATGAGTGGATCTATCGCTTTGTTGCTCAAGATAAACGCTTGGGCGGTAAGTTATATCGTCACTTGAGACAAGGTCATAAGCGGTATCGCCGAGGTAAACAAGAGAAAGCTCCAGCGATAAAAAATGCCGTTTCGATTGATGATAGACCAAGCATCGTTGACAGTAAGGAGCGGTTTGGTGACTGGGAAATCGACACTGTGCTAGGTAAGCATGGTACAGGTGCAATGGTGACTATTTTAGAGCGTAAGACTCGATTTTACGTGGTAAAGAAAGTGCCATCTAAGTCAGCGGATGATGTCACCAAAGCGACAATAGAGCTACTGAAGCCCTATAAGAAACATGTCCATACCATTACGGCAGATAACGGGCGAGAGTTTGCAGGTCATGAAACCATCGCAAAAGAATTAAAGGCTGATGTGTACTTTGCTCATCCGTACAGTTCTTGGGAGCGTGGTGCTAGTGAGAATGCGAACGGTCTTTTAAGGCAATATGTGAAGAAAGGAACCGATCTAACGACAGTGACGGACATCGATATAGAGTTCGCTTTATCGCGGATAAATTACCGTCCGAGAAAGTGTTTAGGCTTCAAGCAGGCAGCCATTATATTTGAGGAGATGGCTTTAGCTTCTTGATATTGGAGAGTGTCGCACTTCGCAGTTGAATTCGGGAATGACATTTCTGGGTTTTATACAAGTAAACATTGTAGGCAATCTTAGGAAATTCGCTAACCATATGATTTTTTTAACTTCATTTTTGTGATTACATACTAATGATTAAGCTTTATAATAACATAAATAGTGGTAAAGATTGACTAAGGAATGAATACATGATTATCGTAACAGGCGGTGCTGGCATGATCGGCAGTAATATCATCAAAGCGCTCAACGATCGTGGTATCAACGACATACTTGTTGTGGATCACTTAAAAAATGGTCGCAAGTTCAAAAACTTGGTTGATTTAAATATCACCGACTACATGGACCGTGATGATTTTCTAACCCAAGTGATGGCCGGGGATGACTTTGGACCTATAGAGGCCGTTTTTCATGAAGGCGCTTGCTCAGCCACAACCGAGTGGGATGGCAAGTACATGATGCTCAATAACTATGAATATTCCAAAGAGCTGCTTCATTATTGCTTAGAACGTGAAATTCCTTTCTTATATGCTTCTTCAGCCGCTACATACGGCGATACCTCTACATTTATTGAAGAACCTTCTTATGAAGGTGCTCTGAATGTTTACGGCTATTCCAAACAGCAATTTGATAATTACGTACGTCGTCTATGGCAAGATGCCGCCGAGCATGGCGAAACGCTTTCTCAAATTACCGGATTTCGCTATTTCAACGTCTATGGTCCGCGAGAACAACATAAAGGTTCAATGGCTTCCGTTGCGTTTCATTTGAACAATCAAATGAACGCAGGCGAAAATCCGAAACTTTTTGCAGGAAGCGAACACTTTAAACGAGATTTCGTTTATGTTGGTGACGTCGCCTCAGTGAATCTGTGGTTTATGGACAATGGAGCCTCGGGGATTTATAACTGTGGAACGGGTAAAGCCGAGTCATTCGAAGAGGTCGCGAATGCCGTCATCCGTCATCATGGGCAAGGAAAAATTGAAACCATTCCTTTCCCCGAACACCTCAAAGGCGCTTATCAAGAATACACTCAAGCGGATCTCACGAAACTACGTGGCGCTGGCTGTGATATAAAATTTAAAACAGTGGCAGAAGGTGTTGCTGAATATATGACGATAATTAACAGTTAGTAAGTAGGATAGGTTTTAATTTTTTATTATTTATAAGGCTTATATATGAAAATTGCAGTTGCCGGCACAGGATACGTCGGTCTTTCCAATGCGATGTTACTTTCTCAACATAATGAAGTGGTTGCATTAGATATCATCGAAGAAAAAGTGGCGATGTTAAATCGCAAGCAGTCTCCGATTGTGGATGCTGAAATTGAACGTTTTTTAGCAACTAAAGAACTCAACTTTACTGCCACGATGGATAAACATCTTGCTTACCAAGATGCGGACTTTGTGATTATCGCAACTCCCACCGATTATGACCCAGAAACGAACTATTTCAACACTTCATCAGTTGAAGCCGTGATTCGTGATGTAATGGCAATTAATCCTCATGCGACTATGGTCATTAAGTCTACGGTTCCAGTCGGATACACTGCCGATATTTGCCGACAGTTTGAAACGCAAAACGTCATTTTTTCTCCCGAGTTTTTACGTGAAGGCAAAGCCTTATACGATAACCTACATCCTTCTCGTATTATCATCGGAGAGCAAAGTGAACGAGCCAAAACATTTGCGGCTTTGCTTGCTGAAGGAGCAGAAAAACAAGATATCGCGACTATCTTTACCAACTCGACTGAAGCCGAAGCGGTCAAATTGTTTTCTAATACATACCTTGCTATGCGCGTGGCATACTTCAACGAGCTTGACTCATATGCTGAAGTACATGGCTTGGATGCGCGTCAAATTATTGAAGGTGTCGGATTAGACCCACGCATTGGTAATCACTACAATAACCCGTCGTTTGGTTATGGCGGCTATTGCCTACCGAAAGATACTAAACAACTATTGGCCAATTACGAAAGTGTGCCCAATAACATTATTAACGCCATTGTCGATGCAAACCGTACTCGCAAAGACTTTGTCGCAAGTAGCATATTAAAACGTGAGCCAAAAGTGGTGGGAATTTATCGCTTAATCATGAAGTCTGGCTCAGATAACTTCCGAGCCTCATCCATACAAGGGATCATGAAGCGTCTAAAAGCAAAAGGCGTAGAAGTCATTGTCTATGAGCCTGTATTAGAAGACTCTCTTTTCTTTAACTCACGCGTAATTAAAGATATGGCGGCATTCAAACAAGAAGCCGATGTCATTGTCTCTAACCGCATGACGCAAGAGTTGGCTGATGTTGCTGACAAAGTATATACCCGTGACTTGTTTGGTAGTGACTAAATAACCATTATTGAAACCAATCGGTAGAGAAGTGACAAACGTCGCTTCTCTTTTTATGCCTCTGAGACGTGATGAGCGATGTCAGTGGTCAGTCCCACTCTAGCTTAGATCGAAAGACGAAGATTCCGCTATTTGTAGACTTGCACCAACCAAATAAAGATCTTTCCCCCTTCCTTCCTAATGTTACACTGCTATACTACACATTTGTTTTATTTTTATTCTTTTAGGTTTGAATATAGATGTCGACCTCTTCTCGTAACGATAACGATCCCAAAGCATATAACCCCACGTTAACTTGGCGTTTTTTCGCTCCACGTTATTGGGGCACTTGGTTAATGCTACTCGTTTGGATCCCTTTTTCTCTCCTTCCTCATGCATTTAGATATTGGCTTTCAGTGAAAGCGGCCAATAAAATGCTCAAAAAGCAACGTGGAACCATTTTAAATGCTCGTGCCAACTTGCAAGCCTGTTTCCCAGAGAAAAGTCTCACAGAACGCGAAGACATTCTGCATAACATGTTGGTGACGTCGGCCGTTTTTTTAACAGGGTTTGGTCTATTAACATTACGTAACCGCGAATGGCTCAAACAGCAATGTGATATCCGTGGGATGGAAAATCTGACCTCTTTACAAGAACAAGGTCAGAATGTCATTTTGCTCGTCCCACATTCTTGGACCATTGATATTCCAGCGATTTTGTTTGCATCAATGGATTTGCCCGTTGCCGCGATGGCGAAAAAACAGCGCAATGAAGTACTCGATTGGCTCATGCACCGTCAACGTGTGCAATACGGCGGCAAAGTGCATGAACGTAGTGATGGCGTGAAACCTTTCATAAAATCGGTCCGTGATGGGTATCTAGGCTATTATCTTCCCGATCAAGATCACGGAGCAGAAGCCAGTGTCTTTGTGGATTTTTTTGCTACAACCAAAGCAACACTGAAAGGGTTAGGCAAGCTCACCAAAGTCTCCCGCGCCGCGATTGTGCCCGTATTTGCCATGATTGATGCAAAAACAGGACGGTATACTGTCGATATTTACCCTGCTTTTGACCACTTCCCTAAGACAACTGAGGAAGAAGATGCCAGAACAATGAACCAATTCATTGAAACGGCAGTCTCAAAAAATCCAGAGCAATATATGTGGACGTTACGTTTATTAAAGACGCAACCTGATGGTGATAATGTTTACAAAAAAGCCAAACGACAATTGGCCGACAAAAATAATACAAACGGAAGCCACAATGAGTAAAGTGTTAATCATAGGCCCTTCTTGGGTGGGTGACATGGTGATGTCACAGTCACTGTTTAAGCGCCTGAAACAACAAGAACCGCATACTGAGATTGATGTGCTTGCCCCAGGGTGGTGTAAACCGCTCTTAGAGCGCATGCCTGAAGTTCGTCATGCGATTGAAATGCCAGTTGGGCACGGTAATTTTGGTTTAAAAACGCGCTATCAATTAGGCCGTAAGCTAGCCAAAGGGGGGTATGAGCGGGCTTATGTGATTCCTCGTTCCGCTAAATCGGCATTGGTGCCTTTATTTGCAGGAATACCTAAACGCATCGGCTGGAAAGGCGAAAGCCGCTATGGCCTTCTCAATGATATTCGCCCGAACCGTAAAGCCTTTCAATATATGGTGGAACGCTTAGTTGCGCTGGCACATCCGAAAAAAGAAATGGTGGATTCAAGCTCTCTTGGGGGCATTGATACCTTACCACGCCCCTCTTTAGTCATTGATCGCAAGGCGCAGCAGAGTGCTATTGAAAAATTTTCGCTCGCGACTGACAAACCGATTTTAGGCCTGTGCCCTGGTGCTGAATTTGGCCCATCCAAACAATGGCCAGTCGAACATTATGCGCAAGTCGCTCAATATGCCGTCAATAATGGTTATCAAGTATGGCTATTTGGCTCCGGCAAAGATACGCCGACCTGCGAAGCCATTAAACAATTAGTGGTCGAACAACAAGAGAACTTAAAAGTCTTAGCGGGACAAACATCACTCATTGAAGCAATCGACTTATTAGGAGCTTGCCGAACCGTCGTCAGTAACGACTCTGGCTTAATGCACGTCGCGGCAGCGGTGGGTTGCTATGTCATTGGGGTCTATGGCTCCACTTCCCCCAATTACACCCCGCCGCTTACTGACAAAGTAAGCATTGTTGGCACAGATATTGAATGTCGTCCGTGTTTTCAACGACAATGCCCACTTGGACACATGAGATGTCTGACTGAATTAAAACCGCAAAGAGTAATGCATCTATTATGAACACTTTTTCTACTGTATTTTTAGGTCAACGCTATCGCGCTATCATGTTGTTTGCTATTTTTGGCTACGTTTCATGTGCGATTGCATTTGAACATCTCTCGGATGCTTTTCGAGCTATCTTTATTCTCGGCTCTGTCGGCATACTCTATGTACATCGCAGTAGAATTTATCGCGACCCAGTTATCATTACACTCGCCTTAGCGTTAATTGTCTCAGTGCTCAGTTGGTGTAACAGTCTTTTTTATATTCCTGATTCAGCAAGAGCCATCCCCGAGCTCGATAAATTAGCCAGATTGTTTCTTTTCGTCTTTATTGCATATTGGTTAAAAGGGGAAAAGAAACTCATCTACATCCTGTTTTTTTGTTTTATTGTCAGTTTTATTCTTGGGATATGCATCAAATCCAATTTTATGCACTCTTTTGAAATGGGCATTTTTCATGATAAACGCGTTGATTTTAACATTAAAAATGCCCAATACACATCTATGTTCTCTGGCCTATGCTTAATCATTAGTATGTTTGCGCTGATACAGATCAAATATTACATCAAAGGCTATACGAATAACCTTTTGAAATATTCTGCTCCGGCACTGATGTGTTTAACTATGGCATTCTTTGCAATCATGGTTGTCATCACTCAATCAAGGATGGTGTTTGTCGGGTTACTGATGGTTATGGGGTTATTCCCACTTTTATACAAGGTAACATATACACACACCAAAGTTGCGACAGTGATTCTCTTCTATATCAGTGCTTTCTTGGCGGCCAGTATCGCTCTGTATGCTTCACTCCCCTTCATTATGCAACGATTCTCTCCCAAAGACATACAATCATTACAAGACATTATGCATCTAGATACCTCACATATCCCTATGTCCAGCATCGGTATCAGGCTAAATTCGTGGATTGAAGCGATTCCTTGGATTCAACGCCACCCTTTACTTGGCGTTGGCGTGCATGGCCCAGGTCTTGTCATATCTCAATCCCAAGTTTTTTCAGAACGAATCAATGAAAACTTTGCCACCATTAAAGGGTTACGTCACCTACATAGCTTCCATATGGATACGCTGGTCAGCTATGGCTTGTTCGGATTTATCGTGCTGAATTCGATATATATTACGGTTACTCGTCAACTATTTAAACTGCGTTCAACATTACCTAACGCAGAAAACTGGCTCATGCTAGCGTTATGTTTTGCGATTTACTGGTTCAGCATTAACTTTTTTGAATCGTTTAACTACAGAACCTACGGTGTCTTTGCTCATAACGTCATTTTGGGTGGTTTGTATTCATTTGTGTTAACGAAAAGGTTATTTGATAACGATAATCAGCGTAAGGCACTTACATGAGAATTGCCGTCGTCGTCAATAGCCTAAAAGTCGGAGGCATGGAACGTGTTGCCGTTAACTTAACCAACGCGTTTCACAAAGCGGGTCACCATGTGGAGCTGCTCTACTTAAAAAATCGACCCGTGGAACTGCAACCTGACGATCCGACGATTCCGATTCATTTGTTTGATGTGAAAAAGGATGTATTACGCACGGGGTTAGGGGCACTATGGATGGTGGCTTGTCGTATTGCCAATCTGTTTGCCCGTAAAAGCTACGCGCGATTGTTTGCCTATGCCGAATGTAGAGCCTTTGCGAAACGTCTGCAGCAATTAGAAAGCCGCAATGGCGCGGAATTTGATCTGATTGTGTTTCGTGGTCATGGTACTTTTGAGCATGTTTGGCCACTGCAAGATCCACGATTTGTGTTTGTCTGTGAAAGTGTTCAAGGAAAATACCACTATGGCCGCCTATCACAACGGGCTTTTCAAGGGATTTATGGGCACCGACAGATGGTGTGTATTTCACAGGGCGTGATGGATAACTTCCAAGCGATTACTCAACTGCATGGTATTACGCCACGCAGTGCGACCTTGATCAGCAACCCACTCGAATACGACCGCATCGCTGAGCAAAGCCAGGCGGATAAAAACAGCTTACATCCTAGGCCGTATATTTTAGGGTTGGGCCGTTTGAGTCCAATTAAAAATGTGCCGCTTTTGATTGAGGCCTATCACTTATTAGTCGAACGCTATGACATCCCACAGGATTTAGTCATCGTTGGTGAAGGCCGCGAGCGTGCTGCCATTGAGCATAAAATTTCACAGCTCGGCTTAGCGCATCGTGTTTTTCTTAAAGGCCAGCAAATGCCACCTTATCCTTGGTTTGCTCATGCAAACTTATTCACGTTAAGTTCAAAGTCTGAAGGCTTAGGCATGGTGCTGATTGAAGCACTGGCCTGCGGCGCTCCTGTCGCGGCAACACGCTGTCCTGGCGGAGTGACACAAATCATGCAAGGGCCCCTGAGCCATTTCTTGGCGGAGATGACGCCAGAGGCGTTAGCTCATGCTATGTACCAAGCCCTCACCACCCCGCGTGATGACATCTATCAAGCCGCAGTGCAATCATCCTTAGCCCAGTTCGATGGCCAGCGCATCGTACAAACGTATTTGGACACATTTACCTCAAAGCTCGTTAAGTAGCGACGTCCCTCATCGTTTTTCAAAAAAATAGGCCAGTGAACACTGGCCTATTTTTTGTTTATGACGTACGTGATGTCAGTAACTGCTCACGATAGTTATGACCGGATAGTACTGTAAAGACTTCAGCGGCTTTGATGTGTGTTTGAAAATACATGTGATTACCATAGTAGCGATAACCGTAACCATATCGCTTCTCATGCCACCAGCGTTTGATTTGCTTTTCTAGCGAAGCAGAAGCACGTAAGTCATGCATGGTATCAAATGCGACTACTTTCTCTTTTTGCTCTGCCAAGGATAAAGAGTAGCTATATACTTGCACTTGATGGAAATATTGATAAGGCTTATAGCACGGAGCTAATGCGGTCGTCGTATGCTCGGGGCCGTATGGAAAATCTTTGATGCCTTCCAAATGATTAACATACATTAACACGTTCTGAGGAACATAATCACTTTGCGCCATCGCAAGAGCGAGAGCGTGCGCCGCCGCTTTATGCTCAGGGTGAGGGTCAACCTCTGGGTCGGTCACCAGTACGGTCGTGGGTTGGATTCGCAACAATAGCTCTGATAGTTCATTGACCATCGCTTGTGGTGTATTGAGCTCCTCCCGATCATTGGACAAGCTCAAGACATTTAACCCGCGAAATGCGACTGGTGAGTAGCCTTTACCCGCGCCATGAATGATTGCATCATGTGGCGCATCATACAGCGTCTCTACGGTAATACCTGAATATCCCAAACAAACGAGTTGATCCGCGGGTACTTTGGCAAGCAGTGGCGTTGTCATGCTATTCCAGTGTCGAATGGTCGCTTTTCGAGGACATCCCGCTTCCATACTGTTATCCAAGTCTGGAATGTATTGTTTCGACATTTTCTGCAACGACTCACCGGCATACAAGGTCGCTATCCACACCTGCGAATGCCGGTGTTGGTACACACCGAAAGCCGCCAATTCCGCATCATCGGCATGTGGAGCAATGATCAATATCGGACCATGCGCCATCGGCGGCTCGCGAAACAGTAACAATGAGGCTTGCGAAGCCAAGGTACAATCATGAGTGAGACACTGGACCTCGTGTAAATTGGGTAATCCGGTTAGGTTGAGATAACGCTTACCACGTTGTTGAGCTTCAAAAAATTGCTCATGCTCACGCGCTTCAGGCTGCCAACCCGGTTGTCTCAGTTCCACCTTCCCCATTCTTTTATTACTGGTCGAGGTATAACTGACTTCCAGTAATACTGTCACTCGCGTGGTCTCTGGTAATAGATTTTCGTCGAAAGCAAGGTGACCAGAGGCGTCCAATGTCGCGGGGATATGCCAATCAGGCTGTAAAGGGTATTGGTAATCAAGCGTCTTCATTGGGAAACAATCCTGTTAATGTTCTATCAATCGCACCTCGATTATGCTGAACGACACGGTAAGCATGCTGACCACACTCAATGCGCTGCTCAGGGTGATCCAGCAAGTGAATCAAGGCTTCGGCAATACGTTCATGGGAGTCACACACTACGGTCGCCTGCGCGGCAATTAACTGCCCTGCAATATCACTAAAATTAAAATAACTCGGGCCGGTTAGCGTTGGCAAACTCAATGCCGCAGGTTCTAATAAATTATGTCCGCCCACTTTATCCCCGAGCAGACTTCCGCCCATAAAACACACATCACTCGCCGCTAATAATTGCATCATTTCCCCCATGGTATCGGCCAGATACACCTGAGATAACATTGCTCCCTTGTGATTGTCCGTGCGACGCTCATACGAGAGGCCATGCTCGGTAATTTCCCCGGCCACTGATTGAAATCGTTCCGGATGACGCGGCACCAAAATTAACAAAGCATCGGGACAACGCTTGAGTAGTAAACGGTGAGCCGCTAATACAATGGCATCTTCTCCTTGATGGGTACTGGCGGCAATCCACACCGGACGCTTCGCTCCCAGTCGGTAACGCAATTGTTTTCCCGCACGGATCACGCTGTCGGCGACCGTAATATCAAATTTGAGCGATCCGGTGACACTGAGTTGATCGGCACGAAAACCCAGCGCTTTAAATCGCTCGGCATCATCTTGATGCAAACAAAATATCTGATCGATATGGCGGGCGAGAAAAGCACCAATCGCGGGCAGCTTTTGATAACGTCCACAGGAGCGAGCAGAAAGGCGGGCATTAATGACCGCAATCGGCACTTGCATGCGATGTGTGATCGCTAAGGTATTTGGCCATAACTCGGTTTCCATAATGAGAAGTTGTGATGGCTGAATACGTCGAATAAAGCGTTTAATGGCCCAAGGAAAGTCCAACGGCATAAAACGGTGCTCAACCAACGGGCCTAATTTTTCCGCTTGCGCAGCGCCTGTGGTCGTGGTGGTAGTCATCACCACCTTAGTATGTGGATAACGCAGCTTGAGTGCTTTCACAAACGGCGTTGCACCAATCACTTCTCCCACCGATACCGTATGTAACCAAATCACAGGCTCTGATGTTTTTACTGGTTCACAATACCCAAAGTACTCAATCCAACGACGTCCAATATGTGGCTTATCACTGCGCTTTTTCAACAATGAGTACAAAAACAGGGGTGAGACAACCAAGATTAGTAAAGTATAAAAAGCACGAAACATAATGCGCGAGTGGTTAACCTTAATTAAGAACATTGCTGCCGAATTCTACGCGATTATGGTAAAAATCAGACAATGTTCAGCGAAAAATCACGAAATAAACACATAAGCGTTGCTATTTTATACAGCCGCCGTGTTTGCTATTGAGATACGGCCTGATAGCCATCCAGTAACCATGACCAGCATAGCTGTGGCCACGGAGTACTAAACTGTGGCTGCTCTTTAACAAATGAACGTTTTAAACGCTCTAAATTAGCACTCTTCCACTCGCCATGCTCAGAGGCAAACCCACATTTATCAAAATCGATGATCCAAACATCGTCTTGGTCATCAATGAGAATGTTATGAATATTCAAATCAGTATGATTGACATGAGCACGATGCATGCGGCCAATCATTTCGCCAATGCGTTGGTAGTGTTCTTGAGTTAACGAAGCATGGCGCAGAATGCCAACAAGATCCTGTGCATTTTGAATTTTTTCACTCAAGAGATCGGCACGATACCAAGGTCCACACTTTACCGCACGAGCCGCAATGGGTTTGGGCACATTCACATTCGCTTGTTGCAAAGCGTCTAGTAACACAAATTCTTGATGGCTGCGGGTACTTTGCCAATCGGTGAACCAATACTGATCTTTAACTAACTTACCAAATAATCCACCACGTCGATAATGGCGCAGCGCCGCTTCCATCGTGTCTAACTGCACAAACCACGTCGTGCCCCGCCCTTGAGCACTACCAGTAACCTTATTTTGCGCTTGCCAATAGCGGGGATCAAAGCAACGCCAAGGATCATCGTGCAGACGGTCGTCATCATACCAAATGGTTTGATTGGCTTGTTGAAGTTCTTTTATCACTGCGCTCACCTTGTATTAAGATCACTAATATCATCGACATTTAGGTATATCGGCAAGGATTTACCTGTGATTAGTTTACATTAATCTGCCAATGAAGATAATCTCTGTCGAGGATTAACGCTGCGTAGACATACGAACAACGGCCATTGCTTATCTCTCTCTTATTGCTTAAATAATAGTAGGATGAGATAGACGTAATGGCTTGCGCCCTCTACAATTCGTGTTCAAATAAGCTTGACCTCATGACGAAGTCAATCCGTCTGATTGATCGCGCGACTGACATACCCTAACCACTGGAGAAGAGAGTAGTTAATGACTCTATTTAATTCTGCCCCCCAATCACTGTGTATTTTACGACTCTCTGCGATTGGAGATGTATGTAATACCGTTGCAGCGGTTCAAGCAATCCAACAATATTGGCCTGACACCCATATCACTTGGATTACAGGGACGTTAGAAGCCAGTTTGATTGATGGTTTACCGGGTGTGGAAGTCATCGTCTTCGATAAAAAGCAAGGATGGCAGGGCTATCGTCAACTGTGGAAAACGCTCAAAGGCCGTCAATTTGATGCGCTTTTGCATATGCAATACGCATTACGAGCCAGTATTGCGACACTCGGAATTAACGCGCGTTATAAACTCGGCTTTGATGCCAAACGAAGCCAAGACTTCCAAACTTGGTTCACCAATGTCAAAGTGCCCTCGCCACCCGCACCGCATGTGCTTGATGGATTAATGGCATTCGGTCATACCCTTGGCATCCCTAGCAGTGAACCGACGTGGTCTATTCCTTATGACGATGCCGATGCACAATGGGCGCGAGCACAGCTCGATCAACAAAAGTACAATCTCGTGCTTGTACCTGGGGCCAGCAAGTCCTACAAAAATTGGACGGCAGAGGGCTATGCGCGTGTGATTGAATACGCGAAACAACAGGGCTGGCACGTGATTATTGCCGGCAGTCCCTCTCCCGTTGAAACTCGCCTAAGTGCGAGTATTACCGAGCAGTTGACGACGCCAGTGGCGAACGTGGTCGGCCAAAGTTCGATCAAACAAATGCTAGCATTACTGGATTACGCGGACATGGTGATTGCGCCAGATACTGGCCCTGCACATATGGCCAATGCCGTGAATACGCCCGTCATCGGCTTATATGCGCACCATAACCCGCAACGTACTGGTCCTTATCAATATCGACAATACGTGGTTTCTGCTTATGAAGCGGCGATTGCCGAAGAACACCAAAAACCGATCGCTGAGCTGGATTGGCGAACTCGGGTTAAAGATGAAACAGCCATGCAACGCATTACCGTTCCCGCGGTCATCGCCATGTTTGATAACGTCGTTGCAGACTTCAATTTATTATAAACTCGCACCAAGACTGTCACTCTACAGTGGTGCAGTAGTCCGCGAGCATAAGAGAGAAACGTATGATTACAGGTATTGTCATTACCCTGAACGAAGCGAACAACATTAAAGAATGCATCGAGTCATTACAGACCGTCTGTTCTGAAATCATTATTGTCGATTCTCAGAGTACCGATGACACACAGGCGATCGCTCAATCCATGGGCGCTAAAGTGGTTGAACAAGCCTACCTAGGCGATGGATTTCAAAAGAATGTTGGCCTTCCTCATGCCACCAATGATTGGGTATTAAGTATTGATGCTGATGAGCGCCTGACACCAGAAGCCATTGCCACGATACAAGCGCTGGATCTGGATAATACTCCTCATGATGGTTTTGCTTTCCGTCGTCGTAATCATATTGGTAGCCGCTGGGTTAAACAGTGTGGCTGGTATCCCGATTACTGTATTCGCCTCTATAACCGCCAGAAAACTCAGTTTTCACAGGTCAAACAGCACGCCTCTGTGCAAGCGAAAAACCCTAAAGAGCTCGACTGCGATCTCATCCACTACTCGTTTGAGAATTTAGGTCAATTGTTTGCCAAGCCTGGCCGTAATTTCAGTAGCCGTGCCGCCAAAATCATGTACCAGAAAGGTAAGCGTGCGAATGCATTTTCCCCCTTTTCTCATGGCTTAAATGCCTTCTTTCGTAAATACATCATGCAACGCGGCTTTCTCGGTGGTGTTGATGGTATGACGGTGGCGCTGAGCTCTGCCATTAATAGCTATCTAAAATACGCCAAGTTGCTTGAGTATCAACGCGATCCTAAAGTGCTTGAAAAAGAAGACTTCAATAAGATCTGGTAATGGTTATGAAAATTTGCCACGTGAACTTGGCCTCTGGCTACCACGGCGGAGAGAACCAAACTCTGCAGCTCATTAAACAGCAAGCCGCATTAGGTTATGAGCTGACGGTCGTGGCGAACCCCAAAAGTCCTTTCGTTGCAGCCGTACGTGCTTTGCCGTGTCGTGTGGTACTCGCCAACCACTACTTTGCGGCCCATGCCGCGTCCGTGACGGCCGACTGCGATCTCGTCCATGTTCATGAAGGCCGGGCGATTTATTGGGCGCTGATTCAGAAGCTACGCCATGGCGTTCCTTATATTGTGACCCGCCGAATCGACAACCCTCTCAAAAAGAAATGGCTCGCCAATATTGCGTACCGCAAAGCCAGTGCCGTTGTTGGGCTCAGTCGTGATATTGTCGCGAAAATTCAGCACGCCTACCCGCAGCTGTCACCGTATAAAATCCCGAGCTCGCCAGTGACGTATCCTATTGATGAGACGGAAGTGAACGATATTCGCAGCCGCTTTAAGCACCGTTTTCTCGTGATTCATGCCGCGAATATGCTGCAACATAAAGGGTTTGATGTCACTATTGCGGCCGCAAAAGCTCTGCAAGAGCAGAACGCCAACGTGCATTTTGCCTTGCTCGGTGACGGCAAAGCACGCGAGCAGTTAGAAACTCTGGCCGCTGGACTTACTAATGTGACGTTTTGCGGTAAGCAATCGAATATGGGCAGTTGGTTCGCCGCCGCCGATCTGCAAGTCCATCCCTCCTATACTGAGGGCTTGGGCTCCGTCATTTTAGAAGGGCTGAATAGCGGATTGCCTGTGATTGCAAGTCGCACGGGTGGCATTCCCGATATCATCGACGATCACGTCTCCGGGCTCCTTATTGAACCCGGCGATAGCCAAGGCCTCGCGACAGCCATCATGACTGTGCAAGCGAATCCTCAATTACGTGAGACTTTGTGTGCTGGGGCTCAGCAAAAACTCACCTCGTTTCGCATTGAACATACCGCGGAGCTTTATCAAAAAATTTACCAAGAGGTTAAGTCATCCTTATGATTAAAAAAGTGATTTACCCAGGTACCTTTGATCCACTGACCAACGGTCATCTCGACATAATACAACGCGCTGCTGCGTTGTTTGATGATGTGGTTGTCGGTGTTGCCGCCAGCCCCTCAAAGAATACGATGTTCACATTGGATGAACGTGTGGCTATGGCTCAACAAGCGGTCAATGACCTACCCAATGTGTCGATTAAAGGCTTTTCTGGCTTATTAATTGACTTTGTTAAAGATGAGCAAGCGGATATTTTAATTCGTGGGCTGCGCACCACCATCGACTTTGAGTACGAATTTGGGTTAACCAATATGTATCGCCGTTTTCAGCCCAAGTTAGAAAGTATCTTTTTAACTCCGACTGAAGAATTTATGTTTCTCTCTTCGTCGATTGTGCGCGAAGTGGCAATACATGGCGGTGATATTCGCGATTTTGTACCAAAATCTGTTGCCCGTGCAATCCAAGAAAAGTTGCAGCAGGCGTAACAATACGCACATAAGTGGCATTAAAAAAGCGCGCATCCCGTCTGGAATGCGCGCTTTTTCAGTAACTCACTGTTATTTATAAATAATAGCCAATTGTCACCGTTATGAGCGGCTTTCGACTTGCTGCATGCGCTTCATAAGCACAGCCTTACGCTGCTGAAACAAATTACTTTTCAAATACGACTCAATATACGTTTGCTTCGACACATACGCATTTTCAAACTCGCTAAACGGATCTTTCGTCAACGCATAGAGATTCGTCATCGCATTGGGTTCATCTTGGCGTAGATACATCGCGACTTGCGACTCAGACAGGTGACGTTTAATCGCTTCAAAAGAAAAATATCCCATGGAAAAATAAGGCATAAAACCAAACTTCTCGGCGCGTTCAGAAATTTCTGCCCCGAGTGGCCGATGCTGCTCTTCCTCAGTAAGTACTTTATTTAATAGTGGCACCTTACCGGAAATAAATAACGTCAGTTCGCGCGGTTTATTCAAATACTCAAGATATTGAGTAAGAATATCATTAATCACAGGCGATCCGGCTGGCACCGCAATAAACCACACTTCAATAGGGCGAGTCGGGTTATTCTTTTGTTTAAAGTTAAATATGCCACATGGCGCTAATGCTTGTGGTAACCAATCATTAAGCGGCGTCATACAAAAGGTTGTGGCATCGACCCACACGCCACCATAACGACTCAATAAGTACAGGCGCAGAATATCGGCTTTAATGGGTAATAAGCAACGTACTGAAGTGTTACGAAATGCCATATCAAAGTCCGCATCCACATACTCAGCGATATTCACGTTATTCAGTAAACGAACTTCGTAATCTGGATTCATTTTTTGCCAAGACTGCACGGCTAATTGTGTCACTTCAGGGGCGTTATCAAAACCGGAGTGCCAATACATCCAAATAATTTTAGGCAGTACTGGCGAATCATTGCTCTGTTTGGAATCACTGGTCTGTTTAGTTGGGGCTAATAACTGTTGTACAGCCTGTGCCGCAGCCTGTTTAATTTCCGCCTTATACTTCGCACTATGAAAGCTATGTTCCACATTGATGTCCGACAAGTGGTTATAGCATTTATTTAAAAATGCGCTTTTTTTACGTAGCTTGCCGAACTTACGGTCAAGGGATTTCATTAGCTTAGGAAATTTCATCATCACTCGTTTCATCATCGATTAGATAGGGTGTTTACATCTTCTAGCCATAGGTATTTCATTTAGGGCTTTTCGCGAAATACTGGGTTAGTTTACGGCGGCGTATAATCTTAGGCAGCTTTAACAACCGAGCAAATTTCCCCGCCCAATCAAGAGGCTCTCGTACTTGTGATGGCGTCATAGGCCAGTCTGTTAACGTTGAAAAATAAAGAAAAATATCTTGTAAGGGATGAGTACATTGCGCATGCCAAGGCTTAACTGAGCCAATAAAATGTATAATTGCAGGCTTGGCAATCACAGTCGATACCTCATGAGTATCTAAATAATCAAAGCCCTTATCATGGGCACTATAGATGGCAGGCTGCACATTCCAACGTAAGTTTAATTCTGTCCACTGATGACAATATAAATGGTTCAATGCATCTTGATCTAAATACTTTATATCATGGCTCGCATCACGTAGAAAACTCACCGCCCGATGTGAGACATCATCAGACTTCCATTTTAGAATATCAATTAGTAATACACCTGAATTAAAATAAGGTGACTCACGTTTAGCAAACGCGGTGGGGCTGCATAAATCACTCACCGCGCCCACTGCGTTTCCTTTTAAGTCACACCGCCACAATTTCGTTAAATCATCTAAAATCAGAAGATCACAATCTAGATAAATGACTTTTTCGCATGACTCTGGCAGATAGCGATCCATAAACAAACGCAATAAAGCACCGATACCAAATCGACCTAAATCAATATTGATCTCGGAAAAGAATGTCGTGTCTGCCTCATATATTGTGATTTGGCCGCCATAGCTCATCACGAGTGTTTCTAATTTCTCTTTGGTTTGAGACTCAAACTGTGGAGTAATAAGGTGAAAATGAAATTGCTCTGGTGTTTGAGTGTTTTCTAACGCCGACACGATAACCACCGCACAATAAGCGGCATAATTTTCATCAGAGCATAAAACGATATTAATCATAGAATGGAACTTTTAATTTTAAAATGGTAGTCAGTAAAAGTGCTTACAAACAAACGTAATAGAAGAATACTTCAACGCTGACATAAGCGACAGAAGAACGTATTTCTTTGCCCGATTTTTTGCTCGAGAATCACAGCACCGCACTCTGGGCACGGTTCGCCTTGTTTGCCATACACTTGTAGCTCTTGCGCAAAGTAGCCCGGCTTGCCATCGGCTTGGTTAAAGTCTTTCAGTGTGGTGCCACCTTGACGAATCGAGTGCGCTAATACGGCTTTAATCTTTTCAACCAACACTTGCCATTCTGCTAGTGTAAGTGAGTGAGCAGGCCTGATCGGTAATATCCGCGCCGCGAACAATGACTCGCTGGCATAAATATTTCCAACGCCGACGACATTCTTATTATCCATAATAAATGTCTTCACCGCGACTTGCCGTTTTTTGGCTTTCTCGAACATGGTTTGGGCGGTGAAGGCATCACTCAATGGTTCAGGACCTAGATGGGCCAGTACCGCAGGCGCCTCGCCCGGCTCATACCACAGCCAAGCACCAAAACGACGTGGATCGTTATAACGAAGTACGCGTCCATTCATCATAAAAAGATCCACATGATCATGTTTGGCTGGTGGTAACGCCGCATCCAATACACGCAATGAGCCTGACATACCAAGATGAATAAGCGCCGTCCCCACATCGGTTTCTAATAATAAATACTTCGCTCGCCGTTTAATATCACGGATAACTTGGCCTTCCAGCTTTTTGAGATCGTATGGAATGTCCCAACGAAGTTTTGGCGTGCGCACTTCAATCGCTTTGACGGTTTCACCGACTAAAAAAGGCGAGATCCCCTGACGGCTGACCTCTACCTCGGGTAATTCAGGCATGATAATTCCTTAATCAGGAGTTTTAAAACTCAACGGTAGATGGGTTGATTGCAGGCATAATGTAATCTTTCGCGACAGAAATCGCTACCCACTTGTTTTGCCAGTTTTGGAATAGCCAAAATTTCGCGGTGCGATAAAAAGTGATGCGTTGTGGCTCAACTTGATCGTCGTACCACACTTCGATCGTCGCAGGGTTACCTAACTGTGGGCTAAGTGATGTAAACGTGTTGTCATCAACCACGGTACCTTGCAGCGCTAACCAGCGTCGTGCGAGATTGCCGGCTGACATCGGCAGCTCAGCAGTTGAGTGCCATTGCCCTTGCTGATGCTGCAACGAAAAATGCGTGAAATTAATGGTCTTGACCGTTTTCTGGGGATTAAAAACGAACGGTGTAGTGGTCTCTTGCTGACTGGGTTCGGGAATCAGATAACTTTTGATGATCGTCGGCAAATTAAGCACACCAATAAACAAGATCACCAATAGAATCATTATGTTATTCCAGCGGCGACGTCGAGCTGGGGACACACGCATGCGAGGCTCCTTTACACAATGCAGCATCGGGGAAATGAGAATGCGACATTCTCGCTATCGTAAAGAGACTATAGCCAAGTGGCAGGGTTAAAGTCCAGATAATAAAAAACCCAACCGATAGGCTGGGTTTTTATAACACTGATGACAAAGCAAAAATTATTTGATTTTCGCTTCTTTGTAAGCAACGTGTTTACGGACAACTGGATCAAATTTCTTGATCTCAAATTTGCCTGGCATGTTGCGTTTGTTTTTGTCAGTAGTGTAGAAGTGACCAGTACCTGCAGAAGATACTAGACGGATTTTCTCACGAATGCCTTTAGCCATGGTTCAATTCCTCTTAAACGTTTTCGCCACGTGCACGGATATCACCAAGAACGGCTTCAATACCTTTCTTATCGATGATACGCATACCTTTAGCAGTTAGACGTAGTTTTACAAAACGTTTTTCGCTCTCTACCCAGAAACGATGAGTTTGTAGGTTCGGCAGAAAACGACGCTTAGTAGCATTTCGTGCGTGTGAACGGTTGTTACCCGCTACTGGACGCTTACCAGTTACTTGGCATACTCGGGACATGAATGTCTTCTCCAAATCGTTTCAGCTCGATATCAACCTTGCTTGCTGGCCGAACCTCAACTGAGGTAAAAACCAGTATGGTAAATCCATACAAGGCTATCAAAGGTCGCGCATTATACTAACTTGCCATGCATTGCTCAAGACCCGAACAGATCCTTTTTCAAGAAATCACTGATCTTTTTTCTCTGGCGAGCTGATTGGTGTTAAAAAATGTCTGCGAATAGTATCAGATTTTAGCCAACTAACAAGGGAAAAAGTGCTTATATGTTCAATACTAACCCTATGGTTGACCTTGAAAAGTTGTGTTTCATTCCACTTTTACGAATAAGCCCTTTGTTTTTAAAAATAAATGTAATTTTAGTCATCATAAGATTCTTGAAAAAAAAGAGTTAATTGCACACATTTTAGACACAGACTTGATTACAATGTCCCTCATCCTTCCTTTACTGGAACTCCCCTGACATGCACACACCCCAATATCTGTGTTATCGCATCGCTCACATCCATCCACGCTCAGCAAAAGAGACCACATCACCGTCACCAACAACAAAGTGATCCAGGACTCTTATATCCACGAGTCCAAGCGCGTCCTTTAAACGGACGGTAATACGACGATCCGCCTGACTGGGTTCTGCGATACCGGATGGATGGTTGTGGGCAAGAATGACGGCCGCGGCATTATGATGTAACGCACGCTTAACCACCTCGCGGGGATATACACTCGCCGCATCAATGGTGCCTTCAAACAACACTTCATCACGGATCACCCGATGCTGATTGTCTAAAAATAATAAATAAAAGGCTTCACGCTGCCGATCGCGCAATCGACTCGACAGGTACAATTTGGTTTGTTGAGGGCTAGTGAGTGCATCTCCTCGCTGTAGCGTTTCAGCTAAGTAGCGCTGCGACATTTCGAGTACCGCTTGTAATTGCACGTATTTGGCCATACCTAAGCCTTTCTGTTGGCAAAAATCCTGTTGGGAGGCAGAAAACAATGCCCGCAGCGATCCAAATTCTCGCAGTAATGTATCCGCCAACACCACAACGTTCATGCCAGTGATGCCGGTTCTTAAAAAAATAGCGAGGAGCTCCGCATCCGTCAGTGCTTGTGCGCCACGACAAATTAACTTTTCACGGGGTAATGATTCGATGGGTAAATTCTTTAATTTCATGGCGGTCTCCTCTTCATTGCCACCTTCATAAGGGAAGGGACCGAAGAGAGACAAGACTCGCGGACGCGGCTTTCGAGTTGGTTCACTGATCTCGTTGTTTTATCGGCAAAGTTATCATCGAATATCTGGAACTGACTTCCCTTTATTTTCCCTGAAACAGAATTAGCACTACTCTGACATATCTCAGGAGTTGTGCTAGCATAGCGACCATCTTTGTTGAGGAATTCCAGAATGCAAACATTAGCAGGAAAGAACATTCTGCTGGGTATCAGTGGCGGTATCGCTGCGTACAAATGTGCAGAACTGACCCGTCGCTTAATTGAGCGTGGTGCAGCCGTTCGCGTTGTGATGACCCAAGCAGCTGAAGCTTTTATCACCCCTTTAACCATGCAAGCCGTATCAGGACAGCCCGTCTCTGATAGCTTATTCGATCCTGCGGCAGAAGCTTCTATGGGGCATATTGAATTGGCGAAATGGGCGGATTTGGTTTTACTTGCGCCTGCAACGGCCGATCTGATAGCCCGTGTGAGTGCCGGTATGGGCAATGACTTATTATCAACGCTGGTGCTAGCGACCGATGCTCCAGTGGCGCTCGCCCCAGCAATGAATCAACAAATGTATCGAAATGTCGCGACACAAGAGAATATCGCAACATTAAAACGACGCGGCTTTGAACTGTGGGGCCCCGATGCCGGAGAACAAGCATGTGGCGATATTGGCCCGGGTCGCATGCTCGAACCGATGGCGATTGTTCATCACTGTGAGCAATTCTTTGGTCCCAAACCTTTACATGGTAAGCGAGTGCTACTCACCGCAGGGCCAACGCGTGAAGCCTTAGATCCCGTGCGCTATATTAGTAATCATAGCTCTGGAAAAATGGGGTTTGCCTTGGCTTCTGCCGCAGCAAAGCTTGGCGCTGATGTCACTCTCGTCACCGGACCTGTTTCGCTCCATACGCCAGCAGGAGTTACCCGGTTAGATGTCGAGAGTGCACGTGATATGCATGAGGTTGTAATGACGCATGCACAGCACCATGATGTGTTCATTGGGTGTGCCGCGGTTGCCGATTACCGTGCTCAGCACGTCTCTGAGCAGAAAATGAAAAAAACGGCAGAGAACGATTCGATGACCATCACCATGGTCAAAAATCCGGACATTGTCGCCTCAGTGGCAGCGCTTACTGAGCACCGTCCTTTTACTGTCGGCTTTGCGGCGGAAACTCAAGATGTCGCAGACTATGCGCGTAGCAAATTATTGAAAAAGAATCTGGATATGATTTGTGCGAATGATGTCTCGGTGGCTGGTCAAGGCTTCAACAGTGACGATAACGCATTAACAGTTTACTGGAATGATTGTGAGCACGCCTTGCCTTTAGCAAGTAAAAACCAACTTGCGCATTCCTTAATGCTATTAATTAATAAACTGCTTTAACAACTCCTCTGAAGATGTATGTCGGGCTTTCTTTTCTCAGAAAGCTCTCAGGGTGACGTATTTATAGAATATAGTGGAAAGTAAAAGGATAATGGAGTTATGGCTGCCACCAAGAAATCAAATCGTCGTGAAGAAATTTTGCAAGCGCTCGCAGAAATGCTGGAGTCTCACGAAGGCGCTTCTCGTATTACTACCGCCAAGCTCGCAAAGCAAGTTGGCGTCTCTGAAGCGGCACTGTATCGCCACTTTCCGAGCAAAGCACGGATGTTTGAAGGGCTTATCGAATTCATTGAAGATTCGTTGATGACCCGTATTAACATGATTTTGGAAGAAGAAAAAGATACGCTTAATCGACTGCGCTTGGTCATTCAGTTGCTGCTCGCTTTTTCAGAACGTAACCCTGGTTTGACAAGAATTCTCTCAGGCCATGCTTTAATGTTTGAAAATGAGCGCTTACGTGAGCGTATTAACCAGTTATATGAACGTATTGAAACGTCGCTACGCCAAGTCATTCGAGAGCGTAAAATTCGTGAAGGCAAAGCTTTCCCTGTTGATGATAATATTTTAGCCGCTCAGTTATTGGGACAAGTAGAAGGCAGTTTAAACCGTTTTGTACGATCTGATTTTAAACATCTGCCAACTGCGAACTTCGAGCAATACTGGGCTCTGTTAATAGCACAGATAAAGTAAACACTATGAAGCCACATTTAGACTTTGAAAAACCACCGTTTTCTCTTTCTCTTTTGCACCCTAAACATTGGGGAATTTGGCTCGGTTTTCTCAGCCTTGCCGTGATCGTTAACTTACTGCCTTATTCAGTATTATTAACGATTGGCCGCAGTTTAGGCAAAATTGCCATGCATTTTGGCAAAGGCCGCGTACATACGGCACGACGTAATTTAGAGCTCGCATTTCCGAGAATGACCAGCGAAGAAATCGATGCCTTTGTGCTAGAGAATTTTAAAAACACAGGCGCGGGCTTAGCAGAAACGGGCATTGCATGGTTTTGGCCAACATGGCGGTTCAAACGCCTTCTCGTCACGCATGATCTGCAACCGCTGCGTGAGTATGACAAGCAAGGACGCGGCGTACTGCTATGCTGTGTTCACGCTTTAAACTTAGAGATCACCGCACGTGCTTTTGCGATTTTAGGGTTACCCGGCTATGGCGTTTTTCGTCCACATACGAATCCTGCTTATAACTGGATCCAGTATTGGGGACGGTCGCATAACGGCAATTTATTAGTGGATCGCAAAGATTTAAAGAAGATGATTCGTGTGATGCGCGAAGGTCATCGTTTATTTTATCTGCCTGATCACGACTACGGACGTAAGAAAGCCGTGTATGTGCCGTTTTTTGCGGTAGAAGATGCCTGTACCACGATTGGTACCAGTATTTTGGCAAAAATGAGTCGCTGTGCCATCGTGATGGGCTCTGGATTTCGTAATCAGCAAGGTCGTTACGACATTATTGCCGATAAGGACGTGACAGAGACCTTCCCTCTAGACGACCAAGTTGCGGCGGGAGCCTTAATGAATCAGCACGTTGAAGAAGTGATTTTACGTGCTCCAGAGCAGTGGATGTGGTTACATCGCCGCTTTAAACATGAATCCGATCAGTCCGCAAAAGGGGCGCGCCGTTATCAATAACGGCTCTCGATACCAAACGGTTCAATCGCGAAGCCAATGGCTCGCCCTTCCTAAAAAACGGACAGTATGAAGCTCCCCTGTCGGGAGCTTCATTATCTCATCCACAAAATAAGCACTGCTAGCAGCGCCGGTATCTTACTTACGCCATCACACCATACTGTTGACGATAGGTTTTTACCGCCGCTAAATGTTGCGCGCTGTCACCACGTTCTTCTAGGAACGTCACCAAATCATTCAAACTGACAATCGAAATCACACGACAAGCAAAGTCTCGCTCCACTTCTTGAATCGCCGATAACTCACCACGGCCTTTTTCTTGGCGATCAATGGCCACGAGCACCCCCGCTAAATCGGCGCCATTTTGTTGAATGATCTGCATCGATTCTCGAATCGCGGTTCCCGCGGTAATCACATCATCGACTAACATGATACGCCCTTCTAGTGGGCTACCCACTAGGCTGCCGCCTTCCCCGTGATCTTTGGCTTCTTTACGGTTAAAACAATAAGGCATGTCGGTGTCATGATGGTCCGCCAGAGCCACGGCTGTCGTCGTGGCAATCGGAATACCTTTATACGCCGGACCAAATAGCACATCATAATCCATCCCTGAATCGGCCAATGCCGCCGCATAAAAGCGCCCTAGACGCGCTAAATCACGTCCGGTATTAAACAATCCAGCGTTAAAAAAATAAGGGCTTGTTCGTCCCGACTTCAACGTAAACTCACCAAACTTAAGGACTTCTTTCTCAAGGGCAAACTCAATAAACTCACGCTGGTACGCTTTCATTCTTTTCTCCTAGTCTCTCTTATCGTGACCGTGCTCGGTCGGGTATCATCCGGTAACTACCACGCCTCTCATTCCTTGCCGTGGTATAAAAAACGCAAAAAAATAGCCCCTAACTAGGAGCTATTTTTTAAAAACTAATCCATCAGGGACTCTTTTTGCACCTGAACAATATCGGCAATGCCTTTTTGCGCACTGGCCAACAATCGCAACAACTCATCATGACTGAACGGTTCGCCTTCTGCGGTGCCTTGTACCTCAATCATCTTGCCATCTTCTGTCATGACCACATTCATGTCGGTGTCGGCCTTCGAATCTTCAACATATTCTAAATCACATAAGACGTCTTCACCGAGAATACCAACCGATACCGCCGCCACATGCCCCTTCATTGGGTTTTTCTTCAATTTTCCTTGGGCAATCAATTGCGCAAACGCATCGGCCATCGCGACACTGGCTCCCGTAATTGACGCTGTACGAGTACCACCATCAGCCTGAATGACATCGCAATCGACCGTAATCATGATCTCGCCCATCACTTCTCTATCCACGACGGCACGTAAACTGCGAGCAATCAAACGTTGGATTTCCATCGTGCGTCCGCCTTGTTTGCCGCTGGCCGCTTCGCGACGAGTACGCGTGTGAGTGGCACGAGGTAACATACCGTACTCAGCGGTCACCCAACCTTTGCCTTGGCCTTTTAACCAACGCGGGACATTTTCTTCTACTGTGGCGTTACACAATACTTTGGTATTGCCAAACTCGACTAATACAGACCCTTCTGCATAAGCGGTGTAGTTGCGTGTAATTTTTATAGAACGTACTTGGTCCGCAGCGCGGTTATTTGGACGCATAATCTTGAGCCTTGCTTAGGTGAGAAGATAATGATTGGAAAAAGATTATAACGAAAATCGATTGCGCTTCCTACCCTAAGCCAACCAGCAATAAGAAAAGAGACTTGCAAACATGTCGTGCAACGCTGATTGATTTATCGGGAGTTATGGTACTATGTTGTCTGTTTGCAATAGCCTGAAAAGTTTAAGAGCTAAGGACACACTAATGATTTACAGCATGACAGCGTACGCACGCAAAGAAGTGAAAGGCGATTGGGGCAGCGCCGTATGGGAAATCCGTTCGGTGAACCAACGTTATTTGGAAACTTATTTCCGCCTCCCTGAGCAATTCCGCGGCCTTGAGCCTGTATTGCGTGAGCGTTTTCGTAAGCGTCTTGCTCGAGGAAAAGTCGAATGTCACTTACGCTTTGAAGCGAACCCAGCGGCACAAAGCGCATTGAACATTAATGAAACGCTCGCTCAGCAAGTGATTGAAGCGGCGAACAAAGTCATGCACATGACGGGCGAACCGAGCCGAGTCAGCCCATTTCAGATCATGCAATGGCCAGGCGTGATGGAAACGCCAGAGCAAGACATGGACGCCATTAACCAAGACTTGCTGAGCGGCTTTGATGATGCCATGACCGATTTTATCGCCGCTCGCGCCAGCGAAGGCGACAATATGAAAGCACTCATTGAACAGCGTCTAACGGCCATCAGTGAAGAAGTGGTGAAAGTTCGCACTCGCATGCCAGAAATTCTTGAATGGCAACGTGATCGCCTACGCGCTAAATTTGAAGAAGCCCAAGTCGAGCTCGATCCTTCGCGCGTTGAGCAAGAAATGATTTTACTCGCGCAAAAATCCGATGTTGCAGAAGAGTTAGACCGCCTAGACTCGCACGTAAAAGAAGCGACGAACGTTCTCAACAAAGGCGGCGCGTGCGGCCGTCGTCTTGACTTCATGATGCAAGAGTTTAACCGTGAATCCAACACACTCGCGTCGAAATCCATCAGCACCGACATCACCGCCTCTGGTGTTGAGCTCAAAGTCTTAATTGAGCAAATGAGAGAGCAGATCCAAAACATCGAATGATTTCCACACGCTTCCATATTGTTATTTAAGGCAATAAATATCAACAACTTAACTATGAGTTAATTCCATGCCGGTCCATAGAGAACCATCTTTAACCACCACCAGCTGGTGGTTAAAGTGGTGGGTATGTTACACTATCATCAGAGCATGGTGGTGGGTAAAGTAAGATTCCGCCGATTTAATGGATATGGAGTTAGGTTGGGATGTCTCAGTTAACAGTTAAGAAAGTGGAAGCATTAATTAGAGCTGGTGGGGATAAAACAAAGCGCTATGGTGATGGTGGTGGTTTGTATTTGGTTGTTCCCCATTCTGGCTATCCTAGTTGGATGTTGCGTTTCACATCGAACAAAAAGCGCCGCGAAATGACACTCGGTAAAGTTAGTGATATCTCTTTACGTGACGCCCGACTCCTCGCTGCCGAAAAAATGAAACAAGTCCGCGAAGGGTTTGATCCGCTCATACAACGAAAGCGCGCAGAGCAAGAAAAAATTAAAACCGTTAACGACTTGTTTTCAGACTGGTACCCATCCCTAGAAAAACGTTTAAAGCACCCTAACATTCCGAAACGTGTCTTCTTAAAAGATATTGCCCCTCATATCGGCGATATCCCTCTCGAGCAAGTCAACGCTCGTGATATTCGCACCACTATTAATGCCATTACTGCTGCCGGGAAACCCGCAATCGCGAATGACGCCCTTAACTATTGTAAACAACTGTTCAACCATGGAATGAAGCTCGACCTCATGCAAGGTAATCCTGCTTCTGCATTTACGGTTCGGGATGCTGGCGGTGTGGAAAAGAGCAGAGATAGAGCCTTAACTACCGAAGAGCTCAAGCAGTTTTTTAATACCGCTAAACAAAACCCGATGAGCTTTACCCGTGACAACTATTTAGCATGTGCCTTACTAGTGTGCTTAGGTGTACGTAAATCCGAGCTGTGCGAAGCCAAATGGGAAGAGTTTGATTTAGAAAAAGCAGTTTGGGAACTCCCAAAAGAACGCAGCAAAACCAATGTTGCTCTTACTATCCCTTTAGCGAAACCAGTATTAGAATGGTTTGAAGAACTGAAAGTGAGAAGCTTAGGCTCTGAGTATGTATTCCCTAGTCGCCGATCCAGTAAAAATCCACATATGGGGCCAGATACGCTTAATCGTGCGATTACCAAACTATTCGGGCATGAACCAGGTAAAAAGAAACAGCCGCCGAATCTTATGGGGGATATGCCTCACTTTACTGTTCATGATCTACGCCGTACGTGCCGCACTTTATTGGCACAACAAGGCACCCCCGGCCATGTGGCCGAAAGGTGCTTGAATCACAAGTTAAAAGGTGTTGAAGGGATTTATGACCGACATGATTATTTTGAAGAGCGGAGAGAGGCTTTAACTACGCTCGCAGCTAAAGTGCACAGATTTATTTAGTTGGTACGCCATACCTTAAAAATTTTATTTAACACTAATACAATTTAACAGAGAACAATAAGTCCTCTGTTAAATTGTGTGATTCATGAAGTAGGGGCTTTGTTATCAAGCCAACCTTGTTCTTTTAGTCTATTCCATGCTGCCAATATGTGCGCAGGTTTCATCTTTGCTTTTCTTGCATTCCAGCTTTGAACACCATGAACTACATCATCAGAACTCAAGTCTTTATCATTATATTCTTGGGTCGCCACCCAATGAACGGTAGAAAGCAACTCCATACCATTTTGAGATTCAAATCCTTCGATTAATTTAGCCACTTTATCAAAGCGCAGTTTGGTATCAATATGCCGCTCAAGATAATCAAGAGCCTCTGTGGCGGCATCTTCTCTGAGCTCTATCGGTGTCTCCGGTTTATTTAAACCGTCGGCATAACCAGATATAAAATGACCTTCCATTTTATCAAGCACATGACGAAGAACATCAGCATAAGGCCCATAATGGTGTTTCTGAAAGACGACCTTGTTTAATGGCTCACCAACAGCTGTTAGAAAGTAGACAAGCTTCTGTACTTCCAATAAAGATAAACGATAACCGAACCCTGTAGACACATAGCGCTCGATCAAACCAAGCACAGCGGCCCGACCAGCTGTCATAGCTGGTCGTTTAGTCCTATTTATCATAGCTTCGGCTTTCGGTGCTGCTTGTGGTGGATAGACTCGCCATTCAACATCAGGCATATCCACCAAATGCTTATTAATCAATTGATCTACTTGATGCCAAGGTAAGCCCCCTAAACCGCTGCCTAATGCTGGAATAGCTACCGATTTAAGGTCTAAACGCTTGACTTCTGCCTTCAAGCTATCCAAGCCTTGCTCAATAAATTCAAGCTTTGATTTCCCCTTCCAGTGCGCTTTGGTTGGAAAATTAATCACATAGTACGGTGCATTCATTGAGTTAAGAGATACCGATAATACTTGTCCTGTTACTAGAGATTTATCATCACAGGCTTTCTTATAAACTTTAAAGTTCTCAGGGAACGCTTTTTTAAACTGCAATGCCAAACCTTTACCCATCACTCCAACAGTATTGACGGTGTTAATAATAGCATCAGCTTGATCATGCAATATATTCCCTGTTTGATAAGTGATCATAGTAACCTCTAGTAATACCATTCAGGTCGAACAACGACCTCTGGCTTATGCTGCGCAACCTGGAGCAAAGCATTCACTTCATCTGCGATAGCTTGAGTTTTAACGCCAATTTGCTGGATGGTAATCCATTGTACAGATTCAAAGGCTAAAAACTCCGCTTGCTTTTCTTCTTTAAAGTCCTGCCAGTACTTCTCATTAATGATTCGTTGAATATCTAGTTCACCAATACGATCAAAGTCATCTATTTGTTCTGCGTAATCCAAATCAGCATGAATATCAGTAAAGAAACAATGTTGATTGCTCAATCGGATAGTGTCAGTGTCACTGATTAAGTGTAGCACCCTGTCCTGTCCACCTTGGAAGTCTGGATGCCCTTTGTAGATAACAAACAGCATCACAGAGCGAGGGCAAAAGTTAAAAGGTACATACTGACCAATGGTTCCACCTGCCGCTACATTAACAGGGCGAACAAGGCGCCGCTGTTTAATGTGACTGTAGCCAATATTCTGATTGACTAATCCCAGCTCAATTCGCTTAGAGTCAGACCATAAACATCCTTGCGCTAAGATGCTGCCAAGGTTATCGATATGCGTGATGTGCGACACTTTAACAGTCATTATCATCTCTTCTTACTGTAACACTATGACTCATTTTGTCTCACTCCAACCAGAAGTCATTAACTCACTAAAGTCTCTTCTTGATAAAACGTTAGAGCAATCTCGCCAATCTTTATCCGACGGTTCCATGGTGCTTGTATAACGAAGATCAAAGCCATTGGCTTTCTTTTGCGCGTCGATGTACTCGTCCATTTTTTCGCCCATCGACTCAATGTCTTCTATCCATTCATCTTTAATCGTATCTGGCAATGCGCCAAACAAGTTGTAACGATCCTGCATACGCTCAGATAGCTTGTCATATACCTTTTCATCAACAGTCTGCTCATTGACCAAATTAAGCATATCTACTTGCTCTCGAACTTGCCCAAAGCGCTTAATTCGACCTATTCTTTGTTCCAACTTGGTTGGGTTCCAAGGGAGATCAACATTTATGAGTGTACCTAACGTTTGAAGGTTCAACCCTTCACAAGCTGCATCTGTAGCTATCATTATTTCTAATTGATGCTCTGAGACCATTTTCTTTAAGGTCTCACGCTCAATATTAACGCTATCACCCTTTTGGTATAGACGACTTCTCCCTGCTCCAGCATATAAACCGACAGCTTGATGTGGGTATCGCTCCGCTAAAGAGTCTGCAACCCATTTTGCTGTGTCGTAGTACTGACTGAAAATAATAACTCCGTGCTTGAGCCAGCCCTCCTGTTCCAAGTAATGCAGTACAGCACGTAGTTTGGGATCTTCATCAACACTTTCTAAACTAGCAATCATTTGTTCAAGAACCGCTATCTCTTCTGGGCTTTCCGCTTTTAGTTCAATCAACTGCTCATCACTTTCTTCTTGAACGGTTCGTCCCTCAAGCAGCATTTTGGCTGTATTTAACCCGGCAACAATACTTGAACAAATACGCTGCTCCATGAGGTTTTTCATAAAACCACCACCTTTCCCGCTTTGCGAAAGCACTTTACCAAAATGTCGAGCTTCTGTGTAAGCCTGGCGAAACTCTTCACTAGTAATTAGCGCCTTACCCGTAAACAAACTGCCAAACTTATGCTCTTCTTTAGCAAGCTGTCTATCTGGGTGAACATGAACACCAATACGGGGGAGTAGATTTGCGTCCTCTAATGTCACACGTTTACGTAAAACGATATGACGAACAAATGGATTCTCTCGCTGGAAAAAACTAGCTCCAGCAATATCACGATCTAGCTCGTCTTCTAGGTAGTCCCTAGAGTCCTCAGATAGATCTGTTAATGGGTTTCTAATATCTGACTTTCGATTATTTAGTAGCTCAAGATCTTCGCGAATGGAGCGAATCAGTTTCCGCGAATGCTTCTCGTTGCTAGAATCAACCATAGGGAGCGGTGAACGTAACAGCTCCCATGCAAAACTAGGCGAGCTTACATGCTGCTCACCTGACAAAATAGGTAGTACTTCTTTTGGGCGATGCCACTTAGCTAAATCGTTCCCTAGCACAAAATTGCCGTCACCTTGATGCAATATGCCCATAAGGTCCCAAAGGTCTTCTGAACGAGTTTGAATGGGGGTCGCCGTACCCAAGAGTACATGATCGGAACGCGCAGCAACATCACGCATAAATGCAAGTAGATTATTAGGAGTACCCGCTTCCTTTCCAAAACCTTGTCGGCTGCGTGCCTTATGTGCTTCATCAAGAATCGTAAGACCAAACCTCAAACCTAGAAGATGCTCTTTCTCTAAAGACTCTTGCATCATCAACCCAGTAGAGACAATGCCAATACGCAGAGGGCACTTGGCGATAAACTCCTGACCTGAAGGCGATATCACTCGCTCATCCGAATCTATCCAAGCTTTTTTTTGTGTATGCCATCTGGCACAAGGAATACCTAGCTTGTCTATCATCTCTGTTTGCCACTGCTCACAGAGCGTGGCTGGTGCAAAAATAATTACGGGTTTACGCTTTTTGTTTTCTTTATCACTAAGAAGGCAAAGACTCAATGCAGCTGTCGCCATTGATAAAGTTTTACCTAACCCAACCTCATCAGCAATAAGCAAGCGTACAATGCCATGATTACGATAATGACGAATACACTCGGTAACAAAACCTTGTTGCCAGGGCCTTAGTGAAAAACCCTGACGATAAAGTGGTGACTCAATTAATGCTGCTGGTGCTACATCATCTTCATCATCAATCTCATCAAATATGATTTCACGACGATATCCACGGCGCTTAACCTCTCGTATTACTGCATCGGGCAGCTGGCGAGCAGCGTTCCACAGGTATTCAAACTCTTCTTCTATCCATGTAACCCCTTCAGGAGAGTCATCCTCCCAAAGGATCTCATAGTGCCTTTGCCAACCACTACTTGTTTCATTCATTGACCCCATGAAGCCCAGTTTTCGGCCATCCGCACACTCGATGACTCCAGCTTTACCATGTAGAAAGCCACACACACTGTCAGGTGCAACACGAATGACTTGCCCGTGCTTAGCTAAAAAGCTATCAAGTCTTAGATAACGGTCACGATTAAGCAGAGCTTCCGTCTCTATGTCTTGCTCATTCCAGCGCCCAATCATCTTAGACTCTCGAAGCTGAGCTACTTTCAAGTCGTCAGGGTGAATATCCACGTTACAGACGATTTTTACATCGGGGATCGCTTCAATAAGCTCATGAGCAACTTCAAATAAAGAACTGGTAAAGTAACCCGCTATGCGTTTATAGCTGCGGGCTCCTTTTAAGTGCTCAAGTAAAAAGCTGCTATCAAGCCGATGAGTTCGCGAAGAAAACCGTCTGATCGCCATATATTATCCCTCACACCATGAGTAATTCATCATTGATCGCTTAGTTTCCTAACGCTCGCATATTGCGTAAACGAGCACCCAGCACTTCCGCGACATCACGGGTGGTTTGCACCGGAGCTTTGCTTTCAATGAACTTAAGCATATCTATTAAGACCGGTCGAACTTCCATAAATTCAGGTAGTTCTTCCTGAAGGTGACTAATCACAGTTTGAGGTTCAGCTTCGGCTAATAGTTGCTGTAAACCTATAATTAACTGCCCCAACCATGTTGAACCTATCTCATTGCTTTCTGTTAAGTCACGAGATTCAAACTCTGGAATTCGTTTCAATTGAGCTTTGTTGGCAGCCATACTTCCCATTACACGAGTGTAATCTTCAACGCGGAATGCCTTAGCAAAGTTTTGATAGTTGTCTAGCTTGCCAGCTCCAGTGGTCTCAATATCCATCATTCTTAAGTAAAAACGTTGAATACCACTTAGCTTCTGCCAAGTGTCAGCGCTTAACCCTTCAGGCACTAAAAGGCTATTTGCAGCCTCTGCCGCTTGTTGAACGATTTCATCAACGACTGTTACTTCACCTTTAGTGCGGGGGCGTAGTGCGAATGTTGTTACGTCTTCACCACCAATGTGGGTATAAGATGTAAGCACTTTTAACGCTGCGGCATAACCTGCCATCTGTAAGTCAGAATCGTTAAATATTGGCTCACCCATCTTATCTTTCACTTCATCATTCAGATGCATCATTGTTTCGATCTGGTTTTTCACTTCAGCTCGAACTGCAGGGAGCAGACGTTGTTTAAACCCAGAATTCTCTCCCGCAGGGCGTTTACGTAACATCAAAATCACGGTGCCTTGAACATAGCCACCTTTCTTTAACTCAGTGCTTGTTTCTGTAGCAATATACCAAGCCCCTACAACTTGCAGCCCAGCCGCCCAGAATATACCAACCATATCTGACCATACGCCAGTATCTTGGTGGGTAAACATTACACACTGCATACCGTTGTCTGGCATATGATTTGCCATGGCTTTATACGCATTAACCATACCTTTACGGAAGTTATCACCTGCTCCCTTAATAGCAAGTGCTCGTCTAGAATCCCAGGTCCACTCATCGAATGGAGCTGGTGGGTTTTTGCGTAGCCATGCAATAAAATACTCTGTTATTTCATGATAATGTACAGCATCAGCATATGGTGGATCTGTCACATAAATATCATTAACAACGTCTACTTTATCTGCTTCATGGTTTTTTAATTGAATATCAATATCAGAAATCGGACTGTTAGCAAAACCGAAAGAGCGACCTGCTTCATGACTAGTAAAACAACGAGTTCCATAGTTATAGAAAGTATTTAGTGCTTGGTTATAGAAAACATTGTTCGTTTTTTCCCAGTGAATCATCCAGTTTGCAATTCTAGAGTTCCAATCCAATGACTTAGCGTTAAATATATAGTCCTCTGGCGTATTATTCTTAAAGTAAAGAGCGTACATCAACAAATGTCGAGCATTGAATAAATGATGCCAGTGTGTCCAACCTCGCTCTCGAATTGGTTGATCTGTATTGTAACCAGACTCAATAGCCATATCAGGAACGAGCCCCTCATGCTGCCATTTGACTATATTGTCAGAAACGAGCTGATTAACTTTTTGTTCTCGTTGGATATCCTCTTGTGATACACCTGTAAAGAACGTTTCTTGTCTCGATTGATCCAAGCTACTTTTTGTTATCCAGTGGATTGCATATAGGCGTTCTTGAAAAATATCATCACCACGCGGAGCGAAATCTTCTTTTTCCCACTTTCTCAGACGATTTTTATTAGTCCCGTCAGAATCTTTGTAGTCGCCTCGCAATGTTTTTATCGGGGTGCGGTAAGTTTTACCATCAAGCTCATAAACTAAAGCGCCCTCTCTGACTGTTCCTTCATTTGCTTGCTTCATCTCAGAAGCGGATACATTGCTAACAACTTCTATATCGAAACGCTTAACCTCATAGTTAGGGATCAATCTAGCTATGGTATTTTTTTGTTTAGAGATCACCCAAGTAGGAGACATAGGCACAAGCCAACCTGTCTCAGGACATTTTGTTTCTAAACAGTAAAGGTAGGCTTTTGCTCGGTTGCCATGTTCATCATGCTCTATCCCTAAAGCCGTGATTTCATCATCTACTGCTTTCGCAACTTCTTTCTGTTTGCTCTCAATTTCAGCCTTTCTTTCTGGTGATGCTCCAATAATGTTTAGAGCTCCCCAAGTTAGCATGAGAGCTATTGGGTTAAGGTCTGAAGCATACACATCGCAACCCAGACGCGCCGCTTCAAATGGTATCGAACCACCGCCGCTAAAAGTGTCAGCTACTCTTGGCTTATGCCCGTACCTTAATATACCTAGTTGCTCAACAAGTTCCTGATGAGAATTAGCTTCTATGCCTAAGTCTTTATAATGGCTATTTACTTTTGCCCATACGTGTTGTGTTAACCAAGCTTGATCGACTTCTTCAGGACGTTTACATAACAGTGATTTCTCTTCGTAGCCTTCAATAGTATCAAGATATAGAGCTAACAAACTGATTTTATCTTTTTCTTCGATATCACGTCGCCAACGCAGTTTTAAGCCCAACTCATCAGGGGATAGAGGAAAAATCAAAGAATCAACCTCACTAAAGCGCGTACTATCTACTTTTACATTGTGAGCAAAATAATCCCACGGATTATGAAGGCTTACTTTCTCTGCTATGTCTTTAGGTTTGATTGCGTTCTGAATTAAGGCTCTTTTGGCTAGACTCTCATTATCGAATGCCATCAACATCTCGAAGATTTCTAAGTCTTTCTCAGTATCATTTGTTTGTGGCAATAGGCTACCAAGTACAACTGAGCGTACCAAAATCAGAGGCTTACGGCCTTTCCAGTATGAGCCCAGTCCAGTTAGTGTCTGACCAAGGTTCGCTTTTCTTTCTTTTTGAGCTTCGAAAGAAACTTTTTGTGCAGGGAACACTGCTTCAATTAGCGCAGGAGCATCTTTTAATGCAAAGGGCGTTAGTTGTGCCATTTAGTTTTGTCTCCAAAAAGAGCGATATGTTAGAAAATCGCTCTATATTTATTTCGGTGGATTTAGGGACATAGATTTCTTATCACCCTACTGCGAATTTAGTTAGTTTTTTTGCCGTAACCCAACTCTTTGAGGCTGCGACCTTTTAAATCTCGCCAAGCATCCATGCCACTGCGAGGGTTCCCTGCAATCACACAAGCAGCCAAACTTGGACTTTTAAACGAGTAATCACATGTAAAGGAATACACCTCTCCGTCCTCCACCAGAACACCTTCGTCTAAAAGCTTCTGGCGTAATTCACGAATCGCAGGTCGTAACGATTTCGCCACAGCTACGTTTGCCGTCGAACCTTTTCCAACAACAAATTCGGGCTTACTCATATCACCAACTGGGTGACCACCAGCTTTAGCCTTCTTAGCCTCAAATAGGAATAGTACATCCTCCGCTAATGAACTCTCTTCTTTCAGTTCAGTAACGGGTAATGGAGTTTCCTCGTCTTGACCTACTGGATTTTCATTACCAGCCGGCAGCTCAGCTAAACTCTCAGCAGGCTTACGTGAGCTCTCATTAGCTGGTTGCAGGTTGTCCTCACTCTCGCCTTGAACCAATGAGTAACTTGGTGACACTTCACGAACTTGTTTGTCTTTTTCCAGCGACTCTGTCTGTACAATGTCACCAAGAGCGTGGCGCAGCGCAATACGCCAACCTACATCACGGTCATCCTTGTGGCCTGTACTCATTGCCGTCATACCAAATAACCACCAGCGCTCTTCAGGACGAAGGGCTAACCAGTTGCGAACAGCGACAGAGATATTTTCAGCGTCCATACCCTCTATCGCCCAAGCAAGTACACAAAGCTCTTTACCTAGCAAGCGGTCGACAACGTTCTCACCCACTTTCCATGAGCTTGGCTTTAGATCATAACTTTTCAAACGAGCATTAAACGCTCGCTGCACCTCTGCTCGTATTGCCGTCCAGCAAGAACGATCCAGCACTACACGCTCAATAACCGATAGCTCTTCGCTCTGAGCTTGCATGCCCAGATGCTCACTAATTTCAACTTTTCCACTATTCGCTTTTGGAATGATAACTTTAAAGTGATGAGGATCGCTGGAGGCTGGTACCCCAAAACCAAGCGTCGAATATTTAGGCGCATTTTGTTTTGCTGTTACCTTTGACATATTTTTCTCCTCATCACTGTTTACTTTACACATACAGGATTATTCTTCCTGCACCACATCACCAGGACGAAGCTCAATTCCTGCTAACTTAGCGAACTCTTTTGCTTCAAAACCGTTTTCAAACTCGATGCCATCTCTGACGTTAACCGTAACCGCTGCATCCGCCTCATTGAGTAGTTCTCTTAGACTGTTCACTGTTTTTTCGATCATGATCGCTGTAACTTGGCGTTCACCAAAGCGGATACCAACGGTGTTTTCACCTTCACCAATTTCGATCCTAACTCCTTTAAATTGAGTTGAAGCCTGATCTTTAAATCGATTAATAACTGAGAAAACCTTATCGGTAGTATCGAGTGATACACGCTTTGCACTATTGATTCTTGCTGGTTTAGTGTCGTCAATTTTTACAGTTTTATCGCCAACATGTGGAATAGAAAATTCCGCTGTTTTAGAAGCTTCACCTGATTTGGCGTACACTAATAATAACGTTGCATCCGAACCGATATCGAACGGCTTGTCATAAACGGAGCCATCTTTAGGGTTAGAACCATCCAACGTGTAAAACATGTCAGCATGTGGCGTACATTGCAGAGTAATTTTTCGTTTATCTGCTAACGCCTCAACCTGATGTCTTATCTTAAGATCCGCGACCCAACGAGTAGCCGCACCTGTCTCATACTTTCCACTTGGATCTCTCACTAAGAAATAGAGCGTACTTTCAGTTGTACTAAAGCTTTCGCTATCTTCAACTTGCGCGTCTGTCTCAAAAACCTCTGACTTAGTTGAGTAGTGAATTATCGGACTATCTCCAGCATTTCTTGGCGTTAAACTAAGCACTGACTCTCCAGTATCTGGATGTGTACTTAGTAACGAAACGTTGACGCTCGTCTTTTCTTTAGGGAATGGTCCTTTTTCAATGTAACCATCTTCACCTTGTCGCCAGCGACCTTGTTTGAGCGCTTCTGCTTTTAATGTATCCATACCGCTGTTACCAGGCATCCAAGGCCAAGCAGGATTGCACTTAGCTTTGCTTACTACATCTTTCCATGGAGTACGTCTATTTCCAGCACCTGACGGCCAAAGCTCAGCCTCTGCCATTGCAAAATACTGGGCAAAGTCTTCTTTGAGATCTGCTGCTAATTTATAGTTGGCACGAGGATCTGCCATTAACTTGTCAATTTGTACTTCAGCAGACTGCTCACCCTCGCCGATTTTTAATCCATTATCGATCGTCACTTTTAGCAAACGCTCGGAGCCATCTAACTCATCAATACCTGGGAAAAGAATCGTGTTATAAGATGCAGACAGTGCTTTGGCAAAACGCCCTTCAGCCTCTTCTAATCGATCTCTAGCTTCTTCGAATAATGTGTCACCAGATTTCAGCTTTTTGTTAATTAGCTCTAATGCATATAGTTCACGCAACCTTTCTTCAACAGCATCCGCCATGATGCTATCTTGTCCAGTGAGTACTAAAAGGTTGTTTTTCTCTTGCTGGAACTCAAAGAAGTTCATTAGCTCACTTGGTGGCACTTTACCATCAGGCTTTATAACGATGAGCGTGCGAGGGCCACTAAGCTTAAGCTCATCCATTCGAGGCAAAATTTGAACATCCTGGTAAGTACTGCGAGTGTTAGGTTGCAATATACCTTTCAAGCGATTGATCAACGCTTGGTCAATTTTAGGTTGTGGGATTTCTTTGGCGCTTCTTTCTATCTGGCGAGATAAGTTTTCTGTTTCCTTTATAAAGAAACGTTCGTCTTCACGGTGCAGATACCAGGCTTGTTCACGTAGTTTCTGGATAGCTTCTAAGAACTCATCTGCTTTACGGTTTGGAGCTGCTAAAAACTCAATAATTTCGCTTTCTGATAAACCGATACGTCCACCAACTGCTCGCGAGAGAGACGACGCTAATAAAAGAGTCATCAACTGAACTGCCGCATCATTGCTTTGTTCTGCATCGATAATTTCAGCGATTGCATCCCCTTTGTCTGCAATATCTCGTGTTATCGCCGGTACCAGCTTTGGAGAAATTCTCTCGATTTCATCTTTCACTTGCTCGTCATTTAAATCGAGGTGCTGAGTACCAATAAGAAACACATCATCGGTTTTTCTTTGCTCAACACTTTTCAGAAGTCGAGCAGTAAATTGCATCAAACCTCGCGTTTGACGAAAACCTTCATTCTCTTTGAACAGAGCAACTAGGTGTTTGAAAGAAGGGTGGAACGGGTATGTTTCTCGAATTTGCTCGGCTATCTGCTCAATGCTTGACGCAATAATGTAGCCGCCGTCTTCCGCTTTTTTGATTTGTTGTGCGTACTCTTCCGCAATGTCGTTGATTACTTGCTGACTAGGCATTTCATCAATAAGACGCTTTTTCAAAATCTCATAGATTTCATTACCCGATAATTGCACAGGGGTAATGGTCATTGATTGACGGCGAGTTTCTTGTTGCAGGTTAGATATAGAGTCTGCAAGTGCTTTTGTCTGTGCCTTATAACTGCCTGATAGGTTAGCCATAACGATACAGCAATTTGGTAGCTCTAAGGCTGCACTCATTAAAGTACTTAAGCTATAAACGACCATATCAGCTAACGTGCCGGAACCTAAAACCTGCGTACTAGCAACGTTCAAATAAGGAGGTAGCTCATCAATCATAATCAGAGTTGGTGTGTCTCCGATGATGTCTTTCCATTTCTGCTGATCAACTGGTTTAGGGCCATTAACCCAGTGCTCTCTAATTTGTTCTTCGGCACCAAGTTGTGTGCAGATATCACCCCAAATATAGTTGCTCGGGTTGTTTCGTCCATTAAAAGCAGCAATTCGAGCTTTGCCGAAATCTAAGCGACTACTAAGGCTTTCAGGTAATACAGTGGGCCTTAAATGAGCATGTTTGGCAAGTAGGCCTAGAGCGATCATCATGTGGGTTTTACCACCACCCATCGCTTGAGTTAATTCGAAAACGGCTTGATCCGATTTGCCAGACAAACGAAGCATACCTTCTCGGAAAAGTTGCTCCATACCGTGAGTCACGAAGTTTCGTGAAAAGAACTCACTTCCATCACCTTCATCAGTAATTAGATCCGCCAGGTTTTCAATCCCTTGGCTCATCCTGTAGTCCTGAATTACAGGGTTGAAACTACATGCCTGTTTAACCGTTTTAATCATTTCTTTAGCTCCTGACGCTGATCTAATTCTTGGTCGTTATCTATAGCTATACCGTTTTTTTCACAATGCTCGCGAATCATCACTTCAATCATATTTGCGATAGAGCGATGTTCAGCTTGAGCCGCTGTACGCAACGCTTCCTTTAAATTTGGTTCAACTCGTATGGTTAACGTTGCAGTTTTAGTAGTAGCCATTTTATACCCTGAATGCCTGCAAATGTACTGCGTTTAGAATACATCCTTAAACTCTTGATTGCACCCTTCCATTTTACTCATCATCCAATCTTCAACATCACTTTCAAGCCAAGCCTTACGCTTACCTGATACAGTGAAGTTTTTTGGAAACTCCCCATTTTTCATTAGCTCATAAATAGTGCTTTTGCATAGTGTTGTCTTAGTTGTCACTTGCTCTAAGTTAAGGAAATTCAACATTTTAAAACCTTGTTATGTAGTTCAACTCATAACAAAGGCCTCTGCGTTATTTTTTACTTTTCCTACTCGCCTACTCAGAGACTACAGCTAACAGTCCTGTACAGATCAGCACACAAAGATGAATCACTTGCTGGTAGTTCCAGCAAGTGATTCATTGTCTTTACAACAGACGCTTCGTCGCCAGGAGAGCGTATCTATAAGCGGCATCTTTCCCTGCTGAACAGGCAGCGACTTTCCTCACCTCAACACGCTTCTCCGCGCTTCTTTCATCCACCAGCCGCCAGAGCTCTGCATTAGCTATCGATTCTTTATTTGCTTTACGCCAATCTCGTCGCTTCCAGCCATCTAACCACTCATTAAAGCCCTTGACGCAATAATCGCTGCTTGAATAAATAATATCGCCATCTCTGGCATTCTCTAATCCAAAAGCAAGCGCTGATAGCTCTAGGTAAGCCCGGTCTTTGACATAGTCAACAGGATCCCAATCTTCACTATCAATACATCCATCAGCATCGAGTGCTATGTACGCAATACCACCAACAAGACGACCTCTTTGTTTTCTCACCATGGCCGCTTCTACATAAATTTCTATACTCATTGTCATACTTTCCAGAGACTAAAAAGCCGATACACTCTCTGATTCGGCTTTATTGTTAATAACTTGCTTTACAGCGATTCCTACATAACAACTGCAAGTCAGTTATTTTTTACCCGTCTCTGGGCACGTTTGCTTTCTATCCTCCAATTCCTAACAAGCCTGATTTAAAACCCTTTCAGATATATTTCATCAGTACGCATAACCAAACAGATAGTCTAAGGAGCCCTTATGCGTACCCCAAATACTGACCATGACTACCCCTTTGAGACTTCAGAACTCAATGAGCTGCTAGAGCGTGCAGCCGAAGCTCTAGCTACGAAATACAAACGTGAAGGCACGTTCACTAATCCAACCAATGTTAAAGAGTATTTAAAGCTCAAATTAGGAGCACATGAGCGTGAAGTGTTTGCCGTGATGTTTCTTGATAACCAACATCAATTGATCAGTTTTGAAGAGTTGTTCTTTGGCACGATTGACGCCGCTTCGATTTATCCACGTGAAGTATTGAAGACAGCACTAAACCACAACGCTGCCGCGGTGATTTTTGCCCACAACCATCCTTCCGGCATTGCTGAGCCTAGCCAAGCCGACAAACGCATTACTCAGCGACTTATCGACGCTCTAAAGCTCGTGGATATCCGTGTCTTAGACCACATCGTTGTTGGTGAAGACTGTGTCTCATTTGCTGAAAAGGGATTGATATGAGTGAGTTTATTATTTCCGGGCTTAATGATGAGCTCGTTACTCCAATGCATTGCTTTCTAGATGCCCTGCTATTGGACAGGACCATTCCTAATACAATTGAGCGTTTGGCGTTAAACATTCGCTCTCAAGAAACTGACCAACGATTTCAGCCCATTGAAATTCAACTAGAACGTACATCCAGTGATTCGCCATGGCAGCTTCGCTTTATCGCCACCTTTGATGTTGTCGTCACAGGCTCGCCACAAAAAGAGTTATCGCTGTATTTCAACTTCGCGGGTTGTTGGTTCTATCACCCTGATATTAAGCAGTGCAGCTTACAACGGCCGGAAGTACAAACCTTACTCGCCAGCTGGCTTAAAGCAATCACTCACTCGCTCATCGCACACTCTGCAATCTCAATCGACATTACCCCCATTCGCTAATCTCCATTTCCCTCAAAGAGGTCACTATGAATCAAGCTGCTAACCTGGCTATGTTCGCATGCAAGCGAGCCAAGCCTTCACACCAACTCAAAGACTTAATCAAACGCTCTATTCATGATGTTAATTACCGAGGGCGGCTAACTATCCGTTTTAAGGACACCAGTTACCATCCGAAAGACGGCGGGTTTCATCCTGTCTCTATCACCATCGATATTAAAGACAGCCATATTGCTATTAGTGAAATAATGGACCGCGTTTATGTGGGCGACGAAACACCGGAACTGGTTCCCGACCTGACTTTTGATTTTGCTAACAACGTCGCCTTCGCTCGATTTAGCGGCTGGCTGGGCATGCACCTACAAGAGACCACTGAGCTGTATGAAATGTGGGAGTGTAACTTTCTAGCTTATGTGGCAATGGACGCTTACAACCAAATTCAGATTAAGTGTGGCTAGTAACCAGAGCCAATCCACTTACCACCCCGGAACACTCCCCTCCGTAACCAATCATTCAACAAAACCATCAGCATAGAGCTGCACCGATGCCTGCTTCCCATATTGTTAAAACGGGAAGCTCTAATTCCTTATTAGACAAGGGATTCTTAATATCGTCGGCTCTGTGCTTCCCAAAACATCCTTCTACAGAAAAAAAAGGAAGCAGATTATGGCTGAGGTCCAAGCAATCAAAGATGATGACACCATACGCCTGATTGGTCATTTACTGAGTATTCGTTGTAATCCACAAATGGCCGATGTGTGGCATATCGGGTTAAACCTGGCACTGCGGATTTCTGATTTGTTATCGATCCGCTTTGAAGACATTCATGGTGACCGACTTATTATTCGTGAAAGTAAAACTGGCAAGCTGGCAAACATTCAGCTCAATACCAAAGCGCAGCAGCATATTGCTAGATTAAGGGAGCAACATCCCGACCACATCTACTTATTTCAATCCTACCGGTGCCAACAGTTGAAAAACAAACCACCCCAGCCAATCACGCGACGCGCCGTGTCTATGGCATTTCAACAAGTAGGCCAAGAGCTAAATATTGCGTTAGGTACTCACTCAATGAGAAAGACGCGAGGCTACTTTCTTTACCAATCTACAAAGGATATAGGCCGTGTCATGAAAATGCTTCGTCACACATCCGAGGGCGTCACGCTTCGCTATATCGGTATCACTCAAGATGAAGTCGATAAAGACTTTGTTTCTCTTGAGCTTTAAGCCTAGTCATTTCGTGAGGGGGCGGGATCGCTAATCCCTTATAAGCATTAGGCTCAGAGCCTTTTTGAGTTTCGCCATTATTACATTTGAGAGCAAATAAAATGAATCCATATCACCTAATAGGAACCTTTGTTTTAGATAGATTATCAAAAAGCTTAATCCAAAATTTATTCTGGAAAACTAATCACCCAATCAGAGGTAGCATTGTGTATTGCGATCTTGTATTTGGATATGCTGAACATTCAGGTGTCTATGTTGGAGGTGGCCGTATAATCCATCGGAATGGAAAAGGTCTTATCGAAGCCGTATCAATTCGTCAGTTTCTGGCTGATACTACAGCCATATCCATTTACGTGAGTTGCGATTCTTACGGCAATTCTACTGGCAGTGAATCTACCGCTCAAATTGCAGAAGCTATGCTTGGTATGCAAACAGACTATTCCTTGTTTAATAAAAACTGTCATCAGTTCTGTAGCTACTGTCTGAGCGGTGACCCCTTATCAAATACCTTCACATTGACTCAGCTTAAACGTGACTCTTGTACTCACATTCAAGCGAGTCAGTGGCGTGTATGGGACTTAATGCATCGTCACAAAGGATAAGGGGGATTTTCCCCCCCCTTTTTTTTTGCTTTCTGGATAAAGACCTTGGTTTGAACCTAACGAATACTTCGACCTATACAACGATTGTCTTCGCCGTAATGCTTCGTGGCATGTTTGGCAAAGTAACTGAGCCTACAAAACAAGTCGTTATACTCTTCAATAAAGCTCTTACTCTTTCGCTCAAGGACATAACATGCATTATCAGGGAAATGTACAAGGCGACGGATAGTATCAACATCACAGTTAAGTGCACTAGCCCAAGCACTGGTGATAGTCCATGCTAAAGAGCCTGTTTTTTTACTGTCACCCAGTCTCCAAAAACGATCCCTGTTCAATAGTAAAACAAAGTGATAATGGTCATGGGCCGATTTATCACGTTCTCTAACCCACACGAACCTCACGGTACAAGGATAGACTCTTGTCCCCTCTCTGCGAGCTTTCCGCTCATGAGCCTCCAGCTTGGCCTTTAATGATCTAATGAATCGAGTTGCTAAATCGGTACGGCGAATACTTAAGGAATCATTACCAAAAATTTCATCACGGCTAAGACAGTCAAAAGCATCAAGTTCTGGTTGATGAAGGTCAAACCTAACTGCAAATACACGTGGGTACTCATCGACAGCTTTATCCATAGGATTACGAATAGTATCCAGATAATCGCAGTTAAGATCATATGATGAGCCTAATGTGGGTAATCCTTGATATGTAGATTTTCTCATGAGTTGATACCTGTGTTGTTAATCTACAGGAATCTCTTCTCATATAATTTTTTACCTTATCTTCCTAACCTACTTAAGGTAGGTGTAGTTCTTATAACTAAATCCTTTAACCAAATATATTAACCATACCGTCACTTAAACTCGGCGTGTTACTCGGTCACAAACCAGTTCTGACAAAACTCCATCTGTCGCACAAAGCATGAAATTCACTCTCAAGTTATTCCTTTTCAAAGGTTATAATCACTTAAAGCCTAGAACACTCAATACCTTATTAAAAAATAGAACAACAAAAAAAACACTAAAAAATTACTATGTAATCAATGTTAAATGAAATGTTATTTGACATTAAATCACAATAAAAACATCATGAGAAAAATACGTAATTTTAAGAGGTTACTCGGTGGATACAGAAGACTTGTTACATGTCCACTCGTGGATAGAAGCTATGTTCTATGCATTGGAACTGGATAGCAGGTACGAAAATGAAGGGGGAATAAAAACCTTAATTGATGAATGTAGAACGCTAAAGAGAGCCAATAGAGTCCTAAATAAATCTGTTGAAAGGATAGAAAAGCAAACTCTTACGAAAATACCATTGAAAGAAATTGAGAATGATTTCTTTCAAGCTGAACGGCTACATGATGACGAGTTTTTACATCTAAAGACAAGTTATAGAGCTTGCGGGTTTGTTCTGACTTTTTTACTAAAAAACTCACTCGGAAACAAATCAGACGACGATAAGTATAATTTTTCCCCCTTGCAAAATGGAAGTATGCGACGTTGGCCAAGATCTCGAGATTATCTGAAAAACCCTGTTCCATTGAAGTTAAATATCCCACGTGACAGCTTGAGATCCCTAACAGAATTTAAATCACGATACCGATTGATAAGAAAGATATTTCTGAGAAGTAACATAAATCTAGAGGGCCAAGAGTACTTGATTGACTTAGTTAATGATCTTTGGCAAATGTGCTACTCCTCTTCGGAACATCGCAAGTTAGTCAAATGGTTTGACCAGAAGAATCCTAACCAGATTGAGTCATGCATCGATTATCTTTCTAAGAATACTCGGAGGTTTTCTTTACCTTGGAATCCCATATCAGAAAGTGAAAGCTATCATGCATTAATCGCTTATTTTGACTATTACCTCTTGATGTATCCATTGGAAACAGAACTAACCATCAGGAAGATGAAGGCATCTTGGAATCAGAAGAAGTTTCGCGAGAAAACGAAAGGCAAACGCCCCTACAGTGTTTCTATGACAGACCGTACTAAAACGCGGCTAACATGGCTAGTGGAGCAGGATGATTCGAACATTAGCGATGTGATCAAGAAACTCATCGATGAACGATATGAAAAGTTAAAATAATCCAACTGGTGGTTAAAGTGGTGGTTAAGACTCAACAATACGACCAAAAACAAATGGTAAACAAATGATAATTAACAAATAAATACAAAAAATCAATGTTTAGATCCAGAACATTGAATAACTCTCAAGATTGTAGTTTAAAAACTAAAATACAGTGACTTAGAAAAAACACCACCCACCACAGTATTCTTTAATGTGGTGGGTCAAATGATATTCACTAAAATCATACATGATTACAATATAAAATTGGTTGTATAGACAATATGCTTTGGATGAGCTCTTTGAATTCTATCCAACTCGGATGTTCTTTATCTCGCTGATGTAAGAAAATCATTTGAGTATCGAAAATTTTTCTAGCATCACTTTGAGCACCATGCAATGATTCGGTCAATCTAACAAATTTATCTTTATAATTTTTCTGAGGGAAGGTATTTTTTATAACGTCAATATTCATTAATCCGACATTATCGTTTTTAGCCATTTCCCAAATAAATTCTTCTGGCGTATCCACATTCATGAATGTAAATTTTTTATGATATATATCTAGAATTCTAAGTTTAAAATCAATTGCCTGTTGGTCATTAGAGGCATTCCCACCATTAAGTGGCAATTTGAAAGAGTCTCCAGAGATACCGATTTGAGACTTTAAAATTTCATCTAGGCAATTAAATGAAGACTCAGGTATATCATTAGCATAACGTTTAAGTTCTATACTCCCATTGTCTAATTCATCTTCGTACTGAGTTCTTTGTTCAATATTAATTGATTTACGCATGTCTCCATCCAATAAGACGATATCATCTGTATTTATCTGAGAAGCTGCGAAATGCACTAGAAGGTTATTCAACATTGTGTTGGCACCTCCGGGATAAGGAATAACGTCAAATGAACACAGAGACTCTTCATCGATCTCTGCTATAGCTTCAAGTACTAATTTTTTTGCTAGCTCATCTTCTACATAAACCTTCTTTTTACTAGAATTGTGTAAAGAAGAACCAAGACGAATGAATGCTTGTTCAGGTGAACAATTATTAAGTATTGAGTAAGAATCTGTAGTTTCTTCATATTGATACAATTTCACAGCTTTATCTGGCAGAGACTGAACAAAATGCTCAGAGTGTGTAGACATGATTACTTGGCAACTATTCTTTTGTATCGATGTGAGTAGTAATGTTCTAAGTTCAGTTTGTGCGCCTGGGTGCAATGAAACTTCGGGTTCATCTAGAAGAATTAAGGATTGAGGGGGAGCTCTCAATACTTTCACTACACAGTTAACAACGGAAACTTCACCACTACCAGCAACTGCTTCACTATATGAATCATCATTGTTAGTAAAGATAATTGAGTATCCATCGTTATTAAAAAAGTTATGTTTAACAATTTTAGCGCTGACATAGTATTTACCAAGTATCCGATTGGTCCATTCTAATTCTTTACTCGTTAATTCATCAATAGATTTCGTAGTACGTGTATGCCAAAACAGAGGGCTCCCATCGAAGTTGGTTATATGTCTATTTAGCTTCTCTGAGCGATAACGAAGGAAATCTTGAGGAGACTCTATGTTATCGCTTTTTGCGAATGTACCGAAGTAGAAAAACTTATCAAAAGCACTAAGTTCAGATCGAAAATCAATATATACAACATTCTTGACCATTTTTTTCCAACGAGTCTGATTTCTTAGATGTTCATGCTTTTTTTTGAACGTTGGCATAGGAGCCATTCCATCCGTTGTTCTCGGCCTTGCCGTTTCCCAATAGTCCGGATCGTTGTCACGCTTCCGTCTTAGTTGGACTATTTCGATATCATTTGGGTATCGTTCAGGCTTATATTTATAAATATATCGATGTGCTTCATCACCACTTTCCTTTATTGGATCGATTGCTGTAGAGAACCAATAATGAGCAACGTTATTTTTTGCTGGACAACCATATAAAGCTTGTAGCGTTGATGACTTGCCGGAACCATTTGGGCCAACGAGCACTGTGAATGGGTATTCAAAATTTATCTCTGAATTTTTTTTAAGTTTTTTAAAAAAAGGAAAGCGAATCTGCTTTATATAATTCGAGAAGGAATCGATACTTCGAGAGGATAGACTTTCAATTAGTTCTTGTGACATGATAACATTCTTAGTATTGATATATAACTTATATGCTAACCTATTTATTATTCTATATAAACATTTACAATATAAAAATTCATATAATTAGTGAGGTATTTCATAGCAAGTCCGCCCTGATTCACTCAGTGTATGCTGAAGAACTCTTAAAGATAAAAATGTAAAAAGGATGACTATTAAGCATCCTCTAAAAATCAAAACAATTTAAGGAACTTTGCTCATTAATGAACTTTAGCTAAATAAAAATAACGATTTCATCAACTTAACTATCCTCTTTTTCAATATCAATAGCATAGTCCAATCTAGTCGTTAAATATGATATTAAACTGAGTATATTCAAACAATCCAATTGAGAGAATGTTCCGGGAACTAAAGCGTCGAAAGGCGCATGATTCATTGGATTTCTAAAGCCAGCCATTACACCTCTTGTCATATGGCCTTGCCCTTCTTGGATATTCCATCCGCTATCAGTACTAATATCGGCAATTTTTATCTTGGGTGGCTTACTATTAAACACACTAGCGAGATCAGTTCCATCTTTATTCACACCACTCATTTTTCGCAATAACTGAGCGTAAATTTTAGTTCCCTGATCTGCTGCTTCTGCAAATTGATTATTAGAGTAGTAAGGTTGAATTCTCTCCCGAATCTCTTCATGGAGATGTCGCCAATGTAAGTCAGGGTATTCTGGAACAATCTCATAGAGAGCAGATATCACTGGTAAATACGTTTCTGAAACTTCTTCGCCTTTGGTCATAGTATCGACAATTTTCCGCAATGGTCTCCTAACATCCTTAGACATCGTAGAAAGCCATTTCTCTTTGTCAATACCAGTACTTACTGTGAACTCCTCATTTTTTTTGACTTCTCTTTTTTTTCGCCATTCACGCCCTACTTGCACAATTAGGTCGGATAAGAACGCCCTTAACTGTTCCATTTCAGGATGATCCCAATTAATAGCTTGCCGGTTAGTGGAAATTACATCTTCATCCAGCAGGTCAATAAAGTCAGCTTTTATCCACCCTGTTAAATACTGAAAGAAATGGCTTGATGTACTTGATGCAAAATATTCAGGTGCATTAACCAACTTTCCTCGAGAGAACAGAGTGATACCCCTTAGTCCTGAGCTAGGAGAAATGGGTGTTTTAGCGGTTATTAATCGAAGCTGGATCTTATCCCTATACATACTCTCTTGAGGGATAAGATCATTTTCATCCCAAGAGAATTGCTCTTCTATCTGTTTGTATTTTCTATCATTATCAACTAGTAATTCCTTACCATTTTTTGACTTTAAAACAATAGAAAATGAAGAGTCTATGATAAACATTTTTGACAAGCTGTCAGCGATACCTTCTAAGTCGAAAGGGGTTTTTCTTTTCAACTCCGACAGCTTTATTGTAGTTCCGTTCTCTTTACTCGTTTTTTCGTCGGATACCTCTATCTTAGGACTATAAACCCCATCAGCAGACAGTAGATTATCCCATTCAAGAACAAATCGATTGCGAAGCCCATCTTTAATAGTGTCTACAGTAATAACTTTAGCTAAACCAAATAAAGCTAACTTACCTAAGCCTTTCTTTCCAGTAGGTAGTCGTCCGTGCTTACGCGTCGGAACATCCCCATCAGAATTTCTACGGTTTCTACCAATAACTAAAAATTTAGTTTGAATATCATCTGAGCTCATTCCATACCCATCATCTTTGACCGTTATTGCTTTTGGGGTCTGATTTTGTTCATGGAAATTCAATTCAACCTTATCTGCATCCGCATCATATGCATTAGAAATAATCTCTCCCAGTGCAGGAGGTAAGGTCGAGTACATTTTTACGCCTAAATGTTCGATGGTTTTAGGATCAAATTTTAATTCATATGCCATGTCAACCTCTGAGGATGCGGATTAAACTGTATGTTTTACATACTAAAAGTTTATCTTATTGATAAGCAAGAAGGTCTACATTGTAGACCTTCTTATTATTCCATTCCATTCATAATGGCATTTATTAGAACTTCCGCAAGCATTGGGGGGACAGCATTACCGATCTGCTTAGCTTGATGAGTAGAACTACCTGTAAATATGAAATCATCTGGGAACGTTTGTAATCTAGCGGCATGCCTTAGCGTAATACCATGATTTCTCCAAGGATGGACAAAACGACCTTTAGATGGATTGTTACAACCCGTTGTTATAGTGTTTGATGGCTGATGTATCATCATCCTACCATAAACATCTTTATGGCCTGCATAACCATTGGCATGACAATCTAATTCAAACTCTGGGCCAGCATCGATACGACTTCCATTCAGTCTTGTATGTTGAAATCGAGTTTCCATTCTTTCTGATGGCTGCATGTGTATATTACACGGGTCATTTACACTGACTTCAGTACCAGACTCTAAACTAAACAGTAAATTTCTTGCTTCATCATCACTCATATTAGAGTGACTCCGAAAATGCTCTTCAATATATCGTTCCACTAGTTCTGGACTTAGAGGTTCGAAGACACACGATGAAGGCCTCCATGCTGCAGAACCATTCTGAACTTGCTTTGATACTGGTGAAAAATGGGTTTGTGTAGGAGGGAAAGATTTTGCATTGAATGCGATATCTCGTCTAATACCTAAGATAAAAGCTCTTTTCCTATTTTGTGGAACTCCATAGTCTTTTGTATTTAAAGTATCGCAGAATACGATGTTGTAATTATTCTCTTGCGCAAGTGCTAAAAATTTGTTCAAGTATTCCTTATGTCTTTCCCAAAAAAGACCTGACACATTTTCTACTAAGAAAGCTTTAGGTGCGAATGCCTCGACAAAATCAAAATACCTTAATAGTAAAAGATTACGTGGATCATCAACTCCGGCATTTCTAATACGATGACTAGAGAACCCCTGGCATGGTGGACCGCCTAAAATCAAAGACAACTCACCAGCGTTAATACCTAAAGAATCTCTTAAATTTTCAGGTTCTATCTGAAGGATATCCTCATTGAGTAAGCGAGTGTTTTGGCCTAGTCTTTCGATCATATTCAATCGATAGGTCTGAGCCGCAGACTTATCGAGTTCAATAGCGGCTAAGATATCTAGGCCTAAACGATGAGCCGATAAGCTGAAACCACCTGCACCAGCAAATAAATCGATAGCATTGTTCAAAATCACATCAACCTTAACCTATGTTATAAGCTGGCATATTCTACAGATTTATTACCAGATAACTAGCATCTAAAAAGCTAAAAAATCGACTATATATCACTTCACAAATGCTTCATCTAGCTGCTTATATAGACTCAATGACTTATCAGATTCAGTTTTTATGTTTTCATACAGACTATTCGCTATCACTCTTATCGCATGCTTTTCTTTATCATTCAGTTTCGGATAAGCAAACCTCTCAAAGTTATCAAGGATCACCTTTTTTCTTATCTCAAACTTATCAAGTTCATTTCTATTCTGACATACTTTCAGTAAATGCTCTTCCCAAGAGCAATACATGTTCTCGTTATTTTTAAATCGGGTATTACAAAATTTACAACAAGGAACCGTGTTACCTGGATGGTGTAATCCGTATTCAGTGCGATTGAACATGAAAACATGCTCCACTTGCAACTGATGGCTTTCCTCACCACAGTATGCACACCTAGAATTGAAATGTTCATTTTTTATCGACAACCACAGACCTTTGCCTTTCCCACTTCCAGTATTGAAAGAATGTCCAAGATTAATAATCCTCAAGCTTTTCGTTATGAAAAATTAAAAATTTATAATAAATTCAAATATATAACCATAAATAGTGGGTTTCTGAAACTTTAAACATCAACGAAGAAAAAAGGTCAAGTTCACTTCTGTAAAGTTTGCAGCCCTTCATTACCATTTGCCTAATTGCAAATTACATATATAAATCTACCGAGTTCACATAAATCATACATTTAGGTGGTGTAGACGTCTTGAATGTATAAGTTTTAATAGTATGCGGTTTTTTGCTCGTGATGAACATTCTATAGGGCATCAAGGTGATATTGACCGTTGTGATGAAACGGCTGGATAGGCATTCCTATTCATTCCCTGCCGTCATTCGCTAACCATAATCTTACGTATAGAGCTGATGAATCATGAAAGAAGACCTCATCATCAAACGCACCGGCCTGCACCGGATTCTGTATAGTTTTGTCCATAGCTTTAATGGACTCAAGTGGCTTTGCCAAAATGAAGCGGCGTTTAAACAAGAGATATTGCTATTTGTCCCTCTCACCATTGTCGCTTTCTGGCTTGAGTTACCAGCCATACAAACATTATTCGTCATCCTGAGTATGGTCTTCGTCTTAATAGCCGAAATGATCAATACCGCTATCGAAGTGATGATTGATCGCGTTGGATTGGAGTATCACTTATTATCAGGGGTGGCAAAAAACATAGGTTCCGCACTTGTCCTTGTCAGCTTCCTTTGTTCACTATCCGTTTGGGGAACCGTGTTATGGCTACATTAATGCCTCGTCATAAAGCCAGCGTGCTAAAAGCTGGTGTGTTGCAACCGTTACTGTGCTTTTTTCTTATTGATTTGCTTCTGCTTAGCCTATCGCGGCTAATACTCTCACTCTGGCAAAGCGAGCGGGTGTTTGCACACAGTGGTCAATATGCTCACATTTTTATCGGTGGCCTGCGCATCGATCTCTCTTCATTAGGGTATCTTTTTGCGCCTGCCTTGTTGCTGGTTATTATCGCGACCCTTATCCGCCTTCCTCAATACTTACGTTTGCCACTCAAACTGTATCTTGTCGGGGGAAGCCTTCTCATTCTTTTCTTTGAGCTCATCACCCCGACGTTTATCTTAGAATACGATTTACGCCCAAACCGCTTATTTCTCGATTACTTAATTTACCCCAAAGAAGTCTCCTCGATGCTCTTTGCCGGGTATAAAACCGAGATTGTGCTGGTGCTCGCTGCGCTTTTGATCTCAGGGTGGGTATTCGCCAAACTGTTTGATCGTGTTTGGCGCAGTGAGAGCAAAGGGGTGTTCTTTCGACAAATTACCATGCAATTCGTCCTCACATGCTTGCTTGTCTTGGCAGCGCGAGGCACGTTAGAACATCGCCCTATCAATCCTGCGTTAGTGGCTTTTTCAACGGATCATTTATTAAATGATCTGAGTTTAAACTCGGCTTATTCTGTCGCCTTTGCGTGGAAACAAGCAAAAGATGAAAAATCGAGTGCAGATTACTACGGGCCCATGAAGCAAGAGGTTCTGCTCAAGCTCATTCACAGTACGATGCAAAATAAAGAGGCCACATATACTGATGCAACGGCCCCCACCAAAACAATGCATACCTCGAGTTTCCCTGGGCGTAAAAAAAATCTCGTCATTTTGCTGCAAGAGAGCTTAGGCGCTCGATATGTGGGCAAGCTTGGTGGGCTACCGCTAACGCCTAATCTTGATAAGATCATGGACGAAGGCTGGAACTTCACGCAGTTGTACGCCACGGGAACCCGGTCGGTGCGCGGCATTGAAGCGGTAGTCACTGGGTTTACGCCAACGCCAGCACGCTCGGTGGTGAAATTAGGTAAGTCTCAACAAAATTTCTTTACGCTCGCCAGTTTTCTCGGTCAGCGCGGCTACCATACTCAATTTATTTATGGCGGTGAGGCCCACTTTGATAATATGAAGACGTTTTTCTTAGGGAATGGTTTTCAAGATATTGTCGAAGGCAGTGACTTTGCCAATATCAACTTTTTAGGCTCTTGGGGCGCCTCAGATGGCGATTTATATACCCAAGCCGATCGCGAGTTCACGCAACTCCATCAACAAGGCAAGCCCTTCTTTAGTTTGGTTTTTACCTCATCGAATCATTCTCCGTATGATTATCCAGATGGCACCATCACTCCTTACGATCATCCCAAGCAGACTCGGAATAATGCCGCCAAGTACTCGGATTACGCTCTGGGCGAATTTGTCAAAAAAGCCAAACAATCGGACTATTGGAAAGATACTATCTTCGTCGTCGTCGCGGATCACGACTCGCGCGTTCAGGGTGCGAACTTAGTCCCAGTGCGCCACTTCCATATCCCTGCGGTTATTTTTGGTCATGACGTCCCGCATCAAGTAGAAAACCGACTGGCTAGCCAAATCGATCTGGGACCAACACTCCTGTCCCTGATTGGTGCATCCGGCGCGCACCCTATGATAGGTAACGATTTCACAAAACCAATGTCCGAGTCGCAACCTAGAGCAATGCTGCAATATGATAAAAACTTTGCTTACTTAAAAGGCAATAAAGCGATCATTTTTCAGCCTGAGAAAGCGCCACTGACGTTCTTACTTCAGGATGAGAAGTTAATACCTAGCCAACCCGATGCGGCATTAACACAAGAAGCCCACGCTTATGCCAACTTCGGTAGTATGGCGTATCAGCAAGGCTGGTATTCTCAATAATTGTCCAAAAAAAAGGCCAACGGATTATGGAGTTACCCCATAAAAGTTGGCCTTTTCTTACTTTACTGAGAGCGTATTAGGCGGAAGCTTTACAGCCCACATACTGATAAGCCTCTTGGCTATATAGTGGATAAGAATAGTAAATCCCTTGTGAACTGAGCGCATGCGTTTGCGAGAATGCATGTTGAGGTTCGCTGTTCACGCCGTCCATGATCACGGTCGACACATAGGTGGGTAATTTTTCAAGTACCGAGCATTTTTTCGGGTTGTGCATCAAATACTCCGAAAACTCGGGCGCGAGCTTGATCCCTTCCCATTCTCTGAGCTTTAAATACTGATTATGGGTGGATTGACGGGCATCGTAATTGTCCAACCATAATTCCACCCCCGCTTTTTGTAATTGGCGAACATGACGAACCAACTGAGGTATTTGCGCCTCATCGAGGTCATAGCCATCTAATTCAAGCACTAAATGAGGCATGCTAAGCGACATTATTTTGTTGAAAAACTCTGCGTCATTGAGATCGCTCATATCCACATTCACACTCACCCGACACTGCGTTGTTTGAATGCATTGGATAGCAAATTTGATTTGTTGGAGAACTAACGATCTTATGCAATCGATATCATTATGTAGAAAAAAATTGCTGGCGTAATAGTCTTCACCCGCATTAAATTGCATTTCAGGTAAACATTCAAAGCCACATAACGCTTGATTATTGTTGTTAAAAATCGGTTGGAAGGTGGGTGTAAAAGACACGAGTAAAACACCGTCCGGACTTAGCACATCGCAGCGCTCACCTCTTCGTTCAATGACGTTTTTCATAATAGTTGCTTTGCTTTTTGTTCTCTTACCTAACATGACCCACAAGAATAGAATGACGCCCAAATAGATGCTAAAAGCATTCTAAGGACACCTTTCTCTGTGAGGACGAATACTAACAGACTGACACGGAATCAACATACTTGATAAGGTGATTAGATACATTTTCCGGCATACCGTTCCATAAAATACGGATAATTAGTTATATTTTCGTTGCTAAGGTGAAGTAATGAGAATTATTCGTAAAATTACCAATAAAATGGCGTAAGCGGGGAGCAACGCCGTGAACGTCGCGTTAACCAGCAAGCAGTGTCGCAATAAAACGAATCACCGCTTGGTCTTCATCACCAGACAGGGTTTCTAGCCAAATTGTCTCACTGTAATGTTCGGCTTTTAACAACAAAAGGCTGCCTTCAAAATCCACCAGCCATGTATGCAAATCCGCATCCATCTGGCGTTCTTTCACTGTGGCAGACAACAACGTCACCAGCTCTTCACCGATGGCGGCAAAGGAATCAAAATCCCAGGTTGGGGTATGAATTAATAGCTTCCCTTGAGAGAGAAGCGCGCTATCCACTGTAAACTCAGCCATGATTGGTTAAGTGCTCCTGAATTAAGTCGAGGAAGGCATCGGCGTATTTATCCAACTTACGTTGACCAACACCGTTGACCGCTAACATCTCTCCGTAAGAAGTCGGCAACATTTCAGCCATTTCAATCAATGTGGCATCGTTAAAGACCACATAAGGTGGCAGCTCTTCTTCATCGGCAATACTTTTACGTAAATGACGCAGTTTCGAAAATAACTTCTTATCGTAGTTCTTACTCGATAATTTATCGGCTTTGGCAGAACGCGATGCAGTATCTAAACGTGGTACGGCCAATTCCAGTTCCATATCACCACGCAGCAACGGCCTCGCTTCTTCGGTGAGCTGTAAGGTCGAGTTACGAGTAATATTTTGATGTAATAATCCCTTGTGGATCAATTGACGAAAAATACTGACCCAATAGTCATGGCTATGGTCACGTCCGAGCCCATAGGTGGATATTTTATCGTGGCCATTCTCGCGGATACGAATGTTTTGCATCCCTCGGAGAACTTCAACAATATAACTCACCCCAAAGCTTTGATTCACTCGATAAACGCAAGATAACGCTTTGCGTGCCTCTTCCGTGGCATCAAAACGTTTCGGTGGGTCCAAGCACACATCACAGTTACCACACGGCGTATCGCGATATTCGCCAAAGTAATTTAATAACACTTGTCGACGGCAGGTTTGCGCTTCCGCAAAGCTGTTCATCGCATTGAGCTTATGTGCCTCGACGTGTTTTTGCGGCCCGTCTTCTTTCTCATCTAACATCCGGCGTAACCAGTTGATGTCTGATGGATCGTATAACATCACCGCCTCAGCCGGTAACCCATCACGGCCCGCTCGACCGGTTTCCTGATAATAAGATTCAATGTTGCGCGGGATATCAAAATGCAAGACAAACCGCACATTGGGCTTGTTGATGCCCATACCAAAGGCAACGGTGGCGACGACAATTTGCACATCATCACGCTGAAAGGCCTCTTGCACCCAAGCGCGCTCATCAGTTTCCATCCCCGCATGATAGCCGGCGGCACGAATATGATTATTGCAAAGCTTCTCCGTCACCATTTCTACTTTCTTACGGCTACCGCAATAAATGATGCCACACTGACCGCGTTGCGTGGTCGTGATATAGCGCACGACTTGCGCCACGGGCTTATGCTTTTCCATTAAGGTATAACGAATATTCGGGCGGTCGAAGCTGCCTAAGTAAACATGAGGGTCGACCAGACTTAAGCGACTCAATATATCACTGCGTGTAGCATTATCGGCTGTTGCGGTCAACGCCATCATTGGCACATGCTGAAAGCGTTGCTTGAGTTGCCCTAACGCAGCATATTCGCGGCGAAAGTCGTGTCCCCACTGTGAAATACAATGCGCTTCATCCACCGCGATCATCGCGATATTCATGGTATCAAGGCGGTCAATAAAGTCGTTGGTCAAGACTCGTTCCGGTGACACATACAACAGCTTCAGTTCGCCTGTGTGGATACGGCTATACACCCCCTGCAACTCTTCACGGGTCATCGTCGAGTTCACACACTCTGCAGACACACCATTGGCTTTTAATTGGTCAACTTGATCTTTCATCAATGAAATCAGAGGAGAAATGACCAAAGTGATGCCATCCATCACCAATGCGGGAATTTGATAACATAATGACTTCCCACCACCAGTCGGCATGATCACCAAACTATCTTGACCAGCCATCGCTGCCTCAATCACCTCTTGCTGACCGACACGGAATGCCTGGTAACCAAATACGTTACGCAGTACAGACTGTGGAGTCATCGGGGTATCAGATTGTTCGGCAGTTAAAGTAGCAGTCATGCGGATCTCATTCATGGGGAAGTCGATAAGTCGCCTACGTGGGCAGTCGCTCATTAGACCGCACATTGTAGAGGGGTTCGCTGGCGAATAAAACCGCAAAATTCACATCAGTATTCCTGTCCGTGTCATTTCACGATATTGGGGATTGTGTTTTCATTGCGACATCGTCAATCCCAAACACATTTTCCAATCTGGTCTTAATAGCACACGTGAAACTTCACACAATAAAATGCAATAATTATGCATATACATTACATGTGTGATTTAGATCTCCTTTGGTTATTATCTATACTCCTAACGGGTATTACTCCATGGTAGTAAATAGAGCCGATCACCTATTACCTTTGTGAGAGATCTCTTACACACCTAGTAGGACATATCTCTTTCTACGTGGGATTACAGATAATAAATATACATAAGTTATTGATATTTAATAGATGGTCGGTTATTTGAGCATTTTTTTATGAATAATCCGCTTCTCCCTCCATTGTCGAAAATTTCCAAATGAGTAATATGAATTCCGTCGACAGGGAGTCGGTAGGAAATGGATAAAGACCAAGGATTTGGGTCATCTTCAGGACGAAGATTTGGTTGTTCAGGATGAATAATCAGCACGGATAGCAAAGCGGACATTGAACGGACGCAACTCGTTACTAGGATGGTAACGACAAAGGAATGACAATAGGATCACCTCTGGGATGAGGAAGGAATAAACATCAGGAAGATGTTAAGGACACCGCTCAGGGAACAAGTGATGAGAGCTAACTCGGATAGTTAGTGGACCAGGACAGGTCAAGGACACCGCTAGGATGGCGATGAAAGGATTACGCTGACGGATGCAGCGCACTTATCAAGGAATTGATGCAGGGAGCATTCTTAGTAGCTGGATTGCTGCAAGTAAGACTATAACCCCGATGGGCTTTTGCCCTCGGGGTTTTTCTTTTTTCTCATCTCACCATTAGTGATTCCGACAAGCACTTGAGTCTTCTCTTCTGGCTCGATGAGAAGGGGCAGCGGCAACGCCGCCAAAGTCAGCGCAGCGATGCCAGCAATAATGCTCTTACATTTTTTCTAATTTGGCGTAAGCAGTCACTAACCACTTAATCCCTTCACCATTAAAGGCGACTTGTACTCGGCTTTGCGGACCGCTGCCTTCAAAGTTGATGATGGTGCCTTCACCAAACTTAGGATGAGAAACGCGCGCTCCCAAGGTAAAGCCCGTTTCATTAAAGTTTTCTTTCACCGCGGTTTGGCTAAAGCGTCCAGTATTGGTGGGGCGCGTGACTTGTGCCTTCATCCGCACTTCATCTAAGCACGCCTCAGGCAGCTCACGAATGAATCGCGACTGTTTATGATATTTATCTTGCCCATATAAACGCCGCATCTCCGCATAAGTGATATACAGCTTCTGCATCGCACGGGTCATGCCGACGTAGCACAAACGGCGCTCTTCTTCCAAACGCCCCGCTTCTTCTGCCGACATTTGACTTGGGAACATGCCTTCTTCAACGCCAACCATAAAGACTAGCGGGAACTCTAAGCCTTTCGCACTGTGCAACGTCATAAGCTGCACGGCATCATCAAACTCATCAGCCTGACCTTCACCGGCTTCTAGCGCGGCATGCGTGAGAAAGGCGGTCAGCAATGACATGTCTTCTGCCTCTTCTGGCATCACAAATTGCCGTGTCGCCGTGACCAATTCTTCCAAGTTCTCAATGCGCGCTTTCGACTTTTCCCCCTTCTCTTGCTCATACATGGTGTATAACCCAGAGGTGTGAATAACGTGATTGGTTTGCTCATGCAGGGGTAACTCGTGCGTATCATCTTCCAGCGCGTTGATCAGCTCAACAAAACGGCTTAACGCTGATGACGCTCGCCCGGTCAGCACTTTCTCATTCAGTAACGCCATGCTGGCATCCCACATCGTACAGCCACGATCGCGAGCGGCAAAACGAATGGTTTCGAGTGTTTTGTCACCTAAGCCTCGCGTTGGCGTGTTCACCACACGTTCAAACGCCGCATCATCATTCCGATTAGACATCAAACGCAAATAACTCAGGACATCTTTCACTTCTAACCGATCGAAGAAGCGCATGCCCCCATAGATACGATACGGTAAACTGGCTTGCAGCAGAGATTCTTCCAGCACACGAGATTGCGCATTGTTACGATATAAAATCGCCGTGTCAGAGAGCGAGCCACCTTGTTCGTGCCATTCTTTGATTTTATTGACCACAAACCGAGATTCATCAATCTCGTTGAACGCCGAATACACCGAAATGAGCTCTCCCGCTTGGCCATCGGTCCACAGCTTTTTGCCCATTCGCTCGGTATTATTAGAAATCAACGAGTTGGATGCTTCCAGAATCGTGCCTGTCGAGCGATAGTTTTGTTCCAAACGAATGGTTTTCACGCTAGGAAATTCCAGAGTGAATTTCTCTATATTTTCCACTTTAGCGCCACGCCACCCATAAATAGATTGGTCATCATCACCGACAATCATCACATGGGCATCAGGCCCAGCCATAATGCGCAGCCAAGCATACTGAATGTTGTTGGTATCTTGGAACTCATCCACCAAAATGTGTTTAAAACGCGCTTGGTAGTGTTCACGGATATATTTGTTGTCTCGCAATAACTCTAAGCTGCGCAGCAAAATCTCCGCAAAATCGACCAAGCCGGCGCGGTCACACGCATCTTGATATGTGGAATACAATTTAAGGTAGGTTTGTGTCACGGGATCATGGTAAGCATCAATGTGCGAAGGACGAAGCCCCTCATCTTTTTTGCCGTTAATCCACCATGAGACTTGTTTCGGCTGCCACTGCTTTTCATCAAGATTTTGCGCTTTGATGATGCGGCGCAGTAGGCGCTGCTGATCATCAGAATCAATAATTTGAAAATCTTCCGGTAACTTAGCATCCAGGTAGTGAGCACGCAGAATTCGGTGACAAATCCCATGGAACGTGCCATTCCACATGCCGGATGAACTGCCCATCATCAATTCGTCAATCCGCCCGCGCATTTCTCGCGCCGCCTTGTTAGTAAAGGTGACGGACATAATCGAAAACGGAGACGCTTGCTCCACTGACATTAACCACGCAATACGATGCACTAGCACTCGGGTTTTGCCACTGCCGGCCCCCGCCAATACGAGCAGATTTTCCAACGGTGCCGCAACCGCTTCACGTTGTTTATCGTTTAAACCGTCGAGTAAAAGAGAGGGATCAATCATGGCTAAGCTACTGGTTATTTATACATAGAGAGAAGATTATAACCCTAAACCTCATCAAGATGCTTCCCTAGTGACCAATTTCTTTACAGGATGCGCACTTTTTAACCAACCACAACTCGCAATCACGCCCAACACCCGGCTCTATAACAAAGCCGTATGACACTAGGGTTTCTAAAAAATTATATTATTAAACAGAGAGTTAAAAATAAAACTTGTGCTGTATTTTATGTCATCGTCACGCTGACGTCATAAAACCTTGCTACCGTCTGAGCGTCTGAACAATCAGACCCCATAAGTGTCCCCAACATCCTATTATTTTTGCAAGGAACGCACGCTCATGCTATTAAATTTTTCCGCTCGCTATGTGACGATCACCGCGCTGGCTTGTGTCATTACCGCTTGTCACGATGAGGCGACTCACTCAATCCCCGACGCGCCTCAAGCGACGATAGGCACACACATCATTCCTATACCGACCTTATCCGGCGAAGACGTCGCGGTGGTGGATGGCCAACTGCCAATCAATAACGATAACCGCGTCGCACGCGCCTACGTAGAAACTTACAGTCCGATTCTGCAAATTTTGCGCGGCTTTGATGAGATTTGGTACCAAGGTGACAATACTTGGGCGAACTTTGCCGACGCCGATGTGTTTAATAGTCCCTCAAATACACAAGGTGCCCCAACAGCACAAGGTGGCGCCTCAAAGAGCACTCAGCATGTCCTCAAACGTCTCTTTAATCACACCCAAGTTCGTAATCAAAAAGTGTGGCATGAAAACTTTGATTATGTTCGTACGCTCACGCGTCAAGGTCAAAGCCAACCTGATGTGGATCGCAATAATAAGTCCGCCATGGCATTGGCGTATCTCGATGATCAACGTGAAAAAGGGTTCAGCATTACATCGGGATTAGGTCCGCTCGCCAAACTCTACCGTGATGGCGCGAATTCCACTTCGCCCTTTTCTGTCGATGCTAACGGCACGGTCTCTCTCAATAATCACACCATGGATATTGTAAAGAACACCTATCAAAAAGGGCTAGCCAACGGTACCAATTACGGAACAACAGAAAAAGATGGCCAAACCACGCCGTTAAACAACGTGGTGTTATTGCTCAATGACATCAGTGCCTACGGCGCATCCACCGAAGCGCCCAAATATCACTTTGCCTCTCCTCGCCCATGGCGACTCAATCAAGATTACTCAGTAGCCAGCTACGATAAGGTCAGCGATTTGACGCAATATGCTTGCTTAAATGCTGATGGCAGCGTCAATGGCTACAAATACTATGACAAACCCAATCAGCCGCTGACGACGCCAATGAAAGGCCTGCTTTGCGCGGCTCGTACAATTTATACCGAAGATGATCCCGCCAATAACCCCGGCCACTACAAAGATCAGAGCTTTGCGACGCAGGATGCGCTTAGCAATGGTGACCCGTGGATTTCTGGCCGCGCCAAAGATGGCGCTTTCCCGAGTGGACATACCACAGAGGCTTATGACCGCGGTCTGGGGTTGGCGTATGCCATTCCACAACGTTTCCAAGAAATGGTTGCCCGAGCCGGTGACTTAGGCGAAAACCGCATTGTTGCCTCCATGCACTCACCTCTTGATGTGATCGGTGGGCGTATTATGGGGCTGGCCGTGACCGCCGCGACCTTATACGATTCTGGAAACCAAACGGCCAAAGCTGCCGCCGTCGCTCAGGCGGAACAGTATTTTGAGCAAAACATGCCGAGTGATTACGACTCTGTCAACGCGTTTGCCCACTGCACCACGGATGAAGAGCAACCGTGTGACGCACAAGATGCTTACGCCGATCATCAAGCCATGAAAGAGAAATATCGTGCTTATATGACCTATGGATTCAGTCCGCTTGATAAAGCGAGCAAAGCGCCTGAAGTGCCTAAAGGTGCGGAAGTCTTGTTAGAAACTCGTCTGCCTTATCTCACTGCTCCGCAACGCCGTGCAGTATTAGCCTCCACCGAGATCGGTTCTAACTACCCGGTTATCGATCAATCCCGTGGTTGGGGACGCATTAACTTAGTCGATGCCGCCGATGGTTACGGCGCGTTTAACGGTGATGTTGATGTCTACATGGATGCTAGTAAAGGCGGTTTTTATGCTGCAGACCGCTGGCGCAATAATATTTCAGGCCAAGGTATGCTACATAAATCAGGAACAGGCAAGCTTAGCTTAGAAGGCGAGAATACCTATCAAGGTGGCACATTACTTGATGGCGGTACGTTAGTGGCGGTATCAAGCTCAGCCTTTGGTAGCAACACGCTGTATCAAAATGACGGTACGGTGCAAGTGTCTATTCGTGGTGGCGACCAAGAGACGAGCAAAGGCACACTCAATGTGTCAGATTACGTGATAAAAGACGGCAGCTTAGCGTTAGATTTAACGCATAACGCACGTCTTTCTGCGCAAAATAGCATCTTTATTCAAGGCGGTACGTTAGAGTTAACGGTGCCAAGCATCACGACAACCACTCGTTATAAAGTGCTCAATGCAGACTATATTGAAGGACAATTTCGTCAAGTGGTCGCGCAAGATGCCTCGGGCAATCGCTATGAGGCCTCGCTGAATTATTCAGACAATACGGTAACGGTGACAGTGCAGCCTAACGCTTAATAACACACGACACCAACCGCAACTAAAAGCCGCAACTAAAAGCCCCGCTGTAATAGCGGGGCTTTTTATTCACTCACGGCGTAGCATCACACTCTTAAGCGGCAATCCCAGCATGACGCAACAATGCATCAATTTCTGGCTCACGGCCACGGAAGCGTTTGAATAGTTCCATTGGCTCTTCACTGCCGCCGCGCTCGAGAATGTTTTCAAGGAAGCTTTGTCCAGTCTCTTGGTTAAAGATGCCCTCTTCTTCAAAGCGAGAAAACGCATCGGAAGACAGCACTTCGGCCCATAGGTAGCTGTAGTAACCCGCACTGTAACCACCAGCAAAGATATGACCGAACCCGTGTGGGAAGCGATTCCATTCCACACTTGGCAATACGGCGACGCGTTTTTTCACCTCTGCGAGGGTTTCTAATACGCGGGGTCCCGCTTCTGGGTCGTATTGTGTATGCAGAGTAAAATCAAACAAAGCGAACTCCAACTGACGCAAAATACCCATCGCTGAATGGTAGTTTTTCGCTGCGAGCATTTTATCTAACATCGCTTTCGGCAGAGGTTCGCCCGTTTCATAGTGACCAGAAATGAACGCCAGCGCTTCTTCTTCCCAACACCAGTTTTCTAAAAACTGGCTTGGAAGCTCAACGGCATCCCACGCAACCCCATTGATTCCAGAGACGGCCCCTTCATCCACTTGCGTGAGCATGTGATGGATGCCGTGTCCGGTTTCATGGAACAGTGTCACGACTTCATCGTGAGTAAACAGCGCCGGTTTATCACCGACCGGACGATTAAAGTTACAGGTTAAATACGCCACTGGCGTTTGCAATTCACCGTTGGTTTTCACTCGGCGTACACGACATTCATCCATCCAAGCACCACCACGCTTGTGCTCGCGTGCGTACAAGTCGAGATAGAAGCTACCTCGTAATTGTTCTTTGCTATCAAAGATATTAAAGAAGCGCACGGATTCATGCCAAGTATCGATGCCTTGCTGTTCCACGACCTTCATGTTGAAGACGCGTTGCAACACAGTAAATAACCCATTTACCACTTTGTGCTCTGGGAAGTAAGGACGCAGTTGCTCATCAGAGATTTCAAATTGCTTCTGCTTGAGTTTTTCACTGTAATAGCCCACATCCCACAGTTGCAGCTCTTTCACACCATACTCTTGCTCAGCAAACTGACGCAATTCTTCGACTTCACGCTCCCCTTGAGGCTTCACTTTGTCCGCCATCTCATTGAGGAATGTCATGACTTGGTCGGGGGTTTTCGCCATTTTCGTCGCTAGCGATTTTTCGCTGTAGGAGTTAAAGCCCAGCAAACGCGCGATTTCATGACGCAGTTTTAATTCTTCAGCCATGATCTCCGTGTTATCCCACTGACCCGCATGCGGGCCACGATCGGACGCACGCGTCACATACGCTTCGTACATTTCTTGGCGCAAGGCTTGGTTATCACAATACGTCAACACTGGCAGGTAAGAGGGAATATCCAAGGTCAATAAATACCCGTCCAATCCTTTTGCTTCGGCGGCGGCCTTGGCGGAGGCGAGCGCGGATTCAGGCATACCAGCCAACTCTGCGTCATCGGTGATCTGCTTGCTCCACCCCATGGTGGCATCTAAGACATTATTTGAGAATGTCGAACTCAGCTCAGAAAGGCGCTTACTGATCTCACCGTAACGCTTTTGCTCAGCAGCCGGTAAGCCAATGCCCGATAGCTCAAAACTGCGTAACGCATCGGTAATGGTTTTTTTCTGGGCCGTGGTTAAGGTCGCAAACTCCTCACTGGCTTTAATGGTTTGATACGCTTGAAACAGACCTTTATGCTGCCCCACCCAAGTACCAAACTCTGACAATAATGGTAAGCAGCTTTCGTACGCTTCACGCATCGCTTCATTATTGACGACAGAATTCATATGACTGACCGGAGACCACACTTGGCTCAAACGATCATCCACTTCTTCGATAGGGACAATTACGCTGTCCCATGTTGGGGTTGGGTTATCGGCTAAAACCTGGTCTATCGTTTGACGACATTCGCTGATGCAGTGCTCGATAGCCGGCTTGACATGCTCAGGTCGTATGTCAGAAAACGGAGGGAGGTCCGTAAAAGTAAGAAGTGGATTTGACATCTGATATTCCTTTTTATGAAAACGAGGTGCAATGAGCAACCGTTGTTAGTCCTTAAATGTAGGTGACCCGTCTCTTTTTCAACATGCAAGACAGGAACAAGGACAAATTTCTATTCTGCTTACCGTTGTGACTCATCACGGTTTTTCAGTATATAATCGAATCAGGCTAACCATCAATAACCGTAGGTCGCGGTTTCGAGAGTGTATTTTGTTAAGTTATCGACACAGTTTTCATGCAGGAAATCATGCAGACGTAGTGAAACATATCGTAGAAAGTCTGATCATTTCGTCCCTTAAGAATAAAGACAAACCGTTTGTCTATCACGACACACATTCTGGCGTCGGTCGCTACGATTTAACCCATGAGTGGTCAGAAAAAACCGGGGAATACAAACAAGGGATTGCTCGTTTATGGCAACAAGATTTACCGGCCGAGGTTAACGACTACCTAGCGACCGTCGCAGCAATCAACGACAGCGATGAACTGCGTTACTACCCAGGTTCGCCACGCGTTGCACGCGCCCTATTGCGCCCGCAAGATCGCATGGTCCTGACAGAGCTGCACCCGAGCGATCATCCCTTGTTAGAACAAGAGTTCCAGCGCGATCGCCAAGTCAGTATTTTTAAAGAAGATGGGTTTGCCCGCTTAAAAGCCAGTTTACCGCCCAAAGAGCGACGCGGATTGGTGTTGATTGACCCGCCTTATGAGCTCGCCAAAGAATATCGTGATGTCGTCAAAGCGATTGCGCAAAGCTATAAGCGTTGGGCAACCGGCATCTATGCCATTTGGTATCCTGTGGTCAATCGCTGTGATATTGAAGATATGATCGAAGGTCTGGAAGCACTTGGCATTCGCAAGATTCTACAAATTGAATTGGGTGTCTCACCAGACACCTCGGAACGAGGCATGACCGCCTCTGGCATGATAGTCATTAATCCACCATGGAAGCTGGCCAGCCAGATGGAAACCATTTTACCGATTCTAAAAGAAAAAATTGCGCCAGCCACAGGGCATCATAAGGTGGAATGGATTGTTCCTGAGTAGTAGAGTAAAGAAAAGTAATTAGCTCGAGACTTGAGTTCATGGGATCTATCCCAATCTCATAATTAATGATAACCATAACGATCTTGCGAAAAGTCTCGTGACTGACAGGCTGAGATTGACCGAAACAAATGGAGAAAGTAATGGCAACACATTTTGATTATATCTGTATTGGCGGCGGCAGCGGTGGGATTGCCTCTGCAAACCGTGCGGCCATGCATGGCGCCAAAGTCGCGCTGATTGAAGCCCAAGATTTAGGCGGCACCTGCGTGAACGTCGGTTGTGTACCCAAAAAAGTTATGTGGCATGGTGCTCAAGTCGCTGAAGCACTGAATCTCTATGCGGCGGACTATGGGTTCGACGTCAATGTGAATAATTTCAACTGGGCCAAACTGGTTGAGAATCGTCAGGCCTACATTGGCCGTATCCACCAATCTTATGATCGTGTCCTCGGCAATAATGACGTCAGCGTGATTCGTGGCTTTGCTAAGTTTGTCGATGAGAAAACGGTTGAAGTCAACGGTGAACATTACACCGCTGACCATATTCTGATTGCTGTTGGGGGCCGCCCAAGCATTCCTAACATCCCTGGCGCTGAGCATGGCATTGATTCAAACGGCTTCTTCGAACTCGACGCTCAACCTAAGCGCGTTGCCGTTGTCGGTGCCGGTTATATTGCTGTAGAAATCGCTGGCGTTCTCAATGCGCTAGGGACAGAAACGCACCTCTTCTGCCGCAAAGAGTCGCCATTGCGTTCGTTTGATCCGATGGTGGTGGAAACATTAGTGGAAGTCATGGAAGCGGAAGGTCCAACACTCCATACGCACAGTGTTCCTAAAGAAGTGGTAAAAGAGCAAGACGGCAGCGTGACGCTGCACCTAGAAAACGGTCAATCACACAATGTAGACACGTTAATCTGGGCAATCGGCCGTCACCCTGCGACAGACGCCATTAATCTATCGGCAACGGGCGTTGCGACCAATAAACAGGGCTTCATCAAGGTGGATGCTTACCAAAATACTTCAGTAAAAGGCATCTACTGTGTCGGTGACATCATAGAAGGGGGCATTGAGCTCACGCCTATCGCCGTGAAATCGGGTCGTTTGCTTTCTGAGCGCCTCTTCAATGGTCAAACTGACGCGAAACTGGACTACAACTTAGTCCCAACAGTGGTCTTTAGCCACCCACCGATTGGCACGATTGGTCTTACCGAGCCAGAAGCCATCGCCGAGTATGGCGAAGCGAATGTCAAAGTGTACACCTCAAGCTTTACCGCTATGTACACCGCTGTCACGCAACATCGTCAGCCTTGTCGTATGAAGCTGGTTTGTGCTGGCGACGATGAGAAAGTCGTGGGTCTCCATGGTATTGGCTTTACTGTGGATGAAATGATCCAAGGTTTTGCTGTCGCCATGAAGATGGGCGCAACCAAAGCCGATTTTGATGCGGTCGTGGCTATCCACCCAACAGGCTCTGAAGAGTTTGTGACGATGCGATAAGCGATGAGTTAGTAAGGAAAAGAGCACTGCATCAGAGTCAGTGCTCTTTTTTTATGGGCGTTATTTCTCTTGGTATTTTTCGAGTTTGTTATACAGGGTTTTCACGCTGATCCCGAGTTCCTGAGCGGACTCCGTTTTATTGCCTGCATTCTCTTCCAGTGTATTGAAGATCGCGGCCTTTTCTAAATCTTCTAGAGAAACGCCAGCAGGAACCAAATCTTCGATACTGGTGCCGGTTTCTAGTGGCGGCGTATCGAATATCAAGTGCTCATCTCGGATAACATCATCAGCTATAATAAATGCACGCTCAATACTGTGTTTGAGCTCTCGCACATTACCCGGCCAATCGTGTAATGCGATTTTTTGCAGCGCTGAATCAAGAATGGTCTTGGTTTTGTCTTCATTGGCATTACGGTGAGAAATAAAGTGTTTCGCCAACCCAACAATATCCTCTCCTCGTTCTCGCAACGGAGGAATCGCTAACGGAAAATGTGATAACCGAAAAAAGAGATCTTCTCGTAGAAACTGTTCTTCAATCGCGACTTTCGGATCTCGGTTCGTCGCAGCGACAATACGCACATCAGCCATATGAACGGTTTGCCCGCCCACAGGACGATATTCACCGGTTTCCAGTACACGTAACAATTTCACTTGATGCTCAATGGGCATCTCCGTGATTTCATCTAAAAATAATGTGCCGCCTTCCGCCTGCTTAAACACGCCTTGATGGGTTTTATTCGCCCCAGTAAAGGCACCTTTTTCATAACCAAACAATTCACTGTCCACCAAGTTTGGACTGATAGCGCCACAGTTAATCGCAATAAACGGTTGTTGTTTACGTTCGCTGGCTAAATGAATGGTCTGCGCCACCAGCTCTTTGCCGGAACCGCTTTCCCCAGTAATGAGGACATTCGCGTCGATTCTGGCGACTCGACGAATCATACGATACAGCTGATGCATGGGCGCTGAAGAGCCCACCAATAAACCAAATTGATCCAGTTCACTGCTGAACACCTTACGGCCTTGAGCGTGTTTGCTTTGATAATACTGGCTAATTTCACTTAGGGTATCCACAAAAATGGCGATATCAACCGGCTTTCGGTAGTGGAAAATCGCCCCTAAGTTCACCAGTTTATCCAAGTGCTCATTTGGAACACCCGAGCTAATAACCACCCAGTCCATATCGTAAATACCGTCGAGCCCCGACAGACGTTGGTAATCTGCATCCGTAAAATGATCCACTTCAACAATGGCCACGTCTGGCTTGATCTCCAGAAAACGGCTGACCCAATCATCGGCAATCGCGATATCATGCTGACGAAATTTGTTCAGTGCTTGGCAGGAGGTGATAGCCTCTTTGAGTAATGGATCTTGTACTCGTGAAAACAGGGTTGGCAACGACATACAAATGTCCTCTCGACTATGACAGAAACAATGTACGTGGATTAGTTTATGTATACAAGACTAAATATCGTCACCATAACGGCAACGGTTCACACCATAATAACGAAGATAAATCCTCTTTCTCCCCGCCTCTCATCGCAGCCTCGTCTTGAGACAGATGCCAAGGCCTCCCGCAACGCATCCTCGTAGTTAGTTCGCGTCTCTTTGTGATGGCACGACTCGACGACCCCATCACTGCTTAAAAATTACATTTCGCCTATGTAAATAATTCATGCTTGTGCTTGATTGACTCCCCTCACAACGAAAGAAAAACAACTTAATATAATAAAAACAATAAGTTAAAAAGTTGGCATGTGACTTGCTCTCATATATGTAACGCTAATAAAGGAGAGTTATTATGAAAAACATCGCAGCCAAAATTGTACTAGCGTCAGTTCTTGCGACTTCTTCTACCGCCGCCCTAGCTAATGACAAATGGGAAAATAAATCCATGGATGCATGGCTAGATGGGAAAGCGGAAGCGACACTGTTACTCAATAAAAATCTTAACTCTTTTGATATCAACACTGATGTTGATCATCAAGTTGTTACCCTGACAGGTTCCGTTGATAGTGACCTTGAAAAATCCTTGGCAGGCGAACTCGTGTCTGGATTGGATGGTGTGAAAAAAGTGGACAACAAACTGACTATCGTGAAAAAAGGCAACCAGAAAACAGATTCAAAAACACTGGCTTCCCTGACTGACTCAAAAATCACGACTATAGTTAAAACACGTTTACTGATGGATACCAATGTCAGTGGTACTGATATTGATGTCACCACTAACGACAACACTGTCACTCTGAAAGGGACCGTGAAATCCGATGCAGAGCATGATCTCGCGCTTGCCATCGCTAAAAACACCGATGATGTGAAGAAAGTCGTTGATGAGCTTAAAGTAAAATCATAATCCCACTTTAAGCTAGCGAACCTCCGATGGTGGGAGGTTCGCTGTCTGCTGATGTAGAACACCCAGACGATAGGCTTTAAACCACACACCATCATGTACCACAGAATAAAACCGCTCGCTCAACGCTCGATTGCGGATGAACGAGGAATAAGGAGTCGAAAATGAAAAACATATTTGATGTACTAAAAGAGAGTCATGAAAAGCAGCGCCTTTTACTCGATACTCTGATGGAAACGTCGGGAGACTCCCCTGCTCGTAAAGAATTTTACCAAAACTTAAAAGATGAACTTGAACAACATTCTGCGGCTGAAGAACGTTTTTTCTATGCGCCACTCATCGACAGTGATAAGACGATCGAACTGTCTCGTCACGGGATTGCAGAGCACCACGAATTCGATAAGCTCATGGCACAACTTGATGAAACTGATATGAGCTCCCCCGCTTGGTTGAGCCTGATGAAAACCTTGCGTCACAAAGTCTTACACCATCTTGAAGATGAAGAGCAGAATTTCTTCCAACTTGCTGGTAAAGTGATGACAGACAATCAAAAAGTCACACTCGCGGATGGTTATGTAGAAGAAATGACCAATGCCAGTTAATCACAGTTTGCAGTGCTTTCGTGTCCATTCGGCACGAAAGTTTCTTCAATAGAAGGGGGATCTCGTAGAGCAACATGTAGCGCTTCCCCCGACCAAAAATGTCCCCATTAAAGGCAAGGAAGGCAGATGTTTATCATCAAATATTATGTTCTTGGTGCTCTAATCAGTTTATTGGCCGCAATTTACACACCTCAGGTCATCATCAGCCTACTGCTCTTTTGGGTATCCTTTTCGCTACTATTGGTCAGCATCGCTTACGTTTTTGATATCCCCTCCATCTTTAGAAAAAGTCAAGATGGTAAAATTACTTGGTGGGTACGCTGGGCATTCATTCCCTTTTTATTAGGAGCCAAAGCCTACAATGCTTGGGAAAGAAGAAACGATAAAGTCCCACCGATTCAGCAAGTCAGCGATAATCTGTATCTGTCCCGCCGCTTATTTCAAAGCGACTTAGACTTTCTTGAATCGAATGACATCTCTTGCATTGTCGATGTAACCGCAGAGTTTGCCGGTCTCGAAAGTGCAATGACAGACAAACACTTTCAGTACCTTTCCATTCCGGTATTAGACCATAAAGCCCCAACGCTAGAACGACTGCGCCATGCTATCAACTGGATTGATACGCAGATTTCATGCTCACGTTCCGTGGTTGTACACTGCGCACTGGGACGTGGACGTTCTGTGTTCGTTGTCGCTGCGTATCTGCTCAGTAAAGATCCGTCACTGACGGTTGACGCTGTCATGAAAAAAATCAATGACGTGCGCAGTACAGCAAGATTGAACAAGTCACAGCTAAAAACCTTACAGGCGATCAGCGAACAAGGCGTTCTGGATCTCAGCCAACCGACGTGGATGGTCGTCAATCCAGTGGCCGGAGCGGGAAAATGGGCAGAAAACGAACAGCACCTTATTCGTAAGCTCACGCAAATGTACCCTCTCAACATCCACCAAACCCGTGAAGATTTGAGTGCCAAACAACTGACACAACAAGCCAAAGACCATGGCGCAAAGCAAATCATCGTCAGCGGTGGGGATGGCACCGTGACGGAAGTGGCCAGCCAATTGATTGAGACCGACATTCAACTCGGTATCGTCCCTTTAGGAACGGCCAATACCTTGTGCCATGTGCTGTATGGGATTGGCGCGAAATGGTCGCCGGTGGAAAGAGCCTGTGAAGTCTTGCTGTCTGGTCACTGCCAGCGCATCGATACCGCCAAATGCAATGATCAACTTATCCTGTTAGTTCTGGGCATTGGTCTTGAGCAGAAAATGATCGAGCATGCTCAGCGAGAAGAGAAGAATGCCTTAGGACAATTGGCGTATTTGACCGGCTTCTTTAACGCGGTCGTATCAGAAGAGACGCAAACCTTGACGGTGTCAATGGATGACCAGTCGCTAGAACATGAGCACAATGACGCGCAAACGCTCGATGTACATAGCTTTGTCGTGGCCAATACCGCACCATTTAGCACCGTCTTGGCGCAAGGTGGGGGAGCTCCGCAGCCTGATGATGGCAAACTGCACATCACCTATCTAGACGGCACGACCTCTTTAGGTCGCCGCCTTTTCGCGTTATCGGATTTAACATTAACCAGTGTCGGAGCGCAGGATAAGGCGAAACGCTTTAAATACACGACGGCTCAGCATGTCACGATTTCTTCGGACACAAACATCGAATACGTCATTGATGGGGAGCTTTATTCTGACAAGAAGCTGGTTATTTCCCTGCAACCGAGTTCATTAAACGTCTTTGTTCCTGAAGCAAAAGCATAACTTCTCATTAAGAATCGGCTAACGGTGAGTAAACGGCTAAGGTGCGATCTGATGTCGACGGCGCGGGCTACGTGTTCTTTTCGCATCCTGCCAAGAACCGCGACGCCCTCACCCACAAGGAAGTCGCATTACTCCCCTTGTGGTAAGTGCTTTTGCAGTTCATCGTTCTCGACTTGTAACGCGGCTAACCAGTAGGAAACCAATGCGGTGAGATGAGTGTCATCAATGGTTTTTAGGAGTGACTTTACCTCATCCAACAACCGCTTATTCATGGCATGCATTTCTGTATAGTCCGCAAAACTCGCCAATCTCTGCTTACAGGCCGCCTCTTTGATAAGTGGCTCCCCATCTTGATCGAGAAATACCATCGCCATTTTTTTGATCATCACTTTTTCTATCTTCACAAATCGATGGGCTGATCTGGCCAACATCCGATGGGATGATGCATGGACAAGAGACACACACCGTTGCTGGTGATGTGCCATTTTTACCAGTAGCTCTCTAACTCGATTGGTATCCAATGTCATACTCAGACCCCTTCTCCGTGTATTCAGGTATTCACGTGCGCGCTGAGCACGCGTGTGTTCTGTTGCTTGATGCGAATTTTTCGCGACGGATGACGTGACTGGTCGATAAAACACACACAGTCTTTCCTTCGGTTGTAGGTTTAGTGATTGCAGGTTTAGTGCCAAGGAGTGACTTCTATTATTTATCAATTGGTTATGACAATTTTCGTGTTAAATTCAGTGAAGGGAGAGACGTTCATAAGAAAAAATTACAATCAGGGGCGTCAAACTTGGAAAGAATTACACAGATGAAGAAAGGCCCACTGGCGTAACCCATCGCATTACAAAAAGACGTGAAATAAATGGCACTTATCTGGCTCATGGATAGCCAAACAGCGAGAGCGCCTAATACAAGAGCATGAGACCAACCATACGGCGTTCGCACTGCAATTCCTCCGATCCATCGCACAGTCTTGTCCCCTGTCTTTTCCTTTATCCAGCATTTATCGAATACCGTATAAAGCTTCCCCATTCCCGTGTGGTTGCTGTATATTAGATATTGCCGATACAATACATTTTAGCGCTAAAAAAATGTACAGAAGTCCGGTTAATATCTTGATAAATCTACTTCACAGGTTATGCTGGGTAGGAGCTCAAAGGAATAGATACACGAGCATAGTTTCATGACGGACAAGGAGTGTTAACCGCACATTAACCCCATCATGCGCTACAATTTTGCGATTATATCCACATTTTCAATTTACCGAACTTTAGCTTTCGGTGCTTCGTTTGCTTGATTGGTTGAGATGTCTCTCTTTATAGCCAACGGAAACGAGCACTCAAATACTTGTTATCAGGAGATAAGCTATGACAAAAGTCTTGCCTAAATACCGCAACACTATGATAGCCATAGGCTTAGCGGTGGCATTGACAGGTTGTGATAAAGAGGCGTCGAAGCCTAACAATCAACCACCCCAAGCAGTCACAGTAGACACGGTTACTATCCATCCACAATCAGTAGAAATCACCGATCAGCTACCTGGCAGAACCAGTGCTTACCGAATTGCTGAAGTTCGTCCGCAAGTGGAAGGTATCATTACCAAGCGTTTATTTGTAGAAGGAAGTAAGGTGAATAAGGGCGATGTGCTTTATCAAATCGACCCAGCGACTTACGAAGCCAAACTTGCCAGCGCTAAGGCCGATCTTGCCTCTGCGGAAGCCACATTACAACGTTCCAAATTACAAGCGACACGTTACGAAGGTTTGGTTAAAAATCGAGCAATCAGTCAACAAGATTACGAAGATGCGATGGCAACATACCGCGCCAATCAAGCCGCAGTGATGGCAGCTAAGGCAGCAGTAAAAACGGCCCAAATCAATCTGGATTACACCAAAATCAAAGCCCCTATTTCTGGTCGTATTGGCAAATCCAACTTTACAGAAGGTGCATTGGTTACCGCCAATCAAGCGAATTACCTCGCCACCATTCAACAACTCGATCCGCTGTATGTCGACTTATCTCAGCCAAGTAGCACCATGATGAAACTGCGTCAACGTGCTCAAGAGAAAGCCAATAACACAGGGCAACCCGCCAATAAATTGAGTGGTATCACCGTCACGCTCGATGATGGCACCAAAATCGCTCAGAAGGCCACCTTGCAGTTTGCCGATGTGTCCGTGAATGAGTCGACCGGTACCGTCAACATTCGTGCGCTACTACCAAACCCGGATGACACGCTATTACCTGGCTTGTTTGTCCGTGCGACGGTTCCAGTCGACAGTAAAGCGAAAGCCTTCTTGGTGCCGCAACCGGCAGTGACACGCGATCCTCAAGGTCAAGCACACGTGTTTGTTGTGGATGATAAAAACAAGGTGGTTGATCGCATTATAACCACTGAGCGCATGCTTGGTTCTAACTGGATAGTAACCGATGGGCTTAAAGACGGTGACCAAATCATTACCACCGGACTTCAATCTATCCACCCAGGTACCCTAGTGGCGCCTAAGAAAAAAGACAAAAAATAGGGACTCTGTTTTATGGCTCGTTTCTTTATCGATAGGCCCATATTTGCTTGGGTTATCGCAATCATAATCATGCTCGCGGGGATTTTGTCGATCAAGATCTTACCGATTGAGCAGTATCCGTCTATTGCACCACCGTCGGTGACCATCTCTGGTCAATACACAGGGGCATCGGCAAAAACCGTTGAAAGCAGTGTAACGCAGGTGATTGAGCAGAACATGAATGGTATTGATGACCTGCTTTATATGTCATCAAGCAGTTCTTCTGCTGGTCAATTCCAAGTTCAACTGACCTTCGCAACTGGCGCGGATCCAGACATCGCACAGGTACAAGTGCAGAATAAATTGAGTACGGTGGAAGCCAGCCTTCCGGACGCCGTGGTCAACTATGGTGTTACCGTTGCCAAATCGTCAGACAGTTTCTTAATGGTGGTCGGTTTTATCTCCAAAGATGACTCGATGAACAACTATGAACTTTCGGACTACGTGGTTTCGAACGTTAAAGACCCTCTGAGTCGTGTGGAAGGTGTGGGCGATGTTCAGGTATTTGGTGCCCAGCACTCAATGCGTATCTGGCTAAACCCAAACAAATTGAACAAGTTCAACTTAACACCGAATGATGTCTCAACCGCAATTTCAATGCAGAACACGCAAGTTTCCGTAGGCTCACTCGGTGGCACACCAGCACAACCCGGCACACAACTGACCGCTACGATCACAGCACAAGGCCGTTTAAGTACGGTGGATGAATTTAAAAACATCTTACTGAAAGTGCAAAAAGATGGGTCTCAAGTACGTGTCAAAGATGTCGCTCGAGTGGAAATCGGGGGTGAAAGCTACAGCACCATCGCTCGTTACAACGGTAAGTTCTCTAGCGGTATAGCCGTTAAGCTTGCCAGTGGAGCCAATGCGCTGGATACCGCCAAAGCGGTGAAAGCGAAAATGCATGAGTTGCAGCAGTTCTTCCCGAAAACCATGGAAGTGAATTACCCGTACGACACGACTCCGTTTGTTAAAATCTCGATTGAAGAAGTGGTACATACGCTGATCGAAGCGGTGGTGCTGGTGTTCATCGTGATGTACGTGTTCCTACAAAACTTTAGAGCGACGTTAATTCCAACCATCGCCGTGCCTGTGGTTCTTTTAGGTACATTTGGCGTCATGGCCGGATTTGGTTATTCCATTAACACACTCACCATGTTTGGTTTAGTACTGGCCATCGGGTTGCTGGTGGATGATGCCATCGTCGTGGTCGAAAACGTCGAGCGGGTTATGGAAGAAGACGGCTTATCACCGTTACACGCCACCCGCAAATCCATGAAGCAGATTACCGGCGCTTTGGTGGGTATTGCCCTAGTATTGAGTGCGGTATTTGTACCGATGGCCTTCTTTGGCGGCGCATCGGGCGAAATTTATCGTCAGTTCTCAGTCACGATCGTCTCGGCAATGATTTTGTCTGTGCTTGTGGCGATGGTATTAACGCCAGCCTTGTGTGCCACCATTCTAAAACCGCGTAAGAAAGGCGAGCAACACATTACCAAAGGCCCCTTTGCATGGTTCAACAATAGCTTTAATGCTGGAACAGCACGTTACCAACGTTATGTCTCGACCAGCCTTGGCCAAAAACTGCGCTATGTGGTTATCTATATCATCATTGTTGCGGGTCTTGCTTTTGCTTGGAACCGCTTGCCGGCCTCTTTCCTTCCGGAAGAAGACCAAGGTATCGTACTGGCGATGATCAACCTGCCTACCGGTGCAACCATTGAACGGACTGAAGCCGTCAACAAGAAAGTGGAAAACTACTTTAAGCAACAAGAAAAAGACAGTGTGGATTCCGTCTTTACGATTGCTGGGTTCAGTTTTGCGGGGCAAGGACAAAACATGGGCTTAGCGTTTGTTAAGTTGAAAGACTGGAGCGAACGCCCGAATCCTTCGCAATCTGCGCAAGCGATCATCGGCCGAGCCTTTGGGTATTTCTCAACCATCAAAGAAGCTCAGGTGTTCCCGTTCAACATGCCAGCCGTTCCGAGTTTAGGTACAGCAAACGGGTTTGATGCGTATTTAGTTGACCGTGGTAACTTAGGCCACGAGAAGCTTTTACAAGCACGTAACCAGTTACTGGGCATGGCATCGCAAGATCCGATTCTCACCGGTGTTCGTCCAAATGGTATGGAAGACGGTCCACAGTTCCGTATCGACATCGACTATGAGAAAGCCATGGCGATGGGCGTTTCCGTTACCGATATTAACTCAATGCTATCCACGGCATGGGGGTCAACGTACGTCAACGACTTCATCGATAATGGACGTATTAAGAAAGTGTATGTTCAAGCAGACGCGCCATTCCGTATGGACCCAGAAAACCTAGAGCTGTGGCATGTCCGTAACAGCAATGGTGAAATGGTGCCATTTGGTGCCTTTGCCAGTTATCACTGGACTTATGGCTCGCCACGTCTAGAGCGTTTCAACGGCAGTTCATCCATGAACATTCAAGGTTCTGCGGCCGCCGGTTACAGCTCAGGCGAAGCGATGGCAGAAATCGAGAAACTAGTGAGCAAGCTGCCTGATGGCATTGGTGTTCAGTGGGGCGGCGTCTCTTTCCAAGAACGTCAGTCATCGGCACAAGCGGGCTTCCTGTACGGTATCTCGTTACTTATCGTATTCTTGTCGCTAGCCGCGTTGTACGAAAGCTGGAGTGTTCCGTTCTCCGTCATCTTAGTGGTGCCTTTGGGTATCTTAGGTGCGGTATTAGCGGCAACCTTTAAAGGTCTGTCAAATGACGTGTATTTCCAAGTGGGCCTATTGACAACCATTGGTCTATCAGCGAAAAACGCGATCCTCATTGTTGAGTTTGCCAAAGAGCTCTATGACCAAGGTTACGATATTACCAAAGCCACGGTTGAAGCGGCTCGCATGCGTTTACGACCGATTATGATGACATCGTTCGCCTTTATCCTCGGCGTACTTCCCCTCGCGTTAAGTACCGGTGCAGGTGCGGCAAGCCGTAATGCGATCGGTTGGGGGGTCGCTGGCGGTATGCTATCAGCAACGATCTTATCCATCTTCTTTGTCCCTGTCTTCTTTGTCATGGTGATGCGCCTATTTGGCACAAAACGACATTACATAGAGCCGGACATTGATGAGACACAGGAGAACAGTGATGACAAGTAAACTATTACCATTACTGATTGCAGCCGCGCTAAGCGGCTGCAGCATGGCCCCAGATTACCACCAGCCTGATACCCAATCTGAGCATCAAGGCTGGACAGAAGCGTCTGCTCGTCAGAATTTGGAAACGGCGATTCCACACTGGCGCAGTTTTATGGCGGACAAGCATCTGCAAGAATTGATTGATGCCGCATTGCAAAACAATAAGGATTTAAAACAAACGATCCTTAAAGTCGCGCAAACCAAAGCACAGTATCGCATTCAAGATTCCAATCGTTATCCAGGTTTGGATGTTAACGGAGCTTATTCACGCACGTTAACACCAGAAACGGCAACGCCAAACAACCGTAAACAGTACGCGACATCCAGTCAGTTGGGTGTTGGTGTCACGAGCTACGAGTTAGATCTGTTTGGCCGAGTGAAAAGCTTGAGTGATGAAGCCATGCAAAGCTACTTGGCTTCGGACGAGAACCGCCGCAGCGCTGTGATTGCTTTGGTGTCACAAGTCGCCTCTGCCTACATCAAACTCATTACCGATCAAGAGCTCCTAAGCTTGACCCAAGATACCGTCAAAGCTTATAGCCAAACATTAGAGTTGGTAAAAACTCGATATGATGCGGGCTACAGTGACGCGCTGACCTTAGCGCAAAGTAAGACAGCACTCTACAGTGCGAGAGCGAATGCAGCGAAGTACAAACTTTCCGTCGCGCAGCAAAAAAACATGCTCCGCCAGCTTGTGGGAGCACCGATTGGTTTCGCGACTAAAGATCGCTTACCGATAGAAGATGGCAAGATGCTCGCAGAACTGAAAGTGGGCAGTTCTTCCAAGCTGATTTTAAACCGTCCTGATATTCTCGCGGCTGAACATACATTGAAAGCCGATAATGCCAATATTGGCGCGGCTCGTGCGGCCTTTTTCCCACAAATCCAGCTGACTGCTGGGGCGGGAACAATGAGCAACTCTCTGGATGATTTATTTAGCTCGAACTCAGGATATTGGTCATTTGCCCCATCGATTACCTTACCCATTTTCAACTGGGGTAAAACATCGGCCAATCTCGATGTCGCGAAAATCAAAAAACAATCGTCGGTGATTGCTTATGAGGCCGCTATCGAAACTGGCTTTAAAGAAGTCTCTGATGCGTTACTCGGTCAAGAGTACTATATGGAGCAATGGAAAGCGCAACAAGCTAACTTGGATGCCAACAAAGATTATTATGAACTCGCGAAAATGCGTTACAAACAAGGGAATGATAGCTATATCGATCTTTTGGACGCGCAACGTTCATTCTTTAGCGCACGAGAAAGCGAACTGTCGTCTCACCTCAACTTGCTGACCAGTCGGATTAGTCTGTTCAAAGCACTAGGGGGGGGGTGGTCCGCTGCAGACCAAAAATCCACATCCGTTGATGAAGCCGTTAAATCGGTGGAAGAGATGAAATAACGCCAGGCGCCCAGTAACAAAAAGCCCGCTAACGATAGTCGCTAGCGGGCTTTCTTTTGGCCTTTTCATGTTCATGGGTCACACCATGCGAACCATTACACTGAGTGCACACACACCACATTGAGTAATGCGCTACCTTTTAGGGCATTCGTATTACCATTAGTAAATAGCCCTTTCTTATGCCATCCCCAATACGGCAGATTCATTGGCCACTGATTCTTATCCATCACGTTCGCGGCTAACAATTGTTGCCACTCTTCTGTGGTCACCAAGCGCATGCGAATGTTGCTACACATGTGTTCCGCTTTATCATAACTCAAGCGAATCCATGGCTGATTTCTATCCATATAAAACTGAGTCTCTTTTTCCGAAACGTAAGGAATCACATACTCGAGTTTTCCTACTTGAACGCGGCGTCTTATCTCAACATTCAGCGTTTTTTTCGGCTTAGGTTGCTGGCGCTCAACCACCACCCGTTTCGCCGTCACGGGCTCTTCGGCTAGAAATTTCATTCGTTTATGGCGAGTAGATACGACGGCTTTCGTCGGTGTCACTACGTTACTTGCTTTCTTCACATCACGGATAAACGCTTTTTGATAACCAGGCAATTGCCGCACTCGTAACATGTCTTGATGGGCTTTATTGTAGTCGGTATAGGGGCCAATCAAACATCGGGTTGCTTTCCCTTCTGGTTTTAGCCAGACATCCGTGGTGATTTTTTGATATAACGGCTTCGCAGCATCAACGGACAAACCTTTCCTCATCAATCCACATTGAATCCAAAAATGCGAATGGGTTTGCTTTGGCTTGCGATCCCCCCATAACCCTTGCCCTATCGGGCAACGACTATCCAGTACAGGCAAATGATTGGCGCTCGGTTGGGTGGCGTCACATAAGAAATCTTGCGCGTTCACAGTAAACGATGAAAACGATGTTGCGAGTAGCAATAAACTGAGTAGGCAGCAGCGTGATGTATATTGAGGCCGGCGTTCCATTATAATCTCCATTCTATCCCGCGATTCATTGGCGGCAAGTATTAGCCTTTTAGTAATGAATGCAAAAAAAGAGCCGTAAGTGATACTTACGACTCTAGTTTAGTTAGTTTTTGACTATAAAATCAATCAATTCGCTCAGCCTTTATATAATTTGGGATTAAATACATCTCTGAGCCAGTCTCCGAGCAAGTTAATCACTAAAACTAAAATAACCAGAACAATCCCAGGGAAAGCGGTAATCCACCAAGAACCAGAGAAAATATAAGTGAAACCAATATTAATCAGTGACCCTAACGACGGTTGATCCACGGGCAAGCCCAAACCAAGAAACGACAATGCCGCTTCTGACATGATCGCGTTGGCCACCTGTACGGTAGAAATGACCAAGATCGGAGAAAGACAGTTAGGGAGAATGTGGCGAAACATAATTCGTAGAGAACCGAACCCCATGACGCGAGCGGCTTCGACATATTCTTTTTCACGCTCGGCGAGTACGGAGGCGCGAATGGTCCGTGCATACTGCGGCCATTCAGCAAAACCAATGATGAAGACCAACATGATCACCGCATATTCACCATACAACTGACCACCAAAACTGGCTTTAAAAATCGCCGAAACAATGATCGCCACCATCATGGTAGAAAACGATAATTGCACATCCGCAACACGCATCAAAAAGTTATCAATGCGCCCACCAAAGTAGCCTGAGCACAATCCAACAATGGTTCCAATCAATAACTGTAACCCGACCGCTAAAAAGCCGATGGTCAATGACAAGCGAGAGCCATACAAAATGGTCGATAGAATATCGCGACCTTGGTCATCCGTCCCCAAAAGGAAATCAGGGCTGCCATCCATCATCCACGCAGGTGGCAATTCAGAGTCCATGATATCAATTGACGACAAGTCATAGGGATTATATGGCGCAATCAATGGCGCAAATAACGCCGCCAATAAGCACACAATAAAGACAGCAAAACTCAGCATTGCGACTTTATCATTGAGGAAATAATACAAAAAATCCGATTGTTTAAAGCGTTCCCAACGCGAAGGAACCGTTGATACTGTCGCCATGATTACGCTCCTTTGCCTGTTAAGTTGACGGTTGGGTTAATGAGTCCATACAACAAATCAATCACCGTATTGGTAACAACAAAGATCAAGCCAACGATAATCACATAAGCCGTAATCAAAGGGGTATCCACACGGTTGACTGCATCAAGGAATAAGAACCCGGTTCCCGGCCACTGGAAAACCGTCTCGGTTAAAATGGTATAAGCCACCATCAAACCTATTTGTACCCCACCCACGGTTAATACTGGCAGCATGGTATTTTTCAATGCATGTTTAAAATGCACTTTCTTTAAAGGTAAGCCCTTAGCTTTCGCAAATTTGATGTACTCAGAGCTAAGCACTTCGAGCATTTCCGAGCGAACCAAACGAATAAACAGTGGCAGCATAATTGAGGCCAGTGACACACAAGGCAGAACTAAATGCGCTAAGCCATCAAGTGTGAAATAACCCGATTGCCAGCCCAGTACATTCACCGTTTCTCCCCTGCCATAGGACGGCAGCCAACCAAGTTCTATCGAAAACACATACATTAATAGAATGGCCGTGAGGAAAACCGGAATGGAAATACCAATGCTGCTGCCCGCCATGATGACTTTCGTTAGCCATCGCTTAGGATGAATCGCGGCATACACGCCGAGTGGAATGGATAACACGATAATAATGACCGAGGCTCCAAATACGAGCTCTAACGTGGCCACCAGCTTTTCTAAAATAATGTCTAATGCGGGGCGCTTAAACGTATATGACATCCCCAAATCACCATGTAAAGCACCGGTAAGGAACCGCGTATATTTGGTGATAAACGGGTCATTAAGCCCTAAATCATCACGTAATTGTTGACGCTCAGCTTGAGATACCGACTGCCCCACCAACTCTCTCAATGGATCGCCTAGATTATCCTGAATGGCAAACGCCACTAGACTGATCACAAACATGACTATCAGTGCCTGAAACAGGCGCTTGACCAGAAACGAAACCATTCCTTGCCCCTTTACTATCCATGACGGTTTATCGCATTATCATCTGCGATAAATCCCTATCCTCAGCCTAAAAGACGTGCTTAGGTGGGCTGATGTCACGCTAAGCACAGAAATAGTCAATCAGGTACCGCGTGAAGCGGCACCTGAATGTTTATCATTATTTATTTTCTTTAACGACCAAATCACCAAAGTATGGTTGGTTCATTGGGTTCACGATCGACTCAATCTGTAGTGCATTTTTTGATGCCCACGACAAGTTTTCCCAGTGCATTGGCACAAAGGCCGCATCGTTATACAGCAAAGCTTCCACTTCTTTTAACTGCTGTGCGCGTTTCGCTTGGTCCGTTTCAACATTCGATTTTTCGATCAGTTCGTCTACTTTTGGATTAGAGTAATGACCACAGTTATATTGACCTTTACCGGTTTTTTCATTGCGGGTCATCGTCAAAAATTCTGTGTAGTTGGCGGAATCTTGGGTATCTGACTGCCAACCGATCATCATCATGTCTGCTGAACACTTATCAAACTCTGGCCAGTACTGCGCCTTCGGCATGGTTTTTAAGCTCACTTTGATGCCAATTTTAGACAACATCGCAGAGGTTGCTTGGGCAATCTTGGCATCATTCACATAACGGTTATTCGGCGCCATCATCGTCAACGAGAAGCCATTTTCATACCCGGCTTCTTTCATTAGCTGTTTGGCTTTTTTCAGATCGTAACGAGGTTTTAAATCGCTGTTATGACCTATGTAAGAAGCTGGACTTTGCTGGCTGGCTGTCGTCGCGAAGCCACGCATGATTTTTTTCACGATACCATCATTGTTAATCGCATAGACGATGGCTTGACGCACACGCTTATCTTTCAATGCTGGGTTCGATTGTTCATTCATTTGGAATGTGATGATGCGATCACTTGGCAAAGTGACGAGTTTCACACCTGAAGTGGTTTTTACGCGGCGCTGATCATTCGGCGCCACTGGCGCAATCATGTCCACATCGCCCGATAGCAATGCCGCAACACGCGTTGCGTTTTCTTTGATTGGCACGAGGGTTAAGTCTTCCACATTCCCTTTCGACGCTTTATCCCAGTAGTTATCAAAACGATGGAATTCGGTTTTCACACCTTGCTCACGAAAACCCACGGTAAACGGTCCCGTTCCTGATTCGTTGGTCGACGCAAAAGAGTTACCATGTTTTTGAATGACACTTTTATCTCGACCATCTTCGGTGGTCCCTGTATAGAACTTGCTGTCCATCACAAAGAGATACGTGGCATTTTGTAGCACGAGTGGGTACGGCCCCGTTGCCACCAAATCAACGGTATAGTCATCGACTTTTACCGCTTCTTTGTAGGGTTCAAAGATGCCTTTAAAGTCTTGTGAGCGTTTTAAACGCTTAAACGTCCACACCACATCGTCAGCCGTGAATTTATTACCAGAGTGGAAAGTCACACCTTTACGCAGATGAAAACGCATTGTCGTATCATTGATGCGCTCCCAGCTCGTCGCCAAACGTGGTTCAAACGTCATATCTTGTTTGTGACGCACTAGTGGGTCAAACACCATATGGGAAAGCTGTAGCGTACCACCAGAGAGTTGTTCTTCTGGATCAAGGGAAACCGGATCAGCGTCATACGCCACGGTAATATTGGCCGCGATGGCAGAGAAACTCAGACCTGCGGTCATTAGAGCGAGAGCGATCTTACTCTTCATTGTGTTCATGCATATCTCCTTATGCGGGGGTTGTGTTCCTAATTAGGGTTCAACATCACCTTTCGGTGATGCGTTAAGCAATATCAGCGCGTAATCCCGTAAATTCAGGCATTAGGGAAATCAGTTGCTGACTGTATGGATGAGTTGGCTGAGTAAACAGTTGTTCGGTGGGCGCCACTTCAAGCAAAGTGCCTTTTTGCATCACGCCAACGCGATCGCAGACTTGGCGAATCACCGGTAGGTCATGGCTAATAAACAGCATGGTCAAATCCAACTCTTGCTGTAAATCTTTCAATAAGTTGAGGATTTGAGCCTGTACCGACACATCTAAAGCCGACGTGGGTTCATCACAAATTAATAAGCGTGGACGTGTCGCTAACGCGCGAGCGATAGAAATACGCTGGCGCTGCCCGCCTGAGAACTCATGAGGATACTTCAGACCAGCTAAACGCCCTAAGCCGACATGATCCAGCAAGTCCTCAACCACTTGGCGCGTTTGTGATTCATTCTCCGTCAACCGGTGAAAGCGAATCGGTTCGGCAACGATGTCGAACACCTTCATGCGCGGGTTCATAGACGTGTAGGGGTTTTGAAAGACCATCTGCATTTGACGGCGGAACGGACGGCGTTCTTTTTCTGAGGACAATTGCGTTAAATTGATGCCTTCGAAGGTTACATTGCCCGAATTCGGCTGATATAACCCAGCAATGACTCGCGCAATGGTCGATTTACCGGATCCAGATTCACCCACTAATCCAAAGGTTTCGCCTTCTTTGATGTCAAAGCTGACATCATTCGACGCCACCACATATTCACGCTGTTTGGGAAAAAGTGACGGTTTAGTGGTAAAGCGTAAATGCACATTTTCCACCCGTAAAAGTGGCCCGGTGTAATCTCGCTGAATTTCTCGCTGGCCGAGCCAGTGATGTTGAATATCGATGTGCTTCTGCGGCTCTTGCGCCGCTTCGATGTAACTGACCAAAGGGAAACGGTCAAGCTTGATGTCGGAACGAGGAACCGCAGAAATTAGGCTACGAGTATAAGGATGTTCCGGTTCGCCCAACACTTTGGCCGTCTCACCGATTTCGACCAATTCACCTCGATACATCACGGCCACCCGATCCGTGACGTTCGATACCACTCCCATGTCATGGGTAACCAACATGCACCCGACATTGTGCTGCTCACACAAATCGCGGATTAAATTGAGAATTTGGTCTTGAATCGACACATCCAGCGCGGTGGTCGGCTCATCGGCGATGATCAAATCGGGCTCCCCCGCCAACGCAATCGCGATCACGACACGTTGTCGCATACCACCTGAGAATTGGTGAGGGTATTGTTTTAAACGGTTTTCAGGCTGAGGGATACCCACTTGATTTAATAAGCTCAGTGCGCGCTCGTACGCTTCTTTATCACTGACCTTCATATTGGCATGAATGGTTTCTTTTAACTGCTGCTCAACCGTAAAAAGCGGGTTAAGAGACGTCATTGGGTCTTGAAAGATAAACCCGATATTCGAGCCTCGAACTTTGCGCATCGACTCACTATCAAGCCCAGAAATTTCTTGGCCATCAAGGAGAACTTGCCCCCCTGCCACATGGCCAGGAGGACTCAACAAATCAATAATGGCATTTCCGACGGTTGATTTACCGGCCCCAGATTCCCCCACTACTCCTAGGATTTCACCACGTTCGATCGAGAGTGATAAATCTTTCACAGCGGTAAACACGCCATGACGGGATGGGTATTCAATACGAAGATTACGAACTTCTAAAAGCGACATTTAAACCAGACCTCTACTGCTTGGACAGTGTTTCCCTGTCTGATGGACTGAACATTATTCCTGCTTGCGCTGTCCAGCCATACGATGAATCCATTCTGATCAGCATCTTATGCTGACTTTATTCGTTCATCAATTTGGCAAATATATTAGTAAAAAGCAACAATCGTAGAATAAAAAATCAAAGCTTGTCGCTAAAAAAGCCATTTATGCGTTTTGAGTGTATAAATAATAAGAGGGCAAAAAATTCATACCAATCCAATAAGTAACCAAAAATCAGAGAATTAAACTATTACTCAAACAATTTACAGTCGTAAATATAGAGAAAAGACGCTATGAATTCCAGAAAACGCTTTATACATTCAGTAACAGTTTATTAGGAATTTTCTGCTCTGACAGCAGGTAATAGTGTTGAGAAAGTCATCATGAGTCGACGAAATCTCCCCATCTATAAACAGAGAGAATAAAAATAAAGGCTACTTTAGCAAAAGATAGAATACGTATCATCAGAAGAGGCGAGATAGAGAGGCAAGAGCATGGCTCACTTTCAATGCTGCAAACGTAAAAAAGCCCCAGCATATCTGCTGAGGCTTTAATAGATGGTCGGTGAAGAGGGATTCGAACCCCCGACCCTCTGGTCCCAAACCAGATGCGCTACCAAACTGCGCTATTCACCGACGAATCTTGTTGTATAAATAAACGAATCGCGTTTATTTATTGAATAAATGGGGTGGCTAACGAGGTTCGAACTCGCGACAACCGGAATCACAATCCGGGACTCTACCAACTGAGCTATAGCCACCATCAAATTTTGCAATAACCGACTGTTTGCCGTTATTAGACCCCGCTATTTGTAGCGAAATCTCGAAATAGTGGTCGGTGAAGAGGGATTCGAACCCCCGACCCTCTGGTCCCAAACCAGATGCGCTACCAAACTGCGCTATTCACCGACTTTGCATTTACTTTTTAGCCAACCATGAGTTTACCAAAAAATAAATGGGGTGGCTAACGAGGTTCGAACTCGCGACAACCGGAATCACAATCCGGGACTCTACCAACTGAGCTATAGCCACCATAATTTTTTCTACCGATAAACCTTCGGACAATGGTGCGCCCGAAAGGATTCGAACCTTCGACCTTTGGCTCCGGAGGCCAACGCTCTATCCAGCTGAGCTACGGGCGCATGCCCTATCGGCGGAGAGGAATAATACGGATATCCCCCTATGCCGTCTAGTACTTTTTTCAACTTTTTTTGCCAACTGACGGGTTTTTCGTCAATAAGCGTCATATCTCAGCATAAATTTACTTTTCGCAAGGTTTTCGTTCAACCTAACCGCCGAAACTTATCCTGTATCGTGTTGAATTGGGCATGAGTAAAAATACGCTATTCAAGGCGTTAAGTAAATCATTTCACTACTTTTTAAACATTGCCCTCAAATTAGCGATGTGAGCTTGTCCTTTCTCCATCCGTTCCTCTTGAGATACCGGCTTTTTTTTCACTTCCCACTCAATATCGTCAAAAGGCAATTCATCCAAAAAACGGCTCTGAGTTGGTTTGATCAATTCGCCGTATTGGCGACGCTCTTTACACACCGTAAAAGTCAGCTCGCGCTGCGCCCGGGTAATTCCAACGTACATTAAGCGTCGTTCTTCATCCACATTATCTTCATCGACGCTAGTTTGATGGGGCAAAATCCCTTCTTCTGCGCCCATGAGGTAGACATAAGGAAACTCGAGGCCTTTGGAGGCGTGCAGCGTCATCAGTTGCACAGCATCGCTATCATCGTTTTCTTGGTCTCGCTCCATCATATCCCGTAATGTGAGGCGCTGTACGACTTCCTTAAGTGTTTTCTCTTCTTGGTCGGGGTTTTCCCCTTTCAGATCGTTGGTAATCCATGTGTAGAGATCTGAGACGTTTTTCATTCTCATTTCTGCCGCTTTGGGACTCGCCGATGTCTCGTGCAACCAATCTTCATAATGAATATCTCGCACCAGTGAGCGAACCGCCTCAACGGAGTCTCCGCGTTCGGCATTATCAGCGATCGTCACAAGCCATTGCGTGAATCGACGGAGATTCTCTAGTCCACGACCCGATAAGTGTTGCTCTAAGCCCATTTCGAAACTGGCGGCAAATAAACTTTTGCCTCGCATATTCGAGTAAGTGCCAAGTTTTTCCAAGGTCACCGGCCCGATTTCACGACGAGGCGTATTCACAATACGTAAAAAGGCATTGTCGTCATCAGGGTTCACAAGCATCCGTAGATACGCCATGATATCTTTAATTTCCGAACGCGCGAAAAATGACGTCCCCCCAGAGATCTTATAGGGAACCCGGTTTTGCATTAAACTTTTTTCCAGCAGACGTGACTGGTGATTACCACGATATAACACCGCATACTGACGATACTCCGTCCGATTGAGGAACTTATGCGCAATGATCTCTGCGGTGATTCTTTCGGCTTCATGATCTTCGTTTTTCGCCATTAATACTTTGAGCTTTTCGCCATCAGGAATCTCAGAGAACAACGTTTTTTCATACACGTGCGGATTATTGGCGATCAAAATATTGGCCGCGCGTAAAATACGGCTGGTTGAACGATAATTCTGTTCCAGCTTAATCAAACGCAGATCAGGATAGTCTTCGCCAAGTAAGACCAAATTCTGCGGTTTGGCCCCACGCCAAGAATAGATGGATTGATCATCATCCCCCACCACCGTCACCCGGCCGCGCTCTCCCACAATTAAGCGAACAAGCTCATATTGACTGGTGTTGGTATCTTGATACTCATCGACGAGTAAATAGCGAATACGAGTTTGCCATTTCAAGCGAACGTCGTCATTGTCACGCAATAACTTGACCGGCATCAGTATCAAGTCATCAAAATCGAGCGCGTTATAGGCCTGCATTTGTGCCTGATACATCTCATAACAGAAGGCAAATAACTGTTGTTGTTCACCTTGCGCCTGCGCTTTGGCTTGCTCAGGGGTCAGCATGTCGTTTTTCCAATTGGAAATGGTACTCAACAGTTGACGGAGCAGATCTTTATCCCCATCGATTTGCTTTTCTGTCAGCTCTTTTAACAGGGCAAGTTGGTCTTGATCGTCAAAAAGAGAGAAGCCCGCTTTCAGCCCAAGATGCTTGTATTCACGACGAATGATATTTAAACCCAGCGTGTGAAAGGTCGACACTAATAAGCCTTTCGATTCCGATTTGCCTAAGGTTTGCGCAACCCGCTCTTTCATTTCTCGTGCGGCTTTATTGGTGAAGGTAACGGCAGCAATGTTACGAGCTTTATAACCACAATGCTGAACCAAATACGCAATTTTGTTGGTGATCACACGTGTCTTACCAGAGCCCGCTCCCGCAAGGACTAGGCAAGGTCCAGAGACAAATTTAACGGCTGCGTCTTGACTAGGGTTCAGCTTCATAATGCTCTCTTTGATCGAAATAAGGCTGCTTATGATAATGGCTTAAGGGGCGGTATACCAATTCATCTGTAAGAAATTTTTGCTCTCTCATCGTCCAAAGGCGCTAAGTGCTTTATAACTCGGTTTTTTAAACGATAAGGACGACTTTCATGTATAAATTGCATAGAATGGAATGAGTACAGGATAGGAGTATCGACCATGTTTGATTCAAAAAAATTAGAGCAACTTGCTAAACAGATTCATGATTCAATGCCACAACCCGTTAAAGAGTTAGGAGCGGATGTTGATAGTAAAGTACGTCAAGTGATCCAAGGACAACTCGGAAAACTCGATGTTGTCAGTCGTGAAGAGTTTGATGTTCAAACTCAAGTCCTACTGCGTACTCGTCAGAAACTGACAGAAATGGAACAGAAAATTGCAGATATTGAAGCGAAATTAAGCGATAAAAACGACACCGCTGAATAACAATATTTTGATTTCATAAAAAAGGCTTGGTCGAACGGTGACCAAGCCTTTTATTTTACGATGTTATATTTGCTTTATTTTAACCAGACACTAGTCGCCAACAGCGATGCGTTTCATGTCTTTCATGTAACCACGTAGTTTGGCACCCACCGCTTCTACTGGATGTGTGCGAAGTACATGATTCACTTCAATCAGGCGAGAATTATCCACCTGAATCGAATCTGATTTTAAACCTTTACCAATGACGTCAGTGGAGACGTTCGGCATAAATTTCTCACGTAGCAACGGTGTGGCGACATTGGCGAATAGATAGTTGCCGTATTCTGCGGTATCAGAAATCACGACGTTCATTTCGTATAGACGCTTACGCGCTACCGTGTTAGCAATCAATGGCAATTCATGCAGTGACTCATAGTAAGCCGATTCATCAATCACGCCCGAAGCGGTCATGGCTTCAAATGCCAGCTCGATACCCGCACGGATCATCGCAACCATTAGGATGCCATTATCAAAGTATTCCTGCTCACTGATTTTTACCTCTGAATCTGGGTAGTTTTCAAATCCAGTATCCGCGGTTTCTTCACGCCAGCGTAATAGGTCAGCATCATCATTGTCCCAATCCGCCATCATTGTGCTGGAGAAATGGCCTGAGATGATGTCATCCATGTGTTTGTTGTACAGTGGGCGCATCAACTCTTTCAGTTCTTCAGACAGGTCAAACGCTTTCAGTTTCGCTGGGTTTGATAAGCGATCCATCATGTGAGTGATGCCACCAAACTTCAGTGCTTCGGTAATGGTTTCCCATCCGTACTGAAGTAACTTACCGGCATAACCAGGTTCGATACCATCAGCCACCATTTTTTCGTAACACACAATAGAACCCGCTTGTAGCATGCCACAAAGAATGGTTTGCTCGCCCATTAGGTCGGATTTTACTTCTGCAACAAACGATGACTCTAGACAGCCAGCACGATGACCGCCCGTCGCGGCCGCCCACGCTTTTGCGATGTCTAAACCGTCACCCTTAGGATCGTTATCTGGGTGCACCGCGATTAAGGTCGGCACACCAAAGCCACGTTTATATTCTTCACGAACTTCGGTGCCTGGACACTTAGGTGCCACCATGACAACCGTGATGTCTTTACGGATTTGCATACCGACTTCAACAATGTTGAAACCGTGTGAGTAACCTAAAGCGGCTCCCTCTTTCATCAACGGCATCACTGACTCAATCACATTACTGTGTTGCTTGTCCGGTGTCAGGTTGACGACGAGATCCGCTTGAGGAATTAATTCTTCGTAAGTACCGACCGCAAAACCATTGTCTTTCGCATTTTTATAAGACTGACGCTGGGCAGAGATCGCAGATTCACGTAACGCGTAGGATACATCTAATCCAGAATCACGCATGTTCAGACCTTGGTTGAGGCCTTGAGCACCACATCCGACGATGACGACCTTTTTACCTTTCAGATAGTCAGCTTCTGTCGAAAATTCTTCACGTGCCATAAAACGACAACGGCCTAACTGATCCAGTTTCTCACGTAGATTCAAGGTATTAAAATAGTTCGCCATGATAGATGCTCCTTCGATACATTCCTTCGGCGGTGCGCAACATTGGGCACCGAATAAATTTATACTAATCCACCTTTTCGATTGCTTAAAGTGATATATTCACAACTAGTTATTGCAATAAGTGCAACATGGAAAAACTATGAATATTAAGACTCTTACGCTGTTTCTCCATTTATGCGACAGTAAAAATTTCAGTCAGACTGCAGCGACATTACATATCAGCCCCTCCGCGCTCAGTCGACAGATCCAAAAACTCGAGCAAGACATTGGCCATAGCTTATTTATTCGCGATAACCGGCGTGTCGCACTGACCCCTACTGGATATCAGCTCAAACCTATCGCTCAACGTATGGTTGAAGAATGGCAAGGCTTCCAGCAAAGCATTCACCGCCATGAGGATGAGCTACAGGGCGAAATACGCTTATTCTGTTCCGTTACAGCCAGCTATAGTCATTTACCAGAACTGCTTGATGCTGTCCGTCAGAAATATCCCTATATCGAGTTCAACATTCTGACCGGGGATCCAGCGCTAGCAATCAGTAAAGTGTTAAACGATGAGGTTGATATTGCCATTTCAGCTATGCCTGACCCACTGCCTTCACGCGTCGAGTTTTGTACGATTAGCGAATTACCCTTGTCATTTATTGGCCCATCAGAACTCAATGGGTTTGTGGAAGAAGTTCAAAAAAGCCAACCGGATTGGAGTCAAATACCGTTTATTTTGCCGCAAACGGGGACAGCGCGTACGCGCGCCAATGAGTGGTTTAAGAAAATGGGAATTAAACCCAATATCTATGCGCAGATATCAGGGAACGAAGCGTTAGTGAGTATGGTTGCTCTCGGGTGTGGCATTGGATTAGTGCCAGATGTGGTATTGAATAACAGCCCAGTCAGAGACAAAGTGCAGCGCTTACCGATCACACCGATCAAACCTTTCAAGCTTGGTGTGTGTTGCCAGCGTTCACAGCTTCACAACCCACTCGTGCATGCCTTATGGCAAGTGGTCACCAAACACAGCAGTCTGGTGACTTAGTTGGTCACCCCGTAGGCGAACTCAGCTTCTGGCGAGTAATCACTCACTCATCTAAAAAGGAGCAATATAACGGCCCCTATCATTCATTGCTAAGGTGAGTCGTCATAAGAATCCAACCGCAACGCAATGGCTCGTCGCCTTAGGAAAAGGTAATGGCAACATGCTAAAGGATATTTTTCGGAACCACTCTGCGTAGCTTCACACCAATTCGTTTAGAGAGTCGAACTTTACTATCAGGGTTAAAATCTCGGGTGACCTGCCATGCATTTTGGGTTTCCATTTCTTTTAACATGGAAGCTTGCACATCTTGTGTCATTTTAGGCGAATCAATGATCGTAATGCTCTCAGTATTTAAATTCGCGCTTCTCGGATCAAAATTATAAGTCCCAATCACCGTAATACGATCATCAATGGTCATGGTTTTCGCATGAAGACCAAATATCGGCATGGTTGGTAAGCGTTTATACATACTTTCTGACATGACCCTCTGCCTAATTTTCGCATCCGGTCTAAATTCATATATCTGAACACCAGTATCTAGCAATGCGGCTCGGTTCCGTTGATACCCACTAAACGCTTCTAAATTATCATTCGACGCCAAACTGTTGGTAAGAATTTTTATAGTGATGCCGCGATTCACCAATTTACGTAGAAATGCTCTATCTTTCTTGGTGGTCACCAAATACGGTGTTTGTATTACAATATTATGCTTGGCGTTTTCCGCCAGCTCGACTAATTTATCTTTCGTGAGACTGCCACCGCTGAGAAAATGCTTGTGGTCATTCTTGCCCGGGATATCGGCAACGTATTCAACATGATCGAGAAATAAGAACTTCCCTTGTTTCATAAGACGATGAAAAGTCTCAGGCACCTCTTCAATCTCTTGTCTCACCTCTAAATTGAAGTTATCAGGATTACACGCATAGGAGTGTAAGCGAGAAAATTCAGGGCTTCCTTCATACGGCTGATGGCCAACAAGCTTTTCGACAGAAACACTGAGCTTACTTTGCCAATATTGTTCAAAAGAGGTTTCTACTGAGTGAACGGCTTTACCAGCTAGGAATACATCTCTGTCTCTAAAGTTATAGTCATGATCGAAACCAAAGTATTCATCGGCAATATTGCGTCCACCGGTAATGGCGATCTGTTGATCAACCAGAAAGACTTTATTATGCATTCGCTGATTCAAACCATGAAAATCGGTCACGAGTGTGGTCAGCTTTTGAAGAATATTCTTACCAATATTGGCGTTAGGATTATAGATTTTAATCTCGATATTCGGGTGGGCCGCTAACATTAGAAGCTCATCTCCGCGAGCTTCCAACATAATATCATCCACTAAAACTCGAACTTTGACCCCGCGCTCTGCGGCCCGAACTAAATAATCTGTCGCAATCAAACCAACATTATCGATAGAAAAGATAAAATATTGTACGTCGATAGATTTCTCTGCACGTTCAGCCAACCAAGCACGAGACATCATAGCTTCGGCGCCTTGCTCAAGAACATACACACCCGTTTTATCCTGCATTTCGGATGCAAAAGGCTGAGTAAACTGAGATAACGTCTGGGTCGGTCTCTTTAATGACACACCACAATAATCGTGGTCATATAAAGGCACACTGTCTGGTGCTGAAGAACAGCCAGCGATACACAGAAAAACAGAATATAAAATAATATTGATGCAGGTTTTCTTCGACATAAATAAATACAACAAGGAAATATGTTGGTAATGGAGGTCAGTAACATACTCCATTGAACACATATTGTCACTGTTACTCATTTTTTTAAGCGCTATATCGCTAGACCGATCTCATCATCACGTCTTTATTTAAAAATAAAAGATAACCCTGTTAATGGTCTTTACTCAAAAGGTGGACGGTGATTGCGCGTATTTGAAATGAAGGAGCAGGACAAACGCCGTTTATACATTCAATGTACCTTTCTTAAAAACTGGACGGTGCAGGGAAATAGAAGACATAACACATATAAAGCGTCATGGCATAGTCGAAGCAAATACTGGGCGTGACTCATTTGTATTGATCAATATTTTTGTATTGACCAATATTCAAATGATAGAAATAAAAAAAGCCCGCTGATGATTCAGCGGGCTTTTTCAATAGTGGCGGAGAGATAGGGATTTGAACCCTAGAACCGCTATTAACGGTTGCCGGTTTTCAAGACCGGTGCTTTCGACCACTCAGCCATCTCTCCACAAATTGTCGATTTACAGTTATAAAACTATAAATCCATATTTAAAGCTTGGCGATGACCTACTCTCACATGGGGAAGCCCCACACTACCATCGGCGCTATTTCGTTTCACTTCTGAGTTCGGCATGGGTTCAGGTGGTTCCAAAATGCTATGGTCGCCAAGCAAATTCTTTATGACTACCGCTTACGCGATACTCATGCAATCTGGAAAGCTGTTTTTATAACTTCTTACAAAGCCGTTCTCACACACTCAAGTACTCATTTGAGTCCGTTACAAAACCTTTTTGGTGTTGTATGGTTAAGCCTCACGGGCGATTAGTACAGGTTAGCTCAACGCCTCACAACGCTTACACACCCTGCCTATCAACGTTCTAGTCTCGAACAACCCTTTAGGACGCTTAAAGCGCCAGGGAGAACTCATCTCAAGGCTCGCTTCCCGCTTAGATGCTTTCAGCGGTTATCGATCCCGAACTTAGCTACCGGGCAATGCGTCTGGCGACACAACCCGAACACCAGAGGTTCGTCCACTCCGGTCCTCTCGTACTAGGAGCAGCCCCTTTCAATTCTCCAACGCCCACGGCAGATAGGGACCGAACTGTCTCACGACGTTCTAAACCCAGCTCGCGTACCACTTTAAATGGCGAACAGCCATACCCTTGGGACCGACTTCAGCCCCAGGATGTGATGAGCCGACATCGAGGTGCCAAACACCGCCGTCGATATGAACTCTTGGGCGGTATCAGCCTGTTATCCCCGGAGTACCTTTTATCCGTTGAGCGATGGCCCTTCCATTCAGAACCACCGGATCACTATGACCTGCTTTCGCACCTGCTCGAATTGTCATTCTCGCAGTTAAGCGGGCTTATGCCATTGCACTAACCTCACGATGTCCAACCGTGATTAGCCCACCTTCGTGCTCCTCCGTTACTCTTTGGGAGGAGACCGCCCCAGTCAAACTACCCACCAGGCACTGTCCTCATTCCCGATAAGGGAACCAAGTTAGAACATCAAAACTACAAGGGTGGTATTTCAAGGACGGCTCCATACAAACTAGCGTCTGCATATCAAAGCCTCCCACCTATCCTACACATGTAGGTTCAATGTTCAGTGCCAAGCTGTAGTAAAGGTTCACGGGGTCTTTCCGTCTAGCCGCGGGTACACTGCATCTTCACAGCGATTTCAATTTCACTGAGTCTCGGGTGGAGACAGCGTGGCCATCATTACGCCATTCGTGCAGGTCGGAACTTACCCGACAAGGAATTTCGCTACCTTAGGACCGTTATAGTTACGGCCGCCGTTTACCGGGGCTTCGATCAAGAGCGTCGACCGAAGTCTAACCCCATCAATTAACCTTCCGGCACCGGGCAGGCGTCACACCGTATACGTCATCTTACGATTTTGCACAGTGCTGTGTTTTTAATAAACAGTTGCAGCCACCTGGTATCTGCGACTCTTTTCGGCTCCAAGAGCCAGTCTCTTCACCTATATAGAGCGTACCTTCTCCCGAAGTTACGGTACCATTTTGCCTAGTTCCTTCACCCGAGTTCTCTCAAGCGCCTTGGTATTCTCTACCCGACCACCTGTGTCGGTTTGGGGTACGATTCCTTACAATCTGAAGCTTAGAGGCTTTTCCTGGAAGCATGGCATCAATGACTTCACACCCTTAGGTGCTCGACGTCGTGTCTCAGCCTTAAGAGTATCCGGATTTACCTAAATACTCAGCCTACGCACTTGAACCTGGACAACCATCGCCAGGCCCACCTAGCCTTCTCCGTCCCCCCATCGCAATTGTAAGAAGTACGGGAATATTAACCCGTTTCCCATCGACTACGCTTTTCAGCCTCGCCTTAGGGGTCGACTTACCCTGCCCCGATTAACGTTGGACAGGAACCCTTGGTCTTCCGGCGTGGGGGTTTTTCACCCCCATTATCGTTACTCATGTCAGCATTCGCACTTCTGATACCTCCAGCAGACTTCTCAATCCACCTTCAACGGCTTACAGAACGCTCCCCTACCCAATGCGATAAATCGCATTGCCGCAGCTTCGGTTTATTACTTAGCCCCGTTACATCTTCCGCGCAGGCCGACTCGACTAGTGAGCTATTACGCTTTCTTTAAATGATGGCTGCTTCTAAGCCAACATCCTAGCTGTCTGAGCCTTCCCACATCGTTTCCCACTTAGTAATAATTTGGGACCTTAGCTGGCGGTCTGGGTTGTTTCCCTCTCCACGACGGACGTTAGCACCCGCCGTGTGTCTCCCGGATAGTACTTACTGGTATTCGGAGTTTGCAAAGAGTTGGTAAGTCGGGATGACCCCCTAGTCTTAACAGTGCTCTACCCCCAGTAGTATTCGTCCGAGGCGCTACCTAAATAGCTTTCGGGGAGAACCAGCTATCTCCGAGTTTGATTGGCCTTTCACCCCTAGCCACAAGTCATCCGCTAATTTTTCAACATTAGTCGGTTCGGTCCTCCAATTGATGTTACTCAATCTTCAACCTGCCCATGGCTAGATCACTCGGTTTCGGGTCTATATCCAGAGACTGTGCGCCCAGTTAAGACTCGGTTTCCCTACGGCTCCCCTAAACGGTTAACCTTGCCACTGAATATAAGTCGCTGACCCATTATACAAAAGGTACGCAGTCACCCCACAAAGGAGGCTCCTACTGCTTGTACGTACACGGTTTCAGGTTCTATTTCACTCCCCTCACAGGGGTTCTTTTCGCCTTTCCCTCACGGTACTGGTTCACTATCGGTCAGTCAGGAGTATTTAGCCTTGGAGGATGGTCCCCCCATATTCAGACAGGATATCACGTGTCCCGCCTTACTCGATTTCACCACAAATACGTTGCCGGTTACGGGGCTATCACCCTGTATCGCGTGCCTTTCCAGACACTTCACCTGACGCATAAATGGCTTAAGGGCTAATCCGGTTTCGCTCGCCGCTACTTCCAGAATCTCGGTTGATTTCTTTTCCTCGGGGTACTTAGATGTTTCAGTTCTCCCGGTTCGCCTCATTAACCTATGTATTCAGTTAATGATACCTGCTTATGCAGGTGGGTTTCCCCATTCGGACATCGTAGACTCAAGTGGCTCTTACTGCCTCATCTACGCTTATCGCAAGTTAGTACGTCCTTCATCGCCTCTGACTGCCAAGGCATCCACCGTGTACGCTTAGTCACTTAACCATACAACCCAAAAAAGTTTTGGATTGATGAATCAAATCACCAAGGTTTGTCTGCATAACTCTTTGCTTTCACTTTGAAAAGTGAAGACAAAAAGGACATGTTGCAGACTCGATATTGCCGGACTCAATTTTGAATATTCACTGAAAAACAGTGAATCCAAGAACACTTGAATGTGTTTTTGTTTGTCTGACCGTTCTATTAAAAGACAATCAGACAATTGAGAACTTTTACAAATACTCTTCTAAAAGAGTATTTTGTCAGCTTTCCAAATTGTTAAAGAGCAATGTGTATCTTTTTACAAAGACACCATTTTTAAGAACACTGCACAGCAATATGCTTAAAGATGGTGGAGCTATGCGGGATCGAACCGCAGACCTCCTGCGTGCAAGGCAGGCGCTCTCCCAGCTGAGCTATAGCCCCATCTTGGTGGAAATTTTCAGGAACTAGGCGTTTATTGAGGACGTGTAGTTCGCTACACGACGAAATAAACAACGCCGTTACTGGAAATTTTGGTGGGTCTGAGTGGACTTGAACCACCGACCTCCCGCTTATCAGGCGAGCGCTCTAACCAGCTGAGCTACAGACCCACTAAGGTGCTCTTAACGTTCTAAACCGTATCAATCTGTGTGAACACTCATCGCAATAATCATTCGTAGTAAGGAGGTGATCCAGCGCCAGGTTCCCCTAGCGCTACCTTGTTACGACTTCACCCCAGTCATGAACCACAAAGTGGCAAGCGTCCCCCCGAAGGTTAAACTACCTGCTTCTTTTGCAGCCCACTCCCATGGTGTGACGGGCGGTGTGTACAAGGCCCGGGAACGTATTCACCGTGGCATTCTGATCCACGATTACTAGCGATTCCGACTTCATGGAGTCGAGTTGCAGACTCCAATCCGGACTACGACGCACTTTTTGGGATTCGCTCACTTTCGCAAGTTGGCTGCCCTCTGTATGCGCCATTGTAGCACGTGTGTAGCCCTACTCGTAAGGGCCATGATGACTTGACGTCGTCCCCACCTTCCTCCGGTTTATCACCGGCAGTCTCCCTGAAGTTCCCACCCGAAGTGCTGGCAATCAAGGATAAGGGTTGCGCTCGTTGCGGGACTTAACCCAACATTTCACAACACGAGCTGACGACAGCCATGCAGCACCTGTCTCAGAGTTCCCGAAGGCACCAAAGCATCTCTGCTAAGTTCTCTGGATGTCAAGAGTAGGTAAGGTTCTTCGCGTTGCATCGAATTAAACCACATGCTCCACCGCTTGTGCGGGCCCCCGTCAATTCATTTGAGTTTTAATCTTGCGACCGTACTCCCCAGGCGGTCTACTTAACGCGTTAGCTCCGAAAACCACGGCTCAAGGCCACAACCTCCAAGTAGACATCGTTTACGGCGTGGACTACCAGGGTATCTAATCCTGTTTGCTCCCCACGCTTTCGCATCTGAGTGTCAGTATCTGTCCAGGGGGCCGCCTTCGCCACTGGTATTCCTTCAGATCTCTACGCATTTCACCGCTACACCTGAAATTCTACCCCCCTCTACAGTACTCTAGCCTGCCAGTTTCAAATGCTATTCCAAGGTTAAGCCTCGGGCTTTCACATCTGACTTAACAGACCACCTGCATGCGCTTTACGCCCAGTAATTCCGATTAACGCTCGCACCCTCCGTATTACCGCGGCTGCTGGCACGGAGTTAGCCGGTGCTTCTTCTGCAGCTAACGTCAAGAATGGTGTCTATTAAACACCACCCCTTCCTCACTGCTGAAAGTACTTTACAACCCGAAGGCCTTCTTCATACACGCGGCATGGCTGCATCAGGCTTGCGCCCATTGTGCAATATTCCCCACTGCTGCCTCCCGTAGGAGTTTGGGCCGTGTCTCAGTCCCAATGTGGCTGATCATCCTCTCAGACCAGCTAGAGATCGTCGCCTTGGTGAGCTCTTACCTCACCAACAAGCTAATCTCACCTGGGCATATCTTGACGCGAGAGGCCCGAAGGTCCCCCTCTTTGGCCCGAAGGCGTTATGCGGTATTAGCCATCGTTTCCAATGGTTATCCCCCACATCAAGGCAATTTCCCAGGCATTACTCACCCGTCCGCCGCTCGTCAGCAAAGAAAGCAAGCTTTCTTTCTGTTACCGCTCGACTTGCATGTGTTAGGCCTGCCGCCAGCGTTCAATCTGAGCCATGATCAAACTCTTCAATTAAAGTTTTTTGTGGCTCAATGAATACTGACTTCAAAACTGTTATTTACCGAAGTAAATACGTAATTTTAAAGCTATTACCATTCCAACAGAATGGTAATGAATTGACTGTGCCAAGATTAACAAAGTTAATCTCGATTGGTCACTCAGTTCATTGAAACCAATTGTGCTTCCTAAGAAGCTATTGATTATCATCAACGAGTGCCCACACAGATTGATAGGTTTAAATTGTTAAAGAGCTTTGCTTTCAGTGCGTTAGCACTTAGGCAGGACGCGTATATTACGCTACCCACTTTGAAAGTCAACATAAAATTCTAAACATTTAAAACTTTATGGTGACTTGCTTGATTCTTCATCAAGCAAGCGAGATTAAAGCTTGGCGATGACCTACTCTCACATGGGGAAACCCCACACTACCATCGGCGCTATTTCGTTTCACTTCTGAGTTCGGCATGGGATCAGGTGGGGCCAAAATGCTATGGTCGCCAAGCAAATTCTTTATGACTACCGCTTACGCGATACTCATGCAATCTGGAAAGCTGTTTTTATGGCTTCTACAAAGCCGTTCTCACACACTCAAGTACTCATTTGAGTCCGTTACAAAACCTTTTTGGTGTTGTATGGTTAAGCCTCACGGGCGATTAGTACAGGTTAGCTCAACGCCTCACAACGCTTACACACCCTGCCTATCAACGTTCTAGTCTCGAACAACCCTTTAGGACGCTTAAAGCGCCAGGGAGAACTCATCTCAAGGCTCGCTTCCCGCTTAGATGCTTTCAGCGGTTATCGATCCCGAACTTAGCTACCGGGCAATGCGTCTGGCGACACAACCCGAACACCAGAGGTTCGTCCACTCCGGTCCTCTCGTACTAGGAGCAGCCCCTTTCAATTCTCCAACGCCCACGGCAGATAGGGACCGAACTGTCTCACGACGTTCTAAACCCAGCTCGCGTACCACTTTAAATGGCGAACAGCCATACCCTTGGGACCGACTTCAGCCCCAGGATGTGATGAGCCGACATCGAGGTGCCAAACACCGCCGTCGATATGAACTCTTGGGCGGTATCAGCCTGTTATCCCCGGAGTACCTTTTATCCGTTGAGCGATGGCCCTTCCATTCAGAACCACCGGATCACTATGACCTGCTTTCGCACCTGCTCGAATTGTCATTCTCGCAGTTAAGCGGGCTTATGCCATTGCACTAACCTCACGATGTCCAACCGTGATTAGCCCACCTTCGTGCTCCTCCGTTACTCTTTGGGAGGAGACCGCCCCAGTCAAACTACCCACCAGGCACTGTCCTCATTCCCGATAAGGGAACCAAGTTAGAACATCAAAACTACAAGGGTGGTATTTCAAAGACGGCTCCATGCAAACTAGCGTCTGCATATCAAAGCCTCCCACCTATCCTACACATGTAGGTTCAATGTTCAGTGCCAAGCTGTAGTAAAGGTTCACGGGGTCTTTCCGTCTAGCCGCGGGTACACTGCATCTTCACAGCGATTTCAATTTCACTGAGTCTCGGGTGGAGACAGCGTGGCCATCATTACGCCATTCGTGCAGGTCGGAACTTACCCGACAAGGAATTTCGCTACCTTAGGACCGTTATAGTTACGGCCGCCGTTTACCGGGGCTTCGATCAAGAGCGTCGACCGAAGTCTAACCCCATCAATTAACCTTCCGGCACCGGGCAGGCGTCACACCGTATACGTCATCTTACGATTTTGCACAGTGCTGTGTTTTTAATAAACAGTTGCAGCCACCTGGTATCTGCGACTCTTTTCGGCTCCAAGAGCCAGTCTCTTCACCTATATAGAGCGTACCTTCTCCCGAAGTTACGGTACCATTTTGCCTAGTTCCTTCACCCGAGTTCTCTCAAGCGCCTTGGTATTCTCTACCCGACCACCTGTGTCGGTTTGGGGTACGATTCCTTACAATCTGAAGCTTAGAGGCTTTTCCTGGAAGCATGGCATCAATGACTTCACACCCTTAGGTGCTCGACGTCGTGTCTCAGCCTTGAGTATCCGGATTTACCTAAATACTCAGCCTACGCACTTGAACCTGGACAACCATCGCCAGGCCCACCTAGCCTTCTCCGTCCCCCCATCGCAATTGTAAGAAGTACGGGAATATTAACCCGTTTCCCATCGACTACGCTTTTCAGCCTCGCCTTAGGGGTCGACTTACCCTGCCCCGATTAACGTTGGACAGGAACCCTTGGTCTTCCGGCGTGGGGGTTTTTCACCCCCATTATCGTTACTCATGTCAGCATTCGCACTTCTGATACCTCCAGCAGACTTCTCAATCCACCTTCAACGGCTTACAGAACGCTCCCCTACCCAATGCGATAAATCGCATTGCCGCAGCTTCGGTTTATTACTTAGCCCCGTTACATCTTCCGCGCAGGCCGACTCGACTAGTGAGCTATTACGCTTTCTTTAAATGATGGCTGCTTCTAAGCCAACATCCTAGCTGTCTGAGCCTTCCCACATCGTTTCCCACTTAGTAATAATTTGGGACCTTAGCTGGCGGTCTGGGTTGTTTCCCTCTCCACGACGGACGTTAGCACCCGCCGTGTGTCTCCCGGATAGTACTTACTGGTATTCGGAGTTTGCAAAGAGTTGGTAAGTCGGGATGACCCCCTAGTCTTAACAGTGCTCTACCCCCAGTAGTATTCGTCCGAGGCGCTACCTAAATAGCTTTCGGGGAGAACCAGCTATCTCCGAGTTTGATTGGCCTTTCACCCCTAGCCACAAGTCATCCGCTAATTTTTCAACATTAGTCGGTTCGGTCCTCCAATTGATGTTACTCAATCTTCAACCTGCCCATGGCTAGATCACTCGGTTTCGGGTCTATATCCAGAGACTGTGCGCCCAGTTAAGACTCGGTTTCCCTACGGCTCCCCTAAACGGTTAACCTTGCCACTGAATATAAGTCGCTGACCCATTATACAAAAGGTACGCAGTCACCCCACAAAGGAGGCTCCTACTGCTTGTACGTACACGGTTTCAGGTTCTATTTCACTCCCCTCACAGGGGTTCTTTTCGCCTTTCCCTCACGGTACTGGTTCACTATCGGTCAGTCAGGAGTATTTAGCCTTGGAGGATGGTCCCCCCATATTCAGACAGGATATCACGTGTCCCGCCTTACTCGATTTCACCACAAATACGTTGCCGGTTACGGGGCTATCACCCTGTATCGCGTGCCTTTCCAGACACTTCACCTGACGCATAAATGGCTTAAGGGCTAATCCGGTTTCGCTCGCCGCTACTTCCAGAATCTCGGTTGATTTCTTTTCCTCGGGGTACTTAGATGTTTCAGTTCTCCCGGTTCGCCTCATTAACCTATGTATTCAGTTAATGATACCTGCTTATGCAGGTGGGTTTCCCCATTCGGACATCGTAGACTCAAGTGGCTCTTACTGCCTCATCTACGCTTATCGCAAGTTAGTACGTCCTTCATCGCCTCTGACTGCCAAGGCATCCACCGTGTACGCTTAGTCACTTAACCATACAACCCAAAAAAGTTTTGGATTGATGAATCAAATCACCAAGGTTTGTCTGCATAACTCTTTGCTTTCACTTTGAAAAGTGAAGACAAAAAGGACATGTTGCAGACTCGATATTGCCGGACTCAATTTTGAATATTCACTGAAAACAGTGAATCCAAGAACACTTGAATGTGTTTTTGTTTATTTCATCTAGAACACTAGATGAAATAATTGAGAACTTTTACAAATACTCTTCTAAAAGAGTATTTTGTCAGCTTTCCAAATTGTTAAAGAGCAGAGTATTTCTTATAAAATACACTTTCTAAAGATTTTCAGCGTCAAAAATGCCAACCACGCACGTTTTAGTAGTGGTTTGGAATTGGAATCCAAAAATATTTAGAGAGTGGTGGGCGATACCGGGTTCGAACCAGTGACCCCCTGCTTGTAAGGCAGGTGCTCTCCCAACTGAGCTAATCGCCCATGGTATTTTAATTCCCATGGAAGGAATGGTGGGTCGTGCAGGATTCGAACCTGCGACCAATTGATTAAAAGTCAACTGCTCTACCAACTGAGCTAACGACCCAATGGTATCCCGTAGGGGAGTCGAACCCCTGTTACCGCCGTGAAAGGGCGGTGTCCTAGGCCTCTAGACGAACGGGACACTAAGATACTCTTTGCTTTGTCTAAACCATATCAATCTGTGTGAACACTCATCGCAATAATCATTTCGTATTAAGGAGGTGATCCAGCGCCAGGTTCCCCTAGCGCTACCTTGTTACGACTTCACCCCAGTCATGAACCACAAAGTGGCAAGCGTCCCCCCGAAGGTTAAACTACCTGCTTCTTTTGCAGCCCACTCCCATGGTGTGACGGGCGGTGTGTACAAGGCCCGGGAACGTATTCACCGTGGCATTCTGATCCACGATTACTAGCGATTCCGACTTCATGGAGTCGAGTTGCAGACTCCAATCCGGACTACGACGCACTTTTTGGGATTCGCTCACTTTCGCAAGTTGGCTGCCCTCTGTATGCGCCATTGTAGCACGTGTGTAGCCCTACTCGTAAGGGCCATGATGACTTGACGTCGTCCCCACCTTCCTCCGGTTTATCACCGGCAGTCTCCCTGAAGTTCCCACCCGAAGTGCTGGCAATCAAGGATAAGGGTTGCGCTCGTTGCGGGACTTAACCCAACATTTCACAACACGAGCTGACGACAGCCATGCAGCACCTGTCTCAGAGTTCCCGAAGGCACCAATCCATCTCTGGAAAGTTTTCTGGATGTCAAGAGTAGGTAAGGTTCTTCGCGTTGCATCGAATTAAACCACATGCTCCACCGCTTGTGCGGGCCCCCGTCAATTCATTTGAGTTTTAATCTTGCGACCGTACTCCCCAGGCGGTCTACTTAACGCGTTAGCTCCGAAAGCCACGGCTCAAGGCCACAACCTCCAAGTAGACATCGTTTACGGCGTGGACTACCAGGGTATCTAATCCTGTTTGCTCCCCACGCTTTCGCATCTGAGTGTCAGTATCTGTCCAGGGGGCCGCCTTCGCCACTGGTATTCCTTCAGATCTCTACGCATTTCACCGCTACACCTGAAATTCTACCCCCCTCTACAGTACTCTAGCCTGCCAGTTTCAAATGCTATTCCGAGGTTAAGCCTCGGGCTTTCACATCTGACTTAACAGACCACCTGCATGCGCTTTACGCCCAGTAATTCCGATTAACGCTCGCACCCTCCGTATTACCGCGGCTGCTGGCACGGAGTTAGCCGGTGCTTCTTCTGCAGCTAACGTCAAGAATGGTGTCTATTAAACACCACCCCTTCCTCACTGCTGAAAGTACTTTACAACCCGAAGGCCTTCTTCATACACGCGGCATGGCTGCATCAGGCTTGCGCCCATTGTGCAATATTCCCCACTGCTGCCTCCCGTAGGAGTTTGGGCCGTGTCTCAGTCCCAATGTGGCTGATCATCCTCTCAGACCAGCTAGAGATCGTCGCCTTGGTGAGCTCTTACCTCACCAACAAGCTAATCTCACCTGGGCATATCTTGACGCGAGAGGCCCGAAGGTCCCCCTCTTTGGCCCGAAGGCGTTATGCGGTATTAGCCATCGTTTCCAATGGTTATCCCCCACATCAAGGCAATTTCCCAGGCATTACTCACCCGTCCGCCGCTCGTCAGCAAAGAAAGCAAGCTTTCTTTCTGTTACCGCTCGACTTGCATGTGTTAGGCCTGCCGCCAGCGTTCAATCTGAGCCATGATCAAACTCTTCAATTAAAGTTTTTTGTGGCTCAATGAATACTGACTTCAAAACTAAAATTCATCCGAAGATGAACGTAATTTTAAAGCTATTACCATTCTAACAGAATGGTAATGAATTGACTGTGCCGCTATTATTTCTACTTTTGAAAAAGTAAAATCAAAACCGCTCAAGGCTGTTTCTCAATAGCTTTGGTCACTCAGTTCATTGAAACCAATTGTGCTTCCTAAGAAGCTATTGATTATCATCAACGAGTGCCCACACAGATTGATAGGTTTAAATTGTTAAAGAGCTATCTTCCAGAGTAACAGGCGTTACTGCGAAAGAGGCGGCCATTCTATAGATTTTAAAGCTCGTGTCAAACACTTTTTTAAAATTTCTTTTTAAGCTTTTCAGCTTTTTGAACACCCTTACTAACAAATTGAAATGCTTAATTAAGCTTTCCCGTGTCAGCGAGGTGGCATTATAGAGATCGAGCTCACATTGGCAAGCGCTTTTTCATGTTTTTATCTGTTTTTTATTTGTTTGGCTGTTTTTTACACTTAACGTGTTTTTTATAAGCAAAAATGCCCCTTATTATGGGATCAAATAAGAAAAGAATAGAGAGATGTGTATGAGTTCGCTAAGAAGTTATCAGGGTATCGCGCCACAATTGGGCCATCAGGTCTATATCGACGAGAGTGCGGTCATTATTGGTGACATTCATCTGGACGATGATTCCAGCATTTGGCCGTTTGTAGCTGCTCGCGGCGACGTGAATCATATCCGTATTGGTAAACGGACTAACATCCAAGATGGCAGTGTATTGCATGTCACTCATAAAAACGCAGAGAATCCGGATGGCTACCCACTGATTATCGGTAATGACGTTACCGTTGGGCATAAGGTGATGTTACACGGGTGTACTATCCATGATCGGGTTTTAGTTGGAATGGGCGCCATTGTTCTTGATGGCGCCGTCATACAAGAAGATGTCATGATTGGTGCTGGGTCTTTAGTGCCACCAGGTAAACTATTACAAAGTGGTTACCTGTATGTCGGAAGTCCAGTGAAACAGGTTCGTGTCTTAACCGAAAAGGAAATGGCTTTCTTACGTCAATCGGCTCAGAACTATGTAGCCAATAAGCAGGCCTTCTTAACGGCGGTTAAGCCAGTGAAATCATAACTTCGATTTCCCCTGCTTCATTGTAAGCTTCATCTTCTATTTGTTCTTCCGCAAGGTCTTCAATATCGAAACGACATTCTTCGAATCGTTGCAGAGCTTGCGGCCCATCTAATACTGGTCGTTGAGATAAGGCTTCAAGTCCCGCTTTACTTATCCAGCATTCTATCAACGCTCCGCCTTGCTGAGCAGTAAAGCCGACACTTTGACGTTGCTCATCCCAAACTTTCATCTCTGTAAACAAGATTGATTGATTCATGGTTACCCTTCTAAGTTACGACGCAACTCTAATAGTATTTGACGAGCGCCAGGACGTAAGCCTCGCCAAAGCATAAAACTCTCTGCTGCTTGTCCAACGAGCATCCCTAGACCATCGAATGTCTTGGCACAGCCATGATTCACCGCCCACTGATTAAAAACCGTTAATCCTTTTCCGTACATCATGTCGTAACTCACCGTTGACTGAGATACAACACTGCCATGTACTTCAGGGAGCTTTCCTTCCAAACTGGCTGAGGTTGAATTAATAATAATGTCAAATGGCTCAGTGACCTCTGTCATTGGGGAGGCACTGATTGCGCCATAGGGGCCAAACTGCTCGGCGAGTTGTTGGGCTTTACTTAATGTTCGATTGACCACGGTAATCTGCTTAGGGCGTTGATCTAAGAGCGGCTTTAACACACCGCGAGCGGCGCCACCAGCACCAATCAGCAGGATCTTCGCGTCTTTTAATAGGACTTGATTCATCAATAAATCTTGAACAAGCCCTTCGCCATCGGTGTTATCGCCAAGAATGCCGCCATCACTTAGATATTTAAGTGTATTTACCGCTCCTGCCAATTGAGCTCGCTCGGTCAAACGGTCCGCATATTGATACGCTTCTTCTTTAAAGGGAACGGTCACGTTGCATCCTTTACCGCCTTCGGCAAAAAAAGCGTTCATCGCGGGAACGAAACCATCAATAGGCGCGAGTTCTGCGGTATAGACCATTGCCTGCTCAGTCTGACGAGCAAATAAGGTATGAATAAATGGAGATTGGCTGTGTCCGATAGGATTACCGAACACCGCGTACTGATCATTATAATTGTCCATAGTAGGCCTTTATTCAAACAGAGCGGTTCATTCTCCGCTCTATTACGATAGGGATACCTATCACCACTCTCGTGGCGTAAGATAGTCATTCAACCGAGCTTCTGCACTATCGTCTTCTGGTCGATAGTTATATTCCCAACGCACTAATGGTGGCATCGACATGAGTATCGACTCTGTGCGACCACCGGATTGCAAGCCAAACAGGGTGCCACGGTCATAGACGAGATTAAACTCAACATAGCGCCCACGGCGATAAAGTTGGAATTGTCTTTCCCGTTCACCAAAAGGCAGTGCCTTACGTTGCTGCACAATGGGCAAGTAAGCTTGTGCAAATCCTTTACCGACGGCTTGCATATAGGCAAAACACGCATCAAACCCCCATTCATTAAGATCATCGAAGAACAATCCGCCGATGCCACGGGTTTCCTCACGATGAGGTAAATAAAAGTATTTATCACACCATGCTTTATGTTCCGTGTATACATGCTCTCCGAATGGTGCACATAAATCTTTGGCGGTTTGATGCCAAAACTGACAATCTTCATCAAAAGGATAAAATGGCGTTAAATCAAAACCACCGCCAAACCACCATACTGGCTCCTCGCCTTCTTTCTCGGCAATAAAGAACCGCACATTGGCATGAGAGGTCGGCACATAGGGGTTATTGGGGTGAATGACTAATGAGACTCCCATTGCTTCAAAACTGCGCCCAGCTAATTCAGGGCGATGTGCAGTGGCCGAGGCGGGAAGTTGCTTACCAGTCACATGAGAAAAATTCACACCGCCTTGTTCAAACGTCTCGCCATCGGTCAGCACCCGTGAACGGCCACCACCCCCTAACTTTTCTCCGGGTTCGCGTGTCCATGCGTCTTCTTTAAACGTCGCATGACCATCCATCGCCTCTAACTGTTGGCAAATCTCATCTTGCAAAGACATCAAGAAGGTTTTGACGGCTTCTTTATTAACTACTGTCATCGTTTTCTCCTGTGCTAGAAGGCGGACTGGCTGCCTACCCCTGCCTTACTATATGTAGTGTTTTCGCATCACGAATTTCTGTCGGCCTCTCTCGGCCCCCGGTCTCACCCGCTAATATCGCCCCCAGCCCATGACGCAATTGCTGTTCAACGTCCTGCGTGGTCATACACGGCGGCATCCCGGACAGATTGGCGCTCGTTGAGGTAATCGGTTTTCCATAAGCCTGACACAAAGACTGGACCAAAGGGTGATCACTCACTCGCACTGCCACAGAGTCAAACTGTCCTGTCACCCATGATGAGACATGCTCGCTTGCGGGCATGATCCACGTCACTGGCCCAGGCCAAGTCTGTTTTACATGAGCACGCTGCTCTTCTGTTAGTACGTTTTCATTCACATACGGCAACAGCTGTTCATAGTTAGCAGCGATTAAAATCAAGCCTTTTTCCTTGGAACGCTGCTTTAATGTCAGAAGCTTTTGTATTGCCAACGGATTGTCTGGATCACATCCTACACCAAATACCCCTTCCGTTGGGTAGGCAATCACCTCACCGCGCACTAATGCGGATACCGACTCTTGTATATTATTCACGGCATGACCTGTTCATTCATAGAAATCTGTCTCTAGTTTACAAACTATTCGTTTGATCAGCGAAAGCAAATTGCGTGTAATAGTCAATCAGAGGTCCATCTTGCGCGCAAACGTTTGCTTGATGATAAAATCCTCGTATAATGCCGGCAGTTCGCTTATTTATTTTAAAAGTTTACAGGAGTTGGAGATGAAAGTAGGAATTATCATGGGATCACAATCCGATTGGCCAACCATGAAACTCGCGGCAGAAATGCTCGATAAGTTTGGTGTTCCTTACGAAACCAAAGTTGTATCTGCGCACCGAACCCCCCAACTTCTGGCAGATTATGCCACCAGCGCGAAAGAACGCGGAATCAAAGTCATTATTGCCGGAGCGGGCGGTGCGGCTCATTTACCGGGGATGACCGCGGCCTATACCAGTATTCCGGTTCTAGGTGTGCCAGTAAAATCGCGTGCGTTAAAAGGAATGGACTCTCTACTCTCCATCGTGCAGATGCCAAAAGGGATTGCCGTGGGCACACTAGCGATTGGTGATTCTGGCGCGGCGAACGCTGGCATTCTCGCGGCGCAAATTATTGGTACTCATGATGACTCTGTCATGCAAAAAGTCGAAGCGTTCCGCACAGAACAAACCAACACGGTTCTAGCCAATCCAAACCCAGAAGAGGAATAAGGCATGCATGTATTGGTTTTAGGTGCAGGACAGCTGGCTCGCATGATGTCTCTCGCTGGGGCGCCACTCAATCTGACATTAACGGCTTACGATGTGACCACAAACCGTGTCGTGCACCCACTCACTCAGGCGACGACACCACAAACGCTTGAACAAGCCATCGCAGATAGTGATGTGATTACCGCGGAATTCGAACATATCCCCGATGACATTCTGGCGACGTGTGAGAAAAGCGGTAAATTCTTCCCAACCTCACAAGCGATTAAAGCCGGTGGCGATCGCCGCATCGAAAAAGCGCTGCTTGATGACGCTGGCGTAAAAAACGCAACCTACGCCATCATTCATACGCGAGCGGATTTTGAGCAAGCGATCGACACTGTGGGGATTCCTATGGTGCTGAAAACAGCGCTCGGTGGTTATGATGGCAAAGGACAATGGCGCTTGAAAGATCGCGCACAAGCCGACGCCATTTGGAAGGAGATGCAAGCATGCCTCGATGATGCCAAGCAACAAGCGATCGTCGCCGAGCAGTTTGTTCCATTTCAACGTGAGGTCTCACTCGTCGGAGCCAGAAATGCCAACGGTGATATTGAAACCTATCCATTAGCTGAAAATATTCATGTCGATGGTGTGTTGAGTTTATCTACAGCCATCGATGCTCCGGATTTGCAATTACAGGCAGAAACCATGTTTGCCGCCGTCGCTAAACGCTTAGATTATGTTGGTGTGTTAGCTCTGGAGTTTTTTGATGTGAATGGCGAACTGCTGGTCAATGAAATCGCACCACGTGTCCATAACTCTGGTCATTGGACACAACAAGGCGCAGAAGTCTGCCAATTTGAAAATCATCTCCGCGCTGTCTGCCATTTACCCTTAGGCAGTACCAAGCTGGTGCGCGAAACCGCAATGATCAATATTCTTGGGGAAGACTCATTACCCCCCGAATTGATGGCGATGGAAGGATGCCACATTCATTGGTATGGAAAGAGTCAGCGGCCGGGACGCAAAATGGGTCACATCAACTTAACCGCCGATTATCCGGGGCAACTCCAGCGGAAACTGTGCGAAATTGCCAATTACTTAGATAAGCAGGCGTTTCCGGCGGTGCACCGCCTCGCAAAAGACATCCAAGACTGATTGATTACCATAAAAAACGGCGCTCATCGCGCCGTTTTTTATTCGAAGATTCTCACTCATCGCCATCGTTTGACTGATAATGACCACACTGACGATTCGCGCATTGGTGCTTAATGCCCGTTGCGGTTTTCTTTTCCACCAACAAACCAAACCCACACGCCTGGCATGTTCCCTCAACCGGTGGGAGATTGACGGCGAACTTACATTTAGGATAACCGCTACACGCATAGAACATTTTGCCAAAGCGGTTTTTACGTTCAATCAAATGCCCATCGCCACATTCAGGACACACAAACTCGACTTTTGCTTCATCTTCGCTCGCACCATCGATCGATTCGATATGATGGCATTCAGGATAGTGGCTACACCCGATAAACATGCCATAACGCCCTTGGCGCAGAACTAACTCATGACCACACTCAGAACACGGCACCCCAAGAGCCTTAATAATGTGTCCGTCATTTTGATGCAGCGGTTTAATATAATCACAGTCGGGATATTGGCTACACCCTAAAAAAGGGCCGCGTTTACCGTGACGGATGACTAATTCATGCCCACACTGAGGACAAGACTCATGATGAGTAGCCTGTCCTGTGTGTGTGAAAAGTTGTGGATCAATTTTACCGCTCATAAACCTATCATTACCTAGTGAAGAATGCCTTGCTCTTTGCTGTATAGCAGCTCTTCCATCAGCGTATAAGCGTTTTCGTTACCGGGGACATTAAACAGCACCATGAGAATGATCCATTTTAAATCATCCAAACCAAATTCATTGGTTTCTAATCCCATAATACGGTCAATGACCATTTCTCGTGTCTCGGGTGTTAGCACTTTAATCTGCTCAAGAAACAAGATAAAGCCACGGCATTCCACATCCAATCGCATCATTTCTTTCTGAGCAAAAATACGTACCGAGGTGTCGGCGCTCACCGTCAGAGCTTTATGCTCATCCGTTTGCTGTAATGCCGCCAAATCTTCTAACCAATTAAGCGCTTTGTAGATGTCTTTCTTATGAAACCCTGCTCGAACAAGCTCTTCTTCGAGTTCATCTTGATTCACTTGCAACTCAACATCACTATGAATGTAAGTTTCAAAAAGATACATTAAGATATCCATCATCATCGCTAGCCCCTCCCCTTACGAATATAACCACCAGATACCGCAACAACGTGCCCAGAGAGTTCAAGCTCTAAAAGCTGCGTCATGACTTCATGCACAGGTATATTGGTCCTGCTTGCAAGAATATCAACCGGGGTGGCCTCTTCTCCTACGTTAGCGAAGAGCTCAGGAAATGGCAATTGTTCTTCACTCTCAGGCGGAGAAAAAAGTGCTTGCTGCCTTGTTTTTTGCTCAGTAAGCGCCCAATTTACAAACGTCGTTAATTCTTCGAGGATCTGCGAGGCATTTTGTACCAAACTCGCCCCTTGGCGAATTAAATCATTACTCCCACTATGGTTGGCTTGATAAATCGATCCAGGCAACACAAAGACATCACGATCTTGCTCTGTCGCATAACGCGCAGTAATTAACGAGCCACTTTTCAGCGCCGCTTCTACCACTAAGACACCGAGCGATAAGCCACTGATAATGCGATTTCGTCGAGGAAAGTGCACCGCTTTCGGAGGGGTTTGTGGACAAAACTCGGACACCAATGCTCCACGCTCGATGATGCGAGAGGCTAAGCGTCGGTGGCGGGCAGGATAAACTTGCGCGAGGCCGCTACCCAATACCGCGATGGTTTTGCCACCTCCTGCTAACGCGCCGTCATGGGCATGCCCATCAATCCCCAACGCTAAGCCACTGGTTATCGTCATGCCATGGTGCGCTAACTCCTCGGCAAATTGATAAGCCGATTTTTGTCCATCAACAGAAGCGTTACGGCTGCCAACCATGGCCACTTGTGGTTCTGTTAAGCATTGTGGATCGCCTTCCACAAACAAAACACTTGGCGCCGCAGAGATGGATTTGAGCAACGGAGGATAGGTTGAATGCAGAGGTGTAATGATATGTCGCTGCGCTGAAGCTGCTTGCCATGCTAAGCATTCATTCACTTGTTGATGTGCATGTTGGGTTAAATAGTCAATTTGATCCGCTTTTAAGCCTACCGCTTGCCACTGTTGCGGAGAATACTGCACCAAATGATGCGGGGCATCGATACTCAATAACCGCGCCAAACGTTTTGGCCCTAAGCGTGGGACAAAACTCAACATTAACCAAGCCATAAGCACTTCTTCTTGCAACATTGCAACGCTCCTTTAAAGAGAATCTCAGTGCGTCTCCCCAGACCATCGCGTCATGAAAGCCTATATGCAGAGTTAACACCTTATAACTTAATTAAAAAACGTTAAAAACCCTATAATAAATAGGGTAGAATAAGCCAACAAAAAGTCGGGTTATTCAATGTAAAAAACTCAGAATTTGAGCTTAGATGCTGTCATTTAGGGTCTAAAATGTCTAGAATTGAGCCAATAAGCTTTTTACTGCTTCGGCACAGTTCAACATTTGAGAAGATATGTCTGTATTAAACGTATTAACATTCCCTGATGACCGCTTACGCACCGTTGCGAAACCGGTTGAAGAAGTGACACCTGAAATCCAAAAAATCGTCGATGACATGATTGATACCATGTACGACGAAGAAGGCATTGGCCTTGCCGCGACTCAGGTTGACATTCATCAACGTATTGTTGTGATCGACGTATCCGAGACTCGTGACCAACCTTTGGTGCTTATCAATCCAGAAATCATCGAAAAGCATGGTGAAGATGGCATTGAAGAAGGCTGTTTATCCGTACCTGGGGCTCGTGCCTTGGTGCCACGCGCCGCTGGCGTCACGGTAAAAGCACTGAATCGCGATGGTGAAGCCTATCAATTAGAAGCGGATGAGCTTCTTGCTATTTGTATTCAGCATGAGCTGGACCACCTTGAAGGTAAGCTGTTTGTTGATTACTTATCGCCTTTGAAACGTAAACGTATCAAAGAGAAATTAGAGAAGATCAAACGCATCAACGAAAAGAATAAAAACTCATAGAGAGGTTGCTACCTTGAGCCAATCATTACGTATTGTGTTTGCAGGTACTCCGGATTTCGCCGCCCGTCACTTGGCGGCGTTATTGTCTTCGGAGCACGAAGTTATCGCAGTGTATACTCAGCCTGATCGTCCAGCAGGCCGAGGTAAAAAATTAAAAGCCAGTCCTGTCAAAGAGATGGCTTTAGCGCATCATATCCCCGTTTATCAGCCAGAAAACTTTAAATCTGACGAAGCGAAACAAGAACTAGCAGCCTTGAATGCTGACCTGATGGTGGTGGTTGCTTATGGATTATTGCTTCCTAAAGTCGTTCTGGATACCCCGAAACTCGGCTGCATTAATGTGCATGGCTCTATCCTGCCTCGTTGGCGTGGCGCTGCACCGATTCAACGCTCTATTTGGGCTGGTGATCAAGAAACCGGTGTTACGATAATGCAAATGGACGTGGGCTTAGATACGGGCGATATGCTCAGTATTGCTACCCTGCCAATTGAGAGCACCGATACCAGTGCCACCATGTATGAGAAACTGGCTGAGTTAGGTCCACAGGCATTAGTCGATTGTCTGCACAGTATCGCCGCTGGCACCGCGCAGCCGATCGAGCAAGACGATGAACAGGCCAATTACGCCAAAAAACTGAGTAAAGAAGAAGCCCGTATTGATTGGCACTTAGCCGCGGATGCGATTGAGCGCTGTATTCGGGCATTCAATCCGTGGCCAATGAGTCACTTCTCGGTGGAAGACAATGCCATTAAAGTCTGGCAAGCGCGTGTTGAGCCAACACACAGCGAACAACCCGCTGGCACCATTCTACGTGCCGATAAAACGGGGATTTATGTGGCAACAGGCAAAGATACATTGGTATTGGAAATGCTGCAAATACCCGGTAAGCGCGCCATGGCGGTACAAGATTTACTGAATTCGCGTGCCGCTTGGTTTGAAGTCGGCACACAATTGAATTAATCTCTCGCTCCCATTGGGTCGGTATTGTTTATAAATAGGTTTGCAAATGAATGTTCGTGCTGCGGCAGCTCAAGTTCTTTTCGAGGTCGTTGACCAAGGTTATTCTTTATCAGCAGCGCTACCTGCTGCCCAGCAAAAGATAAAACCGCGTGACCATGCACTACTGCAAGAGATTTGCTTTGGTGCTTTACGCTTTTTACCTCGCTTGGAATCAACAGCGAATGCCTTAATGGATAAACCATTAAAAGGCAAACAACGCGTCTTTCATCATTTGATTTTGGTCGGGATTTATCAGCTCAGTTCCATGCGTATCCCTGCGCATGCCGCCGTGGCTGAAACAGTAGAAGCCACGCGCACATTAAAAGGCCCACGTTTACGTGGTTTGATTAATGCTGTGCTGAGAAATTATCAACGCCAACAAGCCACACTCGATGCACAAGCGATGAGCCACGATGCTGGCCGCTATGGTCACCCAAGTTGGCTACTGTCGTTGCTCAAAGAAAGCTACCCCGATGATTGGCAAGCCATTGTCGACGCGAATAACATCAAAGCCCCGATGTGGCTACGTGTGAATCGTGCCCACCATACCCGAGACGAGTATCAAGCCTTACTATTAGCGCAAGACATTGAAAGTACTCCTCACTCACAAGCCGAGGACGCACTCAAACTAGAACGCCCGTGTGATGTCACCTCGCTACCAGGCTTTGCTGAAGGTTGGGTTTCGGTACAAGATGCCGCCGCGCAGCTGGCGTATCACTACCTGACACCACAAGATGGTGAACGGATCCTAGATTGTTGCGCCGCGCCCGGTGGGAAAACCGCTCACATTCTCGAACGAACTCAAGCGAAGCAAGTTGTCGCCATTGATAGTGATGAAACTCGCTTAAAACGCGTGCATGAAAACCTAGCACGCCTGCAGTTGGAGGCCAACGTTCTATGTGGTGATGCAAGAACACCACAAAAATGGTGGCAAGGTGAACAGTTTGACCGTATTCTACTCGATGCTCCCTGTTCAGCCACGGGGGTCATCCGCCGTCATCCGGATATCAAATGGCTGCGTCGTGCCAACGACATTGAAGCGCTTGCCAGTCTGCAAAGCGAGATTCTCGATGCGATGTGGCAACAGTTAAAACCGGGCGGAACATTAGTGTACGCGACATGCTCAATCACACCGCAAGAAAACCGCGATCAAGTGACGGCATTTCTTAAGCGTACCGCGGATGCGAGCCTAGTTGGCTCAGAAGCGGACAATCCTGGTCGTCAAATCTTACCAGGCGAAGAGGACATGGACGGTTTTTACTACGCCGTACTCATCAAACAAGCGTAATTTTGACAACAAAGGCAGCGTCACGCTGCCTTTGTTATGAATGAAAGAGAACTGAGTATGAAAATCATCATTCTTGGAGCAGGCCAAGTCGGTGGCACTCTGGCAGAGAATTTAGTCGGCGAAAATAACGATATCACCATCGTCGATAAAAGCAGTGAACGTCTGCGTGAACTGCAAGATAAATACGATTTACGGGTAGTCACCGGGCATGCCAGTCATCCCGATGTATTGCGTGAAGCGGGAGCGCAAGATGCCGATATGCTTGTTGCGGTCACCAATACCGATGAAATCAATATGGCTGCGTGTCAGGTCGCCTTTTCTCTTTTCAATACCCCGAACCGCGTCGCGCGCATCCGTTCGCCGCAATATCTCGCCGAAAAAGAAGCCTTGTTTCAATCCGGTGCGGTGCCTGTCGATCACTTAATTGCTCCCGAAGAACTCGTGACTCGTTATATTGGACGTTTGATTCAATATCCAGGCGCGCTGCAAGTGGTGAGCTTCGCCGAAGAAAAAGTCAGTCTCGTGGCCGTTAAAGCCTATTATGGCGGGCCATTGGTCGGTAACGCTTTATCGGCACTGCGCGATCATATGCCTCATATTGATACCCGCGTTGCGGCTATTTTCCGACAAGGCCGCCCTATTCGTCCTCAAGGAACCACCGTGATTGAAGCGGATGATGAAGTGTTTTTTGTCGCGGCCAGCAACCACATTCGTTCGATTATGAGCGAACTGCAACGCCTCGAAAAACCCTATCGCCGTATTATGATTGTCGGCGGAGGCAACATCGGCGCAAGTCTGGCGAGAAAACTGGAACAGACCTATAGCGTCAAACTTATCGAACGTAGCTATCAACGAGCGGAACAGTTGTCGGAAGAACTGGAGAACACCATTGTGTTTTGTGGTGACGCCGCCGATCAAGAACTGTTAACCGAAGAAAACATTGAGCAAGTCGATGTATTTATCGCCCTGACCAATGAAGATGAAACCAATATAATGTCGGCTATGCTCGCTAAGCGTATGGGCGCCAAAAAGGTGATGGTCTTGATTCAACGCGGTGCGTATGTCGACTTAGTGCAAGGCGGCGTGATTGATGTGGCCATTTCCCCGCAACAAGCCACTATTTCCGCGTTGTTAACCCATGTACGCCGCGCTGATATTGTCAACGTCTCTTCATTACGCCGAGGCGCTGCCGAAGCCATAGAAGCGGTGGCTCATGGCGATGAGTCGACGTCGAAAGTGGTTGGCCGTGCGATTGGTACGATTAAGTTGCCTCCCGGTGCCACCATTGGTGCAGTTGTGCGTGGCGACGAAGTCCTCATTGCGCACGATAATGTGGTGATTGAGCAAAACGACCATGTCGTCATGTTCCTTGTGAACAAGAAATACGTGCCGGATGTAGAAGCTCTTTTCCAACCCAGTCCATTCTTCTTATAGGTTATTGGCGTCATGCTGAATCTGCGCCCCATATTATTTGTTCTCGGGTTAGTGTTATCAAAACTCGCGATGTTTATGTATGTGCCGGCTCTTGTGGCTTTTATTACTGGCACTGGTGGCTTCTTGTCTTTTGCTCAAGCCATTGTCATCACTCATATTGCCGCCTTTGGCTGTTTAACCATGGGCCGAACCAAGAACTTTCGTCTCAATGTTCGTGACATGTTCTTGATCACAAGTTTGGTGTGGACCATCGCCAGTGTGTTTGCAGCGCTGCCGTTTGTCTTTATTAACCACATCAGCTTTACCGACGCTTACTTTGAAACCATGTCAGGCATCACCACGACAGGCTCTACCGTATTAAGCGGTTTAGATACCATGGCTCCGAGCATTTTGTTATGGCGTTCACTGCTGCAATGGCTTGGCGGGGTCGGATTCATCGTAATGGCGGTCGCGGTCTTACCGATGCTCAACGTGGGGGGGATGAAGCTGTTCCAAACCGAATCATCCGATTGGTCCGACAAAAGTAGTCCGCGCGCCAAAACCGTCGCCAAGAACATTGTCTCGGTCTACTTGGTGTTAACCATCTTGTGTATTATCAGCTACATGATTACCGGCATGACCGCATTTGAAGCCATCAATCATGCCTTTACGACGCTTTCAACCGGAGGGTATTCGACCTCAGATGGGTCGATGAATCACTTTTCGAAAGGCACCCATTGGGTGGCGATTGTGTTCATGTTTTTGGGCGGTTTACCTTTTTTGCTGCTCGTGTCATCGGTCAACAAACGTCGCCCCATGGATATTATTCGAGATGCGCAGGTTAAAGGGTTTTTCTGGCTATTTATGATTGCCAGCTTTACGATCGCGATATGGTTGCACCTGAATAATCATTACGCCTTTATCGATGCGCTACGGGTCTCTATGTTCAATATTGTGTCTGTGGTCACCACCACCGGATTTGGCTTAGATGACTTTACTGCGTGGGGCGCTCTGCCCAGTACGTTGTTTATCTTTTTAATGATGACCGGTGCGTGTTCCGGGTCGACCGCTGGCGGTATCAAAATTTTTCGCTTCCAGATCGCCATGGCGTTGTTAAAAAAACAAATGATGAACCTCATCCATCCGTCTGGCGTATTCATCCAACGCTATAACCAGAGACCCGTAAATGAAGATATCGTGCGTTCGGTTGTGGCTTTCGGAATTACATTTATCATCACCATTATTGTCATCGCAGCGGCCCTGTCTTCTATGGGCTTGGATCCGATCACCAGTATTTCTGGCTCGATTACTGCGGTAGCCAACGTTGGACCAGGCATGGGCGATATTATTGGTCCCACCGGTAATTTTGCCCCATTACCCGATGCGGCTAAATGGGTATTAAGTTTTGGTATGCTAATGGGACGATTAGAAATTCTGACCATATTGGTGCTGTTTTTCCCAGCATTCTGGCGCAGATAAGGATCAATATAATGAAACGATTGTGGGTTTTTTGCCTGAGTTTATCCAGTGGCCTTGCGGGGGCCACACAAATGGTGACGCTGCAAGATGGACGCAAAGTACAACTCAACAGTGACTTTACATGGCAGTATGTACAACAGCAGACGGACAGTGCAATGCAGGCATCACCAACACAACCGGCTGATCTTGCAGCGCCAATTATCGCCCATAAGATGGAGCGCGCACTCATTACCGTCGATAAGCCAACCCCTCTGATGCAGTTGAGTCGCTCTGACATTGATGTGGTTTTAGGCGCCACCACCTATCAGGATGGCAACCTGAGTATTCCCACCGCCTTAACCAATCAAGGGCAACAGTCGGCTATTGAGGTCACCCTTCAATGGCAAATCCGCAATCAGCAAGATGCCGTGATTCGCTCAGGAAAACAGGTAATTTGGCAGTCCATTAAACGGATGGGATCAACCTACCTTCGTCCTGCCACATCACAGGCTGGCAAGACGCTGCATATTGATGTGGCGGCTAATCAGTATCATACCTTTGCCGCCGAGATTAGCCATATCGAGCTGCGCTAGCTACAGCGGGGTAACGTACAAGTAAATCCCCAAGAAATGGCAAACGCACCCGCCTAACACAAACCCATGCCAAATCGCATGATTGTATGGGATGCGTTTTGCCACATAGAAAATGACGCCAAGCGAATACACCACGCCGCCTAACGCCAGCAACACCAGCCCTCGCATATCCACATGCAGTGCTAATTGATAGACCACGATCAATGACAGCCATCCCATCACCAAATACGAATACAACGAGAAACGTTTAAAGCGATAGACAAAGGCTAACTTCATAATAATGCCGAGTAACGCAATCCCCCAGATAATCCCCATCAACCAAAATGCCAAAGGAGTCCGCAAGCCGACGAGAAGAAACGGGGTATAGCTGCCTGCAATCAGTAAATAAATCGCACAATGATCAAACGTTTTTAGCCAACGCTTGCTCTTCGGATTCGCGATCGAGTGATACAGTGTCGAGGCGAGAAATAACGCGATAATACTCGCCCCGTAGACAGAAAAGCTGAGAAACGTTAAGGAATCCGCCTGCAGCGAGTGCGCTTTCAGTAGCAGCAGTACCAGTCCCACAATGCCGAGTAATAACCCGATACCATGACTAACCGCATTCGCCAGCTCTTCCTTCTGACTATAACTTTGTGACATAAGCTTCCCCACAGTGAATCCATCGCTAGGATCAGCAGTATGTCACATTGAGCATACACTTGTAAGCTGAAATTATCATCATGAGAACACCACCTCACTTTCGCAATGCGCAAACACCGCCGCTAACTGCTCGACTACGTCTGCGTGCGATAACTCGGCGTGTAAACTGACATGACGAAGGTAATGACCTTGTGCGACAGCACTGCCAAACATCGTTACTTCACCACGCTGACGGCGATCGATATCGAACCACAGTTGTAAGGTATCCTGATCGCGACACATAAAGATGGTGAGTTCTCGCAAATAACCGTGGAAAGGTCCATCAATCGGCACCCACTCAAATGTCTGTCCAAAGGGCGACCATAAGCCGTCACAAGCTTCGCAACGCACTTGGCGTAAGCGAAATCCCAATGACTCTAAATACGAAAAGATGCTATCCATCAAAGCATCCGGCCGAACAGTGAGCGACTGGTATTCCACGGTCTGCTTACCACGCTCATCAATAATCGTACTTTCAAGCCAGAGTTTTGACTCATCAATGGTGAGCGGTGTATTCCACGGTACCGTCACATCCACCGAAAGATCTTGCCGCTGACCGCCCCCCAATTCGAATGAACGACTTTGTTGCCATTGCCAGAGTGAATACCAGCTTTGTTCACGTGTGGCTACGGCCGTGTCTTGGTCTTCTTCCATGGATGAAAGGCCAGGCTCTGACCAATACCAGCACTGAAGATTAACCTTAACACTCTCAATACGCTGTGAACTGCTTCCCCCATATAAATGGACGGTCATTGTCTTACTTTGCCCAGGGCATAAAACATGATCGGTCACTTCCGCATCCACTTTTGCCTCACCAATACCAAGATTGGACAATGTCTTTTTCAATAAGGACATCAGAACCTCCTCCCCGATGGATTTATCCCATAGTAACGACAATTATTTGCGAAATTCAATCCGCTCTAGCACAGAACTAATGCTTTAGTATAAATTTAATTGGTTAGATATCGACCTATTTAAAGCAAAGTGCTACTCTTTATGTCAGATATGATGCATATCTCATCCTGAGCAATTATTTATGGAACGGCATAGGCCAGCAGAGTGAATGTGATCGCATAACGGTCATTTTACTCATTATTGTTTAGGTCATTTTTCGGCAAGGGAACGTCTAAAAATTAGGCAACACAATGCGACCAGCAAGCGTCAGATTTTCTCAGCCAAACCGTAGTGCCTCACGTCGTAGAAACGGCTTTGCATATACTCAAATGGCGAAAAAATCGACACCAAAAACAGCAACACCCGTAGAAAAAACGCTTTACACCAGCAATACCATCAACCCAAAAATTGATAATGTTGTTAAAGCAGCATAACGATTAAAAAGCGCAGTTCCTCGTCCTGCGCTTTTTTCTTGTCTATCTATTGGTCATATACGCGGCAATTTGTTAGTTTATAGATTAAACATTACAAAAATTGTGGGAATAACGATGACCTGTCACCGAATTGAAGAATTATTAGCATTACTGGAACCCGAGTGGAACCAAGCCTCCGATCAGAGTTTAGTTCAATTTCTCATGACCTTAGCCAAAGAAGCTGGCTGGAATAAGCCACTCGAAGAATTGAGTGATGATGTCCTTATCTATCATTTAAAAATGCGCCATCAAGATAAAAAAGCCGCGATTCCGGGATTACAAAAAGACTACGAAGAAGATTTTAAAACAGCGATCTTACGTGCACGTGGCCTCATCGAGTAACTCCTCATTCATGATGCGGTGCAACCTTGGCCTTGAAAAAGAATATCCAAATCTCTGCAAGCAATATCGCACTCACCTAGGTACAATGCATTGAGTATTCATTGTCTTTGGTATACCTATGACTCAAGCTGCAACGTTTCACTTTAATTCGCTCACCCCTGATTGCATGTGGAATGCCTTAGCCAGTATAGGTATTCGTGCCGAGTCTGGCTTATTACCGCTCAATAGCTATGAAAATCGCGTCTATCAGTTTACTGACGAAGAACGCCAACGCTACGTCGTCAAATTTTATCGTCCACAGCGTTGGTCTGATGAACAAATCCTCGAAGAACATCTGTTTTCGCAAGAATTGGTAGAGCATGAAATTCCGTTAGCGGCTCCCTGTCTCATTCAGGGTCACACTCTGCATCACTATGAAGGCTTCCGTTTTGCCGTTTTCCCAAGCGTCGGAGGTCGCCAATTTGAGGTCGATAACGAATCACAGTTGGAAGGGGTTGGTCGCTTTTTAGGGCGTATCCATCAAGTCGCAGGCAGTCATCAATTTCAGCATCGCCCTAATCTGGGACTCGACGAATATGTCTATCAGCCGAGAAAACAGCTTGAAAATGCAGCGTTCATTCCCGATTACCTACAAAAAACCTTTTTTAGCGATCTGGATACATTAATTCACGAGCTCGAAGCACATTGGTCTCATGACTTTACACCCATACGTTTGCATGGCGACTGTCATCCAGGGAATATACTATGGCGTGACGGCCCGATGTTTGTCGATTTAGATGACGCAAGAAACGGCCCTGCGGTACAAGATTTGTGGATGCTACTCAGTGGTGAGCGTCACGAAAAAATTATGCAACTTGATCTCCTTTTGGAAGGCTATCAAGAGTTTTGCGATTTCGATATGAACCAATTGAAACTAATTGAACCTTTACGTGGTCTACGAATGGTCAATTATATGGCATGGCTTGCAAAACGTTGGGATGATCCGGCCTTTCCGCTTGCGTTTCCTTGGTTTAATGATGCCAAATATTGGGAGAATCAAATTCTTGCCTTTAAAGAACAAATTGCGGCATTATCAGAACCATCACTATCCGTAATGCCAAACTGGTAATATTGCTTGAACAACTACATGGAGTGAACAATGAAAAAACTGATTGCACTAGCTGCAACGCTACTATTGAGTGTATCCGCTCATGCAGCGCAATTTAAACAAGGGGTGAACTACAAGGTTTTAGACCAAACACACTCAAGCCAACCAAGTGTCGTCGAGTTTTTCTCTTTCTACTGTCCGCACTGTAATGCCTTCGAGCCTATCGTGTCTAAACTGGATAGCCACTTACCTGATGGTGTGCACCTCAATAAAAACCACGTGTCTTTTATGGGGGGTGACATGGGCTTTAACATGAGCAAAGCCTTCAATACGATGGTGGTCCTAGGTGTACAAGACAAAATGATTCCTGTCATGTTTGCACAAATCCACCAGCGTCATAATCCACCAAAAGATGTAGCAGCCTTAAAACAATTATTTGTCAATCAAGGTGTGGATGGTAAAAAGTTTGATAATGCCTTTAATAGTTTTGCGGTAGATTCTATGGCGCGTCGTTCTGACCAAGACTTTGATGCAAAAGGCTTAACTGGCGTACCTTCCGTGGTTGTGAACAATAAATATCTCGTTCAAATTGGTAGCATTAAATCCGAGCAGCAATTCTTCGATCTCGTGAACTACCTACTGAAAAAATAGTGCGGCGCACATCGCCTGACATCCGATCGAAAAAGGGAGCCTATGGCTCCCTTTTTCTTATTGAGTCTTGTCTCATGCTCAACACATTACGATTGATTAATGCGCTTCAACGCTTCGTCTTTGTCTTGCCACACGTTTCCTAGCCACTGCTGAAACTGACGCTTAAAACGCTTGTCATGGAAATAATCACCCGTGACATTCTCATCCACTGGCAGTAAACGCACACGCACAACAATGCGGGTCATTTTGCCCATCAACATATCTTTAAATGGCCTATCGCGATTGTCAGGATACGCCAATGTCACGTCGATGATCTTATCAAACTGCTCTCCCATTGCCGCCAGTGTATAGGCTATCCCACCGGTTTTGGGCATTAATAAATGCTCATAAGGCATCGGGGACTTTTGCCGTTTTTGTTCGGTAAAACGAGTGCCTTCAACGTAATTCACCACCGTTGTCGGTTGATATTGAAATTTCTCACACGAGCGCCGAGTGGTCGCCAAATCTTGGCCTCGCTTCTCCGGATGGCGCAATAAGTAGGCTCGGCTATAACGGCGCATAAACGGCATATCTAACGCCCAACAGGCCATTCCAATGAAAGGAACATATAACAATTGCTGCTTTAAAAAGAACTTAGGCATCGGAATCCGATCTTTAAACACACTGCACAGCACGACAATGTCTGTCCAACTTAAATGGTTACTGATCAGCAGATACCAGCTGTCTTTTCTGAGATCCTCAAGCCCTTCGATATCCCATGTGACTCGATTCGATAGACTCAAAATTTTGAGGTTGACTGTGGCCCATAACCACATTGATTGATCCGCAACATGGGTTGCCAGTACTTTAAGACGAGGCGTTGGCAAAAAGACTTTTACCACGGCAACCATAAATATAAATAACGAATTAACAGCCGTGTTTATCAATACCAAAAACACATTTATTAACAATAACAAGTAAGCCAGCATAACATCACGACAACCGCACAAAAAAACAGCGGGGTATTATACTCGCTAAACGGATTTATGACATATCTGTTTTCATGGTCAGACGACTAACAAACGGCCTGATCAGTCATTTGTTTTAATAGTCGATCCATGGCTCGGTAACCTAATGCTTCGGCCAAATGAGCCCGCTCAATTTGTACCGTACCTTGCAGATCAGCAATCGTGCGCGCGACTTTAATAATGCGGTGATAGGCTCGAATCGACAAACCAAGGCGATGTAACGCCGCTTCCAAAAACTCCGCATCCGCTTGCTTTAATGGGCAGTATTGATCGATTTCACGGCTTTGCAATAAGGCATTCACTTTCCCACAACGGGCTAACATAAGGCTTCTGGCCCGTAAAACCCGCTGCCGAACAGTGGCAGTACTCTCACCGCGATCACCGCCATGAGCCAAAGTCCCTTGTGGTAGCGCCGGAATTTCTATCGACATATCAAAGCGATCTAACAACGGGCCAGATAAGCGTCCTAAATAACGTAACACCGTTTGTGGATTCGCTCCGACCGTTTCCCCCTCATAAAAGCCACTCGGGCTGGGATTTAATGCTCCCACCAGTTGAAAGCGAGCGGGAAAGCGGGTTTTTCCTTGCGCCCGAGAAATAATGATCTCTCCCGATTCCAGCGGTTCCCGTAATGAATCGAGTACCTTACGCTCAAACTCTGGCATCTCATCGAGAAATAATAAGCCATTATGAGCGAGGGAAATTTCTCCAGGGCGAGGGATGGAGCCACCGCCCACCAGCGCGGCCATGGAACTGGAATGATGGGGTGAGCGAAATGGCCGTAACTTCCAATTATATTGGTTGATATCTTGATGAGTGAGTGACGCTACCGATGCGGTTTCAATGGCTTCCTCATCGCTCATTTCAGGTAACAAATCGCATAATCTTGATGCCAACATGGTTTTACCAGTGCCCGGAGGCCCGATAAATAATACGTTATGGCTTCCGGCAGCCGCAATTTCTAAGGCACGTTTACCTTGTTGTTGACCAATGATGTCTTGTAAATCCCGACCTTGCTTGGGCGGTGCCTCAGTAATAGGCGCTTGATATAAAGACAAACGGTCTTGACCACACAGTTGGGCACAGACTTCCAATAATGTTTGCGCAGATTTATGCTCAGCATCGGTGACCAAGGCCGCTTGGTCACCGTTTTGCTGTGGCACCACCAAAGTACGCTGCGCTCGTTTGACGGCTAACGCAGCAGGCAACACACCTTTCACTGGTCTTAATTCACCAGATAACGCCAGTTCACCAACAAATTCATAGTCTTTCAACAAGTTGGCAGGAATTTGCTCTGACGCCGCAAGAATCCCCAGTGCGATTGGTAAATCAAAGCGGCCTCCTTCTTTCGGTAAGTCGGCCGGCGCCAAATTGACCGTGATAAACTTGAGCTTTAACGGGAAAGATTTATACTCGTTGTTTCAAGGCTTAAGGTTAATATCTATGCAAAAAATAATATATCCCTATGTTCGATTTTCGAGCGAAAAGCAATCGGCTGGTCATTCTCATGAAAGACAGATCGAGAAGATAAAAGAGTATGCCTCTGTAAACGGCTATGAGGTCAATGATACGCTAAATTTAAGAGATTTAGGGGTAAGTGCCTTTAAAGGAAAAAATGCTGAAAAAGGGGCTTTAGCGGCTTTTTTGAAGATGATTGAAGATGGAACTATCCCAACCGATGGAACATCTTATTTATGCATAGAACAATTTGACCGTTTATCACGCCAAACCGTAGATGAAGCTTATTCTCTATTTCGTAAGATATTAATCTCCAACGTAAACATTATTACCTTAATGGATGAGAAGGTTTACACAAAAAAAAGTTTAAATGAAATGGTTTCTATCATTTCATCTTTGCTTTTGATGGAACAGGCAAACGTAGAAAGTGATAAAAAATCAAAGCGAGTTTCAGCAGTATTTAAAAAGAAATTAGAAAAATTAAGAAATGGAGAAAAAATCCAATTTGCTTATATGTTGCCAGGTTGGATTGACAACATAGGCACGAAGCAAGATCCAAACTTTATCATTAATGATCAAGTCAAAACGGTAAGAATGATAATTGATATGTATCTTGGTGGTGAAACGATGGGACATATAGCAAGAATTTTAAACGAGAAACAGATTCCACAATTTGCCAGAAAAAAAACAAAAAACGCAATTAGTTCTTGGAATAGCGGAAAAATATCTCATTTATTAGTTAATAGGTGCTTAATTGGAGAGTTAAAAATAAGCAAAACCGGAGAAGTAATTAAAGACTATTATCCCTCTGTTATTTCAAAGGATGAGTGGGATATCATCCAATCTACCAAAAGAACGAATGCAACAATAAAAGTTGCAGGAAGAAAAACTATAAACATCTTCCAAGGTCGTTTATTTTGTGCAGATTGTGGAAATAAATACTATTTTGAAACAGATGATAAAACAGGGAAAAATGGAAAAAAATATATATACCATATGCTTAAATGCAGTGGAAGGCGTTTCCACTCGTGCAATTCGAAAAGTATAAAATATGATGATTTAACAAGTAATAATTTATTTTTCTTTGAAAAAGTTTTAGATCAAAAAACAGAAGATTATTACAATAAAATTAAATTAGAAGTTTTCCAATTCGAAAATCAAATAGAAGAATTGAAAAAGGAGCAAAATGAATTAGATTTATTGTTAAATAACAAATCAATTAACTTTACAGCCCACGCAATCGCAAACTCAAAAATATTAGACCAAATTGACATTTTAGAAAAAGATATTGCACTAAATAAACAACATATAGCTTTTACAATGAATACTAATATGATCGATAAATTTGATAAGAATGATCCTGTTAGCGTTGCCAAAGCAAAAAAGTTCATAAAAGACAATTATGCAGGTATTTTAATATCAAGTAAGTATGGAACAATAATTAGTTTAATGAAGAGTGGACAATTTATCATTAACCCTATACCTAATCGATTTGATGATAGTATACCCAAAGCATCTTTACAGCTTTTTGAGATAAAAGAACAAATACAGAACCAAGATAAGAAAGGTTTACTTGATGGGAAACTAAAAGAACTGTTAGACGCATTTAATTTTTTAGATAGATTTGAATAGGTTTTCTATAATTTAAAATTTCGCTACGCTCAATTTTGGTCAATCAGCTTATGAGCGCAGCGATAAAAATGACTCTTTATTATTCTTTTCTTTCTTAATATATTGTCTTCATTAATTATTATAGTCTTCATTAAATAGGATGACACTTTGGGGTATATGTTAAAGACACTTAGGGATATATGTCAAAGACACTTGGGGTAATTAGAAAAAGACAGATTGGGGTATTGACTTAAAATTATAATATGTATTAATAAGATTATGAAAATAAAAAAGCCCTCATATAAATGAGAGCAATTTTATTAAAACTTCCGGCAAGAAGAATATATAGTTTTATTTATACAACACTTTTATAAAAAGTCAACATTAATATTATTTTATTCTTTGTGAAGTTAACAAACAAATAAGGAATAAATAATATGAACAATAACCAATTTTTAGCATTACCTAACGAGATTATGAATAGAGATAACCCCTTACATTATGAATTATTTAACTTTAATAACAACATCGATTTTAAAGTATTTTTAATGGTCTTATCAATTTCAACAATGATGTATAAAGATAATGGCTTAAAAAAGCAATCATTTAGTATAAATGGACTTTTAAGCAGAAATAGTTATCTTCCAAGATCTAAATTAAATTTCGATAAATTAGAATCTATTATTAATGAGTTTGGTGAATCACCTTTTTTCAAAAAAATATGTGTGACAAAATCATTAATGAACCCAAAAACAGAAAACGGTTTAAACAATGAAGAAGATATAATTAAACATACATTAACGAATTCATTAAAAAAAGTTGTTGAATTAGAATTGTCCGATGAATACATAAAAACGCTTAATAATAAAAAATCAGGTTTTAATAAGGTTAGATTAGATGAATTAAAAGCTTGTAGAGATGTAAAAGCTACTAAGTTAAAGGTTATAACATTAATGAAGCCAACAGGATATTTACATTTAAACTACTTATTAAAGGTTTTATCTATTAAAAACAATTTAAACAGAAGTGATAAAATCAGACAAGTTAGAAGAGCATTTAATGGCATAAAATTAGAGTTTGAATATAAACATCCAAAAAATCAAAATGACGAAATAAAACCAGAACATTTTAGATTTTATTACGACTCCACACAAAAAACAGAAAACGATTTAAAAAATGAAGAACTAAATAATATACTATTCTAAAAGAGATGTATAATCATCTCTTTATTATTATCTTTTAAGCTTATTTTTGCTTTTAACAGGATCAGTAATATCATCATTACCAATATTTCCAGATTTTAAAACCTGAGTTATTCTTAAATTACTTGGTAAATCTTCAACATTATTTATTGCTTTATTTTCTGTATACTCTGCTATTTCTTTTATTTTTTCTTTTTCCTTGTCATCACAATTATTAAATAAATAAAAAGAATCCGATAAAATATTTTTTAATTTAAAATCTAATTTTGTGTCAAAATAATTTTTAACTGAAATAACATAATCAAACATTTTTATTTTAAATCTATCAACAAAACCAAGATCCTCATTCAATGTTTTTTTAACTTCTAATGATTTGTTAATAACATCGAGTTCAACATTCTTTTGAGATATATTTTTATTAATTAAAACCTTTTGCTGTTCAAACTTTTTATTTTCATCTTCAATTTGTTTTTTTATTTTGAATTTATTATCTTCAAGACTTTCAATGTTAGTAGTTAACTTATCAATTTCATCATTTAACTTTTCAACTTCTTTTTTATTTCTAACAGCATTATCTCTTATTTTTTCACCTTTATTTTTTAGACTTCTAGCATTATTAAGTATTTTTTCTCTTTGTTTGTTAATTTTATTTTTTTCTTTTTCAGCTTCATTTTTTATAATTAATGAATTTTTAGCCTCCTCTTGAAAATAGGTATATAAATTATGGCTTCGTTTTGATTTAGGAAGATCAGCTTCTGCTTTGATTTTTTCTCTCAATTGCTTTTCTTCTTCTGTTCTTTCTTTTATTCCAAGTCTAAAATCATAATTATATTTTTCTAAAATTTTGTTTGCGTGTTTATAAAATTCTTCTTGAATTGCTTCGCCTGATAATTCTCTTAATATTTCACCTGCCTTACTCCATTTTTGACCATCATATTTAAACTCTTTACCCTGCTTTCTTGCCATTTTTAAACCTAGTTGAAAACTATAATCAGGTAAATCAAAACGGTTTGTTTTTCTGCTTAAACCAGATCTTAAAATGTGAATATGGTCATCAGTTGGTTTGCCTTTTCGTGTTCGTTCGTCTTTATGTAGAACCCCGCAAATGATGCCGTAATCGCTGAAATGCTGCTCTTCCCAAGCCTGCATAATCTCAATCATATGATCGTCTTGAATGGCTTTGTCGTTGTGTCTAGGCAGCTTAAATAGCACATCTTCACAAAAGATAGATTTGACGTTTGCCGCTTCATTTCGGCTTTTGTTTTTTCCCATTTCTGCAAGCTTTAAAAGCTTTTCAAAGTTTTTTCTTTTTGCAGATAGTGAAGATATTTTTATCTCTTTTGGTGGATTAGAATAAAAATCATAAGCTTCTTTTATTAAGTCATTATCAAAATTAGTATATTTTTTTTCTTTTGCACTTTTAAAAATAATTGCTTGTTCTTTTAATTTTGAAAACTTCAATTCTTCATCTGTTAATTTATCAATATTAATTTTTGACAAATAGGTTATTGATTTAATAATTGCCTCACGTTCCTTTGTTGAAAGTAAGTCTTTATTATTTTCATCAGAAATATCTTTCAACTTTTCAAAAACTTCTTGGGAAGTTTTGAAAATGTTCTCTGTGTGAATTTCTACATTTGTTTTAGTTTCATCTTTTGGTTTACTAAACCAATTTTCATTTTTCTCGGTAAAAGAAAAATCAGAATTGATTAGTAAATTATTTTTTGATTCTTCTGGAAAGAAATCTTTTTTGTATTGTTCTGTTTCAGGTTTGTAATTACGGAAGTAATGATTTAGTAAGTTTCTTAATTTATTTTTTTCAAGGCATTTTAATCTTTTGCCTTTAAATAATGCTGTCGATATTTGCATACGCTTTTCCTTATTTTTGATTAAAATTTTTAAAAGTTTACCCGACTAGTTTATGAGACACTTTTACTGCTTGCAGAAAATGGCTTATAACCTATAAAGGGTTTTTTATTACAAGCCATTTTTTCAAATGTCTCATATTAATAAATTACCACTAATATATTATTAATCAAATTGATGTCTTTTTTTATATATACCAACCCATGATATATGGGTTAAAAAAGCCCTTTCCTAACCATTGATTTATGAGGAGAATTTACTCCCCATTATTTTTATTATCCTTTAAAAAAATCTTAATTTCATTTTCTTTTGAAATTAAATCATTTCTTAACTTTTTTCGTTCTTTTAAAAAATCGCTATATTGAATTTCAAAAAAACTTTTGACTTCTTCTATTACTTCTTTTTCCAAAACCTTATCAAATTTCATTTTTGAAATATGAAAACCAAATTTTTTCTTTTTGTTTTGTAATTTAGAATTTAGATTATTCTTATTTAATAATGTTAATAATCCTTTCATTGTTGGCGAAATATCAAATAAAACTTTTGAAAGACCTTCATACATTGTTAATGTAAAATAACCAATACTATTTTCATATTCATTTTTTAAATATTCTAAAATACTTAACATTAAAATATTTTTATAATTACGAACGCAACCGCTAATCTTTCCACCAATAGAAGCAAAATGAGAGGCGTAATTATTTGAATAATGTTCTTGAAAGTCAAAATTTGGGTTATTTTTATTATTATTGAACTCCTCCAATAACTTATTTAAAAGTTGTAATTTTTCGTTATACAACCCTTTTATTTTGTCTAAATTTGAACTTTTTGACTCATTTATCACCGTATAATCAAAATTAATCATTTTGAACCGCCAAAATTTGTTGGTAAAAAATTTCATTTGGGTAAATATTGGTCAATGTCCAAATTGCATAGCCATAATTTACTTCGTCAAATGATACTAAATCACTGATATCAAAAGGTTTCCCTTGATATAAATTCATAATAAAATCGTTTAGACGTGGATGTTTTATTGCTTGATCGATGATCTGTTGTTCTGTTGGATTTCCGTCTTGTCTAAAAACTTTTATGATTGCGTTATGTCTATATATATTCATATATTTGCTCCTTACCTTATTAGTTTAAAAAGGGCTTTTATAACCCTTGAATTATTATTTAACATACTATTTTTATTTGTCAAATGTGAAACCCGACTTTTTATATATAACGTCTTATTTATCAAATGGATTGAAATATACAAATATTAAAATACTACTGTTTAATAAATAATTTCATATCTTTAAAAAGGGCTTTTATAAGGGGTGATTTATGATTGGGCTTTGGATTTTAAATTATAGCGATTTTTAATTGAAATATATTCACCATTTCCATTAAAAATTGTCTAGCCTATAAGAAACTTGAATTATTTTTTTAAATAAAGGTTTTTATTGCAAACCATTTTGGCGTGAGAGTAATGTTTAGCAGTCCAATGTAACCAACTCAAGTCAGTTACATTGGATTAATTAGCAAAAGAACTTAATAGCTAAAGTCAAGTTTTCAATTTTACTGGTATCTCCTTCCATAATAGCTTTATGTAGAAGACCAGATAGCATAGAGTCTCTTGTATCTTCAGGTATAACACAAGGACTCAAAATACCTCGAGATTTAGGATATGTCTCCCAATGAATACCTAAAGATTTATATCCTCCATTATGCATATGCTTATGATCGTACCAGCCTATGATTAATGTCAGTCCATCATCAAAGTAAACTTCTTTTGTATTTTTCCAATATGAAATCATTTTCTTATCTAGTTTGCTCTAGCCTTAATCCCTGCAAATACATAAGCCATTTGTGCGGCAGTGGTTTTATTTAAGATAGATGCATCAAAGTTAAGTTCATTTGCATATGCAACTTGAAGGGATTGAACAGGTCTTTGCGAGTCCTCAAAAGAAGTTCCATCAGCCCAAGTGTTTTTTACTTGAACATTGTCAATTTGAAATGTGCTATCTTGATTAAGTGTAAACTGGAAAGTCTGCGTGTTGGTGGTAACGTCTAAAGCACCGCTGTTACGATCTCGCTCCGAAGATAGTTCTTTCATTTTATCCATAAACGAAGATATTTTATGCTTACACGAAAACTCAACAACTTTGATACCGTTATCTGTTTGAAATGAATCCCACTTACTACTTTCGCAGCTTTTCCAATTATCTAACGCATTGCCTATTGTTATGGTTTTATTAAAATCCATAACTCCATTTTTGACGATATCAATATCACTTTCACCACACCCAGTTAAAGATAAAATTAATGGGGCAGTAAGCCAAAGGCGCTTCATAGCTTTTCTCCAAATTAAAATGGTCAGTTTGTGCTGGAAATTGTCAGCGTAATGTAAACTAATGCATTATTACATACCTTTTAAAGGTTCAACTAGTCATTGATATATAAATCTATCTGTATATATACCTAATTCATAACATCCAAGATAAAAATGTGATCTAGAGCTTTTTACTACTCCCATTCCTCAGAATGTCTGAAATTTTAGTTGCACAGCTCTGATGGGTTTCCCAGTGCATAAACGTGTTTAATTAAGACTATTAAGTTTACTCTGATGGTTGGTAAGTCTTCTCTTTCGAAAATCCCCTCTTTATTAGCATCTAATAAAAGCAATTTTTCCCTGTAATAATAAAGTTAATTGTAATACGCTTGGCCGGAAATTCAAATTCTGAATTCAAAATCGCACTGCGTACTCTATCCCGTGACTCTTTCACCGTGGTTTCTGGTAATCCAACCAAGGTAAAAGCGGGCATACCGCTGCTGATATGCACTTCTACCGTTACAACCGGCGCTTCCACTCCCACACTGGCTCGACTGTGTATTATCGCTAACCCCATACTGATTATCCTTTGGCTCAAAGTCATCATCATCAACCGCGGCAATACTTTCTCGGTTGATCGTAATGGTTATACAGGAGAATAACGGAAGGAAAGTATGAAAAAAGGAGGAGTAACCGCATGTGAGTCGACAGTTTATCGCCGTGCTTCCCCCGACAGGCCACTAATATAACGTTGCAGACGACTGGCACATTATGGGTATGCGTTTCAAAACCATTCAGGCTGTAGATACATACTTATTCAATGAATCGTAATGGTTATACATACGCTATCAATACTAGAAAATATAAAAAAGAATCAGTTTTTCCTTGTCAGCGTGCCATTTTTTATGATAACACTAGAGGTACAGGAATTGCTGACTAAAAAACCAACCATAAGAAAGCATATAATGATTAAAAACGCTCACAACTTTTCTATTATTCGCCTAGTACTCGTGGTCATTATTGGCACCGCGCGGGGGCTCGTGAGCGCAAGGTAACGTACCGAATTCTAAGAACCCCCGCACTGAAAAGTTCGGGGGTTTTTTTATAACAAAAATAGACAGACAGTCCTCAATCTGATTTTTCTTTAATCAGACTTAACTGGAAGAACGGGAGACGCACATGATGTGCAAACACAACAGAGTAAAAAGCGACGGAAAAAGCGGTTGCCAAGGAGGCTACAATGACAGGTGCTGAGTTAGTTGTTGCCGCTTTAAAAGAGCAAGGCATTGATACCGTATTTGGTTATCCTGGCGGGGCCATCATGCCCATCTATGATGCCTTGTATGATGGCGGTGTCGATCATATCTTATGCCGGCACGAGCAAGGTGCAGCCATCGCCGCGATAGGCAAGGCTAGAGCAAGCCAAGACGTCGCCGTTTGTATGGCAACCTCCGGACCGGGAGCCACCAATTTGGTGACAGGCCTTGCCGATGCCATGCTCGATTCCGTTCCTCTCGTTGCGATTACCGGTCAGGTCGCAAGCTCTCATATCGGCACCGACGCATTCCAAGAAATGGATGTGATTGGAATGTCCCTTTCTTGTACCAAACACAGCTATCTAGTCACCGATATTGCCGATCTTGCCGACACGCTCATGGAAGCCTTTCAAGTCGCAGTCAGTGGTCGCCCAGGCCCGGTACTGGTCGATATTGCCAAAGATGTTCAGTTAGCCCATACCGACAGCGATACCTTCCCTCGCTTTACTCCTCCCGCTATGCCGATTGCCGATGTTGCTCAACTCGCACAAGCTCAATCGATGATGGCGGCCAGTGAACGTCCGGTATTGTATGTTGGCGGTGGTGTACAGCTGGCCAAAGCGACCGAGAGTGTACGTCAGTTTCTCAATGCCAATCCAATGCCATCGGTCAGTACGCTAAAAGGACTGGGGACGGTTGAACGTCATGATCCTCATTACTTAGGCATGCTCGGCATGCATGGCACCAAAGCGGCCAACCTCATCGTACAAGAATGTGACTTATTAATCGTCGTAGGGGCACGCTTTGATGACCGAGTCACGGGTAAATTAGAAACCTTTGCTCCTGAAGCAAAAGTCATTCATATCGATATTGATGCGGCAGAGTTTAACAAATTACGTCAAGCTAATGCGGCTTTGCGTGGCGATATCAATGTCATCTTGCCTCAACTGTCACTCGCTTGTGATATCAGCGCATGGCAGCAACATAGCCAAGTATTACGCAATGAATACAAATGGCGTTACGATCACCCCGGTGAACCGATTTATGCTCCGCTGCTTTTAAAGCAATTGTCCGATATGATGCCAGAATCGACCATCGTCTCTACCGATGTCGGTCAACACCAAATGTGGGCCGCCCAGCACATTCAGCCACGTGACCCTCAAAACTTCATTTCATCCGCAGGCCTTGGCACCATGGGATTTGGTTTACCCGCGGCTTTGGGCGCTGCGGTGGCGCGTCCCAACGATCAATCCGTTCTGATCTCTGGCGACGGTTCGTTTATGATGAATGTCCAAGAATTAGGGACATTAAAACGCCGTCAAATTCCGGTAAAAATGGTACTGTTAAACAATCAGCGTCTTGGCATGGTCCGACAATGGCAATCCTTGTTCTTTGATGGTCGCCATAGTGAAACCATCCTAGATGACAACCCTGACTTTGTCATGCTAGCTAAGGCCTTTGATATTCCTGGTAAAACAATTTCCAAAAAGTCAGAAGTGGAACCCGCACTGCGAGAAATGTTGGCCAGTAAAACTGCCTATTTATTGCACGTCGATATCGATGAAGAAGAAAATGTGTGGCCTTTAGTGCCACCCGGCGCTTCAAACAGCGATATGTTAGAAAACACCTAGGAGAAGGGATAATGCAAAGATATCTAATTGACATCAAAGCCGATGACAAACCCGTTCTACTAGAACGTGTACTACGTATTGTTCGTCACCGAGGTTTCATCGTTCGACAAGTCGCGGGAACCCAAAACCATGCGAGTAAAATCGCCAGTGTGGAAGTCATTGTCGATAGCGACAGACCCATTACCACACTCACCAATCAAATAGAAAAACTTTGGGATGTCATGACCGTTGATGTGACAGAAATCAGCCTTGATGAACTCCCAAACAATAACTTACAACAAAGAATTAGCGCTTAAGGAAGGCAAACATGACAACGCAAACTGCAGAATACATCTGGTTCAATGGCGAAATGACATTATGGGAAAACGCGACCGTTCACGTGCTTTCTCATGCCTTGCATTACGGCACATCCGTCTTTGAAGGTGTACGTTGCTACAACACGCATAAAGGGCCAGCAATTTTTCGCCACCCTGAACATGCGCAGCGCTTAATTAACTCAGCAAAGATTTATCGTTTCCCTATTCCCTATTCACAAGAAGAGATCATGGAAGCGACACGTGAAACCTTACGTGCCAACAAACTCAATGACGCGTATATCCGTCCGCTTGCTTTCATGGGCAATGTGGGCCTAGGTGTCTGCCCTCCTGAAGGTTCCGATCTGGATCTCATCATTGCCGCGTTCCCTTGGGGAGCTTATCTTGGTGAAGAAGCGTTAGAAAATGGTATCGATGCGATGGTATCCAGCTGGAGCCGTATGGCTCAAAATACCATCCCAACCGCAGCAAAAGCGGGTGGTAACTACTTATCATCACTACTTATCGGTAGTGAAGCTCGTCGTCACGGCTACGATGAAGGCATTTCACTCAATGTCGATGGCTATATTTCTGAAGGGTCTGGCGAGAATATCTTTGTCGTGCAAAATGGGGTCATCTACACCCCGCCACTGTCGAGCTCAATTTTACCCGGCATTACTCGTGACAGCATCATGGTATTGGCCAAAGACCAAGGTTATGAAGTTCGTGAAGCCAACATTTCACGTGAAACCTTGTACTTAGCGGATGAGATTTTCCTAACCGGAACCGCCGCAGAAATTGTTCCTGTGCGCAGCGTTGACCGTATCTCGATTGGTGAAGGCAAATGTGGGCCAATCACCCAAGCCATGCAAAAAGCGTTCTTTGGCTTATTTGATGGGACAACAGAAGATAAATGGGGTTGGTTAGACTTCATCAATCCACAGGAAAAATAAGGGACTATTATGCCTAAGTATCGTTCAGCAACCACCACTCATGGCCGCAATATGGCAGGGGCACGCGCTCTATGGCGTGCCACTGGCGTGAAAGACAATGATTTCGGCAAACCGATCATTGCTGTGGTTAACTCGTTCACGCAATTTGTACCGGGCCACGTTCACTTAAAAGACATCGGTCAATTAGTGGCGAAGCAAATCGAAGAAGCGGGTGGGATCGCGAAAGAATTCAACACGATCGCAGTCGATGATGGTATCGCGATGGGACACGGGGGCATGCTCTATTCGCTGCCTTCTCGTGAATTGATTGCCGATTCCGTCGAGTATATGGTCAACGCACACTGCGCGGATGCCATGGTGTGTATTTCCAACTGTGACAAAATCACTCCCGGAATGCTCATGGCCTCCATGCGCTTAAACGTACCGACGATTTTCGTTTCTGGTGGCCCAATGGAAGCGGGCAAAACCAAGCTGTCGGATCAAATCATTAAACTGGATTTGGTCGATGCAATGAAACAAGGCGCGGATCCGAAAGTCTCAGACGAACAAAGTGAACAAGTCGAACGCTCAGCCTGCCCAACATGTGGCTCTTGTTCGGGCATGTTTACTGCCAACTCGATGAACTGCCTAACCGAAGCACTAGGGCTTGCTCAGCCGGGTAATGGTTCCATGCTCGCCACCCACAAAGACCGAGAGCAGTTGTTCATCAATGCAGGTCATCGCATTGTGGAACTGACTAAACGCTATTACGAACAGGATGATGCGACCGCGCTACCACGCAATATCGCCTCTAAAGATGCCTTTGAAAATGCCATGGCGCTTGATATTGCGATGGGCGGCTCAACCAATACGGTTCTGCACCTACTCGCCGCAGCGCAAGAAGGTGAAATCGACTTCGATATGGACGACATCGATCGCCTATCTCGTCAAATTCCACATTTGTGCAAGGTCGCCCCCTCAACGCAAAAGTATCACATGGAAGATGTGCATCGCGCTGGTGGCGTGATGGGCATTTTAGGCGAATTGCAACGCGCAAGTCTGATTGCCGAAGACACCCGAACCATTTTAAATCTGTCAATGAAAGAGCAGTTGGCGCAGTATGACATCATGCAAACCGACTCAGCCGAAGTGAAAAACTTCTTCCGCGCTGGGCCTGCCGGCATTCGTACCACCCAAGCTTTCTCACAAGATTGCCGCTGGGATACGCTAGATGACGATCGTCAAAATGGCTGTATTCGTGAACGCGCCAGTGCCTTCAGTCAAGACGGCGGTCTTGCCGTATTGCAGGGCAATATCGCTCTCAATGGCTGCATAGTAAAAACCGCGGGGGTCGATGAAAGTATCCTAACCTTCAAAGGGCCTGCCGTGGTTTTTGAAAGCCAAGATGATGCGGTTGAAGGTATTTTAGGTGGGAAAGTCAAAGCGGGTGATGTCGTCATCATTCGCTATGAAGGACCTAAAGGCGGTCCGGGCATGCAAGAAATGCTCTACCCGACCACTTACCTAAAATCGATGGGCTTAGATAAGGACTGCGCATTATTGACCGATGGTCGCTTCTCTGGCGGGACCTCCGGTTTGTCGATTGGCCACGCGTCTCCAGAAGCCGCGAACGGCGGAGCGATTGGTTTGGTCAACAATGGCGATATGATCTCTATCGATATTCCAAACCGAACCATTGAGCTCAATATCTCTGATGCAGAACTTGAGTCACGCCGTCGTGCTCAAGATCAATTAGGCTGGAAACCCGTCTCTCGCGAGCGCGAAGTCTCCTTTGCTTTGAAAGCCTACGCCAGCATGGCGACCAGTGCAGACAAAGGTGCCGTTCGCGATAAAGCGAAACTGGAAGACTAAGGATAAGGTCATGAGCATGGAGCAACTTAGTGGCGCAGAGTATCTGCGCCATATCATCAAAGCCCCCGTCTATGAAGTCGCGCATGTGACGCCACTTCAAACAATGACGAACCTCTCAGAGCGTTTGGGCAATCATATTCAAATCAAGCGTGAAGACCGTCAACCCGTGCATTCTTTCAAATTACGTGGCGCTTACAACATGGTGTCATCTCTGTCGAAAGAACAGCAAGAGGCCGGCGTAATTACCGCCTCTGCGGGCAACCACGCTCAAGGCATGGCGTTATCGGGGAAAAAACTGAATATTCTCACCACGATTGTGATGCCAAAAACGACGCCGGATATTAAAGTCTCAGCCGTGCGTGGGTTTGGTGGCAACGTGGTGTTACATGGCAATAACTTCGATGAAGCAAAAGCCGAAGCCGAGCGTTTAGCCGCGCTGCACAACTATACGTTTGTGCCACCATTTGATCATCCGCTTGTCATTGCTGGACAAGGCACGATTGGCTTGGAGCTGTTACAGCAAAACAGTCACCTCGACTACATTTTTGTGCCGGTCGGTGGCGGTGGCCTAGCCGCGGGCATCGCGGTATTAATCAAACAACTGATGCCAGAAATCAAAGTGATCGCCGTAGAGCCTGAAGATTCTTCTTGTTTGAAAGCCGCATTAGATGCAGGAGAGCCAGTAGTACTCGAGCAGGTCAGCTTATTTGCAGAAGGGGTCGCCGTGAAACGCATTGGCGATGAAACCTTCCGCCTGTGCCAAGAGCATCTGGATGGCCATATTAGCGTCTCCAGTGATGAAATTTGTGCCGCCGTCAAAGATATCTTTGAAGACACGCGTGCGATCGCCGAACCGTCGGGCGCGGTAGCCTTAGCTGGATTGAAAAAGTATGCGGCGCAGCAGCAACTCTCAGATAAGAACCTAGCGACCATTTTGTCTGGTGCCAATACCAATTTCCATGGATTACGCTATGTATCGGAACGTTGTGAACTGGGTGAAAAACGTGAAGGTTTGTTAGCCGTAACGATTCCAGAACAGCCCGGTGCCTTTTTCAACTTTTGCGAAGTGATACGTGGTCGAGCAGTCACCGAGTTTAACTACCGTTATAGTGATGACCAACTGGCCAATATTTTTGTGGGTGTTCGCCTGATGGGCGGTGAAGAAGAACTCGCTGGTATCATCGCGGATCTTCGTGAGGCCGGGTATCCGGTGCAAGATCTTTCCGATGATGAAATGGCCAAACTGCACGTGCGTTATATGATTGGTGGCAAGCCATCCAAACCACTGCAAGAGCGTCTCTACAGTTTTGAATTCCCTGAGTATCCTGGTGCGCTATTGAAATTTTTAACCACACTCGGTACCCACTGGAATATCAGCTTATTCAATTACCGCAACCACGGCGCCGACTATGGCCGTGTATTATGTGGCATTGAATTAAATGACAGTGATTTATCACGCTTTGCTGCGCATTTAGCCGAGCTTGGATATCAATACCATGATGAAACGAATAACCCTTCTTATCGCTTCTTCTTGTCTAAATAAGCCTTGTTAAACGTCAAACGCCCCAACCCTTCTGGCTTGGGGCGTTTTTTATCCACGTTGCCCTTATAGTCAGCCTTTCACCGCCGTCAGCATGAATACTGCGCCCCTTCCATATTGAATATTTTTCCTTCACGAGTATCATCAACCGCCTTAACGATTATTCCAGTAGGTTACCCATGAGTTTATCCAACGCAGAAGCAACCAAGACATTAGACGCTGAAGGCCTACGTTGCCCAGAACCGGTAATGATGGTTCGCAAAACCATCCGTAATATGCAAGACGGCGATACGCTGCTGGTAAAAGCAGACGACCCATCCACCACCCGAGATATCCCGAGCTTTTGTCGGTTTATGGATCACACACTGTTGGACGCGCAAACCGACACGTCACCTTATTTCTATTTGATTCAAAAAGGCTTGGCATAAGTTGGATAGGGAGTCACGACTCCCTATCGAATAACAGCGATTTATTATTGATCGAAATGGTCGCGGCTTTCATGACGCAGTTGTTGGATTTCTTGGCGTAAGGTGCGAATTTCGTCGTGCATCGGAATCAAATGCGCGACACGAATCCAAGATTCAACCGCTAATCCCGTCAAGATAAACGCCCCAACCACCATTGGCATCCACAAATCGGTTAGGGTCATCCCTAAAAAGGTCAGCAGCAACCCAAACGTAAACAAATAGCTTTGGCTCTTGGCGGTCATTGATGTGTAGCGCGTTAACATAGTCTTCCCTCACCACATGGCTTTACCTTGCTCAAGCATAGCAGTCACAGAGGCGAAGGTACGGTGATCTAACACGAATATTGACATCAAATTCCCCGCCGTCGACCCGTTAGTAAAAGGCAGAAATCGCCGCCAAACCAACAAATACCAAAGCAGTCACTTTACGGATGATTCCTAGCGGTAAACGGTTTGCCGATAATTTACCAATCAAGACCACTGGCACATTCGCCAACAGCATACCAATGGTGGTACCAATAATGACCCACATCAGTTGGTGACTATAGTGCGCACCTAGAATCGACGTGGCGATTTGCGTTTTGTCACCGATTTCGGCAATAAAAAAGGCAATAAAGCTCGCCACAAACGGACCACGTCCAGAGATCGCTTCCTCTTCATCCAGTTTATCGGGAATCAATACCCAAATCGCCATGCTTAAGAAACTGACCACCACCACCCACTTTAAGACTTCAGGGGTTAAATAGTCGGCGACAACCACGCCTAACCACGCGGCTAAAGCATGATTGAGTAATGTCGCTGATAAAATAGCGAGAATAATTGGAACAGGACGACGATAACGGCTGGCAAGCAGCAAAGACAATAGCTGGGTACGGTCACCAATTTCTGCCAAGGCAACAGTGGTTAAAGAAATAACTAAAACACTCACGACATACTCATTGGAGGCAGGGATTTATTATTAAGAACCATAGACAAACTCACTCCCCACCCCTGGTTTGTGATGTTTGTCTAAGGTCTTGCTAAACTTGGTGGGCACCAAGCCTCGAACGCCACGCTGATGGGCAGCGATTATGTTGACGAACGAACTCAATCTCAAAATCGATTGAGTAAGCTACTCCCCAAAGACGGCTGAATAATATCGTTCCACTAAAAAAACTACAAGTTGAAAAGTGGTGAAAATACGTCATTCACGCGTAATGTCGGTATTTATGCACGAGCATGACGCGCACTTATGCTCATTGCCCAAGAATTAAACAAGATTACCCCTACTTTGTCGTGCAAGATCTCGGTATACTTGAAGACTATTTTTATTCATTTCAAACATAAGATTCGCGCGAACCTGACTATGCAAAAATACGATATCAAAACCTTTCAGGGAATGATCCTCGCGCTGCAGGATTATTGGGCCCAACAAGGCTGCACCATTGTACAACCGTTAGATATGGAAGTCGGTGCAGGTACATCTCACCCAATGACATGCTTGCGTGCGATTGGTCCTGAGCCAATGGCAACCGCTTACGTTCAACCCTCTCGTCGTCCGACTGACGGTCGTTATGGTGAAAACCCTAACCGTCTTCAACACTACTACCAATTTCAAGTTGTAATTAAGCCTTCACCAGACAACATTCAAGAGTTGTACTTAGGCTCATTACAGGTATTAGGCGTTGATCCACAAGTCCACGACATTCGTTTCGTCGAAGATAACTGGGAAAACCCAACCTTAGGCGCTTGGGGTCTGGGCTGGGAAGTTTGGCTAAACGGCATGGAAGTGACTCAGTTCACCTACTTCCAACAAGTCGGCGGCCTTGAATGTAAACCTGTGACCGGTGAAATCACTTACGGTATTGAGCGTCTTGCTATGTATATTCAGGGCGTGGACTCGGTTTATGATCTTGTTTGGACTGACGGACCTTTAGGCAAAGTGACTTACGGTGATATTTTCCACCAAAATGAAGTGGAACAGTCAACGTATAACTTCGAACATGCCGATGTCGATTTTCTATTCACCTTCTTCGATCAATGTGAAAAAGAATGTCAGCAGCTTGTGGCGCTAGACACTCCACTGCCACTGCCAGCCTACGAGCGCATCCTAAAAGCCGGTCATGCGTTTAACTTGTTAGATGCACGTAAAGCGATTTCTGTCACCGAACGTCAACGCTACATTCTACGTATTCGCGACCTTACCAAAGCCGTCGCAGAAGCGTATTACGCATCTCGTGAAGCGCTTGGTTTCCCAATGTGTAAAAACTCGAATCAGGCATAAGGGGCAGAAAGGAATTATGGCACAAGAATTTTTAATCGAGCTCGGAACCGAAGAGCTACCACCAACCCAGTTACGCACATTGGCTGAAGCCTTTGCAAGCAACATGGAATCTGAGCTACAGCAAGCAGATATCAGCCAAAACGGCATTAAATGGTATGCAACACCTCGTCGCTTAGCTCTCAAAATTACCGAACTTGCCGCGTCTCAACCGGATAAAGTGATTGAGAAACGCGGGCCAGCGGTCAAAGTTGCGTTCGACGAAGACGGTAACGCAACCAAAGCCGCACAAGGCTGGGCTCGCGGCAACGGCATTACCGTTGAGCAAGCTGATCGCGTCAAAACGGATAAAGGCGAATGGCTTCTGCACAAGCAAGAAGTCAAAGGTCAACCGACTCAAGACATCATTGTCGGCCTGATTGAGCGTGCATTAGCTCACTTACCAATAGCCAAACCGATGCGCTGGGGTAACGAAGACACTCAGTTTATTCGCCCAGTAAAAACCCTGACGATTCTGAGTGATGACACGCTCATTGAAGGTGAAATCCTTGGCGTAAAATCTGCGCGTACCCTGCGTGGACACCGCTTCATGGGTGAGTCTGAATTTACCATCGACTCAGCGCAGCAGTATCCGCAAATCCTTGAAGAGCGTGGTAAAGTCATTGCCGACTATGATGCACGTAAAGCCACGATTATTGCCGATGCGCAAGCCGCCGCCATCAAATTAGGTGGGCGTGCCGATCTGGAAGACGACTTAGTCGAAGAAGTCACAGGACTTGTTGAATGGCCAGTGGTCTTAACTGCGACCTTTGATGAGAAGTTCCTCGATGTCCCTGCTGAAGCCTTGGTCTACACCATGAAAGGCGACCAAAAGTACTTCCCTGTATACAGTGATGACAACACGCTACTGCCCAACTTTATCTTTGTCTCCAACATTGAATCAAAAGAGCCGCGTTTTGTTATCGAAGGGAATGAAAAAGTAGTTCGCCCTCGTCTGGCTGATGCGGAGTTCTTCTTCAATACCGATCGTAAAGAAAAACTGATTGATCGTCTACCTATGTTGGAAAAAGCGATTTTCCAGAAAAAACTGGGCACAATCAAAGATAAAACCGATCGTATCACTGAATTAGCGGGCTATATTGCCGACAAGCTCGGTGCCGATGTTGATCTCGCAAAACGAGCGGGCTTACTGGCAAAATGCGACCTAATGACCTCGATGGTATTTGAGTTTACCGATACTCAAGGTGTCATGGGTATGCACTATGCTCGTCACGATGGCGAAGACGACGTCGTTGCTGTCGCACTAAACGAGCAATACATGCCTCGTTATGCGGGTGACCAACTACCGAGTGACGGTGTATCTGCCGCCGTGGCCATGGCCGATAAACTCGACACGATCGTAGGCATCTTTGGCATTGGTCAAGCACCAAAAGGTTCCGATCCCTTTGCCCTACGTCGTGCCTCACTCGGTGTACTCCGTATCATTGTCGAATACGGCTATGATCTTGATTTAGTGGATCTGATTTCCAAAGCAAAATCACTGCTGGGTGACAAACTGACCAACGATAAAGTGGAATCAGACGTACTCGATTTCATGCTCGGTCGTTTCCGTGCTTGGTATCAAGATGAAGGCTTTAGCGTCGATAGCATCCAAGCGGTGTTAGCGCGTACGCCAACCAAACCGACTGATTTCGACCAGCGCGTCAAAGCCGTGTCGTACTTCCGCGGTCTGGAAGAAGCCGAAGCCTTGGCAGCAGCCAACAAGCGGGTGGGTAACATCTTAGCGAAATTTGATGGCGAATTGGCTGACGACATCGATCTCTCGTTATTACAAGAAACGGAAGAGAAAGCACTGGCTGAAGCCGTATCGGTAATGAGTGAGGCTCTTGAGCCTGCGTTTGCAACCGGTAACTATCAAGAAGCATTGACTCAATTGGCCGCTTTGCGCGCCCCTGTTGATGCGTTCTTCGACAATGTCATGGTGATGGCTGATGACCCAGCGTTACAGAAAAACCGTCTGACTATGTTGAGCCTTTTGCGTAACTTATTCTTGCAGATAGCCGATATTTCATTACTACAAAAATCCGCATAATGCGCTGATTGTTGTGATTGAAAGACCTAACGTTCTACGTTGGGTCTTTTTTTTGAACCAACAATTTTTCGTTGCGCAAGTATTTCAATCCGGTATGGTCACTCATACTAACTCGATGGTGCGTTCCCATCCTATAACAATAAGCAAATACGACAATCAGGTATTTATAGAATGACATTTTCAACATTTGGCGAGAAATTTAACCGCAACTCAGGGATCACCCAACTAATGGGCGACCTCAATGATGGGCTTAGAACACCCGGTGCTATTATGCTGGGTGGAGGAAATCCGGCCGCGATTCCTGACATGCTGTCCTACTTTCACACCACATGCGAAGAGATGCTCCAAGATGGCAGTCTGATCGCAGGCATGACTAACTATGACGGTCCTCAAGGCAAGAATGCGTTCATTGAACAATTAGCCACCGTCTTAAAAGCACGCTATGGATGGAATATTACCGCCAACAATATCAGTCTCTCGAACGGGAGTCAGAGTGGCTTTTTTTCACTATTTAACCTGTTTGCGGGCCACCAGCCGGATGGCTCCCATAAGAAAATTCTTTTACCGTTAGCACCTGAATACATTGGCTACGGCGATGCTGGCATTGATGACGATATTTTCGTTTCTTACCATCCAGACATCGAATACTTAGATAATGGTCTGTTTAAATATCACGTTGATTTTGAACAATTACACATTGATGATTCAGTGGCTGCGATCTGTGCTTCCCGTCCAACCAATCCTACGGGTAACGTCCTGACTGATGAGGAAATCCACAAATTAGACCAACTCGCACGTGATAACAATATTCCGTTAATCCTTGATAATGCATACGGACTGCCGTTTCCTAATATCATTTTTGAAGACGTCGAGCCGTTTTGGAACGACAATACCATTCTGTGTATGAGCCTATCAAAGTTAGGTTTACCGGGATTACGCTGTGGGATTACTATCGCGAGTGAAGAAATCACGCAAGCGTTAACGAACATGAATGGGATCATCAATTTGGCACCAGGTAGCATGGGCCCCGCCTTCGCATTACGTATGCTTGAAAAGAACGACCTGCTGCATCTGAGCGAAACCATCATTAAGCCGTTCTATTATCAGAAATCACTCCAAACCGTCGAAATGTTACAACAAGCCATTCCCGACCCGCGTTTTCGGATCCATAAACCGGAAGGGGCGATTTTCTTATGGCTGTGGTTTGATGAACTGCCCATCACGACCATGGCGTTATATCAACGCCTTAAAGCGCGTGGTGTCTTGATTGTTCCAGGTGAGTATTTCTTTATTGGACAAAAAGAAGAATGGTCGCATGCCCATCAATGTTTGCGCATGAATTACGTTCAAGATGAAGTGCAGATGAAAGAAGGCATTCGTATTATTGCCGAAGAGGTCAACCAAGCCTATCAAGAGGGGAACGGTTTACCTCACGTATAAAATAATAAGAGCGCCAATTGGCGCTCTTTTACTACTTTACATCATGTTAAATGATGAACCTTACTCTTCACTTTCTAGTAAGGATTTACCGTTAATGGCAATTTTACGCGGCTGATTCGCTTCAGGAACTTCGCGTTCCAAATCAATGTGCAGTAAGCCGTTTTCCATCACTGCGCCAGTGACTTTAACGTAATCCGCTAATTGGAATTTACGCTCGAAATCGCGTTCAGCGATGCCTTGGTAGACATAGTTTTTGCCTTCCTCAACGTTACGTTCACCACGCACAATCAATGTGGTTTCTTGCTGAGTAATATCTAAATTCTCTTCAGAGAACCCAGCAACCGCCATGGTGATACGGTATTGGTTTTCTTCTTTCTGTTCGATGTTGTATGGAGGGTAACCGCCCTGAGTATTTTTCGCGGTCCCTGTCTCCATTAGGTTCAACAGACGATCAAAACCAATGGCATTACGGTATAAAGGAGTAAAATCTAGTGTTCGCATAATAACTATCCTCTTGTTTCTTAAGCAATAGCCCCAACTTTATCTTGGGGATGGCATCTCATTCGTTAGACATGAGGCCATTTACGAGTTGTATATAACGGCGATAAACCCTCTCATGAGCAATCTATCGAATCCGTTTCCAGAGGCCCTATCGGCATCCTCTTCACAACTATATATAAGGGCAGCCAACCCACTTTCAAGGGAAAAAAATGAATTTTTTCTTTTTTGCTTAAAAAACCACCGCTACCGATTTAGGGAGCGAGCAAATAACCAGAGCGAATCACCGCACTACCGGCAACATTCCCGATCAACATCCCCGCGGTGGCAATGCGCCGTCCGTTTCTCGAATACACATAACCCGATTGCACGGCTCGAATCGCTTCGACGCGATCACTGAGAGGATCAATCACCTCCGCGAAAACGTCTCCCGCTTCAATCCAATCGCCCGGGCTGACATGATGCACTAATATGCCAGCACAAGGCGTCGATACCATTTCTACCGCGCCCAAATCACTGCTTGGTGCCGTCCCTTCGGGCAAACAGGACGCTTGTCCATCAGCGGCAATGACACCCAGCCATTCGAGGTAGCGCAGAATGGCAGAGCTCTCTTGATGCGTCACATTCGCTTGACCTCTTAATTCCACGGTCGCAGCAATACACCCTTGCGGAACCACATCACCAAAACACTCCGTCAAGCGTTGCCAGACCATATCAACACTGCAATCAAATGGTGCTCCGCCCGTTTCATTCGCTAACAAATTGGCTTGAGAGCCTAATAAGCGCGCCAGTGGCTCAATACCTTGCCATGAATAATAGGTGCTGTATAAATGCAATGCCGCTTCAAAGTCACAATGTAGATCCAACATGACATCCGCGTCGCAACTCAGTTGTTGTAAGCTTTTTTGCAATGAGCCAAGTTCAGTGGTTGGCTGCCACGTCGCAAGGCTCTGCCGCATTGCGTCACGTATCACGCTCTGATTGTGTGCAAGATCCTCATTCAATTGCGGCTCAACGATCGCTTTCACCTCGGCAAACGTATCAAAATAATGACGGTTAAAGTTCTGCCCGGTTTCTAAGTGATAGCGTCCCAAATGCACATCCATTAAATGCTGGTTTTGACCAATAGGATTCGCGATAGGAACTAACACCACTTCTCCTTGCAAGCGGCCGGCTTGCTCTAGTTGAGTAAGCTGTTGCTTCAGTTTCCAACTGACTAACATCCCTGGAATTTCATCGGCATGCAATGACGCTTGGATGTAGATTTTCTTTCCCTGTCCAGCAAGGCCGAAATGAAAGCTCTCTAAGTAACGCTGTGTACCGAGTGTCGGTGATAATAACGGAGTTTGCTGACGTTGCATGGCTAACCTCTACACATAAAAAAGCAGACTGCTCTTCGAACAATCTGCTTTGGTTATATCGATTGAATTATTTATGATAAAGCTTCAAATCACCAAAGTAGTGAGACTGAATACGGTCATAGGTGCCATTGTCATGCAAGGCTTGTAATGCCTGATTCAATTGCGCCGCAAGTTTGGTATTGCTTTTTTTCACAGCAATCGCTGAATCGGCAGGTAGCAATACGTCTGACACCTGTTGGTTAGAAAACCCGCGATTCTTTCCTGCCTCGATAAAGGTAAATTGTGCTTGAATCATATCTTGGAATGAGGCATCAATACGTCCATTGACTAAGTCAGCATAAACTTGGTCTTGATCTTGGTAAGTTCGTACCTCAACTCCATGTTTTGCAAAGCGCTCACGCACGTAATGCTCTTGCATGGTGCCTTGTTGAACACCGACCACTTTTCCCTGTAAGGACTCCGCGGTAGGTTTTAAATGCGCTTGAGTACGGCTGAGCATGGAAGAATAGCCAGTCCATACGGCATTGGTAAAGGTCACTTGTTTGCGACGCTTGTCCGTGACGCCTAATGCAGAGAAAACCGCATCAATTTTATTGACGTTAAGGCTTGGGATAAGGCCATCAAAATTAGACTGAACCCACACGCACTTTTTATGCATTTCTTTACATAATGCATTACCGAGATCGATCTCAAACCCCGTTAACGAACCATCGGGTTTTTTATATTCGAAAGGCGCAAAGCTTGCCTCAACACCAAAGCGAATCGAATCTTGGGAAGTTGCCATACTCGCGGATGAAAATAAAGATAACCCTAAAAACAACCAACTCAACTTTTTCATTACGTTTATTCCGATTGAATATATATTTATTTTTACTGTTTTTTTATTCTATATAAAAAAGTCAGTAAAGTCGATATACAATATAATCATTTAAACGGTGAGTCAGAAGAAGGCAGCCAACCGCGGATACCATAAACATAGCGCCCAATAAAAAGCCACTCCGAAGAGTGGCTTAAATCGAGCTTACCGCAACAATGCAACGTTAGACGTCAAGGTTGGCCACTTTCAAGGCATTGTTCTCGATGAATGCACGACGCGGTTCAACTTGATCACCCATAAGTGTGGTAAACAGTTCATCCGCACCCACAGCATCTTCAATGGTCACCTGCATCATACGACGAGTTTCAGGGTCCATGGTGGTTTCCCAAAGTTGCTCTGGGTTCATTTCCCCAAGACCTTTATATCGAGAAATCGCTAAACCACGGCGGGATTCTTTCATCAACCAATCAATCGCTTCAGCGAAGCTATTGACGCTTAATGTCCGCTCGCCACGTTTTACATACGCCCCTTCTTCAAGCAAGTTATCTAGCTCTTCAGACAGATCGGCGATTTTCGAGTATTCACGTGAATTTAATAGATCGACACTCAGCAGATATTCATGAAGCACACCGTTGGTACGAACTTTAATTCGTGGCACGTAGCATTGGTTCGCTTCATCATGTTCAACTTCAAAGTGATATTGGCTAATACCAATCGCTTTGCCATTGAGCTGAGTGGTTAATTGTTCAGCCCACGCCGCCACTCCAGCTTCAGTTTGACGCATTTCTTCGGTCAAACGAGGCACATAGGCAAACTCATACACAAGAGTATGTGGGTAACGACGGCTCATACGTTGAGTCAGTTTCACCACTTCATTATATTCTTGAACGAGTTTCTCTAATGGCGCACCCGCCATCGCAGGCGCATCGGCATTCACATGTAAAGACGCGCCATCCAACGCTAACGAGATTTGGTATTGCGTCATCGCATCTTCATCTTTGATGTACTGCTCTTGCTTGCCTTTTTTCACTTTATAAAGCGGTGGTTGAGCAATATAAATGTAGCCTCGCTCGATCAACTCTGGCATTTGACGATAGAAGAACGTCAACAGTAGCGTACGAATGTGCGCACCATCGACGTCCGCATCGGTCATAATGATGATGTTATGGTAACGCAGCTTATCTGGGTTGTACTCATCGCGACCGATACCACAGCCTAGCGCGGTGATCAGCGTTGCCACTTCTTGTGAAGACAGCATTTTATCAAAACGGGCTTTTTCAACGTTCAAGATCTTACCTTTCAACGGTAAGATAGCTTGGTTACGACGATCTCGGCCTTGCTTGGCAGAACCACCAGCCGAGTCCCCTTCCACAATGTATAATTCAGAGCGGGTAGGATCTTTTTCCTGACAGTCGGCCAGTTTACCTGGTAGGCCAGCCAAATCTAATGCGCCTTTACGACGTGTCATTTCGCGAGCTTTACGAGCGGCATCACGCGCACGAGCGGCATCGATGATTTTAGAACAAATCACTTTGGATTCAGTGGGATGTTCTGCCAGGTACTCAGACAGTTTTTCACCCATTGCCGATTCAACGGCAGACTTCACTTCAGAAGACACCAATTTATCTTTGGTTTGGCTGGAGAACTTAGGATCTGGCACTTTTACCGAAATTACCGCTGTCAAACCTTCACGCGCATCATCGCCGGACGTCGCAGTTTTCGCTTTTTTACTGTACCCCTCTTTATCCATATAAGAATTCAGAGTTCGAGTTAAAGCTGAGCGGAAACCCGCTAGGTGGGTACCACCATCGCGCTGAGGAATGTTGTTAGTAAAACAGAAAATGCTTTCTTGGAAAGAGTCATTCCATTGCATGGCGACTTCCACGACGATGCCATCGTCGCGTTCCATATCAAAGTGGAAAACTTTGGCATGAATCGGCGTTTTATTGCGGTTTAAGTGAGTCACAAACGCACGAATACCACCTTCATATTTGTAGTGGTTTTGTTTGTCTTTTTCACGTTCATCACGCAAGTGGATGGAAACACCAGAGTTCAAAAATGAGAGTTCACGTAGGCGTTTCGCCAAAATTTCATATTGGAATTCAATATTGGTGAACGTTTCAGCACTTGGCCAAAAACGAATCGTTGTACCGGAACGTTCCGTATCACCAACAACTTCTAATGGTTTGTCAGGAATACCGTGATGATAGGTTTGGCTATTAATTTTTCCATTGCGATGAATGGTTAGCGTTACTTTTTCCGATAAAGCGTTAACCACGGAAACACCGACACCGTGCAAACCACCAGAGACTTTATAAGAGTTATCATCAAACTTACCACCTGCGTGCAGTACAGTCATGATTACTTCAGCCGCAGACATCTGTTCTTCTTCGTGCATCTCAGTTGGGATACCACGACCGTCATCGCTGACAGACACAGAGTTATCTTCATGGATAGTTACGACGATATCTTTACAGTAACCCGCTAACGCTTCATCTATTGAGTTATCCACCACCTCAAAAACCATGTGGTGCAGACCGGTGCCATCATCGGTGTCGCCGATGTACATCCCTGGACGCTTACGTACCGCATCCAGACCCTTCAGTACCTTAATACTCGATGAATCGTAATTATTCGACATGAGTTACTCTCTCACTATTTTATCCTTGCTCTATTGTGCCATGTTCCACATGAAACATCTTGCTATTTGATTCAATCATGTCGGCAACTTGGTTTTGCGTAATAGAGCTTACAAATACTTGAGCCCCCGTCGATTTAAAGCAGTCCGCAAGACGCTCACGACGTTGGCTATCTAATTCGGAAGCAAAGTCATCAATTAGATAAATGCATTGCTTTCCCGTCAGTTCGGTTAGGTGTTGTCCCTGCGCTACCCTTAACGCACAGACCATCAACTTCAACTGACCTCGAGATAGGACATCTTCAACAGGCGTCCCACCGACTTTAATTTTTAAATCGGCTTTATTAGGTCCACTAAATGTGTAACCCAACAATTGATCGCGCTCAAAACTCTTTTCAAGAAGTTCACGATACGGTGTGTCCTTGTCCCAACCTCGATAATATTTTAAATCAATATCAAACTCGGGAAGAAACACCTGACACAAGGTTTGTGCGACCGATGAAATCTGTTCTACATATTGACGGCGCCACACGTCAATATTGTCAGCTAAACGTGCCAACTCTTCATCCCAATAACTTAACTCGCGATAATGAGTGGCGGTTTTTAACAGTGCGTTACGCTGCTTGTTCAGGCGCTTGAATCGCCCCCAAGCATCATAAAATGCAGGTTCCGAATGAAAGACCCCCCAATCTATGAACGCACGTCGTTGTTTCGGGCCGTCCGTTAATAAATCAAACCCTTCGGGATGAATTAACTGTAGCGGTAAAACATTCGCTAATTGCGCAATTTTTTGTCCAGATTGACCGCCTATTTTAACCTCTGTTGAGCCATCACGCTGCTTATTAATGCCAATGGGTAACTCAAATTGATCCGAGTTCAAAAAACGGCCATGAACAAACAGTTCATGCGTATTATTTTGGATGACTCGACCGGTCAAATTACTCTTAAATGATCGGCCGTGACCTAATAAATAAATGGCTTCAAGGAGGCTGGTTTTGCCACTCCCATTCGGGCCAATAAGAAAGTTAAAGCCTGCCGATAATTCGATATCACAGGCTTTAATATTTCGAAACTGCTGGACAACAAGACGAGTGAGAGGCATTACTCGACAACCGCGCTAAACATATTAAAGGCGAATCGGCATAACAACATACATTGCGCTGCTGTCATCGACATTTTCAATTAACGTACTGGCGTTGGCATCCGACATCGATATGCGAACATTCTGACAGCGCAGGGTATTGAGCACATCCAAGACATAACTGACATTAAAGCCAATCTCAATATCGTCACCTTCAAAGGTCACATCGAGAATTTCTTCCGCTTCTTCTTGTTCTGGGTTGTTCGCCGTAATCCGCATTTCAGTTCCAGTCATATTGACTCGAACGCCACGAAACTTCTCATTCGATAGAATTGCAGCGCGGGAAAAAGACTGACGTAACTCATCACAGCCTGCTTGCAAGACCTTGTTGGTGTTTTGTGGCAATACTCGGCGATAATCAGGGAAACGGCCATCAACAAGCTTAGATGTGAAGATAAAATTATTCACTTCTGCACGAATGTTCGCGTGTCCAATTTGCAAGGTGACGGGCTGCTCTGGCGCATCCAAGAGTTTAACCAATTCCAAAATCCCTTTGCGCGGCACAATTAATTGCGTCGCGGCAATGTCAGCCTCCAGCGGCATCGTTGACACCGCCATGCGGTGACCATCGGTGGCGACGGAACGTAACACCTTGTCGTCCACTTCAAACAGCATACCATTAAGGTAATAACGGACATCCTGTGTGGCCATGGAAAACTGTGTTTTTTCAATCAAACCACGCAAGTCGCCTTGATTGACAACCAATTCAACATCGCTTTGCCAATCTTCAATATTGGGAAAATCTTCTGCTGGCAAGGTGGCTAATGAGAAACGGCTACGTCCCGATTGCAAATGGACTCGCTCACTCTCTAAACGCACCGTAATGATCGCAGAATCGGGCAAACCACGACAAATATCGAGAAACTTGCGAGCTGGAACCGTCACCGCACCCGCTTCGAATTCACCTTCAAGCGTTACACGACTCACCAATTCCACTTCGAGATCGGTCGCGGTCATCAACAATTGGTTATCTTCTACTTTCAGTAATAGATTACTCAATATAGGTAACGTTGCCCGGCCTCCTAATGAGCCTGACACTTGTTGTAGAGACTTAATTAAGTGGCTACGTTCAATGGTAAATTTCATAGTTAACTCTTAAACGATGGAATATATCTACGCAAATAATAGCGCGATCCTAAGAAGAAAGCGTTCGGATCAAGTTAGAATAATCTTCTTTGATATCATGGCTCTCTTCTCGTAATTGTTCAATCTTACGGCAAGCGTGCAACACCGTGGTGTGGTCGCGACCACCAAAGGCATCACCAATCTCTGGCAAGCTATGATTGGTCAGTTCCTTGGCTAATGCCATGGCTAACTGACGAGGACGTGCCACGGAACGAGAACGTCGTTTCGATAACAAATCGGCGACCTTAATTTTATAGTATTCCGCGACGGTCTTTTGAATATTATCAATGGTGACGAGCTTCTCTTGCAAAGCCAGTAAATCACGTAATGCTTCACGCACGAAATCGATGGTAATCGGCCGTCCGGTAAAGTTCGCATTCGCAATCACGCGATTGAGTGCCCCTTCTAACTCACGAACATTCGAACGCAGTCGTTTCGCAATGAAAAAAGCTACTTCATCGGCTAAGTGAATTTGATGCGCTTCGGCTTTCTTCATCAAGATCGCCACGCGCGTTTCTAATTCAGGCGGCTCGATCGCCACCGTCAACCCCCAACCAAAGCGCGATTTAAGGCGATCTTCAACCCCATTAATCTCTTTCGGATAACGGTCAGACGTTAAGATAATTTGTTGGTTACCTTCTAATAAGGCATTGAAGGTATGAAAAAACTCTTCTTGAGAGCGCTCTTTGTTGGCAAAAAATTGGATATCATCAATCAGCAAGGCATCGACACTGCGATAATAACGTTTGAATTGTTCAATGGCGTTATTCTGTAGCGCTTTAACCATATCCTGAACGAAACGCTCAGAATGCATGTACACCACTTTTGCATTGGGATTATTATCCACAATCGCATTCCCGACGGCATGCAATAAGTGAGTTTTACCTAACCCGGTGCCACCGTATAAAAACAAGGGGTTGTATGCGCTGCCTGGATTGTCCGACACTTGCCGAGCTGCAGCTAAGCCCAATTGGTTCGATTTACCTTCAACAAAGTTGTTAAACTTATGCTTCGGATTGACATTCGAACGATGGCGAATACTTTCCATCGCTTCTTCATCATCTTCCCACGTTTTATGAACAGGTTGACGACGAGCGAGCTGGGCGGGAGCCGAAGACTCGGCCGCTACATCCGCAGGTGAGCGAGTAGGCGCAGGTTTGGGCGCCTCAATCGGACGACTCCCGACTTCAAAACGCAAGTTCGGGATATCGTGCCCGCAATGCTCTTGCAGCAGACGATTAATATGATGAAGATACTTATCGCGTACCCAATCGAGCACAAAGCGGTTCGGCGCAAACAAAGTGAGAGTATTGTCATTAAGCTCCGCTTGAAGCGGACGAACCCACATACTGAATTCTGTTGCTGATAGCTCTTCTTGAAGCTGTTGCAGACATTGCAACCAAAGCGAAGACGACAC